>WRPF01000005.1 GCA_009773335.1 Caulobacteraceae bacterium
TTGGCGGGCGTTTGCGTCATGGCCGGTCTCGCACTTGGCGGTTTCGCCTTCGCCGACGGCCCCGGCCCCGGCCCGCCCCCGGCGCCGCCCAAGGGCACCGCACGCCCCGCAGCCGTGCCCCAAGGCGCCGTCGTCCAGCCTGACGGCTCCACCGTGCTGCCCAGCGGCGTGACCGCCCCGCCCGAACAGGTCGGCAGCACCGGCGACATTCCGCTGGCGAACGGCGCGATCCGCCTGTTCGTGCCGGCGACCTACTATTTCATGCCCGCGCCGGAAGCGCGCGCGCACCTGCAACGCATCGGCGCACAGGCGCCTGCCGGCGAAGTGCTCGGCATGGTCGCGCCCGCCAACTCGCGCCCGCTGGACGACGCCTTCTGGGGTGCGGTGATCAGCTACAATCCGCTGGGCCATGTCGCGGAAGAGCGCAGCGGACGGTTCACCGAGGCGGATTTCCCGGACGAAGTCCGCGCCGCACGTCCCGCGCCCGCGCCGCGCCTTGAAGCTTTTGCGGTGCTGCCGGGCCACGATCCCGTCCGCCACGCCACATCATGGACAGAGCGCTACCCGGCCGCCAACGCAGCCGCGCGTTCCGTACGCTCCGAGCAGCGCGTTCTGGGCCGGGAAGGCGTCGCGGGCGTCACCATCGACGGCCGCGCCGACCAGATCGCCACGATCACCGCCGCGCTGCCGGAGATCGGCCGCATGATCACGTTCGCACCGGGCAAGGCCTATGGCGACTACGTCGCCGGGACCGACCCGCAACCGGCCTACGATCTCCCCAGCCTGCTGACGTTGAAGTCCCGCCCCGCAGGCGCAGGCAAGACGCCCACCGCGGACACGGCGGCCGAGCCCGGAACGGCGCCTGCGCCGCTGCTCAACATGGCCGGGCTGACCAAGTGGCTGCCTTGGGCGGGCGCGGGTCTCCTCGCGCTCGGGGTCATCCCGTGGCTTGTCGGTCGTTCGCGCCGACGTCGCGTGGTGGATGTCGATCCGAACCTCACCCCGCCGGCCGAGACCGTCGAAAAAAAGGACTAGGCGGCGTAGATCACGCCATTGCGCGTCTGGACCGGGAACGGCGCTAGTCCGCTCCGTGCGGGCCCGCCGACGCAGACGCCGTCCTCAAGGCGAAAACTCGCGCCGTGCGCCGAGCAGACGAGATACTTGCGCTCCAGCATCACCACCCGTCCATCCGGCCGCTCCATCGGCTGGCGCGCGTGCGGGCAGTCGTTCTCATAGGCGACGATCAGGTCGCCGCGTCTCACGATGACGAGCGAGAAGAGCGCATCGCCCGAGCGGAAATCGACCGCGCGTGCTTCGGGGTCGCCGATGTCTGCGATAGGCAGCAACAGCGCGCCCGGCGCTGGTCGCGCCGGATTCATCGGCGCCGGCGCGCCCACTAGACGCCTTCGGACCGGAACGGGCGCGCCAGCAGCGCGACGATCGCCGCGTCCACATCGATGCGCCCAGCGATCACGGCGTCCACCGCCGCGCAGATCGGCATTTCGATGCCGTGCTTCGCCGCCAGCGCCACCACCGCCGGCGCCGACGCCGCGCCTTCGGCCACCGAGCGCCGCTCGCCCAGCACATCGGCCGCCGAACGCCCTTCGCCGAGCGCTGCGCCGAGCGACATGTTGCGCGACGTGAGGCTGGAGCAGGTGAGCACCAGATCGCCGAGACCGCACAGGCCCGACAGCGTTTCCTGCCGCCCCCCGAGCGCGAGGCCGAGCCGACAGAGTTCCGCGAACCCGCGGGTGATGAGCGCCGCGCGGGCGCCATCGCCGAGCTTGCGGCCCTCGGCGATCCCGCAGGCAATGGCGATCACGTTTTTCACAGCGCCCCCGATCTCAGCGCCGATGAGATCATCGGTGAGATAGGGCCGGAAAGTTGGACGTCCGATGGCGGCGACAAGCGCCGCGCCAAGCGCGGGGTCGCGACAGGCGATGGTCGTCGCCGTCGGCAGGCCCTGCACGACGTCCCGCGCGAATCCGGGCCCAGAAAGAACCGCAGCCCGCACGTCCGGCGCCTCCGCCGCCAGCACCTCCGTCATCAGCGCCAGGGAGCCCTGCTCAATCCCCTTGGCGCACAGGACGATGGGCATGCCTGAAGGCAGATGGCCGGCGAGCCGTTTCAGCGTCGGCCGCAGATGCTGGGCAGGCGTCACCGCGAGAACCGCGTCCATCCCGGCGAGCGCGGTCATGTCGGTCGTGGCGCGGATTCGGTCGTCAAGCCTGTGGCCGGGCAGATAGAGAGGATTTTCCCGGGTTTCGTTGATCGCGGCGACCACGTCGGGCTCGAAGGCCCACAGCAGCACCTCCCGCCCCGCACCGGCGGCGATTTGGGCAAGAGCTGTCCCCCAGGCGCCGCCGCCCAGGACGCCGATCCGCTGCAGGTCGTCTGATTCGATTGAACTCTTCATTGATCGTTCAATTCACAAAGCGTAAGGTGGACTTCATGGACGAGAAAGCTGAGACCCGCGAACGCATCCTCCACGCTGCGATGACTCGCATCAAGCATTATGGGTACGGCAAAACCACGATGGCGGAAATCGCCGCCGATTGTGGAATGTCGCCCGGCAACATCTATCGCTTCTTCGAGGCCAAGATCGACATCGCCGAGGCGATGGCGCGCCGGCACTATTCGGAAAACCAGCTGGAAAGCGCCGCCATCGCACGCCGCAAGGACATCCAGCCGGACGAACGCCTGCGCGAAATCTTCTTCAAACGCATGCGGGACAACTACAATCTCTTCCACGAGAACGCGAAAATCCTGGAAGTGGCCGAGGTGCTAGGCCGGGAACGACCCATGTTCTCCAACGAGCAGCTGGCCCACGACCGCGTGTTCCTTTCGGCGCTGCTGGAAGAAGGCGCCGATCAGGGCCTGTTCATGACCGGCGACTACGAGTTCATCGCCGAGATGCTGCAGTCCGCCACGGTGAAGTTCTCGATCCCGCAGCTCTTCAGCCAGCTGACCCTACCCAAGCTCGAGCGCGAACTGGGCGGCGTTCTCGACCTCCTCCTGAACGGGCTCTACGCCCGCCCGGAAGCACGGAGCGCGGCGTCGCCGAAGGCGCGAGTCGACGCTTGAGAGAAAAATTGAACAAAATCGAATTTATTCATTGATCATCGAATAGCTTCGTGTCATATAAGGGTCACGGCGATGACGCCGCCCCGGAGACGAAGCCATGACCCCGACCCAATCGAACCTGCCGATGTCGCTGCGCCTGAGCGCGCTCGTGCTCGGCTTCATCGCGGTCGCCGCAGCCATGCTGCCGCTCTTCCAGGCGGCCGGCGCTGTCATCGCCTGACCGCTCCTGCGTCCCCCAATATCTCTCTCAGGAGACCCGACATGACCGCCCGCAAAGCCGCCGCCTACTTTCACCAGTTCGGCACCGTTCTCATCGCTGTCGCCGCCGGCAGCTTCGTCGTACTGCCCGCCATTGAGATCATTCGCAGCTTGGCGGGCTGAAGATCGACCGATCATGCTGCGGTTGCGAAATACGCGTAAACGGATCAAATCGATCCAGATTCGTTGAAATTGCAGATCTGTACGCCATGTAACATGCAATTCCGCATAACTGGCCCACCAACTCGGGTGTTTCGCGAATTTTGGCGATGCGTCATAACCCGTCTCGCTGCAGACGTTCGCAAATGCAGCAAAATAGAGGAGGCTTCACCATGAGCCAGGATTTGAACCCGAAGACCCTTCGTGCGCTGGCGATCATCGTCGCCGCGGTGGTCTTTGCGGCTGCGGCCACGCCGCTCCTGCAAATGGCCGCGTTCGTGATGGCCTGATAGGCCCCACGACGCACGACCAGAGACCGTGAAGATAGGGCGGGCAGCGATACGGCTGCCCGCCCTTTCTGATTCTTGCCGCCCGGGTTTCAGGCCTTCGCGCCCTTGCGGCCAGGTGTGTGGACTGGCCGTTCCGCAGCTGCGGCGGCGTCCAGCGGCCAGCGCGCCCGGGCCGGCGCATCGAGCCCATCGATCAGCCCCGCCGCGAGCCGCTCCGCCCCCGCCAGCGCGATCATGGCAGCGTTGTCGGTGCAGTAGCGTAGGGGCGGCGCGAAAAATTCCACGTCCCGTTCAGCCGCCAGCGCCTCCAGCCGCGCTCGCAGCGGCCCGTTCGCCGCGACGCCACCCGCAACCACGAGGCGCTCGGTCCCCGGGCCGGCCATGGTCAACGCGTTCCATGCCCGGTCCGCGATCACATCGACGACCGCCGCCTGGAAGCTCGCCGCCAGATCGGCGCGATCCTGATCGGTCATGGCCGGCATCGCCTGCGCCGTCCGCAGCACGGCGGTCTTTAGCCCGGCGAAGGAGAGGTCGCAGCCCGGCCGTCCCAGGAAAGCCCGCGGCAGTGGAAACCGTGCGGGATCGCCTGTCCGCGCAGCCCGCTCCACCGCCGGCCCGCCTGGAAATCCGAGGCCGAGCACCTTGGCCGCCTTGTCGAACGCCTCGCCCGCCGCATCGTCGACCGTAGAGCCGAGCCGCCGGTACCTCCCCAGCCCCTCCACCGCCAGAAACTGGCAATGCCCGCCCGAGGCCAACAGCAGGAGGTAGGGAAACGGCAGATCCGCCGCGAGGCGCGGCGACAGCACATGCCCTTCAAGGTGATTGATGGCGATCAGCGGCAGCCCGCGCGCCAGCGCGATGGCCTTGCCCGTCATCAGCCCAACCATCACTCCGCCGATTAGCCCCGGCCCCGCCGTGGCGGCGACGCCATCGAGGTCGGCGAAACCGAGACCCGCCTGCGCCATGGCCGAGGCGATCACCGCGTCGAGCTTTTCCACGTGCGAGCGCGCGGCGATTTCCGGCACCACGCCGCCATAGGGTGCGTGTTCCTCGATCTGGGTCCAGACCACGTCGGCGAGCACCTCCACCCGCCCATCAGCGAGCCGCACGACCGCCGCGGCGGTTTCGTCGCAGCTCGTCTCGATGCCGAGGACCGTCGCCGGGGGTAAGAGGGGTTGCTTCACTGGCATGTGCGCCCGATAGCTGGCGCGAATTTGGGTTCACGCCAAGTCATGACACGCATTTACCGCATAGGCGCACGTTCTTCGCCGCTCTCGATGACGCAGACCCGCCGCGTGCAATCGCGCGTGGCCGAGGCGTTGAAGCTCGAGCCGAACGAGCAGGATCACCGCGTCCCGTTGTTCCCGGTGATGACCACCGGCGACAAGATCACCGACCGCCGCCTCATCGAGGCCGGCGGCAAGGGCCTTTTCACCAAGGAACTCGACGAAGCGCTGCTCGACCACCGCATCGACATGGCGGTGCATTCGCTGAAGGATCTGCCCACGCGCTTGCCGAACGGCATCGTGCTCGCCTGCATTCCGGAACGCGCCGATCCGCGCGACGCCTTCATCTGCCTCAAGGCGAAGACGCTCGCGGACCTGCCCGCGGGCGCTGTCGTCGGCACGGCGAGCCTGCGCCGCCAGGCGCAACTGCTGCACGCGCGGCCGGACCTCGTCGTGAAGACATTGCGCGGCAACGTGGAGACGCGCTTGCGCAAGATCGAGGAGGGCGAATTCGACGCGACCTTCCTCGCGCTTTCGGGCCTTGAACGCCTCGGTCTCGCGGATCGCGTCGCAAGTCTCGTCGATCCGGTCGCGATGCCGCCCGCCGCTGGACAAGGCGCGCTCGCGGTGACGGCGCGCGCGGATGACGCCGAAATGCGCGGCATTCTCGAAGCGCTCGAAGACAAGGCCGGCGCCATCGAAACGGCGGCGGAGCGGGCGTTTCTGGCAGCGCTCGACGGCTCGTGCCGCACGCCTATCGCTGCACACGCAACGCTCGGAGACACCGGCCTCGCGTTTCTCGGCGAGGCGCTCACGACCGACGGCGCGCAATGCTGGCGGCGCAGCGAGACGATCCCGCGCACCGCCGATCTGCTTGGCGCCGCCATCACGCTGGGCGATCGTCTCGGCCGGTCGATCCGCGCGGAAGCGGGCGACAAGATCGTGCGCGACTGACGGGCATGGCGCGCGTGCTCGTCACCCGCGCGGAACCGGGCGCATCGGAGACCGCATCGCGTCTTCGCGCGATGGGGTGCGAAGCGATCGTCACGCCGCTGCTGACGATCGAGCCGGTCGCGGTGAGCACGGACATCGCGGGGTTTCAAGCCGTTCTGTTCACCAGCGCCAACGGCGTGGCGGCGTTTGCACGCGTGACGCCAGATCGCGCCCTGCCCGCCTATTGCGTCGGGGACGCCACCGGCGATGCGGCGCGGGTTGAAGGATTCGCCGACGTCCGCGTGGCGGGCGGCGACGTCGGCGCGCTTGCAGCGTTCGTCGCCGCCTCCGCGCGACCGGACGCTGGCCCCCTCCTGCACGCGGCGGGCGCGGACCTCGCTGGCGATCTCATGGGCGCGCTGGAGGCGCTTGGTTTCACGGTGGATCGCCGCATCTTCTACCGCGCGGTGGCGGCCGAAGCGCTGCCGCCCGACCTCGAAGCGGCGCTCGCGGCCGATCCGCCCATGATCGACATCATCCTGTTTCACAGCGCGCGCGCCGCCCAGGCATTCGCCCGTTGCGCGAAACCGCAAGCGCGCCTGAACCGAATCACGGCGCTGTGCCTGAGTGACGCCGTGGCGACCGCCGCGCGCGTGCGCGAATGGCGCGCAGTCGTTGCGGCCCAAGAGCCACGCGAGGCGACTCTTCTGGCGCTTGTCCCCGCAGTTCCTGTGGAAATTTAAGTCTCGCCGCTGGCGAACACCTATAATGAGGGCGAGCCGAATCGGCGGGGAATCGCGTCGACTGGGCAGCCGACTTGGCAGCCGACTGGGCAACTGCAGGGGTGACTATGAGCGCAAGCGATCAGGCAGAACGCGGTCGCGACGAGCCGATCGACGCTGAATGGGAGCCGGCGGACCGCAAGCGGTCACGGCGCCGCGAATCGTCCGGCGACAACAGCGTCGGCATCGGCACGGCGATCACCCTGTCCGTCGTGGCGGCGTTCGCTGGCGCGGGCATGGGGGCCATCGCATCGCGTTCGGCCGTCTTCGGCCCGGCGCTCGACAGCATCGGCCCGGGCAAACTGAGCGTCGCGGATGGCGCTGCCGATCTCGGACCAGTCGATGCACGCCTGCGCCAGCTTGAATCGAAATTCGCCGCCGTCGAGACAGCGACCGGCGGCACAGACGGCGCAGCGATCACCGGGCGCATCATCTCGCTGCAGGAAACCGTCAACGGCCTGCAGACCCGCATCGGCGGCGCCGATCTCGCGGCCATGGCCGCGCAGGTGCAGCGCCTGCAGGCCGACACCGACACCATCCGCGCGCAATCGGAATCCGCCGCTATCGCCGCACGCGCCGCCTTCGCGGTGGCCGCTGCATCGGAAGCCGCGCGCGCATCGGGACCATTTGAACAAGCGTTCGCAACTCTCGAAACCATTCTCCCCGGCGATCCCAACATCGTGGCGCTCGCGCCGCTCGCCCGCGCCGGCGCGCCGTCGCGCCAGGAGCTGAAGGAACAGTTCGCCTCGATGGAAGACGACGTGGTGCGCGCCGCGCGCATCAGCGCCTCCGGCGCCGGCTTCTGGGGCCGCGTGCAGGCGTTTCTCGCGCAGTTCGTGACGATCCAGCGCACCGGTGAAGGCGATACGCCCGTCGGCATGGTGGAGCGCGCCAGCGGCCGTCTCGCCAGCGACGACATCGCCGGCGCGGTCGCCGAGCTTTCCCGTCTCACCGGCCCCGCCGCGCAGGTCGCGGGGCCTTGGGTCCAACGCGCCCGCGCGCGTCTGGAAATCGACGCGCGGCTCGCCGCGATCCGCGCCGAACTCTCGCGAGGCCGCTCCTCATGATCCGCGTCGCCGCCCTTCTCATCGTCGCGGTCATCGCCGCGCTCTTCACCTTCCAGGCGGCGACCTCTCCGGGACGCGTGGAAATCGAGTGGTTCGGCACCACCATCAAGACGAGCGCGCTCTTCGCGGTGATCGCGGTGACGCTGTTCTTCGCGGTGCTGCTGCCGGTGCTGCGTTTCCTGATGGTTCTGGTCGATGCGCCGGGACGGATCGGTCGCGCCAATCTCATCACCAAGCGCAAAAAGGGCCAGGAATCGCTCGCGCTCGGCCTGATCGCGGCGGAAGCCGGCGAGTTCGACGAAGCGCGCAAGCACGCGGAAAAGGCCGCCGAACTCGTGGAAGAGCCGCGTCTTGCGAAATTGCTCGAGGCCCGCGCGGCGGAAGTCGCGGGCGACGTGCCCGCCGCGGAACGCGCCTATTCCGGCATGCTGCAGAACGAGGACACCGAGATCCTCGGCCGCAAGGGCCTGCTGCAGGCGGCGCTGAAGCGCGGCGACCGCATCAGCGCCATGTCGCACGCCGAAGCCGCGTTGCGCCTGTCGAAGTCCGCCACGTGGCCGTTCACGACGCTGTTTGAACTGCAGGTGCAGGCTGGCGCGTGGGAAGGCGCCATCGAGACGCTTGAGGAAGGCGAAAAGCGCAAGCTCGTCGAGCCGAAGGCCGCGACCCGCCGTCGCGCCGTGCTGTTGAGCGCCGCCGCCCATAAGTTCGAGCGCGAACGCCAGCCCGAGAAGGCGTCCGAGATGGCGCAGCGCGCCGTACGCCTCGCGCCGGGCTTTGCGCCCGCCGCCGCCATCGCCGCACGCCTGCTGGTGATGGAAGGCAAGGCGTGGAAAGCGCAGGCGGTGCTGGAAGAGGCGTGGGAAACCGCGCCGCACCCGGCCATCGCGCACGCCTATCGCGACATCAAGTCCGACGAACCGCCAGTCGACCGCCAGCGCCGCATGATGGGCCTCGTCGAGCTGAAGCCAGATCACCGCGAGAGCCGCATCATCGCCGCCGAGATCGCCATGCAGCAGCTCAACTGGCAGGGCGCGTGGGACAATCTCGAGCAGGCCTACCGCGAGAACCCCTCGTCGCGGATCTGCAATCTGTTCGCGGGCGTGTGCAAAGGCCGCAATGACGACGAAGGCGCGCGCCGCTGGCTGGCGCAGGCGTCTGTCGCGCCGCGCGAGGCCGACTGGACGGATCTCGATCCGGAAGGCCCCGCGTTCCTCTACGACGACACCGACTGGGCGCGCCTCGTCTACATGTTCGGCGACGCCGGCCAGCTCATCCACCCGCGCATGGAGCGCGGCGGGCGCGATGTGGGCGCGGGCTCGGTGCTGGCCCTGCCGGCCGCCCTGCGCGGCGCCTCCGCCGGGGACCAGTCCGCCTGGACCGCTAACGACGGCGGGTACCGCGAAGAGGCGGCCGAGTAGCAGCAACCGGGTAGCAACGGCGGCTTGCGGGCGCCCGCGACCCCCGCTAGAACCCCGGCTCTCGCCAGACTTGATCTGGTCGGGCGGCGCCGCTTTAGCTCAGCCGGTAGAGCACCGCATTCGTAATGCGGGGGTCAGGTGTTCGAGTCACCTAAGCGGCACCATGTCCCCCATGGGTTTCAGCCAGTTTTCTTCGCCTTCGGGCGCGCGCTGTGCCCAGTTTCGCGCCCAGTTTCCGAAACTGCCGAAATGCCGCCTGGGGCGCCTCGTCTCGCTGTGCTCAATTTGGGCCGCGCTCTCCCCACACAGCGATCCGCTCATCGGTTCCCGTCGGCGCTTGCGGATCGGACGCGACGAACCGGGGCGCATGGAAGTCGCCTCAAACCAGTCAACGAACACCTCAATTTCCGACAACTTCGTGGTTGTTCGACATCTGCACCGTGTTGTTCCCGAAAATCACTGATCTGTTGCCTTGCGCGTGGGCAAAATTCACGGTGGCTACCTCAAACCGTTAACGTCGGAAAATAGAACGACCCCGTCGCATGTGCCGCGATCTACGGGGGTCTCAATGATTTTTCGCCGCAAGCTGGAGCTACTCGCCCAGGCAGCCTTTTTCTGGTCGGCGCTGGCCGCGCCCTTCGCAACGACAGCGAACGCGCAGACCAGCACAATAGCGGACGCCACGGCGGCCGCGGAAGACGAAATCGTCGTCACCGCAACCCCCATCCGGGACAGCCTTGCGCGATCGCTCGAAATCCAGCGTGAAGCGGACAACATCGTCAACGTGATCGCCGCCGACACGATCGGCCGCTTTCCGGACGCCACTGCAGCAGGCGCACTCTCGCGCCTTCCCAGCGTCGGCGTTCAGCGCGACCAGGGTCAGGAACGCTATATCCAGGTCCGCGGCGCGCCGACCCGCTGGTCAGCCGTGTCCCTCGACGGCATCAACGTCCTCGGCGCGGAAGACCGGATCTTCCGTTTCGACTCCGTTCCGGCCGTGCAGATCAGCCAGCTTGAACTCAACAAGACCCTGACGCCGGAAATGCCCGCCGAAGCGCTCGCGGGCCGCGTCAACATCGTGACCTACTCGCCGATGGCCAATACCGGCCTCCATGCCTACGTGGACGGTGGCTACGGCATGGGCGATCTCGGCGATGCGCCGACCAAGCAGTACGCCGCGCGGCTCTCGTGGGCGAACGACATGTTCGGCCTCAGCGTCAGCGGGTCGCATTTCGCCTTCGAGCAGCACACAGACAACTCCGAACCGCGGTTCGACGCCGTCGGCATGTCGCAGCTGCGCATAACCAAGTACGTGATCGAACGGCAGACCGAATCGTATTCGGCGAAGCTCGAGTTCGAACCCTCCCCGGACCACCGGTTCTCGCTGAGCCACCTCAAGACCGAATTCAACGACTTCGAGGAGCGCAACCAGTATCGCTGGCAGTTCAGCCGCGCACTCTCGGGCACGCGCAACTTCCAGACGGCGGATCTCGTCGGCGTGCCGCAGGAAGCCGCTTACGAAGACGGCATCTACTCGAACGGCGTGTATTACACCGTCCTGCACGGCGAGCACGAGCTTGGCGGCTGGAAGGCGGACTGGAACGTCGCCTACACGACCACCGAGTTCAACACCTACACCCCAGGTGTCATCCGCACGACGTCCAACGTGCTCAACGCAACAACAGCAGCCACCGCACCGCTGCTACCGTCAATGCACATCAACGTAAACGCCGTTGCCGGCGGCATTCCGAACATCACGCTGTACAGCACGGTGAGCAACGGCGCAGGCGGTTTCGTGCGAGGCCCCGCGATCCTCGCGTCCGTGAACGACGTGCTCGGCAATGTCTACTACGCGACCGAATTTAGCTCCACGCTCGAAACGGAAGCATGGACCTACAAGGGCGATGTCCAGCGCGACTGGAACAACCTGGGCGCTGACGCCACTTTCAGCGCGGGTTTCCAGATGGACAGCCGCAGCCAGGACGGGAGCCTGACCGCCCTCGTACGTCCTGATGGAACGGTCGCCTCGAACAACGCCTCGGGTTTCAATCTCGTGACGCAATCGACCGCGCTGGGCCTCCCTTGGACCCCGGGTGCGTTCGTCTCCAACGCCGCGTGGGATACGAACTTCGATTTCGGCTATCTCGGCACCTACGTGCGCTCGGAAGCCATGATCGATCAGCTTGGCGCCCTGATGGCGGCAGCAAGAACCGCCAACGCGGCCGGCGCGAACATTGCCGTCTTCGGAACGGACCCGCGCTCCATCAACACGGTCGAAGAAACGGTCAAGTCCGCCTACGCCCAGAACCGCTGGAAATGGGATCGTCACACCCTGCTCGCCGGCGTCCGCGTCGAACAGACCGAGATCGATACGAAGGGCTTTCTCGCTCAGGGCCTCGTGCCGCTGAACCTCTCCAGCGACGAAGTCGCCTACTTCCCGAGCCTGCACTACAGCTTCGACCTCTCAGACGAAGTCAAGCTGCGCGGTGCGCTGATCAGCGGCCAGGCGCGGCCCAGCCTGAGCGACATGCAGGCGACGGTTTCGGTCAACGACTCCAACCAGACGATCACGGGCGGCAATCCGTTCGTTGTGCCAGAAAAGGCCTACGGTCTCGACGTTTCCGCCGAGTGGTACTTCGCGCCTGCGTCCATTCTCGCCATCAGCGCCTATCACCGTGAAGTCAAGGATACGCTGTTCGACTCCGGCCAGATCGTCGGCGACGCCCGCTACGACAGCGGCGGCATCAACCGCGCGAACTACACGCTCTCCTCGACCGTCAACGGCGGAGACGGCACCCTGACCGGCGTGGAACTGACCTACTACCATCCCTGGAATTTCCTCCCTGGATGGCTGTCCGGCTTCGGGTTCCAGGGCAGCATCGCGCTCAATACGGGTGAGTTCGACGCACCTAACGGCGACGGAACTTTCTCCAGCGTCGAATTCCCAGGCACATCCGACCGCATCTACAACGCCACCCTCTTCTACGAGAAGTATGGCCTGTCGGCGCGGCTCGTGTACCAGTACCGCACAGACTGGCTCGACGAGGTTTTCCCGAGCGGCAGCGCGGCGAACGCGAACCTCTACTGGGACGCGACCGAACGGCTGGATTTCTCCGCGCGTTACCAGGCCACCGACGCCGTCAGCCTGTACTTCGACGCCGTGAACATCTTCAACGAGTACGGCGTTCGCTATCAGGCGCAGGAAGATCGCCCCTACGAAGTCGAGAGCTTCGGACGGCGCTTCATGATTGGCGTGCGCGCCAACTTCTGATCGACCTCCCGATACAGACCAGATGGGCAGGGCCCGCTCCAACCGGAGCGGGCCCTGCTTTTTTCCGCCTGTGTTCGCAATGCGGGCTCGAACAGAGCTGTCGGGCAGCGCCCTCAGCCACCGATCTTGTGCGCGCGCACCGTCACGGCCTTGACCACATGGTCCTGAAAGGCCTGCCGGTCGCGCAAACGGTCGAGCCAGCTGGAGATATTGGGTGTCGCGGGAAGCTCGAGAGCGTCTGGAATCCGCGCGTACCGATGCGCCATGACGCCGAGCGAGAGGTCGGCAATCGACAGACTGTCGTCCACAACAAATCGCCGGCCCTCAAGCCTCTGCTCCAGAATGCGCACTGCAGGCAATTCCCCGAACACGGTTGAGCGGCAGGACTCGACGGTCGCGCCGGCGGCTCGATAGGTCGTACGCATTCGCCCGACAGCGCCGCCAAAGGTCGACGACCAGTCCATCCATGCCTCGGCCTCCGCTCGTGCGAGCGGCTCTTCCGGCCACATGGCGCCGCGCGCGTACGTGCACGTCAGGTATCTGATGATCGCATTCGATTCCCACAACGCCTCGCCGCCGGGCGTCACCAGCGTCGGGATGCGTCCGCCGGGATTGAGCGCGCGATGAGCCGGATCATCAAGGCCGCCAAATTTGCCGCCGAGGTCCAGTCTGCGATGAGGAAGGCCGAGTTCGCCGACCGTCCACATAACGCGCGCGACGGCGGAGGAGTCCGCGCGGCCCAGTATTGTGAATACGCCGGCTTTCACCTCATCCTCGCAACCGATTATGCAATCTTGCCGAGATCCCGCTCCAGCAGATGCAGATCACGGTATCTGCCCTGCGGTCGCGAAATGAGTTCGGCATGCGCGCCCTGCTCGACCACACGCCCCTCATCGAACACAAGTATCCTGTCCATGGCGCGCACGGTGGAGAGTCGGTGCGCGATCACGATGGTCGTGCGGCCGCGCATCAACTCCTCGATGGCGTCCTGGATCTGGCGCTCAGTGATCGTGTCGAGGCTTGAGGTCGCCTCGTCGAGCACAAGGATCGGCGCATCCGCCAGAAACGCCCGTGCGAGCGCCACCCGTTGACGTTCGCCACCCGACAATTTCACACCGCGCTCGCCGACCAGCGTGTCGTACCCGTCAGGCAACCGGCAAATGAAGTCATGAGCACGCGCGCGCCTGGCGGCTTCCACAATCTCCTCTGGTTTCGCACTGGGCCGGCCGTAGGCGATATTGCCGGACAACGACCTGTGAAAGAGCGACGGATCCTGTGGCACGATGGCTATGGACCGACGCAGTTCGGCCTGGGCCACCGAGGCGATGTCGGCGCCATCGATACGGATCGCTCCGCCATTGACGTCGTACAGGCGCTGCAAGAGCTTGACGAACGTCGACTTGCCCGAGCCGGATGGCCCCACGAGCCCCACCTTCTCCCCGGGCGCGATACGGATGGAGAAGCTCGAATAGAGGTGATCGGACTGCCCATAGCGAAAGGTTACGTTGTCAAAGACGATCTCTCCGGCGCCTCTCGCCATTGGTCTGACCGACGACTGGTCCGAGACCTGGAGCGGCAGGCGCAGGAACTCCACCGCATCGGCAAACTCGCCAAAGGCGCGCTGCAGCACCCGGATGTCGCCGCCGACGCTGCGCAGATGGCCCGCCAGCTGGAAGCTCGCCGCGATAGTGAAAGTGATGTCGCCAGCAGTGACGCCCTCCCTTCCCACGACGAGGAGGCCGAGCACGCCGATCTGCAACACCACCCAGATTCCCTGCTGGACCGCACCCATGTCCGTAGCACGGTTGAAGGACCGCACGGCCACGTCTCTCCAGTGATTGGCGATTTCGCCGATGTGATCGTCTTCCCGCACCTCCGCCCCGAACGCCTTCACGACAGCGTTGTTCGTGATGCAGTCCGCCACCGAGCCGGTAAGGCGCGAGTCCGCTGCTGCGGCGACGAGATTGGCCGGACGCACCCACATGGTCGCGATGACAAGGCTTACGACCACGTAGATGAGAACGACCAGGAAGAACGCGGCGCCGGCGGCGGGCAGCCGAAAGAACAATGCCACACCGAGCCCGATGGTCAGCAGGATTGGCGTTGCGAGCCGTATCCAGACAATCTGCCCGATCATGTCCAGCGCCCAGCGCGCCCTAGAAAGACGATGCACGGTTGCGCCTGCAAACGTGTTGGCGTGCCAGTCTGCGGAAAATCGCTGCACGCGGCCGAACGCATCCATCTGGATGCGCTGCATGCTGCGCGCGGCGTACCCGTTCCAGACACGATCGAGGATCTGCTTCAGGACCACCTGAGCGCCCATGGACACAGCGACACCCCCCAGCAGGACCAGAGATGCGGCGACAGCCGCCCTAGCGCCGATCGATCCCACGACCTCGCCGAGAAGTATCGGCGTCACCAGCTCTGACGTGACGAGGCCCGCCAGCAGAATTGCGACTGAAAATAACGTCGCCGGCTCGCGAAACCAGTACCCTGCACAAAGCGACATCACGTCGCGCCAGGTAACGCTTCTGCTTGTTGAACGCGCCATATTCATGAGCCTCTGAAGGTCAGAAGACCTTGTGCGACGGATTGCCGGGAAGCGAAGTCAAGTGCGCCCGCATTGTGTCAGTTCTGATCGCGCCTGACAGACAATGCGTCGACCGATCAGAAAGTTGTCCGTCAAGGCTGCGACGCAAGCGTCGCCAGGACTCCAAAGTGATCGCTTGGCCAGACGCCGTTGACGGGATCAACCTCCGTCAACACGGTGTCGCGTGCGCAGACATGCCAGCGCGACCCGCCGCCCACGAGCGCCACGTGGTCGACCGCCGCGTTCGCTCGGCAGCGTAGCGTGGATGACGCAAGGGCGGACGCATCCGTGCCAAAGTCCGCATCGTATCGCCGCACGAACTGCTTGACCTCCGGGGCATCCACGCCGGCGTTGAAATCGCCCGCGATGACCAGAGGTCGTCGTCCGTCGCGTTGCGCCCACGCTGCTGCGGCGTCGAGTTGTCGAGCGCGCGCTGCGACGCCGACGTCGTCGCGCAAATGGGACAGATGGAGATTGAGCACGCCGAGGCGCCCCTGGGGAGACAAGACTTCGACAAGCTGGGCCAGACGCTGACCGTCGGCTTCGTGCATAGGCAGTTCATGCGCCTCGGCGGCCATGATCCTCCAGGATGTCAGAATCGCGAGGCCCGATGTGGAAGCCTGGCCGTTTCGCACTTTGGCGCGCGCCGGATGCGCCGCCAGAGAAAGCCCGAGTTCCCGGGCAAGATATCGCCCGACGCACATATCGGCATCCGCGTAGACTTCCTGCAAGCAAACGATATCGGCCGCCAGGCCGACCAGCCCGCTGGCGATCAAAGGCAGCCTCGCGCCAAGGTCGCCCTCGTCCTTCCAGAAGTTCAGTGTGACGACGCGGATCATCCAACCCGTTCGCCTGCGACCCATACGCCACGGACAACCGGCAGGCCGTCCACGATCCTGACGCGCACAAGATCAGCGCGCATGCCGGGCGCAATCGCTCCGCGATCCCCAAAGCCAGCCGCCTGAGCGGGCGCACGCGTCACGGTCGCAATAGCCCGTGGCAATGGCCAATCGAACGGCGCCTGCGCCAACCGGAATGCGCATTCGATCAGACTGCGCGGCACATAGTCGGAAGCAATGGCGTCAAGATATCCAGCGTGCGCCACGTCCGATACGGAAATGTTCCCCGAGTAGGAGCCGCCGCGAACCAGATTGGGACCACCCATGACGATCGTCATCCCGCGCGCGCGCGCCTGCGCCGCGGCCGCGTCGGTAACCGGAAACTCGGCGATGGTTGCGCCGAGTTGTACTGCTTCGTCGATATGCGCTGTTGTTTCATCGTCGTGACTTGCAAGCGGAATGCCCGCAGCGAGAGAGAGATCCGATACGAGCGCCTTGTTGGCAGGACCATACTCGATCTGCCGCGACCGCATCGTCGCAAGTCGCCGGTCGATTTCCGCTTCACTCTCCCCTTCCTCACGCCACATCGTCAGGAATCGGTCCAGGTTCCGGTACTGGCGTTGACCTGGTGTGTGATCCATCAGCGACATGAGGCCGGTAAGATCGTTGTCGAACAGGGGCGGGAGCATGCTCGTCAGTTGTTCGGATGTCGTCTCGCAACGCCAGTGGAGCCGGTGGGTCGCCTTCAACAGGCCGCCGTCCGATGCGGCCAGAAGTCCCCCCGCCAATCGTCCGAGATTGTCCTGTTTCCGTGACTCCGAAAAGCCGAATGAACCGACGCTCAGGCTGTCGAAGACGGTGGTGACGCCCACCGATATGCACAACCCGTCATGCACCACTGCCGCGGACACCGGATTCCAGTCGATCTTGGGCCTCGGAAAGAAGTGTTTCTCCAGATTGTCGGTATGGAGATCCACAATTCCTGGAATGAGGAAATCCTGCTCGAGATCTTCTCCGTGGACGCTCCTTCCAGGAAGGACCTCCACGATACGTCCACGCTCGATGACGGCGCCGCCAAGGACGTCCGCTTCCGGCGTAACGACTCTTGCATTGGAAAGTACGAGACTCATCTTTTCCTCAATCAACAGCAGGTTCTTGATCACCGGGCCGGGGGGCGCCGAGCACCTCCGCGATCTGGGGCGTCGGCTCCGGCTCTATGCAGAGTTCGGCCCGGTCTGCCGCCGTCCTGGCATCGCCATACTCCAGCGGTTGCCCCAGACCGTCGTGATTGAGCGACTGGGTGACCAGGAGCGGAACATGCTTCGGCATATGCAAGAGATCGCATTCGGCTGCAGTGGGCATCTGCGCATAGACTTTCGTCCATGCGCGGACGTAGTCCGGAATTCCGCTGTCCCGCAGCGTCGTCGTAACCGATTGTCGTGACCGATACATGTCCGCGAAGTACGGAAGACGCTCGAAACTGAATCGATGCCTTCCGATTCCGACCGGCTGCTCGTTCACAATCGAGAGACGCTCAAGAAAGACGATTGGCGCGCCGACCTTGATCTGCAGAATTTCGGCTGCGCGCGAGTCCGCCGGCCGAACATCGAGCGCCAGCGTGTGATGCGTGAACGTCGCATTGAGCGATCGCATCGTGTCACTGAAGCGGGTGCGCCTTTGAATGCGCAGCTCCACCGACGGCCTGCGGACGAAGCTGCCGCGCCCTTGTGTCGATTCCAGAAGTCCTCGTGAACCCAGATGCGAAAGCGCGCGGCGCACCGTGTGGCGATTGACCATGTATTTCCGCGCGAGCTGCTGTTCGGTTGGAAGCTTGTCTCCGGGACACAGCTCCCGTGATTTTATCTTTTGCTCGATTTCACTGGCGATGGCACGCCAGGCGCTCGATGGATCAAGAATAACTTTCGAGTTACTTTGCATTTTACTTACCCCTGGACAAGTTTATGCATAGTCATCCAAACTTCACATTTCACTTATTGTGTTCAGGACTAACCCATCACATAAACTCTATTAAAGCAATACAACAACTTCTACTCTTGTTGGAAGGCAGCAATGCAAAATTCCCAAAAAGTTGTCGGGTCGAACGCGCTCGACCGACGGCAATGGCTGAGCGTTCTGGCGAAAGCCCCCGCGCAGGAGATCAAGGCCGCCTGGGCCCGTCTGGAGTGCGCGCCGGACGGCGTTGAGCTCAGGGCGCCGGAGACCGGCATGGTGATGGTGCGCGGACGTGTCGGCGGCGCGGGATCGTCCTTCAATCTCGGAGAGATGACTGTCACGCGTTGCGCGATGCGGCTTGATTCCGGCGAGACCGGCGTTGGCTATGCCGCAGGACGCGACAAGGAACACGCGCGCATCGCCGCGATCGTCGATGCGATGATGCAATCGGAAAACCTTCGCCCTCTCGCGGAGCAGACCGTCGTCATGCCGTTGGCAAAGGCGGCTCTGGATCGCCGCAGCCTCGCCGCGCGCAAGACCGCCTCCACCAAGGTCGAATTCTTTACACTCGTCACAGGACGCCAACCCAAATGACATCGGCGATTCTCGACCTGAGCCGGATGAAGCCGGCATTCGCCGACCCCACAAGCGAAAGCCAGTTCATCTTTCGAAAGCTGCTCGACGCGATGTCGCAGCCTGGAACACTGCACGATCTTTCAGCGGCGCCGACTCCGCCGCCGGGTGTTTCGCGTGCTGCGGCGGCTGTCATTCTGACCCTTTCGGATCAGGACGCATCGCTCTGGCTGGATCCAGCTCTCCGCGGCGGCGAAGCCGAGACATGGTTCCGGTTTCACTGCGGCGCGTCACTGGTGACAGACCCCGCCGCCGCTGCGTTCGCCGTGATCTGCCACGATCTCGCAAGCGCGGATCTGCGCATCTTCAATCAGGGCGACGCGAAATACCCGGACTGCGCAACGACGGTGATCGTGGAAACACCCGCTCTCGAAGGCGGCGCGGCAATCACCCTCTCGGGCCCCGGCATCCAGAGCACCGCGACCGTAGCGCCCGCCGCGCTGGACGCCGCCTTCTGGCGCCAGCGCGCCGAGATCGTCTCGAAATTCCAGTTCGGCGTGGATCTGTTCATCACAGCCGGTGACCGGTTGTTCGCCATGCCGCGAACAACCCGCGTGAATCTTCAAGGAGTATGACCCTTGGCATATGTAGCAGTAAAAGGCGGCGAGCGAGCCATCGACAACGCGCACGCGCTTCTCTCTGAGGCGCGGCGCGGCGATGCATCCGTGCCGGAGATCGAGGTCGCTCAAATTCGCGAACAGATGTCCCTCGCGGTGGATCGGGTCATGGCCGAAGGGTCGTGCTACGATCCTGATCTGGCGGCACTTGCCATCAAGCAGGCCCGTGGAGACATTCCCGAAGCCATCTTCCTCGTGCGCGCCTACCGGACGACGCTTCCGCGCTTTGGCTTCTCGGAACCCGTCGAATCCGGAAACATGGGTGTGCGCCGTCGCGTTTCGGCGGCCTTCAAGGACATTCCGGGCGGCCAGATCCTCGGGCCGACGTTCGACTACACGCACCGCCTTCTGGACTTTCGCCTCGCTGCCGGAGACCAGAGCGCACGGGCCGCGGCCCGGATTGCGGACGAGCCGACACCGGACACGCTGCCGACAATCGCATCGGTGTTCGCTCACGAAGGGCTCCTTGAGGTGGATGCGCCGCGCAACGCCCACGCCGAACCGTTCGACCTTACGCGCGACCCGATGGCATTTCCCGCCGATCGCGATCAGCGCCTGCAGGCTCTGGCGCGCGGCGATGAAGGCTTCCTGCTCTCGCTCGCGTATTCTTCCCAGCGCGGATGGGGTTCGACGCACCCTTTGTGCGGTGAAATCCGCGTCGGTGAAGTTGCCGTATCTTTCTCGCCGGACGAACTCGACTTTCCGATCGAGATCGCCGAACTGACGATGACCGAGTGCATCATGCTGTCGGGTTTTGCGAGCATGGATGGCGCGGCGCCGCAGTATACCCGTGGCTATGGCCTCACATTCGGACACTGCGAGCGCAAGGCGATGAGTATGGCGATCGTCGACCGGGCGTTGCGGGTGCGGGAATTCGGCGAAGAGGTGTCGGCGCCCTGCCAGGATGAGGAGTTCGTTCTCTATCACTCCGACAACGTCGAAGCGTCGGGCTTCGTGCAGCACCTGAAACTGCCGCACTACGTCGATTTCCAGGCCGACCTCCAGTTCCTTCGCAAGCTGCGGCAGGAATATTTCGACGCGCAACGCGAAGCAGAACTCGGCGCGCACAAGGAGGCCGCCGAATGAACGCCGCGACAAACACTGCAGCATCCAACGCCTCCAGCGAGGCCGCATACTACACGCACGCCTATCTGGACGAGCAGACAAAGCGCATGATCCGCAGGGCCATTCTCAAGGCCATCGCCATTCCCGGATACCAGGTTCCATTCGGTTCGCGCGAAATGCCCGTGCCTTACGGCTGGGGCACGGGCGGCATACAGGTAACCGCCGCCCTGATCGGCCCCCGCGATGTGTACAAGTGCATCGACCAGGGCGCCGACGACACGACAAACGCAGTCTCGATCAGAAAATTTTTCGCCACGGTCGCCGATGTGGAGACGACGGAATCCACCGCCGACGCCACCATTATCCAGTCGCGTCACCGGATCCCGGAGCTCCCGCTCAGGGAAGGCCAGATCATGGTACTGCAGGTGCCGCAGCCCGAGCCGTTGCGTGGTCTGGAGTCACGCGAGACGGAAACGCGCGCCATGCACGCGTACGAGGAATACGGACTTCAGTATGTTTCCCTCTACGAGAACATTTCGGCGTTCGGCCGGATCGCCGGTGGAGCCGGATATCCCGTTCTCGTCGATGAACGGTATCTCATGTCCCCGTCGCCGATTCCGAAGTTCGACAATCCGAAGATGCATCTCTCTCCCGCACTACTTCTCTTCGGTGCGGGCCGTGAAAAGCGCATCTACGCTGTTCCGCCCTACACGCGGGTGCGGAGTCTCGATTTCGAGGACTACCCGTTCGAGGTTCAGAAATGGACTCAGGCCTGCGCTCTGTGCGCGTCGCACGAAAGTTACCTCGACGAGGTCATTCTCGACGACAGCGGCAACAGGATGTTTATTTGTTCCGACACCGATCATTGTGCGACACGGCGGGCGGATGGCCATCATGGCTCCATGTCCGATTTTTCCCTTGAGGACGCTGAGCAATCCCGCACCGGGGGAGAAAGACCATGAGCGCCGCCCTCGCACTCATGCCGGACGATACCCCTCTCCTGCGCGTTGAAGGTCTCACCAAGAGATATGGTGCCATCATCGGTTGCGAGAACGTTTCGTTCGATCTGCGGCCAGGTGAAATACTGGGTATCGTTGGCGAAAGCGGGTCCGGAAAGACAACCGTGCTCAACTGCGTCTCCGGAAAACTCGCGCCGACGTCTGGCGGTGTCCAGTTCAAGACGCGCCGGCACGGTCTCGCGAATATCCATGAACTGTCCGAGCCGGACCGCCGCCGTGTGCAGCGTGAGGACTGGGGCTTCGTTCACCAGAACCCGCGGGACGGTCTGCGCATGCGGGTGTCTGGCGGTGCGAACGTCGCCGAACCTCTCATGAACCTCGGCGACCGCCACTACGGCCGGATGCGGCAGGCGACGATCGACTGGCTCAATCGCGTTGAACTCGACATATCGCGCATCGACCACAAACCACGCACGTTCTCCGGCGGGATGCAGCAACGCATTCAGATCGCACGCAATCTGATTCATGCGCCACGACTTGTCTTCATGGACGAGCCGACCGGCGGACTCGATGTCTCTGTCCAGGCCAGGCTGCTGGATCTCCTGCGTGAGCTGGTTCGCGATCTGGACCTCTCCGCCATCATCGTAACACACGACATGGCTGTCGCACGCCTGATGGCGGCGCGGCTCATGGTGATGAAAGGCGGACACGTGGTCGAGACCGGATTGACGGACCAGGTACTGGACGATCCGCAGCATCCCTACACGCAGCTCCTCGTTTCCTCAGTTCTGCAGATTTGAAATCCATCATGATCACTCGACCGGCAATCGCCGTCCGTTCGCTGTCGAAAACGTTTACGCTGCATAATCGGGGCGGGATGAACATCCCCGTGTTCGATGGCCTCGACCTTGAGGTTCTCCCCGGAGAATGCGTTGTGCTGGCCGGCGACAGCGGCGTCGGCAAGTCGACGCTCATGCGCACGCTGTTCGGGAACTACTTGCCGTCAGGCGGCTCCGTGCATGTCCGTCACGAAGGCGTTCTCGTGGACATCACCCACGCCCCGCCGCACGTCCTGGCCAATCTCCGGAAGCACACCTTTGGCTATGTCAGCCAGTTCCTGCGCGTCATCCCCCGCATCGCCACCATGGATCTCGTCATGGAGCCGCTGCTGGCGAACGGCGTATCCCGCGAAATCGCCCATGAACGCGCTTGCACGATGCTGCGCGCTCTTCGGCTCCCGGAGGGGCACTGGGCGCTCCCTCCGGCGACGTTCTCTGGCGGCGAGCAGCAACGTGTGAACATCGCGCGTAGCTTCATATGCGATTATCCGGTCCTCCTGCTCGATGAACCGACCGCATCCCTCGACGCAGCCAATCGCGCCATCGTGGTTGACCTGATCAAGGCGGCTCTCGGCCGTGGCGTCGCGATGGTCGGCATCTTCCATGACGAGGACGTGCGCAATTCCGTGGCGACCCGATACTTCTCGGTCTCCGACTTCAAGGCCGCCGCCTGAACCCCGCTGCCAGGCGGGCCTTGCTTCTTGAGCATGCCGACCTCTGAAACCTCATCAGGTATGACGATCATGTCCGACGAACCTCCAGAAATTCGCGTCTTCAGCCGCAACATCGTGACGCCAGCCGGCCTTATGGCCGGAGAGATCGTCTCCCGCGACGGCGTCATCCACGCCGTTTCCCCTCGCGAGTCAGCGGGCGACCGATCAAGTGACTGGGAACACGATTTCCTCATTCCGGGCCTGGTCGACATTCACACCGACAATCTCGAGAAGCACTTCCAGCCCCGCCCGGGCGCTCTCTGGGACCCGGTCGGCGCAGCGATCGCCCACGATGCGCAGTGCGCCGGAGCAGGAATAACAACCGTCTTCGACAGCCTCAGCCTCCACGGACGAAAGGATGGTCTTGATCGCAAGGACGCCCTTGGACCGATGATCGCAGGGATGGACGCGGCCGCGACGGAAGGGCTGTTGCGCGCCGAGCACCTGCTTCACCTCCGGTGCGAGGTGACAAATCCGGAGTTGCTTGAGCTCCTCGATCCGCAGCTGAACAATCCGCGCCTGCGTCTTTTGTCCTTGATGGACCACACGCCCGGCCAGCGACAGACGATGAATCTCGAACGGTTTCGCGAGCGGCTCGTGGCTGGCGGGAAAGAAGCGGTGGAAATTGACGAGTCCCTGGCTCAACGAACAGCCTGGCGCGATCAGTCAGCAGCGCCGCGCAACCGCTCCACCGTCGTCGCAGTTGCGCGCAAGTACGCCATCCCGCTCGCATCGCACGACGACGCAACGATCGAGCACGTCGATGAGGCGCACGACAACGGCGCGATCATTGCAGAATTTCCGGTTTCGATCGAAGCAGCCGTGCGCGCGCGGGAGGTCGGCATGAAGATCTTCATGGGTGGTCCCAACTTCGTGCGCGGATCTTCCCACTCCGGGAACCTGTCCGCCCGGGAGTGCGCTACAGCCGGGCTGCTGGACGGCATCACATCGGATTACATTCCGCTTTCGATGCTTCGCTCGGCGTTCATGCTCGCCGAACCGCCTTACAACTGGCCAATTCAGGACGCCATCGCGACGGTGGCGCGGACGCCGGCTCTTGCATGTGGTCTCACCGATCGCGGCGAGATCGCCATCGGGCAGCGCGCGGACTTCCTGAGAATCCGGCGCTCTTCCGAAGGGTGGCCTACGCCGCGCGAAGTCTGGCGCGAAGGCCGTCGCGTCGCGTAGGGTTGATCGATGAAACCCCGTTATGCAGTCTACTACGCACCCGCTCCCGGTGATCCGTTGCACGCTGCGACGTGCGCATGGCTTGGGCGGGACGCCTTCACGGGACAAGCCGCAAGTCGCGTCACGCCGCCAGGGCTCGCCGGCCTGGATCTTGACGCGCTCACCGCCGATCCCGCCGGCTACGGATTTCACGCGACGCTGAAGGCGCCGTTTGAGCTTGCGGAGGGATGCGCAGAGAGCGCCCTCGCAGAGGCAGTGACAGGCCTCTCGGGCGCGCGCACTGCATTCACCGCGAACATCGCGCCGGCGACGATCGGGGATTTCATTGCGTTCCGGATCCAGGGGGCATGCCCGGACATGGACGCACTCGAAGCGGACTGTGTTCGCGCCTTTGAACCCTACCGCGCGCCGATCACTGAGTACGACATCGTCCGCAAGAGAAGGGCGGGCCTTACGCCGGAGCAGGACCGGTATCTGCTCGAGTTCGGCTATCCCTACATTTTCGAGTTCTTCCGCTTTCACATGACGTTGACGGGGCGCATCCGGGACCCTGACACAAGAGCAGTCGTGCTGGAGGCCCTCAAGGTCTGGTTTGAACCCGTGTCCGGTCCGCATGTCTTTGGCGGACTCACGCTGTTCAAGCAGGATGCACGCGGCGCCCCTTTCCATCATGTCCTGCACGCACCCTTCATTGGGTAGCAGATGCGATTCGTCGTCGTCGACGACGCCACATCCACAAGGAACTGGGTGTGCGCGGGCAACTACAAGCTGGTGCGTGAACTTGTCTGGCGTCGCGCAACTCACGTCGTCTGGATCGACCTCCCTCACTGGATCGTTCTCAAGCGGGTTCTGTTCAGATCCTTCGCGCGCGCTTATTCGGGCCGCGAGGTGTTTCCGGGCTGCAGGGAGTCCTGGAGCAAGCTTCTGTCGGCCGACCACCCGGTCCGGTATGCTTGGACCACCCACGCTCGCCGGCGCGTGCAAAACGAGGCCATGGCGGCAGATCCAGCGCACGCCCGGTTGATGATGCTCCGGCGCCGACCGGTCGGGCAAGTTCGCACAACGCTGGTCCAACTGAGCGCCGAGTTCAACGCCCAGAGCGGATAACGTCCACCAGTCGCCTGACGGATTCAGACAGTGGGCCGCCATTGTCGATCAAAACGACATCTTCGCCCTGCACGGAAAACGCGCCGGCCCGGGCCACTCGCTCCTCGACTTCGGCGGAAGTCTCCCTGCCCCGGGCGGCGAGACGTCGCCGCAAGACATCTGCGGGTGCGATGATGTTGCAGACAACCACACGAGGATAGCGTGCTCGCGCAGTATCGAGGATTGCGCGGGACGCGTTGACAACCACCGTCCGCCCTTGCCCGAGTTCCGCGTCGATCGACCGGGGAATGCCGTATGACTGGCCATGCGCGGCCCAGCTCAGCGCATAGACGCCACCTTTTTCGGATTCGCGGAACGTCTCGTCGTCGACGGCGTGGTGTTGCTCGCCTCCGGCGTCGACCGCCCGGGTGATATCGCGGCGCACGAAGACGACGTCCGGATCATCTGCCAGCGCCGCACGGGCGCCTTCGATCATGCTGTCCTTGCCGACACCCGATGGGCCGACGACCAGGATCAGAACGCCGCGGTCAGCTGTGTTTCTCGACAAATTCTGCGGCATCGAGTTCACGGAAATCCCCTAGCGCCCCACGTAGTCTTTCGCCCTCCCAGTCCCACCAGGCAAGCGCCAAGATACCATCCTGGACAGACCTGGGGAACCGCTCGCGGATCGGCCTGGCGGGAACGCCCCCGACAATTGTGAACGGCGGGACGTCTTTGGAAACCACCGCGCCCGCACCCACAACTGCGCCAGTGCCGATAGAGACGCCGGGAAGCACGGTCGCCCCGTGGCCGATCCACACATCATGCCCGATCGTGACATGGTGACTGCGCCGCCATTCAAAGAAGGCGTGATCATCCTCATCGCCAAGACCGTAGGACACGGCGCGGTACGAAAAGTGATGCTGCGCCACCTTCCATGTCGGATGGTTGCCCGGATTGATCCGGGCGTCGCGCGCTATCGAGCAGAAGTTGCCGATTGTCGCGTAGGTCGCGCTCGAATCTGTGACGATATAGCTGTAGGCGCCGAACCATACCTCGTTCATCGAAGTTCGCCCGCCCACACGGGTCCAAGGGCCGAGAACGCAATCGACGACGCTGGCGTCGTGATCGATCCGCGGCTCCGGCGAAGGGTCGCCGGTTGCGCCCTTGGAGGACGCATTGCGCGCGACATAGAGATACCCGTCCGGAATACTCCGGTTGGCCAATTGCGCCGTCATACCGCAACCTGCTCCAGCGCGGCGAGATTGGACTGACGATCTCCGGCGCCTGAGGCGTAGATGCGATCGACGCAGTTGTCGTCGAGAAGCGCCGGCGCTCCGTCGAATACGACCCGGCCGCTGGCCATGCCGATGACGCGGGAACAGTACCTGCGCGCAATGTCGAGGGAGTGGAGGTTCACCACGACCGTCAGATTTCTGTCCTGATTGAGGCGTTTCAGGCTGTTCATGACGAGATCGGCATTGATCGGATCGAGTGAGGAAATCGGCTCGTCCGCAAGCAGGACGTCGGGACGCTGCATCATCGCGCGCGCGATCGCCACGCGTTGTTGCTGCCCCCCCGAGAGTGTGCCGGCCCGCTGCAATGCGACGTTGGCCATGCCAAGGGCGTCGAGTTCCAGGATTGCGCGAGCGCGCAACTCGGGCGGAAACTGCTTGGCAAGCGCAGAGAAAACATCACGCTCCGCCAGGCTGCCGACCAGAACGTTCGTGATGACGTCCAGACGCGGAACAAGGTTGAACTGCTGGAAGACCATCGCGCAGCGTCTGCGCCAGGATCTCAGCGCCTTCCCTTTCAGACCCGTGACGCTCGCCTTTTCAAAGAAAACCTCGCCGGAGGTGGGTTCGCAGAGACGGTTGATCAAGCGCATCAGCGTCGACTTGCCGGACCCTGATCGACCGATGATCCCGACCATCTCGCCCCGGTGGACCCGGAAACTCACGCCATCCACAGCACGCGTCTCGCCGAAAGTCTTTTGCAGACCGCTGAGCTCAAGCATGGACAAACGTCCTCCCCTAGCACTTGAGGCAAGTGCTAAGGGACGTGCGTGACCCCCGCATGAAGGAGAGATGCGCTGTTGGCCAACAGGCGGTCGCGTTGTCGGCGCCCAATTGTCACGAGGCTGCGATACTCTTGCGCGATGACAAAGCTCGTCGTCGTCGGCGCCGTCGCCTGGGACAGGCCGATCTATCTCGATGGACGCCTCGCGCCAGGCGCGCGCCTGCATGCGAGAACAATCCAGGCGCAAGAGTCCGTCACGCTGTCCGGCGATATTGAACGCACCATTCCGGGTCGCCTTGGCGGAGGCGGCGCCACGGCGGCTGTGGCGTTGGCGCACGCCGGCCATGAAGTCGGCGTGATCTCCTGCGTGGCGACAGACACGGCCGGAAATGCGGCTTTCGATGCAACTCAACGAGCCGGCGTTTCAACCGACTGGATCGTCCGCACACCGCCTTCTGGCAGAACGACGCTCATCCTGATCAGCGGCGATGGCGAGCGCTCGGTCATCCACCTCTCCGGCGAGACGCCGCAGGATTACGATCCGCTTCCCGCCGGGCCGCTGACTGTTGCTTGCGAGCAGGCCTCCAACTGGAATGCAAGCGGTGTGTTCGCAAGAGCCAAGGTTCCAGGCATCGAGGTCGTGATCTCACGTTGCTGCGGTTGGACGGTGGCCCACTGGCCAATGCGGGGAACCTTGTCTGCGGACGTGCTCGTTGGTTCAGCGGATGATCTTTGTCTCGATGCGAACGACGATCCCTTCCTTGCCGCACGCGAGATTGCCGGCGATCGATTGCGCTGGGCCGTTGTCACCGAGGGCGCGTCCGGGGCGCGGGCCTGTAACGGCGAGCACATGGTGTTCGCGAGAGCGGTCGAAAGACCGGTCATCGACACGACCGGCGCAGGAGACTGCTTCGGCGCGGGCTTGCTTGAGGCGTTGACCGCAGGCGCGCCGATGGCTGAAGCGCTGCGCCATGCCGCCGCTTGGGGCGCAGATGCTGTCGGGCTCGACCAATCCGCGCCAGTGCGCGCCTCGCAGGACCAGTTCGGCCGCTATTTTCCTAGGTGAGACGCGCGCGGATACGCGACGAAATCCAGTCCAGAATACCCACGCAGACACAATACAGCAGCACGATGTAAGCCACCTGATCGAACGCGAAAATCCGTATCCGCTCCTCAAGCGCAAATCCTATGCCTCCGGCGCCGACAATCCCGAGAATGGCGGCGTTCCGGAAGTTCTGCTCCAGATAGTAGAGTATCTGGCTGCTCCAGATGGGCGCGAGTTGCGGAACAGCAGCGAACCTGATGGCCGCCAGCCGCCCCGCGCCAGCCGCGCGCAAAGCCTCAAGCGGTCGCTGATCGAGATTCTCGATCGCCTCCGCATGCAGCTTGGCGAGGCGCGGTATGTCGGCGAAGGCCAGGGCGAGAACGCCCGCGAATGGTCCAAGACCGACGGCCGAGACGAGAATGAGCGCCCACACGAGTGCAGGTATGCCGCGAAAAAGGTCCATCACGCGCCGCACGGCGAAGTGGATCACTGCATTGCGGACGACGGCTTTGGCGGCGAGCACGCCCAACGGCGCGGCGAAGACCGCCGCTATTGCGGTGCCCGAAACCGCCATCGCGAACGTTTCCACCAGCGCCAGCACAATCCGCCAGGGTTGCCCGCCGTCGTGCGGCGGAATCATCGCGCCGATGAATCGCCTGAGGCTCGCCAGGCCTTTCCCGAACACCGCCGGCGTCATTTCGAGGTCGATACAGAACCAGACGAGAACGACGATGAGGGCGATCGCAACGGCGTACGGGCGCACTTTTCTGCCGACCGGCGGCTCGAGAGCCTCGGGCGCAATGAGGCGCGCGCTTGCCACGGTAGCGTTCACGCCATCGACTCCTTTCCGATGAGACGATGACGCAGCTCTTCCGAAGCCATGTCGATCAGCGTGATCATCGCCACGATCATGAGCAGCAGGGCGAGGTAGGTATCGAACTCCGTGTAGGTGATCGCGCGTTGCAGCTCCACGCCGATCCCGCCAGCCCCGACGATTCCCAGCGCGGCGGCGACACTGATGTTTATTTCGAGTCGCAACAGGAGATAGGACGCGAAATTCGGCAGCACCTGGGGCACGACGCCATAGCGCATCTGCGCGATCCAGCCGGCGCCGCTCGCCTTGAGGGCCTCCGCGGGTCGCATGTCGACGCTCTCGATCGCCTCGCTGAAGAGCTTGGCTAGCGAACCGAGCGTCACGACAATGATGGTCACCACGCCCGCCACCGCTCCCAGCCCGAACGCCGCCGAGAAGATGATGGCGAGGATGAGATCGGGTATTGTCCGCAAGGCGTCCATGACCCGCCTCACAAGGAAGCGGACGAGACCGATGCGCATGACGTTCTGTGCGGCGAAGAAGGCCGCACCCACTGCGAGAAGGCCGCCCAGCATGGTTCCGACGACCGCCATCTGGATGGTTTGCCAGGCAGCCGCGAGCCAGTTCGGAAAATCGTAGTACCAGGCGGCGATCGACCCGCGCGTCGCACGTCCGGCGAAAGCCGCGTCAGGATCGATATCGGGCGCCAGCCTGTCGAGGAACGTCGCGATGCGCTGCATCGGATCTCCGCCAAGCGCCGGAGAAAACACGTCGCTGTAGCTCATCGACGCGAACACGATGATGCTGACGATCGCCACGCCAACGATACTCTGCAGGCGGTGTTTGCGGATGCTGTCTCGACGAAGCGCCTCGAAATCAGCGACAGCGACGGACAGAGGCTCTGGCGGATTCATGGCCGGGCCGGCGGGCGCACGCGAGCGAGGGCCTCGATCGGCTGCAGTTCACTGGCGCCTGGCGCAATCCATCGGAAGGCTTCAGGAGCCTCAAGATGAAGTGCGACGTGGATGCCCACAAGGCGAAACCGCAACTCGTCGGGAATGTCGCGCCTTACCGCGAGCGCGGAGTCGGCGCTCGGCCGTCCGCGCCACACTTCCTGCAGTCCAGCACAAGGCGTCTCGCGCGGACCGTCTCCCCGGCAAAGGCGCTGCCACGCCGCCGCATGGAGCACCATGATGTCCGCATTGCCCGCTCTCAACAACGCGGCGGCGTCGGCCGGCGACGCGGCCACGGTCTCCGCCCTGAAAGCGGTCGTTGGCGCGCCATTGTCGACGAGAGCCCGCAGCGGCCCGCCTCGCGCCACTTCATTGGCGCCGCCGAAGACAACGCGGGCGTCCGCGAGGTTCGCAAGACCCTCGAACGGAGTGCCGCCGACCCTGGTCACCGCCACCGTGAGCACACGCCCGACCCCATTTGCGGACCGCGGCGTCAGGAGCGGACGGATCGTCTCCGCGCTCTTCGCACTTGCATCGGCGCCCAATGGCGCGAGATCCACCTGCCCACCGACGAGCGCGGCTGACGCCGCATCTGCCGAAGCGAATGCACATCCCTGCACCGTCCTACCGAGACGCCCCGACACGTGGCGCGCATAGGCGCGCAGCCCAACCGGTGAAGAGGCGTCCGGCGCGCGACAGGACGAAGCCTCAGCGGCCAGATAGCCGACACGAAGGATGCCGATGTCCCTGGCGTCCGCAGCGTCCGCCGCGCCCGCGCCAATCGTCGCGAGCACAATCGCGAGAAACATCCGCTTCATCAAACGCCCCAGCTCACTTTTCTTCACGCGCAGGCTGACCGCGGCGCTGCGCAATGTCATCGGACCGCATCTGGATGATGTCCTTGTAAAAGGCGCGGTCGACGCTCGCGAAGTCGCCTCCCGACGCCTGCCCGATGTCATCCCAGATGGCAGGCTCATCATAGGGAAGCACCGACAATGCGCCGCGCACCAGATCGATGAAGGCCTGATTGCGATCGGTCCTGACGACAACCGGGCTGTTGGGCATGGGACCGGCGGTCCAGACGATACGCACGTCGTCGATATCGATGAGACCGCGACGCGCCATGGTGAAGTGGGCGCCAGTCGTAAAGCCGATTTCCGGCGAGCCGCCGGAGGCCATCACCATCGCACCGTCAAACTGTCCATTCACCAGGGACATGACCGTCTGCGTCTGCCCGCCAGCCATCATCGTGCGCCCGAAGTACGTATCGGGTTCGACGCCCTGCTGGCGCATCACGTGGCGGGGATAGAGGAATCCCGACGTGGAATTGAAATCAACATACCCCAGCGTCTTTCCTCGCAAGTCCTGCAATGATCTGTAGGGAGACGACGAATTCACGAGAAGGACTGAATAGTATCCCGTGTTGCCCTCCGCCTGGCGAATGACCATCAGCGGAGCGACGAGTTCGCCGACCTGCGCATCGACGTTGGCGTAACTTCCGGCGCCGAGCTGGGCGAGATCGACCTGTCCGGACGCCAGGGCCTGAACGACGCCGTTATAGTCGGAGGCCTCGAAAAGCTTGACGGGCAGTCCCGTTACTCGCTCAAGATACATTTTGTATCCGGACCAGCGCCGGGCCATCGTCGGGTCGTCTTCCGCGCCTTTGACGGCCATGCGGATCTGACCCATTTCGGCGCGCCAGTCGCCATCGCCTTTGGTTCGACCTGGCTCGGCGGAACAGGCGACTACTGCCGCGAACGCGACAAGCGCGCCCAATCGCAGGATGCTTCTCAATCGACACCTCACGGAGGCGCACAAACTTCCTTTTTGTGTCACGCGCATGAATGCACGGGTCACCAGGTCACGGCAGGCGCCGGATTTGCCGGCAAAACGTATGAGCATTGGAGGACAATCTCGCACGGTTTCGCCCCGCTCGGTGCGAGCCTGAACGGCAAACTTCATGCGGAACGCTGCCGGAGCATGATCGCTTCGGGCCAAATCGGCCTGAAACGATCGTGCTCAAATCCGGAGAGCGCCCCTGGTTCGCGTCTTTGAGCGGGCCAGAAAATGGCGAGCAGCGTCCGGGCGCACCGGCTCACAAGCCTCGACTGCGCGCTCCGGGGGTGCGAAAAGCGCGGCAGACGCCACAGCGGGGAACGCCCGGATGTTTCGAGCGATAATGGCTGCATCATTGATGTTGTCGATATGCAGTATCGGCGCGGCCGGCGCACAGCCTGCCGCTGAAGTCCGCGTGATGACGTACAATATAAGGCTGGACACCTCGGCTGACGGCGAAAACGCATGGCCCCACCGGCGTAACGCTGTGAGCGCACTGATGCGCTTCTACGGGTCCGACCTTTTTGGAATGCAGGAAGTGCGTCTACATCAGCGCGATCAGCTCGCCGCGGATCTGAGCGACTATGTTTTTCTTGGCGTTGGGCGCGACGACGGCCGTGAGGGCGGCGAGTTTTCAAACCTGGCGTTCCGAAAAAAGCGGTTTCGCCTCGCGGCGCATGGTGGATTCTGGTTGTCTCCGACGCCGGACATTCCGTCGCGCGGATGGGACGGCGCCTTCCCGCGCCTCGTGACCTGGGGCAGTCTTATCGACAGGGTCACGGGTCGTCGCGTTCTCGCACTCGCCACACACTGGGATCATGTCGGCGTCGAAGCGCGCCTTCAGAGCGGCAGAATGATCCGCGAGTGGATCCGGACGCACAAAGTGCCATGTCAGAGCGTGGTGTTGCTCGGTGATCTCAATGCGCCTCCAAGCGAGATGTCCTATCTGGCGCTGGTGCAGCCGGGGCCGGGCGGGCTGACGGCGGCGGCCTCCATCAGCGAAACACAGCCATTTGGACCGGCTGGCACTTTCAACGCCTTCGACGTCCTGCGGGCGGATGCGGCGCCGATCGATCACGTCCTTGTCAGCGATGGCGTGCGGGTCCTGCGTCACGGGGTGCTCACACAACACGACGCCGGGCGTCTGCCCTCGGACCACTATCCGGTGCTGGCCGACATCATCCTGCCGGCGTGCAGGCGCGGCTGACCCATCTCCTCACCCGCAGCATTGCGCCCGGCGCCATGCGGGACCGCCATCGCCACATGGGGCGAACACGGGGGTCAGTCGTGCCAGCTGGCCCCGTCCCTTTCAGGCAGACCGATCGCGGCGGACGGGCCCCAGCTGCCGGCGGCGTACGCGCGGGGCGTGACGCCGTTCGCCTCCCAGCCATCGCGGATCGCGTCGATCCACGTCCATTGCGCCTCGACCTCGTCGCGGCGAACAAACAGCGTCGGATCGCCGTCAATGAGGTCGAGCAGCAAGCGCTCATAGGCGATGCGTCGGCGCACCTCGGCGAATGCGTTTGCAATGCCGATCTGGAGCGGAACCTCGCGAAGGTGGATGCCGTCGCGATCAAGGCCCGGCTGCTTGGCCATCATCAGCAGGCTGACATTTTCCTCTGGCTGCAGCTGGATGACGAGCTTGTTCGACTGCGGCGCAGCGCCGTTCGCGGTGAAAATGGAGTGCGGCACAGCCCTGAACTGGATGATGATTTCCGAACGCCGACTCGCCATGCGCTTGCCCGTTCGCAGATAGAACGGAACGTTCTTCCACCGCCAGTTGTCCACATGCGCCTTGATGGCGACAAACGTCTCCGTCGCGGAAGCGCGTCCAAGTTCTTCACAATACCCGGCCGCCGCGGCGCCGCTGGCCTGATATTGCCCGGTCACGGTATGTGTTCGCACACCGGCGCGGTCGATCGGCCGAAGACTGCGCAGCACTTTCACCTTCTCGTCGCGCACACAGGTCGGATCAAGGTGCGCGGGCGGCTCCATCGCGACGAGCGCCACGAGCTGCAACATGTGGTTTTGCACCATGTCGCGAAGCGCGCCCATGCCGTCATAATATCCGCCACGCTCCTCCAGCCCCACAGTCTCGGCGACCGTGATCTGCACATGCTCGATGACCTGCGAATTCCAGAGCGGCTCGAACAGCGCGTTGCCGAACCGGAGCGCCATCAAATTCTGCACTGTCTCCTTGCCGAGATAGTGATCGACACGGAACGTGCGGTCTTCCGGGAACGCGGTTGCGACTGCGTCATTGATCCGCCGGCTCGACTGCAGATCGTACCCGAGCGGCTTTTCAAGCGCGAGGCGGGTTCCGGCCGTAGCGAGCCCGCACGACGAGAGACCGGCGATCGCCGGTCCGAACAGGGAAGGCGCCATCGAAAGGAAGAGGGCGACCCCGGCGCTGCCGCCGTCGATCTCGTGCGCCACCTTGGCCATCTGTGCGCCGTCGCTCGCATCGGCCGGCACATAGGAGAGCCGATCGAGAAATGACCGCACCTGAGCCGGCTTGAGTCGGGCCTTGTCGACGAACTGCCCGAGAGCCTCACCGACAACATTCCGGTAGCCGGCGGAATCCATGCCGGTGCGCGCCGTCGCCACGATGCGCAGACCCGCAGGCAGCAACCCATCCGTGTGCAGGCCGAACAGGGAAGGCGCCAGCATCCGGCGCGCGAGGTCCCCTGTCGCTCCAAACAGCACCAGCCGTTCGACAGGCGTGGGCTTCAATCCGGCGGTCACGGACATCCTTGCTCCATTGTATCGATTGCCCGGCAGGCGAAGTTCCCGCGCTCGATGTCACGGGCCGGACAGGCTTCCGCAACTTCACGGGGCAAGGCGCGTGTCCGACAAGCGTTGCACCGCGCGATAGGCGCCAAGCAGACCGAGGTCGCGCACCGTCGCGACCGCCACCGGCGTTGACCGGAGAAACCCTTCGCCGGGCCCGTGGTCCTCGAATCTCGCCCGGAACGACGCCTCCTGCAGCACCGGCGCCAGGGCGATTGCGATGTCGCCCACCAGCGCCACGCCGTTCACGCCCTGGACGAGCACCGTATCGGCGCAGACGCTTGCAAGCATCAGCGCAAATCGTCTGACGGTTTCGGCACACGACGGATCCGCCCCCGAGACGCCGCGACGGGTGATTTCAACGCCCTCGAGCGGTTCGGCTTCTTCGCCCCGCATCGCTGCGAGCACGCCGTGCAGCCTTACCAGCCCCGGACCGGATACGAGATGCTCGTCGACCACGCGACCGGTTTGCGCGCGCACGGACTCCAGGACACGCATTTCCACATCATCATGCGGCGCAAAACCTGCGTGCCCGCCTTCGGTCGCCGTCACACGCGCCGGACAACCGCGCGCGCCGCGATCGATGCGCGCGATCCCCAGTCCAGTCCCGACGCCGACGACGCCGACCGACGCGCATCCGAGGATATCGCCGCCCCCGAGAGAGGAGAGCTCCGAACGCCCCAGATGACTGAATCCCTCGGCCTGGGCCTCCAGGTCATTCAACGCGACAAGCGTCGAGAACGAAAACGCCTGCTGCAGCGCCGCCAGACTGAAACGCCAGTGCGAATTTGTCAGCGCGATCTCGTCGCCGCGCACGGGACCGGCGACCGCCAGGGCCGCGCATCGTGGCGCGTTCGTCACGCCGCCAAGGAAGTGCGAGATCGCCTCTTCCGGCGAGGCGTGATCGGCCGTCAGGAAAGAAGCCCGGCGCACGAACCGGATTTCCCCGCCTTCTTCCCTGCACAGCGCGAGACGGCAATTCGTGCCGCCGATGTCGCCGACGAGCACATCGCGAGGGTCCACGCCGCCGCCCCTCATGCGCAACGCCACGCCGCGGGACCCGCAATCCCGGGACCGGACGTCACATCGAACACCCGCCGGCCTGGCGCCCACAAGGCGCCGCTTCCATCAGCTCGCCGCACAGTTCTCATAGGCGTGTCTCCGGCCCCGCGCGGCGCAACCGCGTCCGCCCCTGAGGCGAGTTGCGGGTCGATTCAACTCGCCCCAACCCGGCCTGCGAGCTTGCATTGCTTCATATTCTTGGTGTAGGGCCAAGTCACCAAAAAAATGACAACGCTGCCAATACACTGAGCAGCTTGCGCCAGGATGAGGAAACGGACCATGGCCAGCCCACAGAGCGCCGCCGCGCCCGGCGTCGCAGCCGCGAAACCCGACCGGACCCTTTTCGTCCTGTCGTTGGGTCTTTTCTTCCTCTGGGGCTTCGCCACCGTCCTCATCGACATCCTCGTGCCAAAGCTGAAGGGCCTGTTCACCCTCAGCTACACCGAAGCGATGCTGACGCAGTTTGCGTTCTTCATCGGCTACTTCGTGTTTTCCCTCCCCGCCGGCGTGATCGTGGGCCGGATTGGGTACATGCGCGGCATCGTCGTCGGCCTCGTGATCATGACGATCGGCTGCCTGCTGTTCGCCCCGGCCGCACGCATGGGCGTCTACGAGGGTTTCCTGCTCGCGCTGTTCATCATGTCGGGCGGCATCACGATCCTGCAGGTCGCAGCCAACGCCGTGATCTCGATCGCCGGCGCCGAGGGATCAAGCTCCGCGCGCCTGACCCTGGCGCAGGCGTTCAACTCCTTCGGAACCTTCATCGGCCCGATCATCGGCGCCCGCCTCATTCTTGGCGGCGAGACAGCGAAGCCGGCGGATGTGGCGTCGATGACGGCCGAGCAACTTTCCAGCATGCGCATCGCGGAAGCGGCCAGCGTGCAGACGCCCTTCCTCGGCATCGCCGCGCTCCTGGTGGTGCTGGTGCTGGTCTTCTGGTTCCGGCGCAACCTGTTGCCGCGCACCGAACAGGCGCCCGCCAGCGGCCTTGGGCTGAACCTGCTGGGCCGCCCCCGCGTGCTGTTCGGCGTCATCGCGATCTTCGCCTACGTGGGCGCGGAAGTTTCGATCGGCTCCATTCTCGTCAACTACCTGATGCAGCCTTCGCGCCTTGACGTGGTTGCAGTGCGGGCGGGCGAACTCGTGAGTTTCTACTGGGGCGGCGCCATGGTCGGCCGCTTCCTCGGTGCGGCGGTGCTGCGCAGCGTCAATCCCGGGCACGTCCTGATGGCGTGCGCCCTCGGCGCGATTTCCCTCGCCGTCGCCTCCGCGTATACGACCGGACTGACCTCGGCCGTGGCGATCCTCGCCATCGGGCTCATGAACTCAATCATGTTCCCGACCATCTTCTCGCAATCTCTCAAGGGCATCGGCGAAGATGCGCCAAAGGCGGCGGGACTGCTCTGCATGGCGATCGTGGGCGGCGCGATCCTGCCCGTCATCACCGGCGCCGTGGCGGACCGCGCCGGCCTCAGCATTGCGCTGATCGTGCCGATCCTCGGCTATCTCTGGATCGTGTTCTTCGGTCGCTACACCGCCAGGACTTGACTGCACGGCGGCGCTAGCCAGCGAGCGGCGATCATATGCTTCCCGCGGCGCCCGCCGCGGCCCGCGACCGTCATTCGATGGCGAGTTCGAAGGGAACGGCGGGCAAGTCGGATGCGTTGAAGAGGTTGCAGATCGGGCTGTCGCCCCAGCAATAGCGGACAAATGCATCGCCGCCGGCGACATCCTCGATGAACATGTCCGAATCCTGCACGCGCGCATCGACAAACCGGCACGCACGATCAGACGTGCAAAGTTCGACGCTCGCAGGCCGCGCGCCGCTGTGGACGACCAGCGGTCCGTGCCCGAATGATACGCGCACCGCCCCACCCTCCTTTTTCGCCGCCAGCGGGACCGGACCGCTGTCCTCGATGTTCTCGGCGTAGAGCCGTCGACGCGCGAGCCGCGCGAGGCGCTCCGCCAGCACGAGTTTCTGCGTTGGGTGAATGTCGTGGCGATCACCGAGATCAATTGAAACGGCGAGCGCCGCATGCGGATCGGCCGCGACGATGCGGCGCTGTACGTCCCGGATGCGGCCCCATCCATCCCGCACGGGCGCCCCGATGACCGGCGCGCCGAATGCGGCGAGCTGGACGACATAGAATTCGAGATTGCGGTTGTCGTGCCAGGCGCGCCAGTCCGCGAACATCGCCGGCAACAGGCGCTCATACGCTCGCGGTTCGCCTGCGTTGGTTTCGCCCTGATACCAGAGCACGGCGCTCATGCCGTAGCCCTGCGCTGGCGCGATCATGCCGTTGAACAGCGTCGAGAATGCGCTCGATCCACCCCAGGGACGACGGGGCGGCAGGCCGATCTCGCTCAGCGGCGCGGCGATGCGATAGCGCCACGGCGCGGCGAGAGAAATCCTGCTGCCATCGGAAAGATGCAACTGCTTCTCCCCGGCGGCGCCCCAGAACCCGCCGCCGCCGCCGGTATCGAGAACAGATGACGCCAGTACATTTCGGCCTTCCCGCAACACGCCGGGCGCAATCGCGTAGGCGCGCGGCGCGTCCCACACGTCTTCGCCGCCGACGCGCTGACCATTGACGTAGGTCACGTCGGCATCGTCAGCCGGACCGAGTTCGAGCCGCCCGCCAAGGGAGGCCTGAGCCGCGGAAAGCGTGAAGTCGGTCCGAAACCAGACGATCCCGTCCAGGTGAGCAAGTTGCTGCTCTCCGGCGTCCTCCCAAAATCCTTCGGGCGATACCGTCGCCCAATCCCTGTCGTCCAGATCCGGTGCGTTCCATTGTCCGGCGACGCCGGGGTCACGGTCATGCCGCCACTGCTGCATGCCTTGCGCAAAACGCCGGTCGGCGGCCTGAGGATCACGCGCGTGAGCGGCGGCGAGTTCAACTTCATCGCCGCGTCCGGCGCCGCGCAGCGCCGCTTCGCTCATCCAAGCCTCTATTGGCGTACCGCCCCACGATGCATGAATCAGCCCGACCGGCACATGCTGCGTTCGCTGCACAGCGCGACCAAACAGATAGCATACGGCGGAAAAGTCACCGGCGGCGGCCGGTTCGTCCACCATCCAGCGGTTCGCCGCATCGTATGCATGCTGCGGCGTCGCCGAGAGCCGGCGAGACACCTGGAACAAGCGGATCTGCGGATTGGGCGCCTCGCGCAGCAGCGCCGTGCTGTTTGTGGCCAGCCGCGTCGGAAACTCCATGTTCGACTGCCCGGAACACAGGAAGACATCTCCCGCCAACACGTCTGTGACGACCTGTGTCCGCCCGCCCGCAATCGCGGTGATTGTGTGCGGTCCGCCGGCTTCAAGCGTGCCCAGGCTCATTCGCCATGCGCCGGTGCGATCGGCGCGGGTCACACGCGGCGGACCGTTGTCCAGTCGCGCCATCACCCGTTCGTTCGGTCCGGTCCATCCCCACACGTGAAGCGGCTGACCACGCTGCACCACAGCGTGATCCTGAAACAATGAATGCAATAACGGGCGTTCAGCGCCCTGCGCCGCCGCCTCGACGCCCGGCGATGCGACCACGCACGCCGCGATCGCCAATATCACTGCAACGCGCTTCATGCGTGTCTCCCGCGCGCCCGCCCCGGGGATCAAGCCGCCGCCTGCCCCTGGGTGCGGGCCTTGTTGTGACCTTTGCCGGTCAAGGCCAATGGTCGATCCCGCGCGCGGCGGCAATACCTGGCTTCATCCGGGCGAATGGCTTGCTGGCGGATACACTGCATTGCTAGAGGTTTCAGCCGCGCATCTCCTCAGGAGTCCGGCCTTGCCGCAGAAGAAGCCGACGATCGACGACGTGGCGGCGCATGCGGGTGTCGCGCGGACCACGGTATCGCGTGTGCTGAACGGGGGGCCCCATGTCAGCGCCGGCGTGCGCGAGCGTGTTCAACGGGCGGTCGCGGCGCTCGACTACAAGGTCAACGCGCAAGCGCGGTTTCTGGCCGGCGGAGGAAGCCGCCAGCTGATGCTCGTGCATGTGTCGGCGTTCGATGCCGAACCCAACTCCTACTATCATTCAGGTCTGGAGCTCGGCGCGCTGCGCGCGTGTTCCGAGCTAGGCTTCACGCTCAGCACCCATGCCCTCGATCCGACAGATCCCGACCACGCGAAGCGGCTCATCGCGCTTGTGAAGTCGGCCCGGGTGGAAGGGCTCGTGTTGACGCCGCCGCTGTCGGACGACGTCGCTCTCGTGCAGGCGATCATGCGGCTCGATTGCCCGGTGGTCTGCATATCCGGCGGTCCCGAGGCGCGCAGTCTGACTGCGTCGATAGGGATCGACGACGAGGCGGCGGGGTACGCCATGGGTCAGTTGCTGATCGGGCTCGGCCACCGGAAGTTCGGCTACATCGACGGCCCGGAAGGCCACGTGTCCGCCGGGCAACGGCTCGACGGCGTCCGGCGCGCGATGGGCGAAGCGGGCCTGCCGAAGTCGCATATCCGGGTTGAGCGCGGGGACTTCACGTTCCGGTCGGGCGTCGTGGTGTGTGAGACCATCCTGGCGGCGCACCCGGACTTCACGGCGCTGATCTGCGCCAACGACGACATGGCTGCCGGCGCCATGCACACCATACACCGCATGGGCCTGACGATCCCCGGCGACCTGTCGGTTTCCGGGTTCGACGACACCCCGGTGTCGGGGATCGTCTGGCCCCCCCTGACGACCGTGCATCAGCCCATCCGGCGCCTCGGCCAGCGCGCTGTCATCACACTTGTAAACACTATCCAGTCCCCCCCCCTCACCACAGTGCACGAAACCGTGCCCTTCCAGATTGTGGAACGTGCCTCAACGGGCAAGCCCAGGGACCGCCGGTCGCCCTTCCCCCTCCCATGACCGTGCCCGACTGGGGTGTTGGGGCAACTATTGGGGGGATACGTAAGATTTGGAGGCGGGTTTGCGATTGACAGCGTTGACAATCGCCAATTGCTAAAATACTCCATTGGAAGCGCTTCCAATGACCAGTTCAAGAGTCTGCGGGGCGGAACGCTTGCGCGCCGATCCATGCGGCAAGCCCGGGGAGGAATTGATGGGCGAATCTCACAAGAGTCGAAGTGCGTCTAAGAACTGGCTGCGTTGGGCGGGGGCCGCCTCGGTGACTGCCTTGATGGCGTCGTTCCCGGGCATGGCGATGGCGCAGTCCTCGCAGGATGCGCAGAACCAACCGGCGCTGACCGACGAAGTCGTCGTGACCGGCATCCGCGCAGGCCTCGCGACCTCGATCGCGGCGAAGCGCGAAGAAACCAGCATCGTCGAAGTGGTGTCGGCCGAAGACATCGGCAAACTGCCCGACGTCTCCATCGCGGAATCGCTGGCGCGCCTGCCGGGTCTGGCGGGCCAGCGGGTCAACGGCCGCGCGCAGGTGATTTCCATCCGCGGCCTCTCGCCGGACTTCACGACCACGCTTCTCAACGGTCGCCAGCAGGCGAGCTCCGGCGACAACCGCGCCGTGGAATTCGACCAATACCCGTCCGAACTCCTCTCCAGCGTCATGGTCTACAAGACACCGGACGCGTCGATTTCCGGCTTCGGCCTTTCCGGCACGGCGGATCTGCGGACCGTGCGCCCGCTCGAATTCGGCGAGCGCGCGTTTGCCGTGAACGTCCGCGCAGAGGGCACCGACAGCGACCAGCTGAACGACGATGTGAGCACATTCGGCGGGCGTGTCAGCCTCAGCTACATCGACCAGTTCGCCAACGACACGATCGGCGTCGCGATTGGTTACGCGCACCTCGACTCGCCGTCGCAGAACCGGCACTACAAGTCATACAGTTACGAGTCGTTTGGATTCGCGGTGACGCCGAACTCGGCGGACCCGGCGCTCCTGGTCAACGGCCAGGAAGCCTTCGCCTATTCGCGTGAGAATGTCCGCGATGCGGTGATCGGCATTGTCGAATGGGAGCCGAGCGACAAGCTGCATTCGACGCTCGATCTCTACTATTCGACCTTCAGCCAGCGCGAGACCATGCGCGGCGCACAGTGGTTCTCGAACGGCTGGGCGGACGGCGCGACCTTCACCAATGTACAGACGACCACGGTAGGCGGCACGCCGTTCGGATACGCGGGCACCCTCAACAGGGGCGTGCCGATCATCCGCAACGACTACAACAAGCGCGACGACGAACTGATCGCTGCCGGCCTGAACACCGAGTACGATTTCAGCGACAACGTACGGCTCGTCACCGATCTGTCCTATTCCAAGAACACGCGCGACGAGCAGGTGCTTGAAACCTATGCGGGCTACGGCCTGGGCGTGGGCGGTGTCACCGGCTCCACGCAGAACGTCGGACGAACCTTCGACACCATCACGTTCAATCATCCGGTGGAAGGATTCCCGACTTACACGACGGGCCTGAACTACGCAGACGCCACACAGGTGTCGCTCGGCGACCGCGCGCCGTGGGGCGGCTGGGGGCATGACGGCGCAATACGCCTCCCCCACGTCGAGGAAAGCATTGCCGCTGCGGACGTCGCGCTGCAGTTCGACCTCGATGGGATTTTCAACCACATCGAGGTCGGTGTGAACTGGACATCCCGCGAAAAGTCGAAAGTCGTCCCTGAGTACGACCTGATGCTCAACGGCGCCAACCGGCAACAGGTTCTGGTTGATCCCAGGTATCTCGTCGCGCCGACGTCGCTCAGCTTTGCAGGCTTGGGTTCGGTGCTCAGCGTGAACCTGCCGGCCGCCATGGGCGCGTACTACACCCTGCGCCCCATCCTTGACCGCAGCAACTTCGACAAGGCCTGGGATCTCAGCGAGGATGTCATCACCGGCTACACAAAGTTCTCGTTCCAGGGCGGTCCCTGGCGCGGCAACGTCGGTTTCCAGCTCGTTCATCAGGATCAGCAATCGACAGGCGTACGCATTCAGCCGGCGTCCGCAGCGCCGGGCGCCCCGATTGTCGGGACCAAGATCACCGACGGCGCCAGCTACGTCGACATGCTGCCATCCCTGAACCTCATCTACGATATCGGGGGTGGCCACCGGGTCCGCTTCGCCAGCGCATACACGATGGCCCGTCCACGGATTGACGAATTGCGCGCCAACCTCACGGCGAACTACAGCGTCCCCGGCTCGGGTACGCCGGGCACGACCGTGCGTCCCTGGAGTGCGTCGGGCGGCAATCCGCAGCTGGAACCCTGGCGGGCGACGGCGTTCGACCTCGCCTATGAATGGTATGCCGACAAGACGAGCTATTTCAGCGTTGCGCTGTTCCACAAGGAACTGGACTCGTACATCTATACCCAATCGGTCCTCACCGACTTCAGCAGCATTCCGATCCCCTCGGGTTCGGCCGCGCTGCCGCCGGGCACGATTTACAGCCCCGTCGGCCCGCTGAGCATGCCAGTCAACGGCAATGGCGGATCCGTCAGCGGCTTCGAAGTGAGCGGCGCCATCGACTTCGGCCTGGTCGTTCCCTCGCTTGAAGGTCTCGGCCTCATGGGTAGCTATTCGCAGACGGATTCGGACCTGAACCCGACGTCCGGCACGAATACGGTGCGCATCGCCGGCCTGTCGGGCGAAGTGCTCAACCTGACCGGCTATTACGAGCGCGGCGGCTTCCAGGCGCGGGCGAGCTACCGGTGGCGCTCGGCGTTCAAGGGCGAAGTCGTCCAGTTGTTCGCCAACCGCGGCTTCACTGAAGTTCTCGACGACGAGCAGCTGGATGCGCAGATCGGCTACACGTTCCAGCAAGGGCCGTTTGAAGGGCTCGGCGTGCTTCTACAGGTCAACAACCTGACGGACTCGCCCTACCGGACGCGTATCGGCCTCGATACCGGCGGCGCGCACACCTTGGACGGTGGAACACTGCAGGAAGTCTATGAGGAGTACGGTCGGCAGATCATGCTTGGCGTGAACTACCGCTTCTGACGCACGCAACGTACCCGGGGTGGCGCGGATCGCTTCGCCACCCCGCAACTTAGGGCTCCCCTGCTCCGTCAGTTCTTGCCACGAGATGGCAGGGCTGGCGGAGCGTCTTTCGCGCGGACGACAATGACAACGAACTCCCCCGGGGCGATCCCGGCGACGACGTTCAACTGGAAGCAAGCGCGACGCGCTGCGCTGGCCGCATGCGCCGCCCTCGCCCTCGCGACAGCGCCCGCCGTCGCGCCACCCACCGCCGAAGCCCAGAATGCGACATCGGGCGTGACGTCCCGCACGGTCGACATGTGGCCCGCCGCCCCGCACAGGCGTCCCGCCGACCCCTACATCGAGGCGCGGATCGCCACGATCGTCTCGCGCATGACGCTTGAACAGAAAATCGGCCAGATGACCCAGGCCGAGATCCGGTCGATCACGCCCGAGCAGGCCCGCGAATTCCATATCGGCTCCATTCTCAATGGCGGCGGCGCCTGGCCCGCCATGCACAAGCACGCCGCGCCCGCGGAATGGGCGGCTTTGAGCGGCGCCTTCTACGCGGCCTCCATGTCGACCGACATGGCGACGCCCGTGCCGATCATCTGGGGAACAGACGCCGTCCACGGGCACAACAATGTTTTCGGAGCGACGCTCTTCCCGCACAATATCGGGCTCGGCGCCGCGCGCGACCCCGACCTGATCTACCGCATCGGGCGGGCCACGGCCCGGGCGGTACGCGCCACAGGCATCACCTGGGCGTTCGCGCCGACACTCGCCGTTGTCCAGGACCAGCGCTGGGGCCGGACCTACGAGAGCTTTTCATCCGACCCGGCGCTCGTGCGTGCATACGCCGGAAGCTATGTGCGAGGCCTGCAGGGCGCCCTGAACGGCGACACGGACGTAATCGCCACCGCCAAACATTTTCTCGGCGACGGGGGCACCTGGCGCGGCGTCGACCAGGGCGACACGCGGACCGGACTGGCCGACCTCATTCGCACCCATGCGCAAGGGTACTACGGTGCGCTCGACGCCAACGTGCAGACGGTCATGATCTCCTACTCCAGCTGGAATGAGAGCGGCGTCGGCGAACGTGGCGCGCGGATGCACGCAAACCGTTACCTGATCACCGACGTGCTCAAGGGACGTCTCGGATTTGACGGGCTTGTCGTGTCCGACTGGAACGCCATCGAACAGGTTCCGGGGTGCACGCGGACACATTGTCCGGAAGTGATCAACGCTGGCGTCGACATGGTGATGGTTCCCGACGACTGGCGCGCCTTCATCGACGAAACCGTCGCGGATGTGCGCCGGGGGGACATCGCCGTGAGCCGCATCGACGACGCCGTATCGCGCATCCTGCGCGTGAAACTGCGCTCGGGGCTCTTTGACTCCAGTCCCGCTGCGTCCGCCGCCGCCATGGAGGCCGCCTCCATCACCGATGCGCCGCTGGCGCGTGAAGCCGTCCGGAAATCGCTGGTGCTCCTCAAGAACGCCAATCGCGCTCTTCCGCTGGCGCGCGAGAGTCGCGTGCTTGTCATCGGCAAGGGGGCGGACAGTTTCCCCCTGCAGTCGGGCGGATGGTCGCGAACCTGGCAAGGCACGGAGAACGTGAACGAGGACTACGCGACCGGCGAAACCCTTCTTGCAGGCATCCGGCGCGTCGTGGGCGCCGACCATGTGCGCTACAGCGAAACCGGCGCCGGCGTCGACCCGCGTCAGTTCGACGTCGTCATCGCCGCGCTGGCCGAGCAGCCTTACGCTGAAATGAAGGGAGACGTGACGTTTCCCGCGACCATGTCGCACAGCGCGCGCTATCCTGAGGATCTCGCCGCACTGGACGCGGTGTCGGGCCAGGGCGTTCCGGTCGTGACGGTGCTCTATTCCGGGCGGACGGTGTACGCCAATGACCTGATCAACCGTTCCGGCGCGTTCGTCGCAGCGTGGCTTCCGGGAACCGAGGCCGGCGCGATCGCCGATGTCCTGTTTCGCGGGCCCGACGGGCGCGTCCAGCACGACTTTTCCGGACGCCTGCCATTTGCATGGCCGCGCACGGCGTGCGATTCAACCGGTCGCGCTGCGCGGTTTCCGGCAGGTTTCGGGCTGAGGTATTCGCGTCCGCAACGTCTTGGGGCGCTGCCTGAAGGCTCCGCAGCCGCGCCCTGTTCGCAGTAGCAACCGGCGCACACATTGAGCGCCATCCAACGAGGCGGTGACTGGTGCAAAAGCAACTCAAGACCATTCTCATCGTTGGCGGAGGCTCCGCCGGCTGGATGACCGCGGCGCTGTTCGCACACCTGTTTCAGGGGCTGTACCAGATCCAGCTCATCGAATCCGAGGAGATCGGCGCCATCGGGGTCGGCGAAGCGACGATTCCTGCGATCAAGAAGTACAATGAACTGCTGAAGCTCGACGAAGCGGAGTTCATGCGCACGACGCAGGGCACGTTCAAGCTGGGCATCCAGTTCAACGACTGGCTCCGCCAGGGATCGGGCTACATCCACGGCTTCGGCGTCATCGGGCAGGACTGGGAGTGGCTGCGCTGCCACCACTACTGGCTGAAGCTGCGCCAGCTCGGCGAGGCATCCGATTTCGCCAACTACTCGATCAACACGGCGGCGGCGCTGAAAAACAGGTTCCTCCCCAGCCAGCCGAACATGCCGGACTCGCCCCTCTCGCATATCGCGCACGCCTTCCATTTCGACGCCGGCCTCTACGCCAAGTACTTGCGCCGCTACAGCGAGAGCCGCGGCGTAACGCGGATCGAAGGCAAGATCGTCGACGTGACGCTGCGCTCCGGGGACGGGTTCATCGAGTCCGTCACCATGGAGAACGGGAACGTCGTTGCAGCGGATTTCTTCATCGATTGCTCCGGCTTCCGGGGCCTGCTCATCGAACAGGCGCTGAAAACGGGATACGAAGACTGGTCGCACTGGCTTCCGTGCGACCGCGCTCTCGCGGTCCCCTGCGTGCGCTCGCAGGATTTTACGCCCTACACACGGTCGACCGCGCGCTCAGCCGGCTGGCAGTGGCGTATTCCCCTGCAGCACCGCACCGGCAACGGCCACGTCTACTCCAGCGCTTTCATGGAAGAGGCGGAAGCCGAAAAAATCCTGCTCGCCAATCTTGACGGCGCCCAGATGGCGGAACCGAACCGGATCCGGTTCACAGCCGGCAAGCGCAAGAAGCTCTGGAACAAGAACTGCGTCGCGATTGGTCTGTCGAGCGGTTTCCTGGAGCCGCTGGAATCCACCAGCCTGCACCTGATCCAGTCGACTGCAATACGCCTTGTGAGGCTGTTTCCGGACGGCGACATCGATCCGGCCAACGTGGCCGAATTCAACCGCCAGTCGGACTTCGAATACGAGCGGATCCGCGATTTCATCATCCTCCACTACAAGGCGACGGAACGCGATGACTCGCCCTTCTGGCGCTATTGCCGCACGATGGATATCCCCGACACCCTGCAGCGGAAAATGGACCTGTTCCGGGCCAATGGCCGCATTTTCCGCGAGGATGACGAACTGTTCAGCGAGGAGAGCTGGATACAGGTCATGCTGGGACAGGGCGTGATCCCGCGCAGCTTCGATCCGCTTGTCGAGCTGAAGAGCGGCCCGCAGATCGTGCAGTTCATGGGCAACATCGAGAATGTCATCGAAAAGTGCGTCGAGCGCATGCCTACGCATGAAGCTTACGTCGAGAAGTTCTGCGACGCCAAGGCGCCCTCGTGAACACAGTGAGGCTGCTTGGGGCCCTGGTCGCCTTCTGTTGTGCAACGTCTGGCGCCGCCGCATGCGCCGAAGGGAGCGCACAATCGGGGGGCGAACCTGCCGCATGGATCACAACGGCTGACGGCGCACAAAGACTGGCGCCACTGACGGTCGGACATTGGCGCCCGCCCGGGGGCGAATCCGCGCCGACGCTGCGCGTCGATCCGCAGACGACCTATCAGTCCATGGCTGGATTTGGCGCCTCGATCACAGACAGCACCGCCTGGCTCATCCAGCGGCGCATGACCGCCCGGCAACGCGCAACGCTGCTGCGCGACCTCTTCAGCCGCACGGACGGCATCGGTCTGAGCGTCACGCGGCTGACCATCGGCGCCTCCGATTTCTCACGCGCGCACTACAGCTACAGCGCGCCGGACGACGCGACGCGATTTGACCTCAGGGCGGTGCGCCGCGACGTCCTCCCGACGGTTCTCGCCGCGCGTCGTCTCAACCCCGGACTGACGGTCATCGCCTCGCCCTGGAGCGCGCCTGCGTGGATGAAGAACAGCCAGAGCCTTGTCACCGGATCGCTTCTGCCGGCGCACTATGAGGCCTTCGCGCAGTACCTGCGCGACTACGTCGTCGGCATGGGCTCGAAGGGCGTGCCCATCGATGCGCTTACGATACAGAACGAGCCGCATTTCGAACCGGCCAACTATCCGGGCATGCGCATGACGCCCCGAGAGCGGGCCGCCTTCGTGGGACGCCACCTCGGCCCTCTTCTCGAGCATGACAAACTGGACGTTGAAATCCTGGAGTGGGATCACAACTGGAACGAACCGGACTCGCCTCTGGCCATGCTCGCAGACCCGGTCGCTGCACGCTATGTCGACGGCATTGCCTGGCACTGCTATGGCGGCGACGTTTCCGTCCAGTCGCAGGTGCACGCGGCCTTTCCCGAAAAATCGACATGGATGACCGAATGCTCGGGTGGCGAATGGGATGCGCAATGGGGCAGTTCCCTTGCCTGGATGACGCGAACCCTGATCATCGGCGCGACGCGCAACTGGGCGCGCGGCGTCGTGCTCTGGAACCTCGCGCTCGATGAAAAGAGCGGCCCGCATCTCGGCGGTTGCGGCGACTGCCGCGGGGTCGTCACCATCAACCAGCGCACTGGTCAGGTGACCCGCAACGTCGAATACTATGTTCTCGCTCACGCCAGCCGCTTCGTGCACGTCGACGCCCGCAGGATAGGATCGGACAGCAGCCCCGGCGGGCTTGAAAGCGTCGCCTTCCGCAATGAAGACGACGGCTCGATCGCCTTGATCGTTCTCAATGGACGCGACACGCCGCAGGATTTCGCGGTACAGGCAGGCGCCCGGGTGTTCGACATGCGTCTTTCCGCGGGCGCGGTGGCGACCGTCACATGGCGAGATGACACCTCCGTCGAATAGGCGAGCACAGATGAAGCCAACCAGCGCATCCACTGCGTTCGTTTCGGTGACGACGCTGTTCTTCGCGTGGGGCTTCATCACATCCAACAACGACCCGTTGATCGCGGCATTGAAGGCGAGCTTCAACCTCACCTACACCGAAGCGCTCATGACCCAGCTGATATCGTTTGCAGCATACGGTTTCATGTCCCTGCCTTCGGCGGCGCTCCTCAATCGGGTGGGTGCGCTGCGCTCGATCCTCATCGCACTTGCAACCATGGTCTGCGGCTGTGTGCTTGTGCAGGTATTGACCCGCTACCAGGACTACGGGCTCATTCTGTTTGCGCTCTTCGTGCTTGGCATTGGAGTGACAATGCTCCAGGTCGCTGCAAATCCGCTTGCGGCCGCGCTCGGTCCGCCCGAAAGCAGTCACACCCGCCTCACCTTCGCCCAGGGATTCAACTCCCTTGGCGTCGTGCTCGGCGTGAACTTTGGCTCCGCCTTGATGCTGGGCGAAAACGTTCTCAAGGCGGGACAGCGACCAATTTCGGACATGGCGCAGCGCGAACTTGCTCTCGTCGGCGTTTCAAAGGCCTTCGCTCTGATTGCGCTGTTCCTGGTCGCCATGATGGTGTTCATATGGACCTTCAGGAAGTACATCGAAAGCAGCGACGCGCCGCGCGAGGTCGTGAGTTCGCCGTTCGTAGCCCTGAGATCTCGGTGGGCCGTCTTCGGAGCGGTCGCAATCGGGCTCTACGTGGGCGCCGAGGTTTCCATCGGCTCGATCATGATCAACTTTCTCAACCAGAGCGAAGTTCTGGACATATCGCTTGAAAAGGCCGGCTTCTACCTCGCAAACGTCTACTGGATGGGCGCCCTCGCAGGGCGTTTCATCGGCAGCGGTCTATTGACACGGATTGCTGCGCCGAGGCTGCTCGGCCTCGCTGCGGTCATCGCAGCACTCCTTTGTGCAACCGTCATGCTCACAAACGGACCTGTCGCCGCCTGCGCCGCACTCGCCGTAGGTTTTTTCAACTCGATCATGTTCCCGACGATATTTACAATCACCCTTGATCGCGCCGGCATTGCACGCTCGGCCACATCCGGACTCCTCTGTGTTGCAATCGCGGGGGGAGCAATCCTGCCCTTCGCCGTCGGGCTCATCGCCGACCGGATGACCCTGTCGGTCTCGTTCATCGCGCCCATGATCGCATATGCCGCAATCGCGATGTTCGCCAGGTTTGCGTCGAACGCCCACCTCCACGCGTCTGGCGCAACGCCTCCCAGGTCATTTTGATCGACCGTTGTAAATCCCGCATCATCCTTCACCGCGGGCCATTGGCGAGGCTGCGATAGTATGCGGCGATGACTTCAAACGCCTGCTTTCGTGCGCCGGTCTCCGACATGAGTCCCTTCCTGTTCCAGCCGTTCTGATAAACCGGATGCTGGCGGCGCGGCGATCGGAAGTCCTTCAGGATCCACGGCGACAGCCCTCGCAAGAATGGAATTCGGGCGCTCATCGCCAGGGTGTTGCGATGAAATTCTGCCTGAAACTCTTCCGAGAATTTGCGCATCGCCGAGGCGTCATGGAAGCCGGCTTTCGCATCCGCGCCAAATTCCGAGAAGATCATCGGCTTGCCGTAGTCCGAGCGCCAGCTGATGTCCGGCAAATCTGCCAGAGCATCGTCGCTGTACCATCCATTGTAGGTATTGACGCCCAGGACATCGAGCAGATCGGCGAGTGGGTCGTTGATCACCACGAGCGGGCGCCCATTTCGATCCCGACGTTCGGTGAGCAGCGCCGCCGTGATAAGACGCGTGTCGTCAAGCGATCGTGCGTCCGCCGCAAGTGTTTTCAGGAATGCGTTGCGTTCTTCACCTTGCGGGGTCTCATTTGCGAGACTCCAGAAGATGATCGAAGCACGGTTCCGGTCGCGTCTGATGTTTTCGGCCTGCATGCGTCGCGCCGCCGTCCGAGTCGCCGGGTTGCCCCAGTTGATCCGCCAGTAGACCGGCATCTCGCTCCAGACCAGGAGGCCGATCTTGTCGGCCATTCGCGTCATCGCCTCTGAATGCGGGTAATGTGCGAGGCGCACGAAGTTGCATCCGAGCCCGTCCTTGGCGGCCTTCAGCAGGTCCGCGATGGCGGCCGACGTCATGATCCGGCCTGGATCGGCGCCGATTTCCTCCTCGTGCAGACAGACGCCGCGCAGAAAGATCGGCTCGCCGTTCAGGAGGATGTTCTCTCCTTCGACGCGCACGGTGCGAAACCCGATCTGATCTTCCAGCGTGTCAGCTCCGGCCTCGACGCGAACCGAATACAGGCGCGGGTTTTCCGGCGACCAGAGTTCGAGAGCGTGGGGCGCATCGAACGCACCCTCCAATTCGCCGAGGTCGTTTGTGCGCCCCTCAACTGTCCAGTCGAGGGCGTCGATGCTCAGACGCACGCGTGTTCGCACGGCGCGCGGCCCATCGAGACGCACGCTGGCGGCGATGCGCCCGTCCCGCGTCAACCGGATCCAGGCGTCATCCACGAAGGTCTCCGGCGTCAGGACCAGCCGGACCGGGCGCGTGATCCCGCCGTAGTTCTCCCAATCGGTGACCGGGGGCGGAACGGTGTCGGGAGAGGGTTCGGAATCGACGCCTATGGTGATCTGGTTTGCGCCCTGCCGCAGAAAGTCAGTCACTTCGAGCGAGTATGGCGTGAACCCTCCCTCGTGGGTCCCGATGAAGGCGCCGTTGAGATAGACGCTCGACCTGTAGTTGGCCGCTTCAACCCGGATGAACGCGCGGCGGGCGCGCGAGGGCGTATGCGTGAACGCCCTTTGGTACCACATCAATCCAACGAAATGGCGCAACGCGGGGTCATGCGTGAGCCAGGCGGCGGGCAACTGGGCGACAGAAGACCGCTGCATGTCGTATTCGATCAGGGCCGCCGGATTGGCGCGTGCGACCGCTTCGACATCATGATCTTCGTAACGGCGATGGCCAAATCCCGCCGCCGCGCCGTGAAATCCGGATATCCCGTCGCGATACGGATCGATCGAATAGCGCCAGGCGCCGGAAAGGTCCTGCCCTTCCCGACTGGCGGCGTTTACAAGCACAATTCCGGACGGAATGTCGCCAGGCTCCGCCGTCTGTGACGGCTCCCCGACCGTGGCGCCGGTCGCACCGAACGCCACGCCGGCGGCGCCAAGGCCGAGGACGGTGCGTCGACTAAGCTCATCCGCCATGTGCGTTTGCTCCCCAGCGCTTCCCTGAACAATACTTCGCTCAGCAGTTTCTCGTTTTCGCGATATTCGCCTGCGTTGAATGGCGATAGCGCATTGGCAATCCGGTGTCCTCATGGGAAACATCTGCGCTGGTCCAGGAGTGCGTGAGGGCGTCGAAATCGATGAAAAGAGTCCCAGAGCGGGCCAGTGTCACTCCAGAAGAATTTCACCGGGAGATCCTGCGCGCGGCGCAACCAGTGGTGCTTCGGGGTCAGGTTTCGGATTGGCCCGTTGTCTATGCGGGGCGTCAATCGCCAGAGGCGCTCTGCGCATACCTTCAGCGGTTCGACGTCGGCCGGCCCGTCAGCGCGGTGCACGCTCCGCCATCGGCCGACGGGCGGTTCTTCTACAATGCCGAGTTGACTGGCTTCAACTTCCAGCAAGGCCCAATGACGCTTGCAACATCGCTGGACTACCTGTTGACCTGCCTCAACGAGACGCGCCCTCCCGCGTTCGCCGTTCAGGGAGCGCCTGCGCGGGCGAACCTTCCGGGCTTCGAGGACGAGAACCCGCTGACTCTTCTGGATGAAGTTGAACCGCGCGTCTGGATCAACAACGCTGCGATCGTGGCGGCGCATCACGACCCCACCGAAAACGTCGCGTGTGTCGTCGCGGGACGGCGGAAATTCACGCTGTTCCCGCCCGAGCAGATTGCAAACCTCTACATGGGTCCGTTCGAGCCGACGCCTGCCGGCGCAACCATCAGCATGGTCTGCTTCGAGAATCCCGATTTCGAACGCCATCCCCGGTTCAGGGACGCGCTCGACGCAGGTCTGGAAGCCGAACTGGAACCGGGCGACGCGATCTACATTCCCTATTTCTGGTGGCACCAGGTCCGTTCGCTTGAGCGCATGAACATGCTTGTCAACTATTGGTGGAGCCCGCCAGCGGAAGGACGAGACGCTCGAGAAGCGCTGTTGCACGCGATGGTCGCGATCAGAGCTCTGCCTGACGCCCACCGCACCGCCTGGCGGGCGTTGTTCGACCACTATGTTTTCGAGATCAACGGGCCGCCGGCTGAACATCTGCCCCCTGACCGGCGCGGAATTCTGGGTCCGATGTCGCCCAACACAGTGCGCGGCGTGCGCGCGGCGCTGGCGCGAGCGCTTGTTCGCCCCTCAGACTAAGAAAACTATTCTGAAAGAAACTCCGGATGCACTGAAGCATCTTTGCCACGCGCGCGGGCCGGTGACGCGCCGGAGGAGATCTATCGCCTCGCCGGGCCCACGGATCCCCGAGAAACAAGTTCAAACCGGCATTCCTCCGCGAAGGCGCGGTCGCCGAGAACGATCGCCTGGACCGCAGCGGCGCCCAGTCCCTCGAGAGGTTGCCGAACGGTGGTCAAGGGCGGCCAGGCGGTGCGGCTCGCGGGCGTGTCGTCAAAGCCCACTATGGAGAGGTCTTCGGGAATTCGCAGTCCTGCCTCTCGAGCCGCACGGGCAACGCCCAACGCCATGTCGTCATTGGCCGCGAAAATGGCAGTCGGGGGATCGGGCAATGCGAGCAACTGCTGCGCCGCGTCCCGTCCGGAATCGACATCGAACTTTCCCGCGATGACCAGACCAGGATCGGCGGGAATCCCCGCAGCCTTCATTGCGTCGAAGTAGCCGAGCAAGCGCTCCGAGGCGGCATGGTGCCCGGCAGGCGCAGCCACGATGGCGATGCGCCGGTGCCCGAATGCCAGCAGCTGCTCGACGCCCAGCCGTCCGCCTTCCCTCTCCGGTGTTTCCAGCTTGAATCCCGGCCCGTCGATGTATCCGGCAATGCGCACGACCTGCACATCCAATGTTGCAAGATGCGCAAGCAGGCCGAAATCATCCGAAAGCGGCGGAATGAGAATGATCCCGTCGGGAGCCAGCGTCTTGACCAGCGCGGTCAGCGGCTCAAGTTCATTGCCCACTTCCTGCTCAAGGGGCTCGACGACCAGATGGTATCCGAGTTCCCGGCATCTGCGCGCCGCGCCCGTCTGTATGCCCGCCACATAACTCGGCGACGGGTTGTTGTAGAGAAAGGCGATCAGGAACGAGCGGCTGCCCGCCAACCGACGCGCCGCCTGGTTCGGCGTATAGGCCAGCGTCTTCGCCGCCTGGAGCACCCTCTCACGCACCGCAGGCCGGACGTGCGGCTCCCCGTTGAGCACGCGCGACACGGTCTTGATGGAAACGCCTGCACGTTGGGCGACCTCGGTGATGGTGGTCGTCACATCAGTCTCCTTGGTCACCGCCGGGCGGCGTGATTTCGCCGATTGCGCTTCGCTGTCGCCGGCAGCCCTGGCAGTCGTCCCCGGTGACGAACACCGCACGCCAGCTTGTGCTTGTTTCCGTATGACAACCTTGTCAATACAGATCGCCAAACGCGCCGACCGAACAGCGCCGGCCAGTCAATGGGGCGAAAAAGGTGAAAAGCTGGGCAGCAGGCGTATTATTGGCGACGGCGCTCTGGCTGGACCCGACCGGCGCACGCGCCGAGCAGCCCCGCGTCGCCGGACCGGAACCGTTCGCGGCCGAAATTGCCGCGTTTGCGAAGGCGGATGAAAACATCGATGCGCCATGCGCCATCATGTTCGTGGGGTCATCGAGCATCAGGCTCTGGCGCAACCTGACTGCGGACATGGCGCCGTATCCGGTCATCAACCGCGGCTTCGGCGGCGCGACGATCACCGATGTAAACCACCACTTCGGAGATCTGGTCAGTCATCGCGCGCCGAAGGCCATCTTCTTCTATGCCGGCGAAAATGACATTGCCGCAGGCCGCACGCCGTCCGAAGTTGTCTCGGCCTTTCAACTCTTTCTTGAGTTGAAGCGGGAAGCGCTGGGCGCAACGCCTGTCTACTTCATCTCGCTCAAGCCATCGCCGCTGCGATTTGATCAACTCGCGCGGCAGCGTGAAGTCAATGTCGCCATCCACACGCTCGCGCGCGCGTCCGGAGACCTGCGCTATGTCGATGTAGCGGGAGCCATGATGAACCATGATGCGCCGCGCAATTTCTACGTGGGGGACGGTCTGCACATGAACGACGCCGGGTACGCTGTCTGGCGACGTATTCTTCGACCACACACTGCGCGCGAGGCGAGACGGCGCGACACTTGCGGAGTGCGCGCGCCTTGAACGAATCCGTGCACCAGACCGAAGATGTCCTCGCGGCGACACTCGTCCAGCTCATCGTCATCATCCTCGCCGCCCGCATTGCAGGCGCCGCCGCAGCAGCCATTCGTCAACCGCGCGCGGTCGGCGAGATTGTGGCTGGCCTGCTTCTGGGACCATCCTTTCTTGCAACGGCCTTTCCGAAGGCGTCGGCGACAATTTTCAACCCCGCGTCAGCGCCGCCGATGCTCGTCCTCAGCCAGATCGGCCTGATACTCCTCATGTTTCAGATCGGGAGCGAATTCGAGTTCGCGCGACTTTCCGACGCCAGAAACAGGCGGGCGACGCTATTCGTCACCCTTGCGAGCATCCTCACGCCGCTCGCCGCGGGTCTTGTGCTTGGTTTTATGTCGGCGTCGAAGCTGGCGCCGGGAATCGACAGCCTCACATACTCGCTGTTCGTCGCCGTGGCGCTCGCCATTACAGCCGTGCCCATACTTGGGCGGATCCTGCGCGAGTATGCGCTCACGCGCACCGATGTGGGCGTCATCGCAATCTCGGCGGCGGCGGCGAACGATCTTCTGGGATGGGTGCTCCTGGCGGGCATTTCCGCGTACGCGTCGCAGCAATTTTCAGTATCCGGCGTGACGTGGCAGGTCGCGGGGCTCGCCGCACTCCTCGCGGCGACCTGGTTTCTCGGCAGACCATTTGTCGACCGCCTTCTTCGATCGTTTCCGGTGGAAAACCGGAGCGTTTCACCGCATCTCATGGCGATCGTGATTGCACTCATCTTCCTCGGCGGGATCGCCACGCGGGCGCTAGGCGTCTTCACGATCTTCGGGGGATTTCTGGTCGGCCTTGTCTTTCATCGCCACGTCGCCTTCGTCGAGGCATGGCGGTCTCAGGTCGGATCGTTCGTTCTCACTTTCTTCCTGCCGATCTTCTTCACCTACACCGGCCTGCGAACCAACATCTGGGGCCTCGACACAACCAGCGACTGGCTCTGGTGCCTGGTCTTTCTCGGCGTGGCGATCGCAACCAAGATTGCGCCTGTCTACGTTGCGGCCCGCCTGAGCGGGATCAACGCCCATGAGGCCCGGATGCTCGGCGTGCTGATGAACACACGCGCGCTGATGGAACTGATCGTCCTCAATATCGGTTTCAGCCTGGGATTCATTCCCCAAGACGTCTTCACGATGCTCGTCATCATGGCGGTGGCGACCACGATCATGACCGGACCTGCGCTGAAATGGCTCCTCCGCCGGACAGCGCACCCTGTCGTGCTGCATCAGGACGCATGACGGAGCGGCGGCGTCCTGAACCCGGATCGGCGATTTCCTTCGACTTTGTCGATGCGAAACTGGAGCAGTATTCAGTGCGCCGCGCCGAACCGCTCGCCGGCGTGACATGGCGAGCACGACGCTGACGCGCTCACGCCCGGAGCAATGCCGGAAGGCGTTCGATCTCGCGAAGCATTGCGGCCCGGATGTCAGCGCGCGCCACCGACGCCAGCATGAGGCGGATCGACAACGACATCTCCGCTTCAAACCGTTGCCGGGACCAGTCTTCCGACAGCCACGCCAGCGTGTTGGCGCCGATGGTGCGCAGGATGACATCGGTCAAAGGCTCAACCCCTGCAACTTGGGCGAGTTCGCCGCAGTCGACCGCCGCGCGCACCATGGTGCGCCAGAGGGCCCGCCCTTCCGTCTGCATCAGGTCATGTACGTCGGGCGCATCGGCGACGAACATCATCCCGTAAAGGGCGCGATAGAATGCCGGATCCGCTTCATAATGCGCGACCACGAGCGTTGTCGCGTCCAGCAACGCCCGCACCGGGCTGTCCGTCTTCCGCGTGGCCAGCCTGGCCGTGAAGCTCGCGAACTCCTCCTGCACCACAAGACGCAGCAGGTCCGCCTTCGTGCCGACGAGGTTGTAGGGCGTCGCGGGGCTCACCTGCGCCCGTGCAGCCAGTTCGGTCATGGAGAAGCCCGCATCGCCGCGTTCGCGAAGCAGCGACTGCGCGGCGGCGACAATGTGACTGCGACGCGCCTCGCGGCGGGCGGAAGACAGGGCCAAGCGGGGTCAGCTCCGGAACGGAATGTTTTCGTAGTAGGGGATCATCACATCACCGCTCCCCTCTGCGGTCTGGCCAAGCATGGAGACCGTCACCGGATGCACGACATCAGGATCGGTCATGACTTCGACGAGGGCGGCCCTGCCGCTTTGCAGCGCGCGCGTGACCGCCGGTCCCACGTCGGCATGCCGGGTCACGCGTTCGCTGTGGCAACCGAACGCTGCAGCTATGTCGGCGTAGCGCGTGCCGCCCAGCCTGGTGATGACGTTGTAGTTTCCGCCAAACATGATCTGCTGACCGTGGATCGACATGCCCCACACCTGGTTGTTCAGCACGACTGTGACGATGGGGAGTTTGTGGCGGACCATGGTGTCCAGTTCCTGGATGTGGAAGCCCATGGTCCCGTCGCCGGTGATCTGGACCACCCGCCGGTCGAGATGCGCGGTCTGGCAACCGATCGCGAAGCCTGGACCAATGCCGAGACATCCCAGATAGCCGTGGGTCTGCACGCGTCCCGGACCATCCGGACTGATGGCGGCGCCGGCCCAGGACGCGGATTCGCCGCCATCCAGCACATATGCCGCTGACGGACCGGCCGCCTCGGCGACCGCCCTGGCGGCGTGGAAGGGATGCACGCCGTTGGCGGTCTCCACATCGGGAAAGCTCGCGGCGAACAGGCGCCGGACCGATGTCGCCTTCGCACACCAGTCGCTGAAATCAGGCGCAACGCCGACAGACATCGCCGCGCAAAGCGCATCGATCGCGACATCCGTACTTGCCGCTATGCCAAGCTGCACATCCCGGATGCGGCCGATCTCTCCGGCGTCCGAATGGATTTGCACGACCTTCGCCGCATGGGGAACGATGGCGCCGGACCGGCCGCCGAGCAGCAGACCCATCCTTGCACCCGCGAGGATCACCAGATCCGGGGCCTCCTGCCCAAGCATCGGAAGTATTGCGAGGTTTCCGGCTGCCCCTCCGTATGCCGGATGATCATCCGGGAGAACGCCGGCCGCTTGCGCCTTCACAAACACGGGAATTCGCGTCTGCGTCGCCAGTCTTTCAAGTGCGACAGCGCAGCTTTGCGATACCGCCTCGAGACCCGCGATGATCGCGGGGCGACGAGACTCGCGGATCAACGCGATCAGGCTGTCCAGTTCGTCCCGCGCCGGCGCTGGATGCGGCCGGACATTCACGCCGGCCGCCGCGGTGGCCTGTTCTTCCGGCACGCTCATGTGCAGCACATCGATCGGAAGCTCCAGGACGACAGGTCCCTTGCGGCCGGTCATCGCCTTCCGGATCGCCATCGCCGTCAGATCGGGGATGCGCTCGGTCGCGGGAACGCTGATCGCCCATTTACAGAGCGGACGCGCCGCAGCGATCTGGTCGATACCGCCCTGAAGCGGGTTGGTTTCCACCTCACGCAGCGGCGGCGCGCCGATGATGAAGAGCACTGACGATCCGTCGAGGTAGGCGTTGGTGATGGCGCTGATCGCGTTGGTGAAGCCGGGACCAGCCGTGATCACGCAGACCCCGAGCTTCCCGGTCGTTCGAGCGTAGGCGTCCGCCGCGTGACCGGCGGCGGCTTCATGTCTGAAATCCAGGAGCGAGATGCCCTGATCGACACATCCCTTGAACAGGGCCTCGTGATGGCCGCCGTGGAGGGCGAAGACCTGCGTCACGCCCGCCGCCTTGAGGGTCCGGGCCGCCAGATCGCCACCGGTCAGGTTTCGCGCAGCGCGGGTCATTGTTCCTCCTCCTCGGCCCTGTCTGCCGGCTTTGAGGTATTTATAGCGTACTATAATTTCATGGGGAAGAGGCGGACGGCCGGAGGCTCCCTACGGAGCCCTTCTGCGCAGCGATCTCGCGATCCACTGCGCCGCAAGCACGCCCAGGATCACGACCACCAAGGCGACCGGGAGCGCCGTGCGAACCCGTTCGCCCAGCGCCGCTCCGAGCGTCGCGAACACGATGAAGGCGATCGCGAGGTAAAGCGCGCCGGAGAAGATGATGGTGATGAAGAAACGCGGAAAAGGCGCCTTGAAAAGCCCGCAAGCCACATACAATGGAATCCGTGTTCCGGGAACAAAGCGCGCGATCATCAGTGCTACGCCCAGTCGATTGACGACGCGTTCGCGCGCGGCGATCACGCGCGGGTCCGAGGCGAGTTTCGCTGTCCCGGGATGCGCGTGCGCGAAGCGACCGGCCCAGTACTTCCAGGCGTCACTCAGTACGAGACCAAAGAGCGTTGCGGCGAACAGCCCGGCGGCGTCGCCATGCCCCGTGGCGGCCGCGCTCGCCGCACCGATGACGGCCGCATCCTCCTGAACGAAAGGCAGGAGGATGGCGATGCCGTATACAGCCCAGGCGTGGTTGGTGATGAGTTCGACGAAGTCCATTGCCGCCCTTCTACCGCGTCCGCCGCGTCAAACGCTCCGGCGCCGTTCGCCGGAGGCCACGATAACGTATCGTGCGCCCGGCGCCACGCGGCCAGATCGCGCTGCCACCGGGGCGGGCCGCTTGCATCCCAAGCCTGCATGACACAGGACTTGCGGGCCCCGCCACACAACTCGCCTTCGACCGGACCCATGATCCCTCTGCCTCGCGCCCGCAACATCGCCGACCTGCGCCTCCTCGCAAAGGCGCGGCTGCCTCGCATGGTCTTCGACTACATCGACGGCGGCGCGGAGGACGAGATCACGCTGGCGCGCAATGTGGATCGCTTGCGCGAACACACCCTGCACTGGTCGGTGCTGAAGGACATCTCCAGCATCGACACGACGACGACGATCATGGGCGCCGAAAGCGCGCTCCCGTTCTTCATCACACCGACGGCCGCGTCGCGCCTCTTCCACTACGAAGGCGAGCTGGCGGTAGCACGGGCCGCGACGAAGGCGAAGACGATCTACTCGATGTCCACGATCGGATCGACGAGCGTGGAAGACGTGGCGGCGGTCGCGCCGGGTCCGAAGTGGTTCCAGGTCTATGTGTGGAAGGATCGCGGTCTCGTGCGCGAGGGGCTGGCGCGCGCGAAGGCGGCGGGCTTTACCGCGCTTGCGCTCACTGTGGACGTAGCTGTCGCAGGGAACCGGGAACGCGATCCGAAGAACCGGTTCACCATTCCGCCGAAAATTTCCATGACCACGGCGCTCGACGTCCTGTCGCACCCGACATGGGCTTACCGCCTCGCAACATCGCCGCGCATCACGCCCGCCAACTTCGACGGCGTCGGCGGCGATCATCCCGGCGGCATCATGGGATTCATCGACAGCCAGTTCGACCGCACGGTGTCCTGGAAAGATGCAGGCTGGCTCGTCGAGCAATGGGATGGCCCCGTCGCCATCAAGGGCGTGATGAGCGCGAGCGACGCGCGCGAGTGCCTCGCCATCGGCGCGGGCGGCGTGTGGGTATCGAACCATGGCGGACGCCAGCTCGATCGGGTATCGGCCACCATCGACGCGCTGCCGGAAGTGGTCGATGCCGTCAGCGGACGCGCGAGCGTCATCTTCGACGGCGGCGTGCGGCGCGGCACGGACATCCTCACGGCGCTGGCGCTCGGCGCGGACGGCGTCGCCATCGGACGCGCCTACCTTTACGGCCTCGGCGCCGGCGGGGAAGCCGGCGTGTCGAAGGCGCTCGAAATCCTGTCTACGGAACTGCGCCGCGACATGGCGCTCCTCGGCGTCACGCGCATCGCTGAAATCACGCGCGGGCACGTCTCCCGCCCTCGCTAATCGGGCCGCGCTGATCACGCACGCAGCGAAACACCGGCGAGAATTTCCGCGAACCAGCGCGCCGCCGTCAGCGAAGTGATGTCGGCGACGTCGAGCGACGGATCGAACTCCGTGAGATCGACACTGCGCACCTTCGGATGCGCGGCGATGGCGCGCGCGGCGTCGAAGAACTCGTGCGCGGCTACGCCGCCCGGTCGCGCGCCAGGCGCGCCGGGGCACTGCGCCCGGTCGATGACGTCGATGTCGAAGTCGACGTGGATCACATCGCACTGCGAGGCCAGCGTCGCGAGCACCCGTTGCGCCGTCGCCACGAGACCCGCCTCGCGACACTGGCGCAATGTCGCCACATGGATGCCCGCCGCCCGCGCCTTGGTGTGCGCCTTCTCGGTGTTGGCGAACGGCGCAATGCCGATCTGCGCAATGCGCGCGCCGGGCAGGCCGTCTTCGAGTAACGCCTGCACGGGATTGCCGTTCGTGAGACCGCAGTCGGTGTCGCGCAGGTCGAAATGGGCGTCGAGCGTCAGCAGGCCGACCCGCTTGAGCGACGGGCTCAGCGCATGGACCGCAGGGCGGGTCACCGCATTGTTGCCGCCGAGGAGGATCGTCAGCGCGTGACGTTCCACAAGCGGCGCCAGCGCGTCGCGGATCGGCGCAAACGCAGCGGCCGGATCGACGAGTTTGAGATCGAGATCGCCAGCGTCGAACACGCGCATTGCGGAAAGATCGACGCCTGTTTCCAGATCATAGACGCTCATCCGCGAGAGAGCGGCCCGCACCGCCTTCGGCGCGAGATCGCACCGGCCGGGCGTGAGCGAGCGTTCCGCCAGCGGCGCGCCGAGCACGGCGACCGGCGCTGCCGGATCGGGCCCAAGAAGGCTGGCGGCGGATGTCCACGAACGGCAATCGGAAGTCATGCCCGGCTCCTAGCGGCGAATGCCCCTCGCGGTCTATAGAAACGACATGTGGGATACCCTCTGGATCGAAGCAAACCTCGCAACCATGGCGGGGCCCGCTCCTTACGGCGCGATCCGCGACGGCGCCGTCGCGGCGAAGGACGGACGCATTGCCTGGGCCGGTCCGCGCAAGGCTTTGCCCAATGCGCCGGAAGCCTTGGCGCGCGAGGTGCGCAGCGCCGGCGGCGGCTGGATCACGCCGGGACTTGTGGACTGCCATACGCACCTCGTCTTCGGCGGCGACCGCGCACGCGAGTTTGAACTGCGCCTTGAAGGCGCGAGCTACGAGGAGATCGCCCGCGCCGGCGGCGGCATCGTGTCGACCGTGGCGGCCACGCGCGCGGCGATCGTCGAAGATCTGGTTCGCTCGGCAGCGCCCCGGCTTGCCGCGCTCAAGGCCGGCGGCGTGACGACGGTAGAGATCAAGTCCGGCTACGGGCTCGATCTCGAGAACGAACTGAAACAGCTCGACGCCGCGCGTCGCCTTGGCGAAGACGGCGACATACGCATCCGGCGCACATTTCTCGGCCTGCACGCCCTGCCCCCGGAGTATGCCAACGACCGCGACGGCTATGTCTCTCTCGTCGCCGATACGATGATCCCCGAGGTCGCCAGATCCGGAGTCGCGGATGCGGTGGACGCCTTCTGCGAAGGCATCGGATTCACGGCGGCGGAGACCGAACGCGTCTTCATGGCGGCGCGCGCGCATGGTCTGCCGGTCAAGCTGCACGCCGAACAGCTGAGCGATCTCGACGGCGCGGCGCTTGCTGCGCGACACGGCGCACTTTCTGCGGATCACCTCGAATGGCTGAATGACGCCGGCATCGCCGCCATGGCCAAGGCGGGAACGGTCGCCGTGTTGCTGCCGGGCGCTTTCTACGCCCTGCGCGAAACGAAGCTGCCGCCGATCGACAAGCTGCGCGCAGCGGGCGTTCCGATGGCTATCGCCACGGACTGCAATCCCGGCAGTTCTCCGGTGGCGTCGCCGCTTCTTATGCTCAACATGGCCTGCACGCTCTTCCGCATGACGCCGGAGGAAGCACTCGCTGGCATGACGCGCGAAGGCGCGCGCGCGCTTGGACTTCAAGACGAGATCGGCACGCTTGAGATCGGCAAGGCGGCGGACCTCGCCGTCTGGAACATCGGCGAACCGGCGGAACTCAGCTACTGGATCGGCGCAAACCTGCTGCGCGAGCGGGTGTTCGCAGGTCGCGTCGACGGATATCAGGGAGAGTAGATCGTGGACCCACGCCGCGACGATACACGCAACGTCCGCGCACCGCGCGGAACGGAAATCAGTTGCAAGAGCTGGCTCACCGAAGCCGCGCTGCGCATGCTGATGAACAATCTCGACGCAGAAGTCGCCGAAGACCCGAAGGAACTCGTCGTCTATGGCGGCATAGGTCGCGCCGCGCGAGACTGGGCGTCCTACGACAAGATCGTGGAAACGCTTCGGCGGTTGAAGGACGACGAAACGCTGCTGGTGCAGTCGGGCAAGCCCGTCGGCGTCTTCCGCACGCATGCAGACGCGCCGCGCGTGCTCATCGCCAACTCCAACCTCGTGCCGCGCTGGGCGACGTGGGAGCACTTCGATGAACTCGATCGCAAGGGCCTGATGATGTACGGCCAGATGACGGCCGGATCGTGGATCTACATCGGCAGCCAGGGCATCGTGCAGGGCACGTACGAGACCTTCGCGGAAATGGGCCGCCAGCATTTCGGTGGCGATCTTTCCGGCAAATGGATTCTCACCGCCGGCCTCGGCGGCATGGGCGGCGCGCAACCGCTGGCGGCCACCATGGCGGGAGCCTCGTGCCTCGCGATCGAATGCCAGGCCAACCGCATCGAAAAGCGCCTCGACACGCGCTACCTCGACGCCCGCGCGAACACCATCGACGAAGCGCTCAGGATCATCGAGGACGCGCACGCGAAGAAGCAGGCCGTCTCCGTCGGTCTGCTCGGCAACGCCGCCGAAGTGCTGCCGGAAATGGTGAAACGCGGCATCCGGCCCGACATCGTCACCGACCAGACCTCCGCGCACGATCCCGCCAACGGCTACCTGCCAAAGGGCTGGACCATCGAACGGTGGCGCGCGATGCGCGAACAGAATCCGGCGGAGGTCGCCGAAGCGGCGCGCGCGTCGATCGCTGAGCACGTGCGGGCGATGCTCGCGTACAAGGCCATGGGCATTCCCGTCGTCGACTACGGCAACAACATCCGGCAGGTCGCCAAGGACATGGGCGTCGCGGACGCCTTCGCCTTCCCCGGCTTCGTGCCCGCCTATGTGCGCCCGCTCTTCTGCCGCGGTATCGGGCCCTTCCGCTGGGCCGCGCTCTCCGGCGATCCTGAAGACATCGCGCGCACCGACGCGAAAGTGAAGGAGCTCATACCGCACGACCGACGCCTGCATCGCTGGCTCGACATGGCGAAGGAACGCATCGCGTTCCAGGGCCTGCCCGCGCGCATCTGCTGGGTGGGTCTGGGCGAACGCCATCGCCTTGGTCTCGCGTTCAACGAGATGGTGGCGAAGGGTGAGGTGAAGGCGCCGCTGGTGATTGGCCGCGATCACCTCGACTCGGGCTCGGTCGCGAGTCCGAACCGTGAGACCGAAGCCATGCGCGACGGATCTGACGCCGTGTCGGACTGGCCCCTTCTCAACGCGCTGCTCAACACGGCCTCGGGCGCCACCTGGGTGTCGCTCCATCATGGCGGCGGCGTTGGCATGGGATATTCGCAGCATTCCGGCGTCGTCATCGTCTGCGACGGCACGGACGCGGCGGCCAAGCGCATCGAGCGCGTCCTCTGGAACGATCCCGGCACGGGCGTGATGCGCCACGCGGACGCGGGATACGACGAAGCCATCGCCTGCGCGCGCGAACAGGGCCTCGATCTGCCGATGATCGGAGCCGCCCGATGACCCGTCTCGATCTCGCCGCACTGCGCGCGATTCTCGAAGGCGAGAGCCGCCTTGCGCTTTCGGACGCCGACTGGAAGCGCGTCGACGCCTCCTCCGCCGCCGTCGCGCGCGTTCTTGAAACGGGCGACGCTGTCTACGGCGTGAACACCGGGTTCGGCCTGCTCGCGTCCACGCGGATCGCCGACGACAAGCTCGGCCAACTCCAGCGCAATCTTGTTCTCTCGCACTGCTGCGGCGTCGGCGCGCCATTGCCGGATCGCGTCGTGCGCCTCGCGATCGCGCTCAAGATCATCAGCCTGTCGCGCGGCCACTCCGGCGTGCGGCGTGTCGTTATCGAAGCGCTGCAGAAACTTCTGGCCGAAGAGGCCTATCCCGTCATCCCCTCGCAAGGCTCGGTCGGCGCTTCCGGCGATCTGGCGCCGCTTGCGCATCTGAGCGCGGCGCTGATCGGCGAAGGTCGAATCCGCCTGAAAGGCGTCGAGCATGATGCCGGCGCAGCGCTGGCGCACATCGGGCTTGAACCGCTGACGCTCGGTCCGAAGGAAGGCCTTGCGCTGCTGAACGGCACGCAGATTTCCACGGCGCTCGCGCTCGATGCCCTGCTGCGCGCGGAGGATGTGTTCAATGCCGCGCTGATCGCCGGTGCGCTGTCGGTCGATGCGCTCAAGGGCAGCGATGCGCCGTTCGATGCACGGATCCACGATGCACGGGGACACAACGGGCAGATCGACGTCGCGGCGACGATGCGCGACTTGCTCGCCGGTAGCGCGATCCGCGAGAGCCACATCGACTGCGACCGCGTGCAAGACCCCTATTCCCTGCGTTGCCAGCCGCAGGTGATGGGCGCCTGCCTCGACGTGCTGCGTAATGCGGCTGGAACGCTTGTCATCGAGGCGAACGCGGCGACGGATAACCCGCTGGTCTTCGCCGAAGATGACGCCGTTCTTTCCGGCGGCAATTTCCACGCCGAGCCCGTCGCCTTCGCCGCCGACATGATCGCCATCGCCACCGCCGAGATCGCCTCGATCAGCGAGCGTCGCCTCGCCATTCTCGTCGATCCCAAGATGAGCGGCCTGCCGGCCTTCCTCGTGAAGGACAGCGGCCTCAACTCGGGGTTCATGATCGCGCAGGTGACGGCGGCGGCGCTCGTCTCGGAGAACAAGACGCTCGCGCATCCGGCCAGCGTCGATTCCGTGCCCACGTCCGCCAACCAGGAAGACCATGTCTCGATGGCAACCTTCGCCGCCCGCAAGGCCGGCGACGTGGCGCGCAATGCGGCGCATGTCATCGCCATCGAACTGATGGCCGCAGCGCAGGGCATAGACTTCCACGCGCCGACCCGGACCTCGGCGCCGTTGCTCGCCGCGCACGGAAAGATCCGCGCCGCCGTCGCGCATCTCGATCAGGACCGCGCGCTTGCCGGCGACATCGCGGCCCTCTCCGCGCTGGTGGAGGCAGGCGCCTTCGGGCGACTGCTCTCCGTTAACGCCGCTGGTTGACGGAAGTCGCGGAAACCGCTGCTTGGAGGCATGAACGACGTTTCCGCCGTTAACCCTGCTGCGCTGTCCCTGCGCGGCCTGACGAAGTCCTTCGGCGACAAGCGCGCCGTGGACCGTCTCGATCTCGACGTGCGCGCGGGCGAGCTCTACGCGCTGCTTGGTCCCAACGGCGCCGGCAAGACGACGACGCTGCGCATGGTGGCGGGACTGCTTCAGCCCGACGCGGGCGAGATCAGCATCTACGGCGTCAATGCGCGCGCGGCCCCGAAAAGCGCCAAGCGCATCACCGCATGGCTGCCAGACGAGCCTATGCTCTACGACAAGCTGACTGCTTGGGAGTATCTTGAGTTCGTCGCCGGCCTCTGGGGCGTGCCGACGAAGGTCGCCAAGACACGGGCGCAGGAACTGCTGGAGATGCTCGATCTCTGGCAGCACAAGGATGAGCGTTGCGAAGGATTTTCGCGCGGCATGAAGCAGAAGGCCGCACTCGCCGGAGCGCTCATTCATGAGCCGAAACTCCTCATGCTCGACGAGCCGCTCACGGGCCTCGACGCCGCCATTGCGCGGCAGGTGAAGGATCTCCTCCAGCAGCGCGTGCGCGATGGCGCGACGATCATTCTCACGACCCACATCCTCGACGTGGCCGAACGCATGGCGCATCGCATCGGCATCATTCGCGGCGGTGTTCTGGTCGCGGAAGGCACGCTCGCGGAATTGCAAGCGCGCGCCGGCGCGGGCCACACGCTGGAGGACGTCTTCCTGCAGCTGACCACGGATGCGACAACGGGGCAGAAGGCGTGATCCGCTCCTTCGGCGGCTTCTTTTTCCTGCTCAGCCACGAGCTGCGACTGGCGTTCCGCACCCGCAAGGACGGCCAGCGCGGGGCGCGGATGGCGCTGCTTGCATTGCTGGGCCTGATGCTGCTGGGCGTCGGCTGGACGGTGGCGAAACTTCTGGCGCAATTCGAGCCGTCGCTGACGCCGCCTGTGCTCCTCGCGATGAGCGCGGCCATCCTCTTCGTCTCGACGCTGATGATCGGGCATGCGCTGATTGCAGCGACGGACGCGGTGTACACGCGTGGCGATCTCGATCTTCTTCTCTCTTCGCCCTTCTCGCCGTGGACGGTGATGACCGTTCGCGCGCTCGCCATCGCCGTGCAGGTGGCCACGACGTATGTGGTGATGATCTCGGGCGTGCTGATTTCGCTGGCGATTCTCGGCGCGTGGAAGTGGCTCGCGATCGGGCCTGCGCTGATCGGGCTCGCCTTGCTCATGACCGGCGGCGGCCTCGTCATCGCCATGGCGCTCTTCGCCACCATCGGTCCGCGTGCGACGCGGGTCACGGCCCAGGTCATCGGCGCGCTTGTCGGCGCGTCGATCTTCCTCGCCTTCCAGTCGCAGCAGCTCGTCGCACGCGAGAACCGCGCCGACGTCATGCGCGATCTGTTCGACCGCGTCGCCAGCATCGACATGCCCGCATCGAGCCCGCTCTTCCTGCCCGCCCGCGCGTTCCTCGGCGATCCGCAGGCGCTGACGATCTGGACGGGCGGCGCCGCCCTTTTCTTCGCGCTGGCGGCGTTCTGGTTCAGCCGGCGCTTCACCTCCGATGCGGCCGCCGTGCTTGCGCTCGGCCCGAAGCGGCGGGCGTTCACGGCCCGGACGAAGGCGATCCGCGGCGGCGTGATGATTTCCTTGATGCGCAAGGAGTGGCGACTCATCGCGCGCGATCCGGTGCTCCTGTCGCAGATCCTCCTGCAGCTGATATATATGGCGCCGCTGGTTTTCATTCTTGTGCGGTCGTCCGGCGACGGCGAAATGCATGCGGGCATGTTCGGCCTGATGGCCGGCGCGATCACGGCGATCAGCGCGTCGCTCGGGGCGTCTCTCGCGTGGATCACGGTATCGGCGGAGGATGCGCCGGACCTTGTGGCGGCGGCGCCGGTGGAGCGGCGGGTGATCGAGCGGGGCAAGCTGCTTGCGGCGGCGGCGCCGGTGGTTTTGCTGGCAGGGGTTGCGGCGATCGCGATCGCGCGGATCGATCCGTTCGCGGGGCTGTGGACCATTCTCGGCGCGACGGCCGCGGCCGTTTCGGCCGGATACGTCGGAATCTGGCACCAGGAACAGGGCGCGCGGAAGGATTTCCGGCGGCGTCCCCGCGCCTCGTGGACGGCCCAGCTTGGCCAGAGCTTCGTCGCCATCGGCTGGGCGGGCGCGGCGGGCCTTGCCGCAGGGGGCCTTGCGCCCATCGCGATCATCCCAGGCGTCATCGCGCTCGGCATCCTGCTCGCGCTCGGCGAGAGCAGGCGGAAACCTGCTTAGTCGGCGATATCGCGGAAGTACGGCTCCACCTCGCCCTGCAGCTTGAGCGTGAGCGGGTTGCCGAAGCGATCCTTCGTCGTGCCGACCGAAAGCCGCACCCAGCCTTCGCTGACGCAGTATTCCTCAACATTGTTCTTCTCGACGCCACGAAAGCGCACGCCGACTCCGCGCTCCAGAACGGCGGCGTCGTAGTGGGGGCTCTTCTCGTTGGTCGACAGGCGATCGGGGGGCGTTTGTGACATGGGGCGCGTGATAGCGGGGTTGGGTTGCGGGGACAAGTTGGGCGGGAGGGCGAGGTGTCGGAGAGTTGGACCGCGCGTCTTCAGACGCGCATGGACAGGCGGCGCCAGACTCCGTGGAATCTTGCGTTGCTCGAACACTGAAATGCGCGCCGGGAGGCGCGCGGTCCTGTTTCGATGGTCATGATGTGTCTGCCCCTTCCGCGGCAGGTGTCGGGGCGGTGAAGCCGGACACGGGCGTCGGCGCCACGCATATCGTGAGCCGTCCTGTCGAGACGGACTTCGGCACGCGGGCGATAGCGCGTTTCACAACCGCGTCGAGATCATCGAGCACGCGGCGCATTTGCGCGAAGCTCTTCAGCGCGATCCCGCGCGTGTAGAGCCGCACCATATCGATGCGTCGCTGCGCGTAGCGAAATCCTCGGGGAGTTGACGGCGGGCGCATCCAGCGTCGGCGCTGCTCCGTTTTGCGAAACCGCATCCGCGCACACATCATCATGAAGATGAGCTGGCGCAGCTCGCGTCGCGCTTCGAGGCGCATTCCGTTCAGCGCGATGCGTCCCTCGCGAAACCCGATCGCCTCCACCAGCCAGACAGCGATCTCCAGCAGCCAGAGTTTGAGACTCTGGGCGTGCGCTTGAAGATCGGTGCGTGTGACGGGGGAGAAGATCTGCATGGGGTTGGTCCGTGGCCTTTCGGGCCTGTTGAAAACGCAGCGATGATCCCACAGCCCGGAACCCGGTCGGATAGATTGCGGAACGCGCAGCACTTTTCCTCCCCCTGAAAGGGGGAGGCAAGAGGGGGTCGGCGCCGTGCGCGGTGACTGAATCACCTTGTCCTGCAACACTTCCGTCACCCCGTCAGACCCCCACCCGGCCTCCCCCTTGCTGGGGGAGGAGGCGCGAAATGTGTGGCGATCGGTGCGGGAACACGCGCGTTCGTTCCCCCTAATTTCCGGTCATGTCGGCGTTCACGCCGCCGCGGCTAAACCGCCTTGACCTTTCTGAGACCCCACAGCGTCAGCACGCAGACCAGCACCATCGCCACCGAGAGTGAGATCAGCAACGCGGCGACAATCAGTTCCGCCGCAGGGCTTCCCACCGCGCCGTGACCGGCCATCGGCATCATGCCTGCGGCGCCCCACACGGCCGACAGGAGCGTGGCCAGCCAGTTCGCGAATGTTCCATAGAGCGCGGCGTAGAAGGTCAGACTGCCAGCCCAGCGCGCCAGCGTCAGGCGGCCCCAGATCAGGCCCAGCGCGACGAGGAACAGCCCGTTCATCACGCCCTCAAGATGGCTGGCGAGGCCGAGGCGGGGCGCCGGCAGCAGAGGCGTGGCGAAACCCGTCAGCAGCCCCAGCAGAAACAGCGCGATGCCAGCCCTGATCAGCGTCCGGTCTGGCGATGCGACCCCGAAAACCCCCCGCCCCAAAACCTCCGGCATGCCGCCCTCCATGATCGCGCCAGCTTATCGGCGCAACGCGCGCAATCAACGGTCGGCGAAGATCCTCCAGCCCTCTACGCCGCCCCCACCCGCTTGCCGCTCGCCTTGTCGAAGAACGACAGCAGCAGGATCCGGAACTGCAGCGGCGCGCTCTGCGGGATCACGGGCGGGCGGCCGGCGGCGCCGTAGCCGAGCTCGTGCGGAAACGTCGCGACGATCTCGTCGCCGGGCCGCATCTGCTGGATCGCTTCGGAAAAGCCCTTCACGACGGCGTTCAGCGGAAACTCCGCCGGGCTGTTGCGTGCGAACGAGGAGTCGAAAATGCTCCCGTCGGCGAGCTTGCCTTCGTAGTGGACGAGCACCGAGGCGCTCGCCTCGGGACGGGGCAGCGTTTGATCGGCGCCGAGGCTCAGCCGTTCCACGAGGAGGCCCGAGGCGAACGCCTCGACGCCAGGCTGGGCGCGCACGCGTTCGAGAAAGGCCGCACTGTCCGTCGTCATCAGTTTTCTCCGTTTATTTTTGCGCTGCAGGCGCGGCCACTGCGCGCAGCGGCGTCGCGTAGCGCGCCAGCGCCTGCTGGTCGAGCACGACGATGCGCCAGCGCGCGAGACGTCGCTGGTCACCCATGGCGTTGTCCAGTTCGGCGCGGATGGTGAGGCCGCAGCGGCCGTCCCATGTCGGCGTTTCCGCCGGATCGACCTTCGCGTTTTTCACGCACGCCGCCACCTTGAAACCCGTCGCCATGTAGCCGGCCATGTCGAGGAGATAGCTCGCTGTGCCTTCGCGCGGCTTCACGCGCAGCGGCTTGCCGTCGGGATCGTAGCTCCACGTGAGCACGCGCTGGCTGACGGCGGGATCGCGCGTTTCGTGCGGCGTGCCGTAGTGGGCGACGAGTTCGCCCTCGACGCTCTGGCGCGCAGGGCCTTCGCCGACGTCGTAGAATTTTTCCTGCCACACGCCGGCCGCGCGCTCCTGCCCCGGCGACCCGAAGAAGGCGACGGTGATCGTCTCCTGCCCGCGCACGGCCTTCATGATCGGGCGCGTCTGGCGGCCCTTGCCAGTGACGCCGTTGGCGAGCGTCGTGCGCTTGATCTCGTAGTCTTCGGAGACGCACTTCAGCGTTTCTTCCGCGTCCGTCCACGTCATCGCCGCGCGCACGCCGAGCACGTCGTCGGCCGGATAGCCGATCGGACGCGTGGGCACCGAGACGATCGGCGGGCAGCGGCGCTGCGCCTTCAGCAACGCGGCCTGTTCGGCGGTAGTCTTCCGCGGATCGGTGACGGCGATGACGACGATGGCGAGCGTGCCGAGCAGCACCGCGATGCCGAGGCTCCAGCCGAGCGCGCGCGCCATCTCGCCCGTGGCGCCATTGGGATGGCCAGAAACCGGCGCAGACTCCGGCGCCTTCGCGACCGGCGCGGGCTTCGGCGGACGCGCCTTCCAGTCACGGGCGGCCGCGCTGAGGAACCAGATCGCCCCCGCCAGGCACGCCAGCGTGAAGCCGATGTTGAAGATGACGTCCATGACCCCCCGCCGATCTTGCGGAGCGTCGCCTTACCCCGGGACGCGCCGAAATGGAAACCTAGGCTGTAGCCAGCGCCTTCTCGCGCCCGCGCCAGCGGGCCTGCGCCATGACCGCGAACATCGCCGCCTGCACGAGGCCGGAGGCGATCGACAGGAGATGCGAGGTCAGCCCCGCCTCCGGCTGGACGATGAACAGGCCGTTCGCCGCGTCGAGGTTGGCGATGCCGAGCACGGCGGGACCGGCGAAGCACAGGAGCGCGATGGTCAGCAGCGCCGCGAAATCACCGCGCCGCTGGTTCGCGCCGAGGTGGAAGAAGGCGAAGATCGCGGTCTCACGCAGCAGGAATGCAAACGCCGCGAACCCTACGAGCCACGACACAGGCTTTTCCTGCACGCCGGGCGCGACGAAGGCGACGACCGCAAGCGCGCACGCCGCAAGGAACGCCACGATCAGTCCGGAAAACGCCGACGGCCAGTAGCGGCCCGCGCCCTTCGCGCCTGTGCGCAGCCGCGCGCCGAGCGCGCGCCACGCGACGAAATCCTTCGGCTCGACAAGCAATGTCGCCAGCACGAGGCCGTGGACGATGGCGTACACGCTGATCAGTCTTCCGAGCGTGTTGTCCGCCAGTCCCCCGAGCAGCAACGCCGGCGCGAGCAGGAAGAGCGGATACCAGAGCGGATTCGCCGGAGCCTGCAGCTCCACGCGCATCAGCCGCCACGCAGTGAGGAACGCCCACACCACGAGCACGCCGAGCGAAATGTAGCCCCACGTCTCCCACGGCAGCGACACGCCCCACCATTGCGTCGCCTGCATCGCGTCGCCGTCCGCTGACATCCGGCGCACCGTACCGACCATGCCGCCGCCGCTCAGCTCCGACCCCGACTGGAAAGCGACGATGCCGGCGATCGTGAACACGAAGGCGTCGACACGGTCACGGCCCCGTCCGCGTCGCACCACCGCAAGGCTCACCGCCAGCGCGACCGCGTGCGCGAAAACGCCCAGCAGGACGAGCTTTCCCGCCATCTCCGCCGCCGTCGCCCAGTCCTGCCCAGCCGCATGGCCGAACATCGCCACGCCGAGGCAGATCAGGCCGCCGAACCACACGTAGGACGTGGCGCCGAACAGCTTGCCGAGCGTCATCGCCATCGGCGACAACGCGGAAAGACGCTGGAAATCCCATGTCCGCTCGCGGATTTCATCGGCCACCGAACGGCCCGCCTTGAACGATCCCCACAGGCCGACGATGACGCCGAAGAGCCCTTCGGCAATGCCGGCGAGGGCGGCCGGTCTGTCGGCGTCGCCTGCGGCGAACCAGGTGATCGCGAAGATGACGCCGAGCACCACCGCCATCAGCATGAGCCGCGTCGGCGAGATTTCGAGCCACAGATTGCGTTTGAATTCGGGGTTCATGCGCGGCCTCCCGCCTGCACGCCAGAAGCCATTACGCCAGAAGACTGGGCGGCCATGTAGGCGGCTTCGAGCGACACACGCTCCTCGGCGAACGTGGCGACGTGGAAATTGTCGAGGACGAGCGCGCGCAGCAGCGTGGCGTTGCCCTCCGCGCCGCCGTCCAGCGTGATCAGTCCGCCCGATGCGTCGGCGTTTTCAACCTTGACGCCCGCCTGCGCGGCGATGCTTGCAGGAAAGCGTTGATCGGTCCGCGCCAGTGTGATGCGCACACGCACCGCGCCGCCCGCAGACACAGGCCCATCGCCGATGAGCGCGCCGTCGCGCATCACCAGCATGGCGGTGGAATAGTCCTCAAGCTCCGCAAGGATGTGCGAGGAAACGATGATCGCCATCCCGCCTTTCGCCAGCGAGGTGATGAGTGCGGAAAGGCTGCGCCGCGCCTCGGGATCAAGCCCCGCTGCGGGCTCGTCGAGCAGCAGCGCGGCCGGTTCGTGGACGATGGTCTGGCCGATGGCGAGGCGCTGGCGCAGGCCGCGCGACAGCTCCGAGGCGCGCGACTTCACGCGATCTGCAAGCCCGATCCGCTCGACGGTGCGCTTCATCGCCTCGCGCGCCTTCGCGCCGGTCACGCGTCGCGCGTTTGCAGCGTAGAGAAGGTTCTGCTCGACGGTGAGTTCGTCATAGAGCCCGTAGAAATCCGGCAGATAACCCACCTTCTCGTGCACGCGGCGCGGATCGTCCTGCGTGTCGATCCCGTCGATGCGCACGGCGCCCGAGAACGGCCGGTCGAGCGCCGCGAGACAGCGCAGCAGCGTCGTCTTGCCCGCGCCGTTGGGCCCCACGAGCGCCAGCACCTGCCCGCGCTCGGCCTTGAACCTGACCCCGCGCAGCGCGCGCTTGGTCGGGTAGTCGTACACGACGTCTTCGACTTCGATCATTCCATGACACTACAGCAATGTTCCGGGCGGAACCATGGCGGCGGTTCACCGCCCGCCCGGATGGCGCGCCGGCAATTCGGCATGGGGTCTCAGTTTGAGGGGCCTGCTGGGGTCTTTGACCAAAATCGGTCCAGGGGCAGCCACGCGCCCGCGGACCGCCGCAAGGCAGGAATTCGCCGATAAGGGCCATTGCCGCTCAGCCCACGAATCGCCAACCTTTTCGGTCTTGGGCGATCGGCGCCGTAGCCGCGTATCCATCTCGCGATGGCCAACTCGGTGCGCGCTCGGAAACCGCGGTGCGCGCCTTGATCCAACGCAAGGCGTCACCCTGTAATTGACGGAGAAGAGAGACACTCTCTGCGCGGCATTCCGCGGAGGAACACATTGCGAAACGCAATTATCATAACCGCATCGATGACCGTCTTCTTCGGGATTTCAGGCTGCGCGGAGACGCCTGCTGATCGCTACGGCCCGCACATGATGTGGTGGGGAGGATACGGCATGTTCCTGGGACCGGTATTCCTGATCATCGGTCTTGCCGTGGCGATTTCGCTCGCGCTCCTTCTGGCGCGCTCGTTCGGCGATGCGCAGGGCCATGCCGCGCCGCCCCTCAACAAGACGCCTGTCGACATTCTCAAGGAGCGCTTCGCTCGCGGCGAAATCGACAAGGAGGAGTTCGAGGACCGGCGTCGCACGCTCGGTGAGTAGGGCTTGCCGGACAACACCTACCAGCGATGGCGCTCAAGCGCGCTTGGCCGCATCACCGACGGCTTGGAACAAGCCCTTCTCTTCGACCTGGCCGGCCAGGTGCGCGGAAGGTCGCTGCTTGATGTCGGCTGTGGCGACGGAGCGCTTGCGGTCGCGTTCGCCAAACGGGACGCTCTGGTCACCGGGCTGGACACAGATCCGTCCATGTTGGCGCAGGCGCGTGCACGCTCCATTGAACAGTCGGCGCCCATTCGGCTCGTGCTCGGCCGGGCCGAACAGCTGCCGTTCGTCGATGCGCAATTCGACTTCGTCATGGCTTCGACGCTGCTTTGTCTCGTGCGTGATCGCGTGCGCGTTGTGAGCGAGATGGCGCGCGTGCTCAAGCCGGGTGGGCGCCTGCTTGTTGGCGAGCTAGGCGCTTGGAGCCTCTGGAGCCTCGCGCGCCGGATTCGCGGCTGGGCCGGCGCCCAGCCTTGGCGCGAGGCCCACTTTCACACGCCTGCTGAGCTGCGGCGAATGATGGCGAAGGCCGGTTTGAGAACCATTGCGATGAGGGGAAGCGTCTACTACCCGCCGCTGACCTGGGCTGCCCGACTAATAGCGCCTGCGGATCAATGGCTGGGTCGGCGCACGACCTTTGGGGCTGCGTTTCTCGCCGCAGCGGCGGTGAAACCAGCGCGGGAGCGAAGCGGCGAAGATACGCGTTTCACTTGATCGCAATCAAACGGGCGCGCGCGGTTTGGCGCCATACAGGAAGGCGATGAAATCGCTGCTCATCCTCAACGGTCCGCCCTACGGCGATGAGCGAACCTATAATGCGCTCAGGCTCGCGCATGCGCTGCAGAAGGGCGATCCGGAGGGCGAGATCACTGTCTTCCTGATGGCGGATGCAGCTCTCGCCGCAAAATCAGATCAGAAGACGCCGGAAGGCTATTACAACATCGAGCGCATGCTGAGACGCGTGCTCGCCGGCGGTGGAAAGGTTCTGCTGTGCGGAACGTGCATGGATGCGCGCGGCCTTCAGGACAGCGACATGATGGAAGGCGCCAGTCGGAGCACGATGGACCAACTGGCGCGGGAGACGATCGCATCGGACCGCACGCTCGTGTTCTAGGCCGAAGACGATTGCATGCGGCCGTGGAGAAAGGAGCGAACGCAATGAATGTTTCCTTGAGAGTGGTGCTGTTGAGCGCCGCGCTCGCCTTGAGCGGTTGCGCAAGCGCCGCGATGGGCGAGCAGCATCGCCATGGCATGAATGACGGAGCGATGGCTGCGCGCGAAGCGGGCGATCACGGCATGCAATGCCCGATGATGGGCATGATGACGCCTCTGGTCGGCTGTCACGGCGCGCGCGGAGACGCCGAGGCGCGGCTGGCCAGTTTGCGCGCCACACTGCGGATCACCTCGTCGCAGGAAGGCGTATGGAACGCGTATGCGGACGCCTACCGCGCGAACGCCGCGCATATGGGCGCTGGCATGATGCGCATGGAAGCGGGCGGCGAAGCGAGCCCGCCGCCGTCGGTCGTCGATCGTCTTCGTCATCACGAAATGATGATGTCGCGGCACATGGCGTCGCTGCAGGCGCTGCGTGCGACGATCGAGCCCCTCTACGCCTCGTTCAGCGCCGAGCAGAAGACGGCCGCGGACGCCTTGCGCTGCGAGCGGCCGAGCTGAAGCCCTGGCCTTGAACCATCAGTTGATCTCGATGAGCTAGGGGCCATGGTCGCCAAACGTGGAAGTCGTAGTCCTTTAGTGCGCCGCGCGGGCCAAAGTCGCGCCCCGCGATCTCCGGCGCCACATCGTCGCCGCTGCTTCAAGCGCAGCAACGATTGTTTGGATGGCGCGCGCGTCGCTCTTGGGCAGAAGCACCGGGGCGTGTGAATAGAGATGTGGGCGTTGGGTGACGGGGGCGACGTAGCAACCGCCAGAGCGTGAGGGCGATCACGCCACTCTTGTGACGGCCACTCTCGCCAACTGTGAACGACCGGAGTGGGCCAATCCCGCTCTGATGGCCAGAATCTCACCAACGGCAGGCCACCTCAGGACTTGTCGTTCCCCCGGAGGTCGCTGACCTGCGCGATCTGGTCGATATCATACTGACACACGACCCAATTCCGCATGGACCGAATCCCGCCTAGACCGGCGCAGGAGATTCCTCATGCCGCCAACGCCCGCCGCCCTCACCGACTTCAGCCCCAGAGCCATCTGGGAACACTACGGCGACGCCGTGATCGCCGGCGCCTTCAACCTGGTCGCGGCGCTGGCGATCCTGATCGCGGGCGTGTGGATCACGCGCTGGCTTGCAGCTGCGGTGAACCGCATCGCCCGCAAGCACTCGCGCATCGACAACACGCTGGCGGCGTTCTTCGCCTCGATCGTGCGCTACGGGCTGCTCGCGTTCGTCGTCATCGCCGTGCTCGACCGCTTCGGCGTGCAGACCACGCAGATCATCGCCGTGCTCGGCGCCGCAACGCTGGCCATCGGCCTTGCGCTGCAGGGCACGCTGTCGAACGTGGCGGCGGGCGTGATGCTGGTGCTGTTCCGTCCTTACCGCCTTGGCGATTTCGTGGAAGTCGCCGGACAGAAGGGCACGGTGCGCGACATCAATCTCTTCATCACCGAGCTATCGACGCCGGCGAACGTGCAGGTGACGCTGCCGAACGCCCAATGCTGGGGCGCGCCGATCCTGAACTATTCGGTCAACGGCACGCGGATGCTCGATCTGACTTTCTCGGTGTCCTACAAGGCCGATCTCGACGCGGCGACAAGGGTCGTTCTGGGCGTGGTCGCAGGAGACGCACGTGTGCTGAAGGAACCGTCGCCGTTCGTGAAAGTCTCAGCGCTGGGCGACTATTCCGTCACGCTGCTGGCGAACCTGTGGTGCCGCACGGCCGACATCCTGCATCTGAAGCTGGACCTGACGAAAGCCGTGAAGGACGCGCTCGACGACGCGGGGATCGACATCCCCTATCCGACCAACGTCACCTATCACATCGACGCCGGACACCCGGGCGCCACGAGCGATGGCGCGCGGCGTGATCGCATCTCCGCCGCGCACGTGACGTCACGTCCCGACGATGAGGCGGACTCCTGATGCACGGCCCGGATCCAGAGTGTCAGCCGCCGGAAACCCGGGACTGGATCCACTGGATGTAACTCTCATACGGCAGGCCCTGGATGAACCGCACCACTGGCATGACCAGCGGCCCGAGGATCGGCCATGCAAAATAGCACGCAGCGCCGACGACGATCAGGGCGAAGGTGAGCAGCAGGCCGTCGCGCGACGTCATGCCAAGACCGAACATCACGATCGCAATTCCCGGCGCAAGCGGCGCAAAGGGAATGAAGCCGAGAGGGATCGTCACGAGCGCAGTGACGACGCAGGCGATGGCGATGAGGTTCACGAACGGCGGATTGGCGAGAAACGAAAGGCGCGGCCGCATCATGGCGTCGATGCGGCGGGCCCAGGGCCGGAGCCCGCTCACGCCCTTCACCACCAGCTCACGCGATACCGAAGCGTCGAGCGCGCGGCGCGGCAGCCACGGCGTACGCCGGCCAACCAGCATCTGCAGCGCAATGACCAGCGTGAGCCCCGCAGACAGCCACGTCATGCCCGGCACGATGGTCGCCGGAGACACCGAGAAGAGGCCCACGATGAGCAGCAGCGGCCCGTAGGAGCGCCGCCCGACCGTCGCCAGCAGCTCGCGGATCGTCACCTCGTCCCTCGCCAGCGGATTGAGGCCGCTGTCGACCTGACCGCAGACGTTGTCGAGAAGACTTTCGAGGTCTTCCACCGGCCTGCGACGTCGCGCAGCGTTCATTGGGCGTACTCCATGCGCCAGGATGCGGCGGGGGTGTAGCGGGGTTGCAGCGGAATTGGCCTCCATAGACTGACTCCCCCGCGCAGGCACATCCCCTCCCTCGTTCCACGGTGATATGGTGACGAAAAGGCAGGGAGAAAGCCGATGCGTGCGTTTCCGCCGGGATTTGTCTGGGGCGCCGCCACGGCAGCCCATCAGGTCGAGGGCGCCAACACCGCGTCCGACTGCTGGGCGCTGGAGCACGCCAGCCCCTCGGTGTTCGCCGAACCCTCGGGCGACGCCATCGACCAGTTCCATCGCTACGGCGACGATCTGGCGCTGCTGGCGGCGCTGGGGCTGAACTCGTACCGGTTCTCCATCGAATGGGCGCGCATCGAGCCGGAGGAAGGTTTCTTCTCGCAGGCCGCGCTCGATCACTACAAGCGCCTGATCGACGCCTGCTGGGCGCGGGGTCTGGCGCCGTGCGCCACGTTCCACCACTTCACGTCACCGCGCTGGATGGCGAAACAGGGCGGCTGGACGAGCCCGAAGATCGCCGACGCCTTCGGGCGTTTCTGCGAGATCGCTGCGGACGAACTCGCCGAAGATCTCGCCTTCGCCTGCACCATCAACGAGATCAACATTCCCGCCTTCGTACGCGCCTCGCGGATGGCGCCGGACTTCAGCGACGCGCATCGCAAGGCCGCCATGGATGCGCTCGGCGCGCCGCCGGAGAGCTTCTACATGTTCGCCGGAACGGACGGCTACGCGGAACGCGCGGTCGCGGCGCACAGGCGCGCGCGCGATGCGATCAAGGCCGCCGCGCCCAATCTGCCCGTGGGCATGACAATCTCGATCCAGGAGGAGGAAGCGGAGGATCACGACGACGCCCGCACCGCGCTCGCACAGCGTCGCGCCGCAATCTACGACCCCTTCTACGAGGCGGCGAAGGGCGACGATTTCGTCGGCGTGCAGACCTACACGCGCATGATGACATTCCGTGACGGCCGCACGGGCCGGCCGAAAGGCGCGGAAAAGACCGCCATGGGCTACGAGTTCCGCCCGCAGGCGCTGGCGGCGGCGTGTCGCGACGCGGCGCACGCGACGGGCTGCCCGGTCCTCGTCACCGAAAGCGGCTACGCGGGCGAGGACGGGCGCCGCTGTACGTTCATTCAGGGCGCGCTCGATGGCGTTCACGCGGCCATCGCCGACGGCGTCGACATCCGTGGCTACTACTACTGGTCGGCGTTCGACAATTTCGAGTGGATGAGCGGCTACGGCCCCCGCTTCGGCATGATCGGCGTGGACCGGCGCTCGCAGAAGCGGCTGGTGAAACCGAGCGCGGCCATGCTCGGCGCGATCGCGCACGCCAATGCACTCGAGGTGGAGGACGGCGAGACCGTGGTGATGGACGAGACCGGCGCGCCGCTGGGACTCGGCGGGCGGCGGTGAGATTCCGGCGATAACTCTCGGTGCGGGGCCTTGCGTCCCGCCGCGCCGCGCGCTTGAACGCCCCGCATGATCCTGTTTTCAAACCTGCCGACGATCTTTGAACGCGCCCGCGCCGGCGCCCGCGTGCTCGACGTCGGGGGCGGACGCCATCCGCTCAATCTCGCCACGCACGTTCTCGATCTGATGCCCTACGCCGACACCGGCGCCCACGGCGCGCTCGATCCACAGAACGAACGCCGCTTCACGCCCGAGACGTGGATCAACCACGACGTCTGTCGCGAGCCGTGGCCGTTCCCGGACAAGTTCTTTGACTTCTCTTTCTGCTCGCACCTGCTGGAAGACGTGCGCGATCCCATCGGCGTGTGCCGCGAACTCATCCGCACCTCGAAGGCCGGCTACATCGAGACGCCCTCGCGCGACCGCGAGATCTTCGCCAAGGCACGCCTGTTTGAACTGCGCGCGCTGGCCGGCGCGATGCCGGACGTTGGCTTCAACCACCACCGCTGGTTCGTGGAGATCGAGGGCGCACATATCCGCTTCACGGCGAAGGACCAGCGGCTGCTGAACAAGCGTAGCCGCTACATCACCCGCGGCGACCTCGGGCGGAAGATGACGGAAATTGAAAGCGGCGCAGCGCTCTTCTGGACCGACAGCTTCACCTTCGAGGAAGCGTTCATCGACGACGCCGGCGACGCGCTCGACCGTTACCGGGCGCAGGCGCTCGGGAGATTGCGCGCCTGAGGGACCGCTTCGCATGTTCCGTGCAAAGCTCAGTCATTCCGGCCGGAGCGAAGCAGAGCTTCGCGGAGAGCCGGAACCCAGGGGACCGGGCTGCGCTTGAACGCCTAGGTTCCGGATCGCGACTTCGTCGCGTCCGGAATGACTGATTTGGTATTTCAATTTCAGACAATCACGCCGCGAACGCGCGATCCATGTCGCGCGGCAGCGTTTTCTCGACATACTGCTTGAGCTTCAGCGTCACCTCGTCCGCCGGTCCCTGCAGGCGATCTGGCGCGATCGGCAGGCCCACCTTCAGCGTGAACAGCTTGCCCTTCTTGTTCAGCAGTTCGTGAAATAGCGTGATGTCGCGCAGTTCCTTGGAGATGCGGTCGAAGGTGTGGAAGAAGAACGGGTACGGCCCGTCCAGCCAGATCGGGATCACCGGCGCATTGTGCTTGCGCGCGAGCGACACCGCCGACGGCTCCCATGCCGGATCCTGGATCTCGCCGTCGATGAGACGTGCGAGCTTTCCGGCCGGAAAGATCATTACCGGACGCTCGTCGGCGAACGCCTTGTGTGCGGCCTTCAGCGTCTGCTTGGTCCTCTCGATCGTGCGCTTGGCCGTTACCCACTCCACCGCCACGAGCGATTCATGGAAGCGCGGGCACACGCGGTGCGCATCGGCGTTGGCGAAGAAGATCACGTCCGGCCGGATCGGGCGGATCGCGTCGTACATCGCCACGCCGTCGGCGATGCCGGTGGGGTGGTTCGCAACGATGACGCAACGCCCGTCCTTCGGAATGCGCTCGCCGCCGCGCACATCGAGCCGCACCGACAGAAGCTTCGAGATGTAGTCCATCGCCTCGCGCCCGCCCATCGGCGCAATCTCGTCGGCCATGCGCCGCGCTTCCTTGTAGTGCAGCGCGCGATAGAGCGCCGGACGTACGGCAGGCCACGACGGCCGTTGCGCGAGCTGCGGCGCGCGCTCCTCGATCAGCACGTCGATGATGTGCTTGTCCTGTGTCGTCTCAGGCATCGTTTCAGGGTGGGGGTCGCCGCGCAGGGCCATGGGCAGGTTCCAGTGTTCTCCGGCGCGGAAAAGACCATGACCGCGGCGCGGTGGGAAGACATTGCGCCCCACCCTTGCCAGCGAGGCTTGCGCCGACCGGCCGGAGGAGGTTTCTGGGCGCCATCGTCGTGATCAGCTGGCTGGCCGCGAAGGAGGGACCGCTTGACCGAACCGACCCGCCGCGTCCAGCGCCCCGCGCTGCTCGTCCTCATGTGCGCCATCGTCCTGGCGAGCGGCCTCATGGCCGGCGGCGGCCTCCTCCTGCGCCATCAGGCCCGCCTGGCGGGGCCCGTGACCCTGACCAGCGGCGCGACGGCCATGGAGGTCGCGCTCCTCGATGCGCCATGGCTCGGCCCCGAAAACGATGGCCCCGTCGTCTGGGTGATCACGCCCGCCGACTGCGCCGCCTGCGGGGCCCTGCCCCCGACGGTCCTCACCGCGCTCGCTGACGAGGGCGTCGACGTGCGCATCGTCGCGGTCGCCGCACGGGATG
>WRPF01000138.1 GCA_009773335.1 Caulobacteraceae bacterium
GTCGTCTTGCTCGCGACCAACTCCTCGGCCTTCCAGCAATATGTCACGGGACTCTTCTTCGATACTCTTCCCAAGGAAATCGGCAACGCCATCGCGGGCTCCGGGCTCAACGTCAATTCCGGCGCGCCGTTCGATCAATTGCTTTCGAAGGGCATCGACGTCGCCAACAAAATTTATGACCAGGCGGGCTTGACCAACATCGCGCCGGCGCTGGTCGCCGCCATTCTCCTGGTCTTTGTTGCGATCGGCTCGTTTCTGCAATTCGCCGTCCTGCTCTACGCCAAGATCGGTCTCGCGATCGTCATCGCGCTCGGCCCCCTCTTCATTGCGCTCGCTCTCTTCGACGCCACGCGCCCGTTCGCGGAAAGCTGGCTGCGCCAGCTCGCGAATTTCTTGATCCTGCTGGTGCTCGTCATCGCCCTCGTCGGACTGATGCTCTCGGCCGTCAGCGGCTTCATCGACAAATTCTCAAATAACGCCACGACGGTCGGCGAGATGCTGGTCAACGCGGTCGCCATCAGCGCCCTGCTCGGCCTCTCCGGCCACATCGCCCTGCAACTGCCGTCGATCGCTGGCGGGCTCGCCGGCGGCGGCGCTTCGCTCGCAAGTCGGCTGGTGACGCGAACGCTCGTCGCCAACGCGGCGGCCGCGGCTGCGGGGGCCTATGCCGGGGCGCGCTGGTCGGCGAACCGCAGCCTCGCGGCGATGAAGGTCCGCAGGCAAGGCGGCAGCATTCAACGGGCCTGATCGAAACAAACTGAGCCAACGAAAGACGGGCCGGCGGCGGCCGCGTCGGACGACATGGGGTTAATGAGAATGCGGGGATTAATCATTATGTGCGTGATGGTGTGGCCGCTCGGCGGCTGTGCGACTTTTTCCAGCGCGCCGCCAACTTGCGATGGCCTCGCGCGTCGTCCCCTCAATCGCTCCCTGTGGGATTGGGAGGGCGCGCCGCAGGCTCTTGGCTCGGTTCCCTCATCGCCGATCCGCACGGCCAAGACCGGCCGATCGAATTCCCCAAGTGCGCTGAATAGCGCGGCCCCGGCGCCTTCCATCGCGAACGACAAGCCGAACGCGAGCCGCCTCAATGACCTCGCCTCCTATCGCTCATGCGGCAAGGAGGGCTGATGATGGTTTGCCCCGACGAGCTGCAAGCCTATTTCAAGAATGCGCGCCGCTGGGAGCAGGACCTGTTGCTCTCGGCGCAGCGCTCGAAGCGGATCGCTTGGCTGATCGCCGCGGGCGCCTGCGGCTTGGCGGTCGTCTCCGTGGGCGCCGTGGCGGCGCTCGCCCCCCTGAAGACGGTCGAACCCTTTGTGATCCGCGTCGACAATTCGACGGGGATCGTCGAGACCGTCGCCGCGCTGAAACAAGCGCCGGCGCGCTACGACGACGCCGTCACCAAATATTTCCTGGCGCGTTATGTGCGCGCCCGCGAGGGCTACAGCGCCGCGGAGGCGGAGACGAATTTCCGCACGATTTCCCTACTCTCTGCCCCGGCCGAACAGACGCGTTTCGCCGCCTGGTATCGCGGCTCCAACCCCGAGAGCCCGCAGGTTCTGCATGGCCGCTTCGGCGTCGCCAATGTGCGCATCAAGGCGATCTCGCTTTTGAGCGATAACGTCGCCTCCGTCCGCTATCTCACCGAGAGCCGCAAGGGCGAGGAGACGCGCATCGCCCATTGGATCGCGACGCTCACCTTTT
>WRPF01000139.1 GCA_009773335.1 Caulobacteraceae bacterium
GCCTTGAATTCATAAAATTCGTTGCGGCTGCATCCGTGATGCGCGAGATGATCGACATAAAATTTCGGCCGTCCGAGCGCGTCAAGATCGTCCGCCGTCAGAACGTCCAGCGCCAGCGCCGCGAGCGTCTCCATGATCCAGCCGGGATGCGGCGCGCAGCCCGCGACATTGATGACGGGCAGCCCGCGCCGCGAACGATAGTCGGCGCCGAGCGCCCCGCCCGCCACGGCCTTGCGATATTGCAGACCGACGGCGTCAGTGGGATCGGGATCGGCGGCGGGAACGCCGCCAAAGGTCGCGCAGGAGCCAATGGCGACGCAATAATCCGCCTTGGCGGCGAGAACGCGCGCCCAATCGAGCATGGCGCGTCCCGTGCCGGCGAGACGATTGAAGAAACCCGTTCCGTCGGGTCCGCAGAGAATCGCGCCTTCGATGCAAAGCGCGTGAAGCGGCGTTTCCCCAGCCTCGACGCGCTCCAGAACGACGCGGGCTTCCGTTCCGGTCTCCTCGCTGACGCTTGGATGCCAGAGCAGGTTGACGCCGAGCGTGTCCAACTCGCGAAACCATCCGCCCGAGCCATGTTCAAGCATGGACATGGTGCAGCCGCCGCAACTTCCGGCCTGAAGCCATAATATATTGAAGGCGCCCGCGCTCATCCGCCTTCATCCGCCCGCAACTGCTGTTGCGCGCTGTTCATTGGAAACTGGACCGTAAACATTGCGCCCCCGCTCGGCTGATTGGCGACGATAATGGAGCCGCCATGTTCCTTGACGATGGAATAGCTGATCCAAAGGCCAAGGCCCGTCCCTTCGCCAACCACTTTGGTGGTGAAAAAAGGCTCGAACACCTTGTCCAGCACGACATCTGACATTCCGCGCCCATTGTCCTCAACGATGATTTCTGCGTGCGCGCTCGTCTTGCGGATCGCGACGCGAATGCGCGGCGTAGCGACATCCTTCGTCGCATCGAAGGCGTTGTCGATCAGATTGACGAGCACTTGATGAATCTGCCCCTCATGCGCATCGACGACGACGCTCTCGTCACAATCGAAAATGATTTCTGCGCGCGTCTTCTTGCTGCGCGCCGCCCAATTTGCCGCCGTCCGCGCGATGCGTTCAAGATCGACGCGCTGGGTTTCGGCGGGCCGGCTGAAGGAGAGGCGCCGCAAATTCCTGACAATGTCGCTGATGCGAACGGCGCCGTCCCTTGTCCCTTCGATTAGCGATGGAAGATCGGCAAGAATGGCGTCGATCCTGTAGCGGCGTCGTAACGCGTCATTCTGCCCCTTCACGCTAGAATTCTCGAAATATTCAGCGAGCGCACCGCGATATTTGTCGAGCGTATGGATATTTCCATAAATGAAACTGATGGGATTGTTGAGCTCATGTGCGACGCCCGCGACGAGCCGACCCAGGCTCGCCATTTTTTCCTGCTCGACGAGTTTGCGCTGCGCCTGCTGCAATTCACGATGCGCGCGGTGCAGCGCCTCATAAGCGCGTTTCAACTCACCGATCGGGCGTCCAGTGAGCACGGCGCCGACGCGCCGACCCGTATGATCGAACCGAGCAGAGCAATTGATCGCCATGAGATCGGAGGCGCCGCCCGCGGCGAAAAAACGCAGCTCGCATTCCGTGACCTTGCCAGCGACGCCTTCGGCGATCTTCTGCAACGCGCTCGCGCGG
>WRPF01000140.1 GCA_009773335.1 Caulobacteraceae bacterium
GCTGGCGTTGGCGGCGCCGGTGCTCGTCTTGGAGATGGGCGGCCATTTATTCAATCTGCATCACTTGCTAGCGCCGCAGGCGTCGAACTGGCTTCAGCTTATTTTGGCGACGCCGGTCGTGATTTGGGCTGGCTGGCCGTTTTTGGTTCGAGGCGCGCAATCGCTCGTGACACGTAATCTGAATATGTTCACGCTCATCGCCATGGGAACGGGCATCGCCTGGATTTACAGCGTCATCGCAACATTGGCGCCGTCGCTCTTCCCGCCGGCATTCCGCAACCTCGATGGCTCTGTCCCGATCTATTTCGAGGCGGCGGCGGTTATCACGGTCCTTGTTCTGCTTGGACAAGTTCTCGAACTGCGCGCCAGAGAGCAGACCGGCGGCGCCATTCGCGCACTACTCAATCTTGCGCCTATGACGGCGAAGCGCGTCAAGGAAGATGGCTCTGACGAGGAGGTCTCCTTAACCGAGGTTCATGTCGGCGACCGCCTGCGCGTGCGTCCAGGCGAAAAGGTCCCAGTCGACGGCGTGCTTCTCGAAGGGCGCAGTTCTGTTGACGAGTCCTTGGTGACCGGGGAGTCCATGCCGGCGACCAAAAGCGCCGGCGACACGGTCATCGGTGGCACGCTTAATCAAACTGGTAGCTTCGTGATGCGCGCAGACAAGGTTGGCGGCGACACGCTGCTTTCGCGCATCGTAGACATGGTCGCTTCCGCGCAACGAAGCCGCGCGCCGATTCAGCGCCTTGCCGATCAAGTCTCAGGCTGGTTCGTCCCGCTTGTGATCCTGATTGCGCTGCTGGCCTTCACCGCCTGGGCATTCTGGGGACCGGAGCCGCGGATGAGCTATGGCCTTATCGCCGCCGTTTCGGTTCTTATCATCGCTTGTCCCTGTGCTCTTGGTCTTGCGACCCCTATGTCCGTGATGGTCGGCATCGGGCGTGGCGCTCAATATGGGGTGCTCATCAAAAATGCCGAAGCGCTGGAGCGCTTCGAGAAGATCGACACGCTAGTTGTGGACAAAACCGGGACGCTGACCGAAGGCAAGCCGCGCGTAACGGCCGTCCACGCGGCTGCCGGAGTCGCCGAGAATGATCTATTGGCGATCGCGGCGAGTCTTGAGCGCGCAAGTGAACATCCGCTGGCGTTGGCGATTGTTCAAACCGCTGCCGAACGGGGGCTCGCGCTGAAAGAGGCGACGGATTTCGATTCGCCTGTCGGCAAGGGCGTGATTGGCCGGGTCGACGGCAAGGCGATCGCGATCGGCAATCGTCGCTTTCTGGGAGAACTTGGCGTCGATACCACGCCGCTCGATAACCAAGCGGAACGACTGCGCGAAGAGGCCGCAACCGCGATCTTTGTCGCCATAGACAAAAAAAATTCCGGCCTCATCGGGATCGCCGACCCAATCAAAGCGACGACGCTCGACGCGCTGCAATCGCTGCGCGAGGATGGCGTTGCTGTCGTAATGCTGACGGGCGATAACTGGACGACAGCGCGCGCTGTCGCAAAACAACTCGGAATAACGGAAGTCGAAGCTGAAATCCTGCCCGAGGACAAGAGCAAAATTGTGAGCCGTTTGCGCGAGGCGGGTCGAGTTGTCGCCATGGCGGGGGACGGCGTGAACGACGCGCCCGCCTTGGCCGCCGCCG
>WRPF01000083.1 GCA_009773335.1 Caulobacteraceae bacterium
CCCGGCAGCCCCGCCACGGCCGGCGCAGGCTCAAGCGCGCCCGCCGGAGCGCCGACGAGGCGCATGTACGTCTCGTTCGCCGCCGCGAGCGCGCCCTGCGACTGGATGAGCTGCGTGCGCGCCTGCGCGAGCCGCGCCTGGGCTTGCGCGAGATCGGTGCGTGTGGAAGCGCCGGCGTCAAAGCGCGCCTGCTGGAACTTGCGTTGCGTCTCGAGATTTTCCGCCGTGCGCTGGCGCGCCGTGACGATGGCCTGCGCCTCGCGCAGCCCGGCGTAGGCGCTCGTCACGTCGAGCAGCAGCGTCTGCACGGCGCCCGCGTAGTCGGCTTCCGCGCCGACGATGTTGGCGCGGGCCTGTCGTGTGGACGCCGCCACCGCGCCGCTGCCGAACAGAAGCTGCGATGCGGACGCCGAGGCCGACCAGTCCTCGCTGTCAGAGCCCGCAAGGCCGCCGCCCTCGCGTTCCGACCGCGTCGCGCCGCCCGAAACCGTGACCGACGGCAGCGCCGCCGCACGCGCCTGCGGCAGCGTTTCCCTGGTCGCTGCGAGCCGCGAACGGCGCGCTTCGATGGTCGGGTTGGTCTGCAACGCCGCCGACATGGCGTCCGTCAGGGTGTCGGCGACGGCGCCGCCGCCCAACGCAGCCCATGCCGTGGCGATCATCAGAAATCTGCGCATATCCTGCACGCCTCAGCTATTCGCGCCGCAGCGCTTCGATGGGATCAAGGCGTGCGGCGCGCCAGGCGGGATAGGCGCCGAACGCGACGCCGACGAGCGCCGAAAAGCCGAGCGCGGTCGCCGCGGTCATGACGCCAAGCACGAGCGGCACGTCCATCAGCGTGGTCACGCCCCACGCGACGAGCGCGCCGAGCACGAGCCCGACGATGCCGCCGGCGATGGACAGCACCACCGCCTCAAGGCCGAACTGCCACAGGATGTCCTTGCGCCGAGCGCCGAGCGCCTTGCGCAGGCCGATCTCGCGGGTGCGCTCGGTCACCGACACAAGCATGATGTTCATGATGCCGATGCCGCCGACCACGAGCGACACGGCCGAGATCGCCGCGAGCAGCGCGGTGAACGCCGCCGTCGTCTGCTTCATGGTGTCGGCTATGGAACTCAGGTTCTGTACGGTGAAATCATCGGTATCGCTTGCGCCGATGCGATGGCGCTGGCGCAGCAGCGTCTCCACGTCCACCTGCAGCTGCGTGAGGGCGCCTTCGCTTTCGGCCTTCACCGAAATCTGGCTCACGGTGTTTGCCCTGCCCTGACGCCCGGACACGCGCCGTTTCACCGTCTGCAGCGGCGCGAGAACGATGTCGTCCTGATCCTGCCCGAAGCCGGACTGGCCTTTCGGCTCGAGCACGCCGATGATTTCATACTGGCCGTTGGAAATGCGGATGCGCTGGCCCACCGGATCGATGTTGGGAAAGAGCTCCTTCACCACGGTCGCGCCGAGCACTGCGACCTTGCGCGCCTGCCGCGCCTCGCGCTCGTCGAAGAAGCGTCCGCTCGCGACTTCCCAGTCGCGCGCTTCGAGGTAGGGCGGCGTCACGCCCTCGATGCGGGTGTTCCAGTTGGCGCCGTCGGCGACGATCTGCGCGCCGCCGCGCTGCGACGGCGCCACCGCGACCACGCCCTCTATGTCGCGCGCGATGGCGTCGGCGTCGCCGAGCGTGAGCGAATTGAACGAGCCGGGCGCAAACATCACGCCGCCCTGACGCGAGGCGCCGGGCACGATGATGAGCAGATTGGAGCCAAGGCTGGAGATGCTGGCTTGCACCTTGCGCTGCGCGCCTTCGCCAAGCGCCACCATGGCCACGACCGAGGCGACGCCGATGATGACGCCAAGCGCCGTCAGCGCACTGCGCAGCGGATTGACCCTGAGGGCGCGCGCCGAGGTGGCGACGAGATCGCGGGGCGTCATCATGAGACGGGCTTGTCCGAGACGATCCGCCCGTCGCGCATCTCGATGATGCGCCTGGTGGCGCGGGCCACTTCCTGTTCGTGGGTGACGATGATGATCGTCGCGCCTTCGCGATTGAGTTCGCCGAACAGCGCGAGGATCTCGTTGGTCGTGGCCGTGTCGAGCGCGCCGGTGGGTTCGTCGGCGAGGATCACCGCGGGTTCGCACGCAAGCGCGCGCGCGATGGCGACGCGCTGCTGCTGGCCGCCGGAGAGCTGCGTCGGCCGGTGCGTCTTGCGCTGCGCGAGGCCGACGCGATCCAGGAGCTGCGAGGCGCGTTCGCGACGTTCCGCAGGCGCCATGCCGGCGTAGAGCATCGGCAGTTCGACGTTCTGCATCGCCGTGAGGCGCGGCAGGAGGTTGAACGACTGGAACACGAAGCCGATCGTGCGATTGCGAAAGCTCGCGAGGCCTTCGTCGTCGAGCGCGCCGAGATCGGCGCCGTTGATGACGAGCGATCCCGCGCTGGGAGAATCGAGGCCGCCGATCACGTTCATCAGCGTCGACTTGCCAGAGCCCGATGGCCCGATCACGGCGCAATAGTCGCCGCGCGGCGCCGAGAGCGTGACCTTATCCAGCGCGTGCACGACTTCGTCGCCCATGCGGTAGGTCTTTTCCAGACTGCGGGCCTCGATGAGCGCCATGATCAGCCCCGGATGCGGGGCGGACCGCCGCCCATGGGTCCGCTCTGCTGCTTCTTTTCCTTCGCCGCGGGTCCGCCGCCGGTGATCACGAGATCGCCTTCGGCGAGACCGCCGACGACTTCGGTGAACGCATCCGCGGCGACGCCGAGCTGCACCTGAACCGGCGTGGGCTTGCCATCGCGCAGCACCCAGACGACCGCGTTGCGCACGCGTGTTTCGCGGCCGGGCCCCGCCTCGCGCAACGCGGCGAGCTTTTCCTTCTGTGCAGGCGTGAGGACCGGTTCGATCGCGCGCATGGAGGCTTCGCGCATCTTGCGCATGAAGGCGCGCCGTTCCTGTTGCGTCGCCTCGCCGCCGGGAAAGGGGCCGACGCTTGTGCGCGCGCCCTGAATCGCGTCGCGCGCCTGTTGCTTCTGTGCGGGAGTGAGTTCGAGCTGTTCGGCGAGGCGATCGAGCATCTGTGCGCCACGCTGGCCCCCACCCTGCCCACCACCTTGACCGCCACCTTGACCGCCACCCTGTCCGCCAGTCGACGCCGAAGCGTCCGCGCCGCCGCGCTGGGCGCCGCCAGCCTGGGTCGTCAGCGCCTTCGCCTTCGCGGCGAGTTGCGGATCGGCCGGCGTGAAACGCAGCGCGCTGTTCGCCACGCGCATCACGTCCGCCTTCTGCTCGACGACGATCTCGGCGTTCGCGGTCATGCCGGGCAACAGGCGGCCGGTGCGGTTTTCGGCGCGCACCATCACCGTGTAGGAAACGACGCCTGAATTCTGCGCGCCCTGCTTGCGCACTTGCGACACGCGCCCCTCGAACGTCTCGTCGGCGAACGCATCCACCGTGAAGCGCACCGGCATGCCTTCCTGCACTTCGCCGATGTCGGCTTCGTCGACGGAGATCGCGGCCTCGAGTTCGGAAAGATCCTGCGCGATGACGAAGAGCGTCGCCGCCTGGAAGCTGGCCGCCACGGTCTGGCCCGGATCGACCTGGCGGTCGACGACGACTCCATCGACGGGCGAGCGGATCACGGTGCGGTCGAGATCTATGCGCGCCGCCGCGAGCTGCGCCTGCGCGAGGGCGACCGAGGCGTTGGCGCGGTCGGCGGCGGTGCGGTACTGCAGCAGCAGCTGGTCGGAGGCGAAACCTTCCTTCGCCAGCCGCTCGTAACGACCGAACTCGGCGCGGGCGGAATTGGCTTCGGCGCGCGCCTGCGCGAGGCTCGCCTCGGCCTGTCGCACGCGCTGGAGGAAGGTCTCTGGATCGATCCGCGCGAGCACCTGCCCGGCCTTCACCGCGGCGTTGAAATCGACTTCCACCGTCTTGATCGGGCCCGACACGGTGGAGCCGACGTCGACGGAAACCAATGGCTGCAGCTGGCCCGTGGCGCTCACCGCGCGCACGATCTCGCCGCGATCAACCGGGGACGTGCGGTACGGGTCGGCGTCGCCATCGCCGCGACCGAACAGGAAGAAAGCCCCTGCGAGGCCGGCGACGATGAGCCCTCCCCAGAGCAGCGGGCGACCGCGGCGCGGACGGGAAGCCTGGTCTTCGGCATCACTCATGGTCAAAGTCTCGCATGGCCGACATGAACGCCCGGGGAACGGCGTTCCGTCGATTTCCAGCGCGAGAGCTAGGGATCACCGGCCCGGAAAGCGACGCGGCGAACCTGACGCGCGAGCATTGCATCCGCGTGTCTGTTTGTTGCGACGTGGGTCATCGCGACGTTCGAGCGCAGTCACGCTCCCCTTCTCCTCCCGGAGAAAGGCGCGGACGGCGTTGGTTACTTTTTGGTCTGCTGGCGCGCCGCGGCGGTGTCGAGGCCCTGCTGGCGGCGCGCTTCGGTGATCAGGTACGCCCGGATCGCCTCGGCCTGCCCCGCGTTGAGGTAGCGCGAGAAGCTCGCCATGCCGTTGGCCTGCAGCGCACCGTCAATGACCACCGACCGGAAGGTCTCCGGCGCACGGATCATCGCCGAACGACGCAGATCCGGCAGATAGCCGCCGCTGGCGTTGGCGCTGTGGCAGACCAGACAGTTGGCGTTGAACAGGCTGCGTCCCTGCGCGACGGAGGCGCGGCTGGAGACGCCCGCGAGGTCGATCGCGGCCCTTGGCGGGATGTCGTAGGCCGCCGCCTGCGCCGCGCCGCCGAGCTTGAACACCATGATGCGCCCCGGCAGACGCGGACGATCCGGCAGGAACGCCGCCGCCGACAGCGCGCCGGCGCCGCCGAAGCCGACCATCACCACCACGTACTGTTCGCCGTCGATGGCGTAGGTCATGGGCGCGGCGATGATCCCGTTGGTCGTGTCGTAGGACCACAACTTCTTGCCGTCCGCCGCGTCGTAGGCATGGAACTGGCCTTCGGCCGCGCCCTGGAACACCAGGCCGCCCGCCGTGGAGAGCAAGCCCGCGTTCCAGAACGAGGGAAGCTCAACTGACCAGCGCGCTTTTCGCGCAACCGGGTCCCACGCGACGAGGCGACCGCGCAGCATCGCCTTCAGGGCCGCCCTTTGCGCTTCGTCGTTGGGCAGGTCGCCTAGGTTCATGCTGATGCCCGTGTTCCAGCCCCCGTTTCGGTACTGGAAGTTCGGATCGTCGCCATAGACCTGCGCGAGTGCGCCGACGGTCGTCACCGGAATGAACACCAGGCCTTCCGTTGGATTGAACGCCATCGGCTGCCAGTTGTGCGCGCCGAAGGGCGCCGGCGATATGAGCGCCGGACCGTTCGCGTACCGCGCGCTCGGGTTCTCGATCGGCCGACCGTTCTCGCCGACCACGCCCGTCGACCACGAGATGGGAACGCCCGCAGGCGTGTCGGCTTCCGGCGCCATCGGGATGTAGGGATCGGCGCTGATCAACTCGCCGGTGGTGCGGTCGAGCACGTAGAAGAAGCCGTTCTTCGGCGCCTGCATCAGCACCTTGCGCGGCTTCCCGCCGACGGTGATGTCGGCGAGCATGATGTGCTGCGTGGCGGTGTAGTCCCACGTTTCGCCGGGCGTCGTCTGGTAATGCCACTTGTAGGCGCCGGTCGTGGCGTCGAGCGCGAGGATCGAGGAGAGGAAAAGGTTGTCGCCGACGCCGCCGGAGCGGATGCGGTGATTCCACGGCGCGCCGTTGCCGACGCCGACAAAGATCGAGTTCAGCGCCGGATCATAGGCGATGGCGTCCCACGGCGTGCCGCCGCCGCCCGACTGCTTCCACGCGCCGTCGCTCCACGTGGCGTTGGCCTTCTCGGCGAAGATCGCGTCGCTGATCTCGCCATCGGCTTTGCCCTCGGCGTTGGGCGTCATGTAGAAGCGCCACTTCTTGTCGCCGGTCGCGGCGTCATACGCCGTCAGGTAACCGCGCACGCCGTACTCGCCGCCGCTGTTGCCGATCAGGACATTGCCCTGCACCACGCGCGGCGCCATCGTGATCGTGTAGGGCTTGGCCTGGTCGACGGTGACGACCGACCACTTCTCGGTCCCGGTCGCCGCATCGAGCGCGATCAGGCGGCCGTCGAGCGTGCCGACGAAAACCTTGCCTTCCCACACCGCGACGCCGCGGTTGACCACGTCACAACACGCCGCGAAGCCGCGATCGCCGGGCACCTTGGGATCGAACTCCCACTTCTTTTCGCCGGTCTTTGCATCAAACGCGTAGACCTTGCTCCACGCGGTCGTCGTGTAGAGCACGCCGTCGACCATGAGCGGGGTCGCTTCCTGGCCGCGGTCGGTGTCAAACTCGGCGTACCAGGCGAGACCGAGCGTGCCGACGTTTTCCCTGTTCACCTTGTCGAGGGGGCTGAAGCGCTGCTCGTCGTAGGTGCGGCCATAGCTGAGCCATTCACCCGCCGCGGCGCGCTCGATGCGCTTGGCGTCGACGGCGGCGGGGCCCTTCGGGCCGCAACCGACGATAAGTGTCGCGGCGACGATCGCCGCCAGTGCGCCAACGCGCTTCATGCCGTTTCCTCCAACGCGAACGGTCGCTGTCCCGCGACGCTCATTCGCGTTCACCATAGCGCGCGGTCCGGCGACCGGAAGAGGTGGCGTTGGGTCAACGGCCGCCAAAATATTGGGCGCCGGCGCGGGCGACCCTGAAGCGAGCCTGGACCGCCCCGAAACGACAAGGGCCGCCGCGCTATCAGCGCGGCGGCCCAGTTATTTTTCTTGTGTGTGTCGAGTGCGTCCGCCGTCTGCGCGGCTGGAGGCGTCTCCTCCCCGAAACGCGCATCATGAGTGCCAAGATCGGCCGCTTCGAGTCAATCCCCTATATGACGCTTTTGTGAGCTTGGGCGCCCAATTCGGGGTCACTCCGGCCCGAGATCGTCGGAAAATCGCCTGCTGAGGGCTCCGGTCCTTTCAAACACATAGTCCGATCCGAACACGCCGACCGGTCCCGCCCCCAGCGCCGCGGCCGCGGCGCTCGCCTCGGGGGCCCGTTCCGCCGGGCAGTAGAAGGCGAACAGCCCCGGCTCGGATTCGCTGGCGAGCCTGCCGCCCATGCGCACGACCAGCGCCTGCAGCGCCTCGGCCTTCGCAGCCCCCACGGCCGCCCGGACGAGTTTGAGCGCCCGGCCATGCTCGCGGGCCTCGATCTGGTCGAGGATGGCGGCGAACACCGCGCGGGCCTCGGGGGGCCAGGTGGCGGCGCGGCTGGCGGCGAGCTGCGCCTGGCTCTTCAGGATGAGCCCGTCCGACAGCGTCTTCAGGTGGTTGGCCGACAGCGTCGCGCCGGTGGTGGTGATGTCGACGATCACGTCCGCCACGCCTGCGGCCGGGGCGCCTTCGGTGGCGCCGAGGCTTTCCACGATGCGGTAGTCGTCGACCCCGCGGCCATCGAGGAAGGCGTGCGTCTGCTTCAGGTATTTCGTGGCGACGCGCAGCCGCTTGCCGGTGCGCGCGCGCATCGCGGCGCTGACCTCGTCGAGGTCCGCCATCGTCGTCACGTCGAGCCACGCTGACGGCGCTGCAACCACGAGGTCCGCACGGCCGAAGCCCAAGGGCTTGACCATGATGATGCGCTGGAACCCTGCGCCGAGTTCGCGCAGCAGATCCTCGCCGGTGACGCCCACATGAATGTCGCCGTCGCGCAGCGCCGCCGTGATGTCGCCCGCCGACAGGAGCCGCACCTCCACCGCCGCCTGCCCCGCCATGCGCGCCGCGTAGCCGCGCTTGCCGCCGTCCTGCGAGATCGCGAGGCCGCAGTCGGCGAAGAATGCGAGCGTCTGTTCCTGCAGCCGCCCCTTGGACGGGACGCCGATAATCAGCGTGCTCATCGGACCGCCTCCGCGATGCGTGCGGGACGGAGTGCGAAGCCCGCCGCGCCCCAGCCTGCCGGCGACTTCGGCCCGCCGCCCTGCGAGGCTGCGATGCGGTGCAGCAGGCCGTCATAGCGCCCGCCGCCGCCGAGGCTCGCGCGGGCGCCAAGCGTCGGCGCTTCGAGTTCGAAGACGAAGCCGTCGTAGTAGGCGAGACCGCGACCAAAGCCGGCGGAGAATGTCGCGTCGGGTTTCCGGTCCCGCGCCACCGCTGTCCAGCGCGCGGCGGCGCGATCGAGCGCGGCGAGGAATGGTGCGGGCGCCTTCATCGCCGTGTTCTTCGCCGCTGTGCGCAACGCATCGAACGCAACGTCCGGCGCGGCTTCGATGGCGGTCATGTCGGCGATCAGTTTCAGCGCGTCCGCATCCGCGCGCGGCGCGTGCAGCGAGCGGCCCTTCTCGCGCAGGCGCGCGGCGATCTCGCCGATGGTGCGCCCGCCCACGAGCACGATGCGCGCATCCGCCAGCAATTCCTCGACCACCGCTTCCGCGCGATCGTCGGGCAGAGCGGCGAGCGCTTCGCCCAGCACGCTTTCCTCCGGCGCCGGCGGCGACGCCGCTTCACGCAGCACCGTCGCGAGGCCGCCCGGCCGCGAGAACGCGCGCTTCACCCGGCGCGACCACGATTCCGGCAGCGCGCACGCCTCCACCAGCGCCTCGAACACGCCGACGTCTCCAAGCCGCACCCGCGGCTCGACGCCGGCCACGCGGCAGGCATCGAGTGCGGCGACCGTCACATCTGCTTCGCGCCGCGCGATCTCGGCGGCGGACGCAAACACCTCCGCGCCGATCTGGCGAAACTCGGACTCCTTTGCGCCATCAACCTGACGGCGAAAGACGAGGCCGTCGTAGGCGACACCGAAAGGCTTCGTCCAGTCGCCGTCGCGCAGGGCTTCGCGCACGGCGGGCGCGGTCATGTCAGGACGCAGGCAAAACGCCGCGTCGTCATCGCCGGCGAGCATGTAGGCGCGCGCGCGGATGTCCTCGCCCGCGAGTTCGAGATAGAGCCCCGCCGGCTGCAAGACCGGGGGATCGATCCAGCGTGTGGCGAGCGCCGACGCCGCGTCGCGGATCGCCTGCGCAGCGTCGTGTGTCATCTGCCGGGTCCGGATACCTGCGCATAGCGCGCCATCGCCTGCCCGAGCACCATGTCGACGCCGGGCGCGAGTTGCGCTGCCCCGTCGCTGAAGTAGCCGCCCACGGAATAGGTCATCGTCACCTTGGCGCCCGCGCCATCGAGGGCGAACGAAACGTCCATCACGCTGCGCGCGGGCATGGTCTGCAACGGCCCCAGGCCGCCATCGAAGCGCAGCGTCTTGCCGCGCTGGGCGTTGATGACGCGCATGTGCTCGACGAAGCCGTTGTTCGGCAGCCGTTCGATCCACGCGCCGCCTGGACGTGCGGTGACTCTCAGATTGGCTGCGCTCTGCGAATAGGTGTGCGCGCCATCCCACCAGTCCTGCACGCGCACGAAACGGTCATACGCGGCGGCGGGCGACATCGGCACGGTCACGACATGACGCGAGACAAAGCCGTTCGGCGCGCTGCTCACCACCTCCGCATGGGCGGGAAGCGCCGCGCAGAAAGCCATCGCGATTACGAGCATGAAACGCTTCATCATCGTCTCCTAGTTTCCCGCGAGGATCGCCAGCACGCGCGCCGCGCATTCGCTGCGCGCCACCGTGACCTGCACTTCGTCGCGCGCCTTCGTCCACGCCTCGCGATCTTCCGCCTTCGCGGCCAGTTCGGCGCCGAGGCGCAGATTTTTGATCGAGACCGTACCGTTCGCGAGTTCGTCGCCGCCGACGATCACCGCCGCCGGCGCGCCGCGCTTGTCGGCGTATTTGAGTTGCGCCTTCGGGCCCGAGCCGCCGAGATAGACCTCCGCGCCGCGCTTCACGCCCTTGGCCGCAAACGCCGCACGCAGCTCCGCCGCGATCTGCATGCAGTCGCCCATGCCCGCCGCATCGAACGGCAGCACGACCACCGGCCCGTCGCTCGCGAGCGCATCCTCCTGCGCCGTCAGCGCCGCCGCGAGCCGCGACACGCCCACCGAGAACCCCGTCGCCGGGATCGGCGTTCCCTTGAAGCGCGAGACGAGATCGTCATACCGCCCGCCGCCGCCGACGGAGCCCATGGACGACATGTGTGAAGACCCAGCATCCGCGACCAGTTCGGCTTCGAAGACTGCGCCGGTGTAATACTCAAGGCCTCGCACGACCGTGCCATCCAAGTACCCGCGACTGGGGCCAAGATCGAAACTGTCCCTGAGTATCTCGACAATCATCTGAAGTTCATCAAGACCTCGGCGCCCTGTTTCGGTGTTGCCAACAACATCAGCCCACGCCCGCAGTGTCATGGCGGAATCGGGGACCGCATGTTCGCCTTCGGGGTTCACGATTGGTGACGCTTCGGATCGACGTTTCAACAGCGCATCTGTCTGCGCGGTCTCCTTGTGAAAACTCAAGGCGTGCGTGGCGATTATGTAGGCCTCAAGGATCGCGACTTGCTCGCTTGCGAGCCCCGCTCCCGGCGTGAAGTCACCACTATCGTCCAGACGCCCGGCGCCAAGTAGCTTGCTGACCTCGGTCCAACCCAATCGATCCAATTTGTCGATTGCTCTCAGCACAGTAAGGCGAGAGCGGGCAGATTCCGCATCACCAAGGCCGGCCGCCTCCAGGGCGCCATCCAGAATTTTCCTGCTATTTATTTTGATGCGATAACTTTTTCGGGAAACACCGGCTGCCTCCAGTGCAGCGCCGGCCATCGCAATAATTTCCGCGTCCGCCGCCGGGCTCGCCGCACCCACGGTATCCGCATCGCACTGCCAGAATTCCCGGAATCTCCCCGGCCCCGGCTTTTCGTTCCGCCACACGGGCCCCGCCGCACAGCGGCGATAGGGCTTTGGCAGCGCGTCGTAATTCTCCGCCACGAAGCGCGCGAGCGGCGCGGTGAGATCGTAGCGCAGCGCCATCCACTGCTCGTCGTCGTCGATGAGCGCGAAGACGCCTTCGTTGGGGCGGTCCTGATCGGGCAGGAACTTGCCGAGCGCGTCGGCGTACTCGAATGCCGAGGTCTCGAGGCGCTCGAAGCCCCACGCCTCGTAGACGCCGAGCACCTTCTCGACGATCTCGCGTTCACGCGCGAGCGTCCGGCCGCGCCGGTCGACGAATCCGCGCGGACGGCGGGCTTTGGGTTTGAAATCGGTCATGGAACACCGGTGGGTACCGGAAGCCCGGCCTTCCGGCAACGGCGCCGGGCTCCGGGAGGCGCTATGGCGCGGGCGGCGCCCCGACGGCGTCCCTGACGGCGTCCCTGACGATCCGCTCAGTCAGGATCTGCGGCAACACGACCGGCTCGGCCGCGCCGGGCGCATAGAACAGGTAGAGCGGCACGCCCGAGCGCCCGTGGGCGGCGAGTTCGGCGGCGATCGCGGGGTCGCGCGCGGTCCAGTCGCCCTTGAGATAGGCGACGCCGCGATCGGCGAAGGCCTGTTTCACGCCGGGCCGCGAGAGCGCGACGATCTCGTTGGCCTTGCAGGTCACGCACCAGGCGGCGGTGAAATTGACGAACACGGGCGTGTTCGCGGCGCGCAGTTCGCTGACCCGCCCGGCGCTCCAGACTTCAGCGCCTGCCGTCGCGGACTTCGCCGGCGCGGACGCCGAGACCACGCTCGTCATGGGCCGCCACGCTGCGGCCGCCACGGCGATGAACAGCGCCGCCGCGATCACGCGCCACGCCATCCCCTGCCGCCACGCCCACGCTGCGAACGCAAACGCCACGAACACCGACAACAGCGCCAGCGTGCCCGTCGCGCCGGTCTGCACCGAGAGCACCCAGACGAGCCACACCGCGGCGGCGAACATCGGGAACGCGAGGAACTGCTTCGCGCGGTCCATCCACGGCCCCGGCTTCGGCATCAGCTTCTGCAGCCCCGGCGCGAAGGAAAGCGCGGTAAACGGCGCGGCGAATCCGAGACCGAGCCCGGCGAACACCGCCAGCGACGCGGCAGGCGGTTGCGTCGCCGCCCAGCCGAGCGCGCCGGCCATGAAGGGCGCCGTGCACGGCGTCGCCGCCACGACCGCGAGCGCGCCCGTGGCGAACGCGCCGACATCGCCGCCCTTCGCCGCAACGCCCGCGCCGACGTTCTGCAAACCGCCGCCGATCTCGAATGCGCCGATCAGGTTGAGACCGATGGCGAAAAAGAGCAGCGCCAGCACGCCGATCAGCGCCGGCTCCTGCAACTGGAAGCCCCAGCCCGTCGCCAGGCCCGCGCTCTTCAGCGCGATGAGCGCGACGGCGAGCGTCATGAACGTCGCCATCACGCCGGCGAGAAACAGGAGCCCGTGGCGCTTCGCGCGGCCGTCATGGGCGCCGCCCGCGAGTGACAGCGCCTTGATCGACAGCACCGGAAACACGCACGGCATCACGTTGAGGATCAGCCCGCCGACAAACGCCGAGAGAATGAAAACGATGAGATTGATGGCGCCGGCGCTGCGCTGCACCTCCGGCGG
>WRPF01000141.1 GCA_009773335.1 Caulobacteraceae bacterium
CCCCCGACGCCGGCCATGACGCCGCCACCCACCGCCGGCCAACTCGCGGAGTTCACGGGGAGCTACTGGAGCGACGAGGCAGAGGTCATGCTCGATGCAGATCTCGAGAACGGCGCGCTCGTGCTGAAACGCCGACCCGACACGGTGATTGCGCTGACGGCGACCGATCGCGACACGTTCCGCGGATCGATTGGCGCGGTCACATTCAGGCGCGACGCATCCGGCAAGATCAATGCGCTCAGCGTCAAGCAGGACCGGGTCTGGGACTTGCGTTTCCAGCGACGATAAATACAGCCGCATCTATAAAAGGGTGACCCTCGTCAAGGCACACGTCGAGTGAGCGCGCGCGGACCGGCCTACCGGCCGGTCCGGTCCGCGCGTGCGAACGATGCGACGAGGTCTGCACGGTGTCCTTCTCCACACGCGTCAAGCCAGACTGACGATTCTTCATGCATCTAGGCGAAGGTGCATCCGACACCCGCAAGGTCAGTTGCGAGATCTCGGGTGGCCTCAGTCAGATTCCGAAGCCTCGGGGCCTCATGCGGCTGTGCGAGGACCACCCGAGTGTGAGTCGTCAGCCGACCCGTCGCCACGTCTGCACGATCTCGTCACACATCCGCCGGGCCAACGCGACCCGGGCCTTCTGAATCCCCTTGTGCACCGCCAACCGACGGACCCACCGCCCGCGCGCATCCGATCGCTTCGTCGCATGCAGCGCCATCTCCACCAGCGCCCAGCGCAGCCAGGGGGACCCCTGCCGCGTGATCCGCCCCGTGTGGATGATGCCGGCGCTCGCGTCCACGCGCGGCACCAGGCCCGCATACGACGCCAACGCGGCCCCACTGGCGAAGCGCGTGATGGTCCCGATCTCGGCGCGCAACACCACGCTCAGGATCGGGCCGATGCCGACGATCTGCGTCAGGGCTATCGCGAACGGATCGGCCGCCGCCGTGGCCTTCACGGCCGCTTCGGCGGCCCGCGCTTCGGCATGGACGGCGAGGAGCACGCGCTCGAGGCGGCGCAAGGTCGGCTCGCTGGCCGCCTCGACATGCACCGTACTGAGCCACGCGAGCCCCCGCACGCCGATCAACGACGTCACCGGCGGCTCGGGTCCGTCCTGGCGCAACAACATCGCCCGAATGGCTTGCACGACGCGGGTGCGCAGCCGCACCAACTGCTGCCGCCCCCGACAGAGCTCGCGGAGCTGCCGAATCGCCGGCGGCGGGATGTAGATGCTGACGACGCTCTCGCGTCGCAGCGCATCCGCCAGCCGCCGCGCATCCAGCCGATCCGTCTTCGCCGCGAAGCCCGCCTTGAGCTTCGTCTTGCGCGGATCGACCACGCACGCCTGGACCCCGATCGCCGTCACCGCATCGACGAAGCGCCACGTCGGCCCCGTCGCTTCCACCGCCAACTGCGCGCCGGCCACCTCCCGGGCCGCCAACGCCGCGATCCCGTCGGCCGATCGCGGGAAGCTCGCCTCCCACAATCGCTGCCCGGTCTCCGTGACCGCACAGGCGTGAAACGATGCCTTGTGTAAATCGATCCCGATATACTGTCGCTCCATAGGGCTGTCTCCTCTCGTGGCCTGGAGCGTGTGGGATTGGACACCGGCATTATCCGCAGCCGCGAGCCCGGCGACAG
>WRPF01000006.1 GCA_009773335.1 Caulobacteraceae bacterium
CTGCGCCGGCCGTGGCGGGGCTGCCGGGCTCGCTCGAAGAGGCGCTGCAACTCGCCGTGCAGCAGAACCCGGCGCTCCTGAGCGCGCGCGCGGCCGAAGAGTCCGCCGACGCGGCGGTGGCGGCGACGTTTGCGGCGCGGGGCCCGCGCATCTCGCTCGAAGCGGGGTCCTCAATCGGCAACGAGTTTGATTCGAACTTCGACGACACGACCTCCGACAGCGTCGGCGTGCGCGTATCGCTGCCGCTGTTCACCGGCGGCGCCGCGTCCTCGCGCACACGTCAGCAGCGCGCATTGCGGCAGGCGGCGGGGCTCGATCGCGCCGCCGCGGAGCGTCAGGTGCGCGAAACGGTGACGACAGCGTGGACCTCGGTGGACACCGCGCGCGCGGCGTACCGGTCGGCGCAGGAGCAGCTGGCGGCGTCGGAACTCGCCTATCGCGGCGTGACGCTGGAGCAGGACGTCGGCCTGCGCGCGACGGTCGAGGTGCTCGACCAGGAAGCGGATCTGCTCGCCTCGCGTCTCGCGCTGGCGGCGGCGGAACGTGAGCTCGCCATCGCCGAGCGGCGCCTTCTGGTGGCGGTCGGCGCGCTCACGCAGCCGCGCTGAAGAACGCGCGCACAAGATAGGGCAGCACCCCGACGCTGAGATAGGTGATCGCGGCTGCGCCCGCGACCCAGCCGAGAAGTGCGTTGGCGCGCTGCGGCGTGGCGCGTTCGGCGTAGGCGGCGGCGGCGAGAAATGCGCCGAAGCCCAGCGCTGTCGCCGGCAGATACCAGCCGCCCTGCGCGCCGGTGGCGAGAAACGACAGCGCGCCGAGCACGACGATGCCCGCCACCGCCGACGCCGTCGCCATGCCTGCGCGCACCGTGCCCCAGAGGCCCGAATATGTGACGACGCCGCCGCGTTCGTCGCCCTGCGCGCGGCACTTGCGGGCGAATTCCATCGCCATCCCGCACGCGGCCGACAGGCCGAGAAACACCGGCAGCGCCGGGCTCAGCGCGCCGGTCTCGGGCAGTTGTCCCGCCGCGGCCGCGTAGAGCGCCACGAACGGCATGAACACCAGATGCAGCGCCAGCGAGAGCAGCGGGCGGCGCTTGAGCAGATCGCGGTCGAAGAAGTCGTTGCGGACCAGGAAGGTCCACAGCCAGGGCAGGAAGAGCAGCGCGATGAGCGGGGGATGCAGCGCCGCCGTCAGCACGATCTGGATCGCCATCGCGCCGACCACGAAGACGTCGAGCTCCGGCAGCGTGATCACGCCGCTCGGCACCGGCAATTCGGGGCGCAGACGCAGATCCTCGTCGTAGTCGCGGTGCTCGTCGGCCACGCGGAACTGGAAGAAGAGGAGGAAGACGACGATGAGAACGACGAATGTCGTTTCCAGCGGCGGCGCGCCCGGCGTCACCCGCGTCAGCGCGCCGAAGCACACGCATGCGAGCGCAAACAGCGCAATCAGCGCCCCCTGCGAGGCCAGCGGAAAGCGGATCGCCTGATACGTCCACAATCGCGCGGAGAGCGAGCGGGGATCGAGCGCGACTGGTTTCTGCTCCGCCAAGACGTGCACCCTTGCGCCGCGCCGGTGATCGGGCGCTTCCTGAGCGATGTGTTACGCAGACGCGGGCGAAAGCGCAAAGCTTGCGCCGCAGAGGCGAGTGCAGGCAGTTTCCACCCCAATGACGCGATCCGGCTCGCGGCGAGGAACATGACGAAACGGTTGGTCATCGGCATTTCGGGCGCCTCGGGCGTGATCTATGGCGTGCGCCTGCTCGACCTGCTCGCGGAGGCGGGCGTGGAAACCCATCTCGTCGCGTCGAAATCGGCGCTGGTGACGCTCGCCTACGAGACGCCGCTCAAGTGGACGGATGTGAAGAAGCGGGCGGCGAAGGTCTATGCCAACGACGATGTCGCCGCCGCGATCGCGTCGGGGTCGTTCCGCACGGAGGGGATGATCATCGCGCCGTGCTCGATGAAGACGCTGGGCGAGATCGCCAGCGGCGCCTGCCAGACGCTGATGTCACGTGCTGCGGACGTCGCGCTCAAGGAACGGCGGCGGGTGGTGGTCGTCCCGCGCGAAACGCCGCTGCATCTGGGACACCTGCGCAACATGGTCGCCATCACGGAGATGGGGGCGATCGTGGCGCCGCCGATGCCGGCGTTCTACGCCGCGCCGCAAACCATCGACGACATCGTCGACCACGGCGTGGGGCGTCTGCTCGATCTCTACGGGATCGATGTGGGCGTGGTGAAACGGTGGGGCGAGACCTGAACGAAGACGGCCCCGGCGTGAACCGGGGCCGCTGGCTTTCGATGGGTGGTCGCGTCTAGCGGCGCAGCGAGGCCCGCAGCGCGAACACATTGCCGGTGAAGTCGCGGTCTTTGTTCACGCCGGTCGATTCCTGCTCGAACCGCTCGTAGCCCGCGCCGACCTTCAGGAGGCGGTTGGCGTACCAGTCGACGCCGACGTTGAAGCGCGTGCGGTCGTCGTCGCGGTCGAACGATTGATACTCGTCCTGGTCGAGGGACACACCGCCGAACAGGATGATGTCGCGACGCAGTTCATGGTCGGCGCGCACGCCGATCGATGTGCGCTGGATGCCCGCCGCGCCGCTGATGCCGGCGTCGACGGTTTCGCGCGAGGCGTTCGCGGTGATCGAGGTCATCTTGGTGACGAACCATTCCGCCTGGCCGTACGCCGAGAAGCCGTCCACATCGGCGAAGGCGGCCGCATCGTATTCGGTCGTCGAGTAGCCGACGGCTGCTTCGCCGCGCACAACCGACGTGATGTCGAAGTTCGCGCCGATGAGGTAGCGCCAGCCTTCGCTGTCGCGGTCGAGGATCGGGCCGCCGTTGGCTGTGCCGCTGTCGAGATCGTAGTCGCGTGCGCGGTGGGTCACCGAGCCGAATACGGCGGTGTCGGGGCTCAGCGCGTAGTCGAGGCGACCGGTGATATCGAGGACGTCGTTGTCGCGATCGTCCTGTTCGAACACGGGGCCGGCGAAGACCTGGCCGTCCTTGTAGTCGTACTTGCCGTAGGCAAAGCTGATGCCTGCGCGGATGCGGTTCACGTCGCGCACCAGTTCGCCGTGCGCTTCCTCGAAGTCGTATTCAATCGGTTCGACGAGGTTCGCCGGGCCATTACCCGCGAAGCGCGATTCCGTCGTGCGGCCGAAAGCTGCGCCACCGGCGATGTGCATGTCGCGGATGATGTCGAGGCGACCGTCCGCGCCGAGGCGCCAGTCAACCGCGTTGTCGTCCTCGTTGTCGGTGAAGGTGCGCGACTGCACGCCGCCGAAGAAGTTGAGCGCGTGCCGCGACCATTGCGACGCCAGGCGCGCCGATGCGCCGGCGACGAGGATGGTGTCCTCGGTCTCGTTGGCGGTCGCCGCGAAGATGTTGTCGTTGTACTCGACGCCGAGATCGAGTTGCGGGAACAGCAGGAAGCCGCCCAGGCCGATGCCGAGCGGCGCGTGCTCGTCGTAGGCGCGCTGCTGGACGCTGATGTTGTGATCGCGATCATAGGCGACCTGCGCATTGGCCGGCCCGGCGATCGCGCCGATGGCGAGGCATGCGCCCGCGCCGGTCAGGATTAAGCGTTGTGAGACCATGACAACCCCTCGATGTCGTATTTGGGCCGTGCAGGCTCTCGACCGGCACGGTAAGCTTATCCCGGTATCGCCTTAACCATTTAACGCGTGCTTAACGGGGCGGCTGGCGACGCCGGGTAAGGTGCGTCCGGGCGGTCGTACCCTCTCGCCTCGCGCGGGGTCTTGGCCCATGGTGGCGTGAGAGCCCCGGCAGAGGGCGGCCGGGAGGCAGGCAATGACGGACGTAACGGCGCCCGGGAGCGTGGGTGGGGCGGCGGACGCTGCGGTGCGCGAGAAGATGTCTCTCGGCGCCGTCAGCTGGGCGCTCTACGAATGGGGCCGCAACCCTTACGTCATCATCTGCACCATCTATGTCTTTGCGCCCTATCTCGCCGCGCAGGTCATCGGCGATCCGGTCGAGGGGCAGGCGCAGATCGCGGGGCTCAACAAGTGGGCGGGCCTCGCTATCGCGTGCTTCGCGCCGTTCGTCGGCGCCGCCGCGGATCGTGCGGGCCGGCGCAAGATTCCCCTCGGCATCGTCACCGCCTTCATGGCCGTGTGCATCGCGTTGCTGTGGTTCGTGCAGCCGGGTGGCGGGGGAATATTTCCCGAGTGGATATGGTTTCCGCTGCTGCTGGTCATCGGCATGGCGTTTCCGCTCACCGAGGCGTTGCACAACGCGATGCTGTCGGGCGCGACGAGCCCGCGCCTGTTGCCGCACGTGTCGGGGCTCGGGCTTGCGCTCGGCAATGCGGCGTCGGTGCTCATTCTCATTTTCACACTGGTATTCCTGGCGTTTCCCGGCGCCGTCGACTGGTCGTGGATACCGAAAGAGCCGGCGTTCGGACTCGATCCCGCCACCTTCGAGCCGCAGCGCTTTGTGGCGATCATGTGCGCGGTCTGGCTTGTGGTCTTCTCGGCGCCGATGATGCTCTACACCGCCGACACCACGCGCGGCATGGGCTGGATCCAGGCGGCGCGCGAGGGCGTGGGCGGCGTCGCGGCGACATTGAAGACGATCATGCGCGACAGGCCCGACATCGTGCGCTTCCTCGCCGCGCGCATGCTCTACGCCGACGGCAAGACCGCCATCCTCATCAGCGGCGGCGTCTATGCGGCGGGCATGATGCACTGGGGCTTCATCGAGATGGTGATCTACGGCATCTCGCTGTCGATCATCGCGGTGCTCGGCGGCTTCGTGGGCGGCTGGCTCGACGATCTGGTGGGCCCCAAGCGCGCCATCCAGATCGAGATCGGCGTAACCGCGATCACGCTCGCGTCGATGGCCTCCTTCCAGCACGACACCATCTTCTGGGTGATCAAGCCGGACATGACTCCCGTGTGGTCGTTCCCGTACTTCCAGACCATTCCCGAGCTCGCATATCTGGCGGTGGTGTCGGTGATCGCCGTCTCCATCACCGCCGCCTACGCGTCCAGCCGCACCTTCATGACGCGTCTGGCGCCGAAGGACATGATCGGCGAACTGTTCGGCATCTACGCGCTGGCCGGCACGGCGACGGTCTGGATGGGGCCGCTGCTCGTCGATGTGCTCACGCGCTGGGGCCAGAAGAACGCGCCGGACTGGGCGTTGCAGCTCGGCTTCGGCTCCATCGTGGTGCTGCTCATCGGCGGTTTCGCGATCCTGTGGGGCGTGAAGGAACAGCCAGCGGACTGAGGTCCGGCACAGCGGCGCGTATTCCTTAACGTCACGGTCACCATTTCCTGCGCAGATGATGTAGGTGGGCAGTCCATCTGGTCCGTGCCTGATGTTTGGAAGACCGAAGTCACCGGGAGGCAAAGCCGCTCTCGCGGATCGCATTCGTCACCTCGGCGAACGCAAGGCCGCGCCTGCGTATGAAGCGCCGCCGCCGCCCGAAAAGGCGAGCTGGACGAAACCGAAGGACCGCGCCCAGCGCGAGGCCCACTTCCGCAACGGCGTGCTCATCCTTGGCGGCGGCCAGCGCCTGAGCGTCATTATCAAGAACCTGAGCGAGACCGGCGCGCGTATCGATTTCTTCGTCAAGCTGGAACTGCCCGAAGAAGTCGTCATCAACGAGCCGACGCTCAAGCTCGTGCGCCGCGCGCGCATCGTCTGGCGCACGGAAGGCTCGGCGGGCCTCGAATTCATCGAGCCCTGACGGGCGCTGCGAGCGCCTTCCAAGTCGCGATCACCAGCGCGCCCGCGAGCGTCGCGAAACCTGCGCCGGCGAAGAAGGTTGCGTCCGGGCCGATCCCGTCCCACAGGGCGCCCGCGATCACGCTGGCGAACAGGAGCGAGGCGCCTGTCGCCAGATTGAACACGCCGAACGCCGATCCTCTCAACTGCGCCGGCGCATGGTCGGCGACCAGCTTCGAGAGAAGGCCCTGCGTCATCGCCATGTGCGCGCCCCACAGCGCGATGCCGAGGAAGGCGCCGCCGAGGCCGGGCAGCAACGCAAGCGCGAGGTCGGCGCCGATCAGCGCAGCGAGTCCGCCCAGCAGGAGACCGCCCGCTGGCGCGCGGTCCGAAAGCGCCCCCGCCGGATAGGCGCCGAGCGCGTAGACGATGTTCATCGCCACCAGGACGAGCGGCGCGAACGCGAGCGGCAGGCCTTCGGCGTTTGCCTTCAGCACAAGAAACGCCTCGCTGAAGCGCGCCAGTGTGAACACGACGCCGATCGCCGCGACCGTCCAGAACGCGCCGGTGAACTGCGCCAGATCGCTCAGCCGGATCGGCGGTCGCGCGCTCGGCTCCTTCGCTTCATCGCCATGCTCCTCCACGCCGAACAGCACGCAGAGCATGGCGATGGCGGCAGGAATCGCTGCGACCCAGAACACCGCGCGCATGTCGTCGGCGAAGAGCGCCATCAGTGCGATCGCCAGCAAAGGCCCCGAGAACGCGCCCGCCGTATCCATCGCCTGACGCAGGCCGAACGCGCGCCCGCGGATCTCGACGGGCGTAACGTCGGCCATGAGCGCATCGCGCGGCGCTCCGCGCAGGCCCTTGCCGATGCGGTCGGCGAACCGCGCGCCAAGCACGACGTACGGCCCGCCGGCGATGGCGAACAGCGGCTTGCTCAACGCGGCGAGGCCGTACCCGAACACGATGAGCGGCTTGCGGCGCCCCAGCCTGTCGGAGAGATGGCCGGAGAACACCTTGGTGATCGCCGCCGTCGATTCCGCCACGCCGTCGATCACGCCGACCAGTGCGACGCTGACGCCGAGCGCGCCGGTCAGGAACAGCGGCAGGAGTGCGTGGATCGTCTCGGACGAGACATCCATGAAGAAGCTGACAAGCCCCAGCGCCCATACGGTGCGTGGGATCGGCGCGCGTGGGGATTTCGGGGTCATCGCAAGTGTGTATGCGCTTGTGGCGAGGCGAAGGCGATGGCGCACCGTTGAAAGTGGACCCGCCTGAACGGGCGTCTCTTGCGTGAGACGGCCGTCGTCGCGACGCCCGGCAAAATTCCTGCGCACACGAGAGCGTCGCGTTGCGCCCCGCCGAAGCGCGGCGCCGGAACTGCCTAACCTTCGTCGCCGAATGCTGCTGCGAGCCGGGAGAGAATCCCGGCAAGTTGGACGATTTCTTCCGGTGAGAGCGCGGCTTCCATGATCTCGTTGATCCCGCCGAACGGTTTCTCGATGCGTCTGAGCGCGTGGCGTCCTTCGCGGCTCAGGCTGAGCCGCCACGCGCGGGCGTCCATTTCGTCGCGTTCGCGTTCGAGCAGGGCGAGCTTCATCAGTCTCGCGACCATGGCCGTCACCGCCGATTCGTTGAGTCCAAGCTGATCGGCGACGGTCCGTTGCGCCACGGGCTCGTTCGCCGCGACGACCGCGAGCACTGCGGCTTGCGCGGTGGTGATGTCGGCGGCGTCCAGCACGGCGCGGTCGGCGGCCTTCTGGGCGCGGTGCGCGGCGATCTGCAGGCGATGGTAGAGGCGGTGCTTCTGGGCAGTATTGTGGGCAGACATGGCGCTCGAGCATTTTCCGACGAAGTGGAGTCCGGTTCGTCGCCAGAAAATGCGACCAGACAACAACCGGGAGCCCCGATCCGATTCAATCGGATCGGAATAGGCTCTAGGTAACCGCTTGCGCCGGCTGCGACAAATCCATAAACTTCACATATGAAGTAAATGGAGGCATGGATGGGCGCGATCGACGTCTGGGCGCAGATCACCACGCGGCGCATGGCGGACCAGCTGTGGATGCGGACGCTGCTGCGCTGGACGGGCCAGGAGGGTTCGGGCCAGGACGGCGAACGCCCGCTGCCGACGCCGCAATCGACGGTCGCGGCGATGGACGCGGGCGGCGTCGACATCTCGCTTGTCTCCGCGTGGTCCTCGCCCGCCGGCGATCTCATCTCGAACGACGAAGTGGAAGCGCAGATCGAGGCGGCGCCGACGCGTCTGCGCGGGCTCGCATGCGTCGACCTGAACAATCCCATGGAGGCCGTGCGCGAGATTCGCCGCCGCGTGGACGGCAAGCGCTTCGTCGGCGTGCGTATCGTGCCATGGGTGTGGGATCTCCCGCCGAACGATCGCCGCTACTATCCGGTCTACGCCGCCTGCATCGAGGCGGGCGTGCCGTTCTGCACGCAGATCGGCCATACCGGGCCGCTGAAGCGTTCGGACACGGGGCGGCTCATTCCGTATCTCGAAGACGTGCTGCTCGATTTCCCCGAACTTGTGCTCGTCGGCGGACACGTGGGCTTTCCGTGGCTTGATGAACTCACGACGCTGACGATCAAGTTTCCCAATTTCCATGTCGATACCTCGGCCTACGCGCTCCACCGTCTGCCGCCGGATTTCGTGGCGTGGATGAAGGGCGTCGGCAGATCGCGCGTCATGTTCGGCACCAACTGGCCGATGCTCTCGCCGGCGAAGTGTCTGGAAGGGTTGGCGGGACTCGGCCTCTCGGAAGCCCAGTCCGACGCGTTTCTCTCCGGCAATGCGCGTAGGGTGTTCGGGCTGTGAGTGTCATTGTGAAAGGGTGGGACAGTGTCCCTGGAGGCGTGGGGTTGATGGTGAGGGGCTGATATTCGCCGGACCCGGCATTGGTCAACGGCTCCCGAACGGCGCAAGCAGGCCCCGGCGCTCACGCGGCGCGCGGTGAGGGCAATCCGGCGCTGTCGCGAACGGCGCGCGAGGCGCTGTTCAGCATGGCTGATATCCGAATCTTGAAATCCACGGCGCAAGTGCAGGCAGGTGGGGAGTCAGGAACTTCTCGTAACGAAGCCATCCTCCGCTGCCGTCATAAAGACCCTTTGTCAGCTGCGGTGCGCTCACCGTCGTGAGCGGTTGTCGCTTGGCGCGCTGGGAGAAGTGAACCATGTCGTCGTGCCAAGGGATGCCTGTGAAGTCGGAGATACGCGAAAGCGCTCCGGGAAGGTCCGCAACAAGGTCTTCGTAGCGGCAGTCGAGTATCGGCGCCGGGAGTTTCGCCCGGCACATTTCTGAAAGTCTCATGACCGCGCAGAAGAGCCGGACGCTGTCTGCAAGCGTGCACAATTCAGCTGTCGCAGCGTTCATGCTGAAACGCTGTCTGAAGCAGCTGAGAACAATATCGCGCGGGTCCCGGACGGCGAACACGATTTTTGCGGTGGGGAACAGACTTGGAATGAACCCCATCAGGACACTGTTGAAGGGCATCTTGTCGATGAAGTACTTGCGCGCTGTTACCGGCGCCCGCTGCTTCATGTGCCGCCAGTAGCGCCCGCGCATCTCGTTCAATACCGCGTCATCAGTATCTCGCAGTGCGGCGAAGGGGTCGCGTTCAGCAAGGAGCGACGCGGTCGCGATGCCGAGCGCGTTGGACTCGTCCGAAGTCAGGACGTCGGGGTGGCCGGAAAGGCATTGTTCAAGCAGCGTGCTGCCCGTGCGCGGAAAACCGAGAATGAAAACATGCCGCGCGCATGCTTGGTCAATTTCCGGGGCTGTTTGGTCCGAAACCGGATGAGACTTCAGGAGGTCCAGCCGGGCGGCCGCTTCCGCGAGGCGGATCACGAGGTTCAGGTAACTGCCCGGTCTGCCTGAGCGTGTGTGCGCGTAGACGTCTCGCAGGAGCTGCTTTGAGGCCGCATAGTTCCGGTACGCTCTTTCAAAGTCGCCGCGCTTGTCGGCTATATCCGCAAAGGTGCCGATAGCGCGCGCGCGGATCTCAGGGGCGACCTCCGGCTGCATCTGAATCCAGCCCAGACGTTTCTCTGCGTCGTCGTAGCGGCCGGAATCGAATTCCGCGCGCGCCAGTGTCATGGCGGTTCTGGCGCAAGGGAGGCGCTCGAACGCAAGCGCGCCGTAGGCAAGCGAGGCGTCGTCGTCTCCGCGCGCGGCCGCTTCAATGCAGATCAGTTCCAGAAGATCGCTCTGCGCTGCAAGTCCTCCGGGCGCTGCTTCTGCGAGGGTCGCGGCGGCCTCGTAATTGCGTTCAGAGAGTTCAATAAAGATCAGCGTTTCGCGGCAGACATGATGATCTGGATGGCGGCGCAGGGCGAGTTCGAACTCCCGTCGCGCGCCGGAGGTGTTCTTGAGGATGCGATGGACTTGACCCAGTTCGAAGGCGAGCGCCGCGTCTTCGGGCGCCCGCAACTTGCCTTCTTCCAATGCGGCGCGCGCCTCGTCGGTCTCGCCGAGACGCCGCAGGACGTTTCCAAGCGATACGAGAAGTGGAATGTTGTGCGGGGCAAGTGCGTGTGCCTGGCTAAGCAGGACGCGCGCTGCTATCAGGTTTCCTCTGGCAGCTTCGGCCAGACCTGCATCGTACAGTGCAGCGGGGGGGTCTGACATCAAATGCTCCAGTCGCCCTGTCAGTGGGTTCTGACATTGCGATCGGTTCCCTCAGCAGCAGATCCTGCCGCAGACTGATGGGAGGGGTCTCTTGAGCGGCGCGCAGGGATGCAGAAGCATATCATCTCGATCCATTTACGTAAGGTGTGCACGCCTGTCGCTAGCACTTACCCGTTCATCCACCTGAACAGCGGCCTGAGTGGAAACACCCACGCCACGCCTGCGAAGGCGTAGAATAGGAGCGGCGCGATCGCGGGCAGCCCGTGCAGTCGTTCCCCGATCATCACCGCGCCGGCGATCCACGCGATGAGCCACGCCACGATGGCGAGGCAGCCAAGGGCCTTCTTCGCGCCGGAGGGCATGGCCTTGAGCATGGGGCGAGACTTCCTTGCGGCTGGTGCGGCCATAGGGGCGCTTTCCCCGCGGGCCGTCGCCCCCTATGTCGCCGCTCGTGACCTTTGATCAAGCCGCCCGCGACACGCCGCCGCCCCGCGACCCGCTCGTGGCGGCGTGGCTCATGGCGATCTGCCTGCTCGTGACCTGCATGATCCTCGTCGGCGGGGCGACGCGGCTGACGGACTCCGGGCTTTCCATCACCGAATGGGATTTCGCCAAGCACCTCCTGCCGCCGCTGACGCAGGGCGGCTGGGAACACGAATTCACGCTCTACCAGCGCACCACGGAGTACCAGATCCAGAACAAGGACATGGGCCTCGACGAGTTCCGCTTCATCTATCTCTGGGAGTGGGGCCACCGCTTCCTTGGGCAGATGATGGGCTTCGTCTTCGCGATCCCGTTCTTCGCCTTTCTGGCGCTGGGGCGGCTGAAGGGCCGCGTGCTTCCCGTGCTGGGTCTTGGCCTCCTTGGCGGCATGCAGGGGGCGGTGGGCTGGTGGATGGTGACGAGCGGGCTCTACGGCCGGCTCGACGTGAGCTCGGTGCGGCTGGCGATCCATCTGGGGCTGGCGTTCCTGATCGTCGCCTTCGCGTTCCGGCTGGCGCTGGGCGCGCTGCCGGCGCAGGCGGGGGAGGCGCAGGGTCGGTTCAAGGCGCACAAGCTCGCCGTGACGGCGCTTCTTGCGCTGCTGTGGGTGCAGATCGTGCTCGGCGCGCTGGTGGCGGGTTCGGACGCCGGGCGGGCCGCAAGCGACTGGCCTATGATCAACGGCCGGTGGTCGCCCACGAACTACGGCGAGTTCACGCCGTTCTGGACCAACTTCACCGAGAACCTGCTGGCGGTGCAGTTCCACCACCGGATGGCGGGCTATCTCGCAGCGGCGGCGGTGCTGGCGCTGGCATGGAGGCTCAGGGGCCTGCGGTCGGCGCGGATCGCGGCGGGGCTTGTGGCGGGCCAGGTCGTCCTCGGGATCGCCACGATCCTGCTCGGCGCGCCGCTGTGGATCAGCCTGCTGCACCAGGCGATGGCGGTGGCGCTGTGGCTCTCCGTGGTTCGCTGGCGCTACGCGGTATCATGATACCGCAAGTCGATCCGCTTGCGCGCCATGGGCTTTTGCTTTCCGTTTGACAGACCAGCAAGCGCCGGGTAACAGCGCGGCCTTCTCGCCCGCCGGCTCTTCGGCGCGGCGGCAAAAGGTCATATCATGCTCACCACCGTGACCCGTCCGGCCAAGCCCGCCGAGACGACGAACAAATGGATCGTGGTGGACGCGGAAGGGGTCGTCGTCGGCCGCCTCGCCACGTTCATCGCCATGCGCCTGCGCGGCAAGCACCGCCCGGACTTCACCCCCCACGCGGATGTCGGCGACTATGTCGTCGTCATCAACGCCGAAAAGGTGGCGCTCACCGGCCGCAAGCTGACCGACAAGGTCTACTACCACCACACCGGCTTCCCGGGCGGCATCAAGGAACGTTTCGCCGGCAAGATCCTCACCGGCAAGCATCCCGAGCGCGTGCTGGAGAAGGCCGTCGAGCGCATGCTGCCGAAGGAAAGCCCGCTGGCGCGCCACCAGTTCGCGAAGCTGCGCGTCTACGCCGGCCCCGCGCACCCGCACGAAGCGCAAAGCCCCGAAGTCTTCGACTTCAAATCCCGCAACCGCAAGAATTCGAGAAACGGCTAACCCATGTCCATGCAAGGATTTGAAGGCCTGCGCGATATCGGCGGCGTCGTCGGCGTCCCCGGCCAGGAAGGCGTCCGCCCGGACGCCGCCCCGCTGCGCGAACGCAAGGTCGATGCGCAAGGCCGCGCCTACGCCACCGGCAAGCGCAAGAACGCCATCGCCCGCGTCTGGGTGAAGCCCGGCAACGGCACGATCACCATCAACGGTCGCGACCAGTCGGTGTACTTCGCGCGTCCCGTGCTGCGCATGATGCTCGCGCAACCGTTCCAGCTGTCGGACCGCGTCGGCCAGTTCGACGTGATCTGCACGGTGTCGGGTTCGGGGCTCTCGGGTCAGGCGGGCGCGGTGCGTCACGGCATCTCGAAGGCGCTCTCGGACTTCGAGCCGGGCCTGCGCCCCATCATGCGCCAGGCCGGCTTCCTCACCCGCGACAGCCGCGTCGTCGAACGCAAGAAGTACGGCCGCGCGAAAGCCCGCCGCAGCTTCCAGTTCTCGAAGCGCTAGACCAAACCTTTTCTGTTCGCAGAGACGGGCGCTTCGGGAGACCGGAGCGCCCGTTTTGCCGTGTGGTCGAAGCGATGTTATGCTTGCGGCATGACGAAGCCGAAATCACCGGGACCAGGCGTTCAGGAAGATCCACAGGTCTTCTCCGACGAACAGTCGCGGGAGTCCGCCCTCGATGAGCTTCGTCGCTTGATTGCCGAGGGTGACGCCAGCGGTCCGTCTCGACCCTATGACCGCGATGCATTCATGGCGGCGCGACGACGCGAAGTCGGTGACTGAGCATGGCAGAGTTTCGGCTTCGACCGGAAGCCGATGACGATCTGGCTTCGATCTGGCGCTGGACGTTGGACCGTTGGTCCCGAAATCAGGCGGACGACTATCACGACACACTCACGGCTGCGATGGCGCTGCTTGCGGAAGAACCGCATCGCGGCCAATCCGCCGCCGACATCGATGAAGGGCTCATGCGGCGCACCTGCAACGCGCACGTGATCTTCTACCGGCTCGCCAATCATGGCATCGATGTGGTTCGCGTCCTCCATGCCAAGATGAACTGGGCGACCCATCTGAAAGACGACGAATGACCCACGCAATCTTCATCGACGGCGAAGCCGGCGCCACGGGCCTGCCTGCCTGAGATCGATTGAAGCGCCCGTTTTGCCGGGCGAAGCGATATGGTATTCTTGTTCCATGACAAAGACTGCTTCGCCCCCGATCAAGGTCGCGCGCCACTTCGAGGTGTTCATCGAAGACGAGCTGGCCGCCGGCCGCTATGCGACGCGCGACGCCGTCGTCGAGGCCGGGCTTCGTCTGCTTGAGGAGCGCGAAGCCAAGATCAAGGCCCTTCGCGCCGCAATTGAGGAAGGAGAGGCGAGCGGTCCCGCCGAGCCTTTTGACCTTGACGAGTTTCTTGTCGAGTGCCGGGCGGAACGGCAGGCTCGCGGTGGCTGAATATCGCCTGCGCCCGAAGGCGCGCGCGGACCTCAAGGAAATCTGGTTCTGGACTGACGCCACTTTTTCCGAGCGGCAGGCCGACGCCTATCTCGCCGCCTTGCGCAGGGAATTCGTTCGGCTCAGCGACGACCCGCAAAGGGGGCAGGGCGCCGACGAGGCGAAGCCGGGGTACCGCAAGGCGCGTCATGGTCGGCACATTGTGATTTTCGTGCGAACATCCTTCGGTGTCGAGATTGTCCGCGTTCTTCACCAAAACATGAACATCCCGGCGCATCTGAAAGACGACGAATGACCCACGCGATCTTCATCGACGGCGAAGCCGGCACCACGGGCCTGCAGATCCGCGAGCGGCTGGAAAAGCGCGCCGACATCACGCTCATCGCGATCGATCCCGCGCGCCGGAAAGATCCGGCCGCGCGCGCCGAGGCGCTCAACGGCGCGGACGTCGCGATCCTGTGCCTGCCGGACGACGCCGCGCGCGAAGCGGCCTCGCTCGTGACCAACCCGAAGACGCGCATCGTCGATGCGTCGACCGCTCATCGCGTGGCGCCGGGCTGGGCGTATGGCTTTCCGGAACTGTCGCAGACGCAGCGCGCGACGATCGCGGGCGCCAAGCGCGTCTCCAATCCCGGCTGCTATCCCACGGGCTTTCTCGGTCTCGTGCGGCCGCTCGTGCAGGCGGGGCTGATCCCCGCGGACTGGCCGCTCACCGTCAACGCGGTCAGCGGCTATTCCGGCGGCGGCAAGCCGATGATCGCGGAGTTCGAGGACGAAGCCTCGCCGACGTTCACGCGCGTCGCCTATCGCATCTACGCCATGGGGCTTGCGCATAAGCACGTCGCGGAAATGCAGACGCACGCGGGCCTCGCGCACGCGCCGCTGTTCGCGCCGGCGGTGGGCCGCTACGCGCAGGGCATGATCGTGGAAGTCCCGCTGCACCTGCACGCGCTGCCGAAGAAGCCCACGCTCGCCGCGCTGCAGGAAGCGCTCGCCGCCGCCTACGATGGCGAACGCTTCGTCTCCGTCGCCACGCTCGCCGAAGCGGCCGCGCTGAAGACGCTCGATCCCGAAGGATTGAACGGCACGAACCTCATGCGGCTCCACGTGTTCGGCAACGCCGAGACAGGGCAGGCGCGGCTCGTCGCGCTGCTCGACAATCTCGGCAAGGGCGCCTCGGGCGCCGCCGTGCAGAACATGAACCTGCTGCTCGGCGTGGACGAGGCGGCGGGGCTCTGAGTCCGGCGAAGGCGTGACGCGCGCGCAGTCCTTCTCCCGCCTGCGGGCGGGAAAATGCGGGGACAGATTGCGCGCGTCACCGCACCGGTCACCACCTATTTTCACACCTCCTCCCCCTGCAAGGGGGAGGTCGGGTGGGGGTCTGATGGGGCGATTGAAGTGTTGCAGGACAGGGCGTTTTAATAGCCGCGCACTGCGCTGACCCCCTCCTGCCTCCCCCTTTCAGGGGGAGGAAATGGCCATCGCGTTCCGCAATCTATCCGACCGGACTCCGGGCCGTGGGACAATCGCTCCGTTTTCAACAGGCCACGGAGCCCGAGCCATTCCCATGCAGATCCTCAACCCCCTCCACAGAGCATGAAGCTCTGGGTGCTCGAACTCGCCGTGTGGCTGGTGGCGTTGACGGACAGCCGTGCGGGGCGAATCCAGCTTCAACATCTGATCATCGAGGCGCGACAGGACATCCGTGTCCTGATCGCGCTGAAGATGGGATTGCGGTTGCGTGTCCATACCGGGCGCCGTCTTGCGAGCGGGCATGGACAACACGCCGCGCCACAAGGCTTTGCGGTGCAGACGCGCACTGGCAGACGTTTGCGCCTGTTCACGCGCAGTATCGCGCTGAAAAATCTCCGCGACATGCAACGCGCGCTGGCCGATCTCGAAGCCGTCGTGACACGCGCGCTGGCGCGGCTGCCGTACCGCATCACGCGGACGTCGATCGTGATCGTCGCGGTAGTGGGAGATGTGCTCGGTATCTTTACACGCGCACGGGCGCCCGAAGGCGCCGACACATCATGAGTATTCATGCCGGACCGCCGGCGCCCTCGCCGGCATCCGGTATTCGAGCAACGCAAGATTCCCCGGAGTCTGGCGGCGCCTGCCCATGCCGGCGAGGGCGCCGGCGGTCCAACTCGCGAACACCGGCGCCTCAACCCGGCCCCCACACCACCCCTTGCCCCAACCTCTTGCCCCCACCTCTTGCCCCGGGGCCCGCTATTCGCTAACAACCGCGCCTTCCTCCCGGATGCGCTCGTGGCGGAATTGGTAGACGCACCACCTTGAGGTGGTGGCGGGGAGACCCGTGGAGGTTCGAGTCCTCTCGAGCGCACCATTTTTCAGACTCCGGCGGTTGACGCGAGAGCCGACGCGGCGTTCTCCAGTGGTTCAATCCGGCGGAGACGGCCATGGCGGACAATCTGGAGCGCGTCGCCGCCGACTCTTCGGCCGAAATCGCCGAAAAGGGCCGCTTCGAGGTCGATCCGCATTTCGTCACCCTGGTCACGGCCTCGGCCTACGAGCGCGACGCCCCGGAGCTGCGGCGGCTTCTCAAGGGCCTGCACCCCGCCGACCTCGCCGACGTCGTCGAGCAGTTGCCGGAGGAAGCGCTCAAGCGGCTCTTCCGCCTCATCGGCCCCGAGCTGCCCTCGGCCTTCCTCGCCGACGTCGAATGGGAAATCCGCGAGAAGGTTCTCGAACTGCTGCCCGCCGACTACGTCGGCCGCGCGCTCGGCGAACTCGACACCGACGACGCCGCCGCCGTCGCCGCCGACCTCGACGAGGACAAGCTCGAGCAGGCGCTCGCCGCCGCCGACGATGAGACGCGGCTCGCGGTCGAGCAGGGCCTTGCGGCGGATGAAGACACCGCCGGGCGCCTCATGCAGCGCGAGCTGGTGGCCGCGCCCGAATTCTGGAGCGTAGGCGACGCCATCGACTACATGCGGTCCGACGAAACTGAACTGCCCGAGACGTTCTTTGAACTCTATGTGGTCGATCCGGGCTTCCGCCCCGTCGGCGCCGTGCCGCTCTCAACCCTGCTGAGGGCGGGCCGTGAAACGAAGCTCACTGAAATCATGCGGCCGCCGCAGGCGCTGATCAAGGCGGAGATGGACCAGGAAGAGGTTGCATTCGTCTTCCAGAAATACCATCTCGCCTCAGCGCCGGTGGTCGATGAAGCGGGACGGCTGACGGGCGTGGTGACCATCGATGACGTCGTGCACGTCATCAGCGATGAGAGCGAGGAAGACCTTCTCAAACTCTCGGGCGTCAGTGACGCCAACCAGTCGGACTCCGTTGCGAAATCGATCCGCGCGCGGGCGCCGTGGCTGGGGGTCAATCTCTTCACCGGCATCGCCTCGGCCAGCGTGATCGCGCTGTTCGGCGCCTCGATCGAGAAGGTGGTGGCGCTGGCGGTGCTGATGCCGATCGTGGCTTCGGTCGGCGGCAATGCAGGCACGCAGGCGCTGGCCGTCGCAGTGCGCGCGATCGCCTCGCGCGACCTCACCGCCGCCAACGCCTTCCGCCATATCTGGCGCGAACTGTTCACCGGCTTCTGCAACGGCCTGATGATGGCGCTGCTGCTCGCGCTCGTGGCCGGGGTCTGGTTCCGCAATCCCGGCATCAGTCTCGCGGTGGGACTGGCGGTGATCATCAACCTGACCGCCGCAGGCCTCGCCGGCATCCTCGTGCCGCTGACCCTGCGCCGTTTCGGGGCGGACCCGGCGGTGTCCTCCTCGGTCTTCGTCACCTTCGTGACAGACTTCACCGGCTTTCTGGGCTTTCTGGGTCTGGCGACGGTCATTCTCGGTTAATTCCCCCGGAAGGGGCGCCGGCGGCCCCGGACTTGCGTGGCGGGACGTGTCCCCTCGGGGACCATGTCCCAGTTTGATCTCCTGACGGAAAAATCCCGTCCGGGGACAGGAACGAAGGCCGGCAAGACCATGAAGATGACCGTTTCGCCCGCAGGGCTTGCGCTTCTGAAGCGCCTCGAAGGTTTTCGCGCCGAAGCCGAGATCATGACCGATGGCCGCGCACTCGTCGGCCACGGTCACGTGCAGGCGTTGGCGCCCGCAGCGCCGGTCGGCGAGACCGAAGCGGAGGCTCTGCTGCGCCAGGATCTCGCGCCGGTCGAAGCCGCGATCACGTCGAAAGTCCTCGCGCCGCTGACGCAGGCGCAGTTCGATGCGCTCGCCTCCTTCGTCTTCTCCATCGGCGTCGATGCGTTCGCAAAGAGCGATGTGCTGCGCCGACTGAATGCCGGCGAGCCGATCGCGGCAGCCTGTGCGATGGACGCGTGGCGCAAGAGCCGCGTGAACGGCGAACCGCAGGTGATCGACGCGCTGGTGCGCCGCCGTTCCGCCGAGCGCGCCATGTTCCTCATGCTCGACGAGCCGATCGCTGCGCCCTCGGCCTACGTCCGCGCCGAGATCGATCACGCGGCCTCGGTTCTCGGCGCCTCGCGCGTCGCTGCGATGCTGAGCCCGGCGGCCGCTGCGCCTTCCGCAACCCTTGACGAAGAAGCGCGCCGGCTCGCCGACATACTCGCCCGCGACCCCGCCACGGCGCACGCTCTGAAGGCGCCGCCCGCGCCCGAGATCGTGGACGACGAGCCGCTGGTGCTCACCCGGGTCGTGCACGCGCCGGTCAACACGGCCCGCGACGTCACGGGCCTCGCGCTTCTCGGCATCGCCGGGACGGGACTGTTTGCGGCGGGCCTCGTCTCGCTCAACCAGGACAACAGCGTGCTGTTCCTGCTGTTCACCGCGCCGGGCGTGGTGATGATGGCGGCGGCGGGCTGGCAGCTGCTGCGCGACCGGTTGAACCTGCGCTGGCCCACCAATCTGATGCAGGGCTGACCCCGCGTTGCAGGGCTGACTTGTTCGCCTATTGGGGCGGGGCTAAGCCTTGCCCATGCTCCGCAACACACCCCAACTCGACTTCGACCTCGGTGAAAACGCCGAGATGATCCGCGACCTCACGGCCCGTTTCGCCGACAACGAGATCGCGCCCATCGCCGATGAGATCGACAAGACCAACGAATTTCCGCGCCATCTCTGGCCGAAGATGGGCGAGCTCGGTCTGCACGGCATCACCGTGGAAGAGGAGTGGGGTGGCGCGGGCCTCGGCTATCTCGAACACGTGGTGGCGATGGAGGAAATCTCGCGCGCATCCGCGAGCGTCGGCCTCAGCTACGGCGCGCACTCCAATCTCTGCGTGAACCAGCTCAGGCGCTGGGGCACGCCCGCGCAGAAGACGAAATATCTCCCGAAGCTCATCAGCGGCGAACACGTCGGCTCATTGGCGATGAGCGAAGCGGGCGCGGGCAGCGATGTCGTCTCGATGCGGCTGAAGGCCGAGAAGAAGGGCGACCGCTACGTGCTCAACGGCACGAAGTTCTGGATCACCAATTCCCCGCACGCCGATACGCTCGTCGTCTATGCGAAGACCGATCCCGATGCGGGCGCGAAGGGCATCACGGCGTTTCTCGTCGAGAAGGGTATGAAGGGATTTTCGGTGTCGCCGAAGCTCGACAAGATCGGCATGCGTGGCAGCGATACGGCGGAGCTCGTGTTCGAGGACTGCGAAGTGCCGGCGGAAAACATCATGGGCCCGCTCAATGAAGGCGTGCGCGTGCTGATGAGCGGCCTCGACTATGAGCGCGCGGTGCTGGCGGCGGGACCGCTTGGCATCATGCAGGCGGCGCTCGACGTGGTGGTGCCCTATATGAAGGAACGCAAGCAGTTCGGCCGCCCCATCGGCGAGTTCCAGCTGATGCAGGGCAAGCTCGCCGACATGTACGTCGCGCTCTCCACCTCGCGCGCCTATGTCTATGCGGTGGCGAAGGCGTGCGACGCTGGCAAGACCACGCGCAAGGATGCGGCGGGCGCGATTTTGTACGCAGCGGAGCAGGCGACGAAGGTCGCGCTTGAAGCCATCCAGGCCCTCGGCGGCAACGGTTACATCAACGACTATCCCACGGGGCGTTTGCTGCGGGACGCGAAGCTCTACGAGATCGGCGCGGGGACGAGCGAGATACGCAGGTTCCTGATCGGGCGGGAGTTGATGAGTGAAGGCTGATAAACGCGGTTACACGCTTCCGGAACTGAAGAGAGAAGTCGATGAGCTGTTCCTCAAGCAATATGACCCGTATGTATTTTTTCGGGCAGCTAGAATAGCTGAGGCGGCTTTTGACGAGCCCAGTTCTTTGGCCGCCATATTGGCAGAGGACACCCAGACGGCAGTTGAAAGCGCGCGACGCGAAATATTGCATTCGTCAGCGTCTTTGATTCACCAGTACAGATATTTTCAGGTTGAATCGATGTTGATGACGCTTGTCGCGAGCGCTCACCCGGAGAAGCCGTTCCTCTACACTCTCAAAAAACTGCGCGGAGACAAGTGGGATAGAGCCATTTCGGATTTCGCCGCAGGCCAAGTCCCGCAGGGTCATTCGATTGTTTTCAAAGGCGTGACGCAATCTTTCAGCAACTGGGTAGATTGCACGCTTTTCAATGCGGTTGGCGTTGAACAGAAGGAAGAACTGGAAGCGCTCAAGGACTTCATTGTTCAGGAGGCCAAGTTCCTAACGTCGCGCAAGAGCTTCAATGCGTTTAAGCACGGCTTGCGACTGATCTCTGGTCCCATGGACGTCCGCATCATCCCGGAAGGTTCGCCAGATGGCGCTGGAATATCACTCTCCGGCGAATACGCTGTACACTGGCTTGATTGGGAAAGCAGTGGACCAGACGAATACTCGTATCGAACATCCACCAAAGCGATTGATCCCGGGTTTGATATTCGTCGGATTGGCGTTGCTGCGGATTTGATGCGCGTTTGGAAGGAACGTCGAACCGTTGAGGCCAGAGCCGGGCTGCTCGAGATAAAAGTTCCGTCCATCCCATCAGGGCACGGGCCAACAAATCAATTTTCATTCAAGATTGGTTTGGAGTTCGCGAAAGGTGGTGGCGAAGAGCGTGGCAGCTAGAATACTTCTCTAGCGGCTCCGGTGCGTCTTTTAACGCCTCTCTCGACAGCAGTAACGCCGCCCCGGTTTCCCGGAGCGGTGTCCATTGTGGGACCGCGAGGCGATCCATCCTTCGAGTTGAAATCCGCCCGCCAACGGACTATGTTCCCAGCATGACCAGCAAGCACGCGCAGCAACCCTCGAAGGATCCCGGCCCCGGCCGTTTCCGCACGGATGGCGGGCGGATGCTCATGAAGCCGGTGGCGGGCGGCGCGCTCTCCGTGCGCGAGATCGACAAGGCTTGGGAGAAGGTCTGGTCGGAAAAGGACGTCACGCCGAAGCGCAAGAAGTAGCGCTGCGCGATGGGGGATGCGGGCGGCAGGCAGGTTTTCATCAACTGCCCGTTCTCGGACGACTACCGCCCGATGTTCGAGGCGATCGTCTTCGCCGTTGTAGACTGCGGTTTCGTTCCCCGGTGCGCGCTCGAGGCGGACGACGCGGGCGAAGTGCGGTTCGAGAAAATCATCCGCATCATCCGCGCGTGCGACTTCGGCGTTCACGACATCTCGATGATGGATCGCGACCCGCACACGGGTCTTGCGTGGCTGAACATGAGTTTTGAACTCGGGCTCTTTCTGGGAGCGCGGCGCTTCGGCGGCGCCCGGCAGAAAACGAAAGTGTCGCTGATCCTCGACAGCGACAGGTTCCGTTATCAGCGCGCCATCTCCGACATCGCCGGGCAGGACATCCGCGCTCACGGCGGCGATCCGGCGCGCGCCATCGCGCATGTGCGCGACTGGTTGCAGGTTGCGGCCAATGAAGCGGACATTCCCGGAGGCGGCGCGATCGCTACGCGCTACCGCCGCTTTCAGGCCGATCTTCCCGCCTTCTGCGAAGCGATCAGCCTCGATCCGGAAACGCTCACGTTCATCGACCTGTCCAAGGCCATCGCGCGCTGGCTGAAGGGGCGGACCTGACAGCAATGACGCCGCCCCGGCGTGCTTTGACTCGCTGTCTGCTCGGCCCCGGCGAAAGCCGGGGACCATGATCAACTGCGCGCCTTGAGATATGGGCCCCGATTTTCATCGGGGCCGAGCGCTGCGAGCGTCATTCAAATCGAGAGCCGCTCCAACGTCGCCCCGGCGCGGCGTTCATTGCTGGACCTTTCGGGAAATTCACTTGCGGATAAGGAACAAAACGGGAACAAACGACGCAGGTTTCTGAAGGAGGCAAGCGTGTTGGCGTTTCTTGTGGGTCTGGTTCTGGCGGTCTGGGGGCTCCTGCATCTGCGGGCGGCGTCCGGGCGCGGCCGTCCGGTCCCCGCCGCCGCGCACGCCCTCCCGCAGACGATCTCGCGCGACGTCGGTGTCCGGCGGTCCTTTTCCCATGCGTCGCGCGCGCCGGGTCTGTTGTGTGAGCGGACCTCTGTCACTCATCCGCGTCGCAAGCGTCGCTTCCCCGGAGCACGGGCCATCAGGCCCGCTTCCTGGTCCCCCTCGGGGTCGGGAAGGGAGCACGTGCGGGCGCACGATTTCATGAGGATGGTTGTCTTGCGGGCGTGACGGCCTGCGGTTTCGGTCGAGTGCAGGCGTGCCCGGCGCGGCGTCGTTCTTTCAGAGGCGATTCCGCGGGTGCATCGGCGCGCGCCGGACGCTGCGCGCGGGGAGGCCAAAAGCAATAACGCCGCCCCGGTTCCCCGGAGCGGCGTCCATTGTCGGACCGCGAGGCGATCCTTCGACCCACGTGGCGCTGGTTAAGCGCGGAAACCTCGGAAGGAGGTCCAGGTCGAGCGGGCTGCCTCTGGCGAGCGACGATGAGACACTGGATCACCTCCTTCCGGTTGTTGAAGACTGAGCAAAATGTAGGGCGCTTCGCCCCGGTTGCAAAGGCCGCGCTGCAGATGCGCGAGTGGGCGCCGAATTTATCGCCCGAACGGCCAGCCGAAACGCCGCTGCGGCTTGACCGGCGTCAGCGGCAGTTCGCTCCACGCCTTCACGCGCTCGCCCAGGATGTCGAGCGGCAGCGCGCCGTCGCCGAGCACGGTGTCGTGGAAGCCCTTGATGTCGAAATGCTCGCCGCGCGCGAGCTTGGCCTCCTCGCGGAGACGCAGGATTTCCATCTGCCCGATCATGTACGCCGTCGCCTGGCCGGGCATGACGATGTAGCGGTCAATGTCCTTGCGCGCCTGCGGTTCGTCGCCGGGCTGGTTGGCGAGCACATAGTCGATCGCCTGCTGGCGCGGCCATTTCTTGTGATGCAGCCCTGTGTCGACGACGAGGCGGATCGCGCGGCGCAGTTCGAGGACGAGGCGTCCGAAGTCCGAATAGGGATCTTCGTAGGCGCCCATCTCCCGCGCGAGGCGTTCACAGTAGAGGCCCCATCCCTCGGAATACGCCGTGTAGCCGCCGAAACGACGGAAGCGCGGAATGCCTTCGAGCTCCTGCGCGATGGCGATCTGCATGTGATGGCCGGGAATGCCTTCGTGGTAGGCGAGCGCTTCGAGCTGATAGAGCGGCAGCGCCTTCATGTTGAAGGTGTTGGCATAGTAGATGCCCGGCCGCGAACCATCCGGGGCGGGGCGGTTGTAGAAGGCCAGGCCCGCCGACTGTTCACGCCAGTCCTCCACCGCGCGCACTTCAAGTTGCGCCTTCGGCAGGCGGCCGAACCAGTCGGGCAGCTTCAGGCGCATCGCTTCGATGGCGGCGGCGGCCTTCTCGACGTAGGCGCGTTTTCCTTCCGGCGTATCGGCTTCGTAGAAGCGCTGGTCGGTTTCCATGAACTCGAAGAAGGCCTTGAGGTCGCCCGTGAAGTTCACGCGCGTCATGATCGCGCGCATCTCGCCGTGCAGGCGCGCGACCTGCGCAAGGCCGATCGCGTGGATCTCGTCGCCGGTGAGCTTCGTGGTCGTCTGCCGTTCGAGCAGGCTCGTGTAATAGGCGCCGCCCTCGGGCAGGCGCCACACGCCGTCGTCCGTCCCCGTGCGGCCCTTGTGGTCTTCGAGCATGGCGATGACAGCTTCGTAGGCGGGCCGCACGCTGTCGCGCAGCGCGGTCTGCGCCTTCTGCAGCAGCGCGATCTTTGCGTCGTCCGGCGCGTCGAGTGCACGCACTTTCTTCAGCGCATCGCCCCACAGCGGGCTTTGAGATCCTGTTGGCGCCGCGTCGGGTTTCACAAGCGCCGCGAGCTGCGTGTCGGAGATTGCGGTCACGCCGAACGGCGCGCCGGTGATGATGTTGCGCGCGCCGGGGATCGAATAGTCGTAGACGAACGCGGGCATCAGTATGCCGACCTCCGCAGAGGCTTCGTTCAGCACGATCTGCTGGCGCAAGTACGGCCCGAGACCCTCAAGGCGGCTCACATAGGATTCCGCGTCCGCCAGCGATTCCACCTTGTGCTGGTTCAGCAGGAACGTGACCGCGCCCTGGTGCACGCCGTTCATCTGGTCGAAGCGGTAGCGCCAGCGCCGCCATTTGTGCGCTTCCACGGCGCGGGCGTGCTCGGCCTCGAAGAGACGGAACGAGAGCGCGCCGCCTTGCGTCAGCAGGGCGGGGTCGAAGCGGGTCTTCATCTCGCCCACGCGGGCGGCTGCGATGGCGAGGTCCGCGTCGGCATGGGCGTCGGAGACGTCGTCCCAGCGGTCGTAACCGCGCCGGTCGCCGAGGCTGGTGGCGAGCTGCGGCGAGCGCACGATCCGCTCCTCGAAGACCTCCTCGAAGAACGCGTCGAGCTTTGCTGTGTGTGCCAGCACGTCCGCCGCGCGGGGCCGCCGGTCGCCCAGCGCACACCCCGATACCGCCAGCAGGCCCGCGCCAGCCAGAAGCACATTGCGTCTCGTCGTCATCCCCGACTCCTGCCAATCGTCCAACGGCAAGGTTTCATTAACCATGGCGCAGCTTCCTCGTCGACGGACGGGCGGGTTATTGCGGGAGCGGAACGATGACGGGAGCCGAAGTGCTCGATATCGGCCGGGAAGCCATCTGGCTGACGGTCATCATGGCGGCGCCGTGCATGCTGGTGGGACTGGCGGTGGGCTTCGGCGTGTCACTGCTGCAGACGCTGACGCAGATCCAGGAGCAGACGCTCGTCTACGTGCCGAAGATCCTGTCGATCTTCGTGGCGCTGCTGCTGTTCCTGCCGATCATGGGCGGGCTGCTCGGGCGGTTCACGCAGGACATCTTCATCAGGGTCGCGGCGTACTAGCGCCCGGACAAACACATGACCCTATGGGGCTATGATCTGTGGTCGGTGACGCTGGCGTTCGCGCGGATCGGTTCGCTGGTGATGCTGATGCCCGGGCTCGGCGAGGCGGCGGTGCCCGCGCGCGCGCGACTCGGATTCGCGTTGCTGTTGTCCGTCATGCTGGCGCCGGCCGTCGCGCCGGCGCCATCGGACATCTGGGGCGCATCGGGCGTGATCATCAGCGAGATCGCCGTGGGCATCGTCCTCGGCGGCGTCGCGCGCATACTCATGACGGGGCTCGCTACCGCCGGCCAGATTTTCGGCTTGGAGACGGGGCTTTCCTTCGCGCAGGTCGCCGACCCGACGCAGACCCAGGCGGGCCAGATCATCGCGGTGTTCCTCGGCCTGATGGGCACCGTGCTTGTGTTCGCGACGAACCTGCACCACGTCTTCATCCGCGGCATCGCCGACAGCTACCAGGTGTTCGCCGTCGGCAAGCCGTTTCCGGTAGCGGACGCGGCGGATTTTGCGCTCGAAGCGTTCAGCGACGCGTTCCGCATCGGCCTGCAGATCGCTGCGCCCGTGGTGGTCGCGGGCTTCGTGTTCCGCATCGGCCTCGGCGTTCTCGCGCGGCTCGCGCCCTCGATCCAGGTGTTCTTCGTGGCGATGCCGCTGAACATCCTCGGGGGGTTCATCATTCTCACGCTCGGGCTGTCGTCCGGCATGCTCGTGTGGCTGGACCGCCTGCAGTCCTTCGGCGCGGCGGGTTGGAGATAACCGGCCATGGCGGAAGGCGCAGAAGACGACGACAAGACCGAAGAGCCCACCCAGAAGCGCATCGAGGATGCGCGCAACCGCGGCGAGATCGTCTACAGCACCGAAGTCGGCACGGCGTTTTCGCTGCTGGCGGTGACGATGATCGTTGCGTTCATGGCCGCGCCCATGGCCGGCGAGATCGGCACGGCCATGCGCGGCGCGCTGTCGAACGCGCACCAGTTGCCGGCCGACGGGCGCGCACTGATGACGCTGTATGCGGCGATCGGCCTGAAGATGCTCGCGATCATCGGGATGGCCGCGCTCGCACTTGTCGGCGCAGGGATCGCCGCGCGCTTCGTGCAGGATCAGCCGGTCTGGTCGGCCAAGCGGCTTGAGCCCAAGCTCGAACGCCTCAATCCCTTCGAGGGCGCCAAGCGCGTCTTCGGCAAGCAGGCGGCGGGGACGTTCGGCAAGACCCTGCTCAAGCTCACGATCGTCGGCGTCGCCGTGGTGTGGTCGCTGTGGCCGCGCGACGGCACGCTGGCGTCGCTGCCGACGCTGGATGTGGGCGCGCTCGCGCCGTACATGCGGGAGCGCGCGCTCAGTCTGCTGATCGGTTGCACGATCGCCGCGACCGGCATCGCCATCATCGACTACATCTTCGTTCGCCAGGCGCACTACAAGAGACTGCGCATGACGCGCCACGAGATGAAGGAAGAGTTCCGCCAGAGCGAGGGCGATCCGCACGTGCGCGCTAAGTTGCGCCAGATACGCCAGGAGCGCGCCAAGAAGCGCATGATGTCGGCGGTGCCGTCCGCCACCGTCATCATCACCAACCCGACGCACTATGCCGTCGCCCTGAAATACGACCGCGAGGAGAGCCCCGCGCCGATCTGCGTCGCCAAGGGCGTGAACGAAGTCGCACTGCGAATCAGGGAAGTCGCCACGGAGAACGGCGTCGCCATCATCGAGGATCCGCCGCTCGCGCGCGCGCTCTACGCCACCGCCGATATCGACGAGGCCATCCCCCGCGAGCACTTCGAGGCGGTGGCCAAGGTCATCGGCTACGTGCTGCGCCTCGCCGACCGACGGCGCAGGTAAGGCCGTGTTCATCCTTGGCGCGACGAATCGGTCCAGACTGGCCCAGCGTACGCAACAGGCACATCAATGACCGAAACCAGCAGTCACGGACCCGCCGCCGGAGGTCACGACGCCGCAGCGCGTGCTGCGGCGGGACATGGACGTCCCGGGCTCGACGCGCCGCGTCTCCTGTTCTGGGTGGCGCTGGCGATGGGCCTTGCGTCTGCGGGCGTCGTCGTCGCTGCGGGACAGTCGGCCGGGCGCGCCGGAGCGCTGCTGCTGATCGCCATGGCGGCGGCGGGCATGGTGTTTCTGGTCTGGCTTTCGCGATCGCACGGGCAGGCTGCGGGGCTCTTTCCCGGCAGGGGCGCCGCTGAAGCGGCAGCGATGAAATCCGACAGCACGGAGCATGCGCTGCTTGAGGCGCTCGAGGAGCCGGCGCTCCTGACCGACCGCGCCGGTGCGCCGCTGGTGTCCAACGCTGCCTACAAGGCGCTCGCCGACGCCACCGGCGCGCTGGGCGAGAGCGAACGTCCGCCGTTGATGGACCGCGTGTTCGGTCACGATCCCGTCTTGAATCCGGCGATGTTCCGCCTCTCGCGCTCGGCGTCGTCGCGCCAGAGCCGCCGCGAAGTGCTGCCGCCGACCCGCGTTGGCGGCCGGCCCGCGATGGTGCGCTACGAGGCGAGCGTCAGCCCCGCGCCGAACGGACGCGTGCTGTGGCGCCTGCGCGAGATGACCGACGCCGATGCGGCGACGGATGCAGAAGCGCGTGCGTTGTTCATCGAGGACAGCCCGGTCGGCTTCTTCGCCGCGCGTCCCGACGGCGCCATCGTTTACATGAACCGCGCGCTCCGCGCCTCGCTCGGGGTGGAGGACGGCGAAGTCCTGCGTGTGCGTGACGTGCTCAAGGAAGACGCAGGACGCGTGCTGCGGCGTGACCGCAAGTCCGACGAGGCGCAGCGCACGCCGGTGACGCTCAAGACGCGCGATGGCCGCGAGGTGCGCGCAACCGCCGTCTCCATCTGGCCGGGCGGCGAGGCCGATGGCGCCACGCGCACCTTCATCTTCTTCGAAGCCGCAAACGCACCCGCACAGGGCAACGCCGCCGCCACCGCGAACGCCGTGGACAGCTTCTTCGCCAACGCGCCGTTCGGCGCAGCGCTGCTTGACGGCACGGACCCTGCGCTCTCGGCGGTGCTCGATTCCAATGCGGCGCTGATGGACATCGCGCAGGGGCGCGCGACGCCGGGCATGGCGTTCAAGGATCTGTTCGACGCCTCCGATGGCCCGGTCGCGCTGGCGCAACGTCTGCGTCAGGCCTCGCGCGAACCCGTCGAACTGCAGCTTGCGACGAACCCGCCGCGGGCCGCGCACGTCTACCTCGCGCCGGCGGACGACGGGCGGGGGCTCGCCTACGTCATCAACGTCACCGAGCAGCGCGAACTCGAGCAGCGTCTCAGCCAGGCCGAGAAGATGCGCGAGATCGGGATGCTCGCGGGCGGCGTGGCGCACGATTTCAACAACCTGCTCATGGCGATGATGCAGAACTGCGACTATCTCCTGTCGCGCCATCCGGTCGGCGATCCCGACTACATGGACCTCTGCGAGATCAACCACCACGCGCTGCGTGCGAAAGAGCTTTCCGAACGCCTGCGCGCCTATGCGCGCCAGCAGACGTTCAAGCGCGAGGTTGTCGAGGTCTCGGGCTTCGTTGCGCACATGCACGATCTCGTGCGCCGCTTGCTGGGCGAGACCATCGCTTTCGAGGTCAAGCACGGCCGCGACCTGCCGTTCATCAAGGCCGACAAGTCGCAGCTTGAGCGCGTGCTCGTGAATCTCGCCACCAACGCGCGCGACGCGATGTTCGACGGCGGCAAGCGGGGCAAGCTGACGATCACTACCTCCGCGACGACGGCCGAGGCGGCGCGCGAACTCGGGCACAATCCCATCGCCGACGGCGACTACGTGCTGCTTGAGGTGAGCGACACGGGCCAGGGCATCAAGCCGGAGGATCAGGCACGCATCTTCCGTCCGTTCTTCTCCACGAAGGAAGCCGGCCTCGGCACAGGCCTCGGCCTTGCGACGTCCTACGGCATCATCAAGCAGTCGGAAGGCTTCATCTTCTTCGACTCCGCAGTGGGCAAGGGCACGACCTTCCGTATCTATCTGCCCGTGTACCAGCCGACGGCGGAAGAGATCGACGACATGGCGCGTCGTGAGCGGGACTCCGCGCGTCGCGCGCCGGTGGATCTCTCCGGGCGCGGGCGCATCCTGCTTGTCGAGGATGAGGACAAGCTGCGCAGCTCAATCGCGCGCAACTTGGTGAAATGCGGCTACGAGATCGACGAGGCCGAGGACGGCGAGGACGGACTGGCGAAGCTCGAAGCCAATCCCGGCGGGTATGATCTCGTGATCTCCGACGTGACCATGCCGTTCATGACGGGGCCTGAAATGTTGAAGGCCGCGACAACGGAAATGATCGGCGGCGCCAAGGTGCTGTTCCTGTCCGGTTATGCGCCCGAGAGCTTCGGCAAGGTGCTGGAGAATTTTGAAGTCAGCTACATGGCCAAGCCTGTCGGCGTGCAGCAGCTCGCCCAGCGCGTGAAGGAGTTGATCGCGGCATGACGACGAAGATCCTCCTGGTGGAAGACGAAGATCCCCTGCGTGGCGCCATCGCGAAGACCTTGCGCGAGCGCGGCTATGAAGTCGACGAGGCCTGCGACGGCGAAGAGGGCCTCGAGAAGATCAACGCCGCGAAAGGCGCCTATGCGCTCGTCATCTGCGACGTGGCGATGCCCGTGCTCGACGGACTCAGTATGCTGAAGGCGGCCGGCAAGGGGCTCGGGAGCGCGCGCGTGTTGCTGATGAGCGGCTACGCGGTGGACGAGACGCCGGCGGAACTGAAAGGGCGGACGGTCGCATCGATCAGGAAGCCGATCCCGCACGCGCAGGTGGCCGACGAAGCGGGCGCTCTGCTGGCGGCTTGATCCCGCGGGGACCTTTGGCCGCTCAGTCGCCCCGGACGCCCTGATCGCGGACCTTGCGTAGCCATTCGGCGCGGTGTTTCTCATCATCGACGCCGCCGATCAGTGTTTCATGGATCGGGCCGATGCCAGCCATGCCGAGAATGCCGGTCTCAAATCCCTTTACGCCATGGGCGCCGAACATCAGCCGGTAGGCCGCCGCCGGCATGCCCATCGTCACGATCACGCGGGCAGAGCGCCCCTTGAGCATCTGCCGCGGCCAGCCTTTGGCGTTTGCCTCTATGGCGAAGTTCGCGCGGGCGAAGTGCTCGAAGAATGCTTTCACCAGCGCAGGCATGGTTCCCAGCCAAAGCGGATAGACAATCACGAGATGGTCGGCCTGCAAAACGGCCTGCTGCACCTGCCGGACGGCCTCCGGCGCGGGCGTGGCGAAGTCCTTCGGGTCGCGTAGGAACGGAAGGTCCATGGCGCCGATGTCGAAGTACGAGACCGTGTGCCCGCCCTCGTCGGCGCCCTCTGCATAAGCGCCTGCGAGCGCGTGACAGAAGTGCGCCGGATCGCTGTGGGGATGCCCCTGAAGGATGCAGATCGTATGAGTCATCGCGCACCTCGGATGCAGTCAGCCCCGTGGGGCCAACGATTGCATTGACGCTGGTCAATGGGACGGCGAGGTTGGCGCGCGGCGCCAAGCACCTTCCGCGTCCGGGCGCGGGAACTTACATCCTGAAAACCCCGAACCGCGTCGGCTCGATCGGCGCGTTCAGGCTCGCCGCCAGGCTCAGCGCCACCACGCGGCGCGTCTGCGCGGGGTCGATCACGCCGTCGTCCCACAGGCGAGCTGTGGCGAAGTAGGGCGAGCCTTCCTCTTCGTACTTCTGGCGGATCGGCGCCTTGAAGGCTTCCTCGTCTTCCGCGCTCCACGACTGGCCGCGCAGTTCCATGCCGTCGCGCTTCACGGTGGCGAGCACGCTCGCGGCCTGTTCGCCGCCCATGACGGAAATGCGCGCATTCGGCCACATCCAGAGGAAGCGCGGCCCGTAGGCGCGTCCGCACATGCCGTAGTTGCCCGCGCCGTAGCTGCCGCCGATGACGACGGTGATCTTCGGCACCTTCGCACAAGATACTGCCGTCACGAGTTTCGCGCCGTCCTTGGCGATGCCCCCGGTTTCGTACTTCGACCCCACCATGAAGCCGGTGATGTTCTGCAGGAACAGCAGCGGAATGTTGCGCTGGCAGCAGAGCTGGACGAAGTGCGCGCCCTTGAGCGCGCTTTCGGAAAACAGCACGCCGTTGTTGGCGATGATCCCGACGGGAAAACCCTCGATCTTCGCAAAGCCCGTCACCAGCGTCTCGCCGTAGAGCTTCTTGAATTCGTCGAACTGCGAGCCGTCGACGATCCGCGCGATCACCTTGCGCACATCGTAGGGCTGGCGGATGTCATCGGGCACGATGCCGTAGATGTCTTCGGCGTCGAACAGCGGCGCGCGGGCGGGATCGGGCTCGATCGCCAGCGTCTGCTTCGGCAAATGGCTGACGATCTGGCGCGCCAGATGCAGGGCGTGCTGGTCGTTCATGGCGTAGTGGTCGGCCACGCCCGAACGGCGCGCGTGCACATCGGCGCCGCCGAGGTCCTCCGCCGAAATCACTTCGCCGGTCGCGGCCTTTACCAGCGGCGGCCCGCCGAGGAATATCGTGCCTTGCTTCCGAACAATAATCGTCTCGTCGCTCATCGCCGGCACATAGGCGCCGCCGGCGGTACATGAGCCCATCACCACCGCGATCTGCGGAATGCCTTCCGCGCTCATGTTGGCCTGGTTGAAGAAAATGCGTCCGAAATGTTCGCGGTCCGGGAAGACGTCCGCCTGGAACGGCAGGTTCGCGCCGCCCGAGTCGACGAGATAGAGGCAGGGCAGGCGGTTCTCGCGCGCGATCTCATGGGCGCGCAGGTGCTTCTTCACGGTGATCGGGTAATAGGTGCCGCCCTTCACCGTGGCGTCGTTGCAGACGATCATCACGGTACGGCCTTCCACGCGGCCAATGCCGGTGATGAGCGAGGCCGCATGCACGTCGCCCTCGTACATGCCGTTGGCCGCGAGGCCGCTCAGTTCGAGAAACGGGGACGCCGGATCGATCAGCTGTTCGACGCGCTCGCGGGGCAGGAGCTTGCCGCGCGCCACGTGTTTCCCGCGGGCGTCCTGCGACCCGCCGAGGGCCGCCGTCGAGGTCCGCGTACGGAGGTCTTCCACCAGCGCCCGCATCCGCGTCGCATTGCGTACGAAGGCGGGCGAGGCTGGATCGATCTGGGTTTCGATGATGGACATGGCAGCCTTGATGGCGCGCGCCGGACGCGGCGTCAAAGCCCGACACGGTCCCGCTTGGCAAGTCGCCCGAAAGGCGTCACCTAGGCGCCATGACGGGCCATCTTGAGGACATTCCGATCCTGCGCGGCGCGAGCGCTGCGACGCTGGCCGCTGCGGAGGCCGAGGCGGAGTGGTTTTCGCTGCCCGGCGGCTGGCCGCTTTTTCACGCTGGCGAGGCCTCGGAAGCGCTGTACTTCGTCGTCTCGGGATCGTTGGCGGCGTTTCGCGGCGAAGGGATGGACCAGCATCTCGTCGGCTACATCCGGGCGGGCGAACCCGTCGGCGAAATGTCGCTCATCGTCGGCGATGGCCATTCTGGGTCGGTCTATGCCATCCGCGACACCGAGATGGTGCGCTTCTCGCGCGCGGCGTTCGAGCGGCTCGTGGACATGCACCCCCAGATGATGCGCGCGCTCGCCCGTCTCATGCTGATCCGCGCCAGGCAGGGCCCCAGCCGGAATGCGCGCGCCGAGCCGAAGGTCTACGCGCTGATCGCCACCTCGCCGACAATCGATCTGCGCCTGCGGGCGCAGACACTCGTGGAGGCGCTCGCGAGGCTGGGCAAGAATGCCTGCGTCGTCGGCGAGGAAGGCGACGACAAGCAGAGCGCCTGGTTCGACGCGCTTGAGCAGGAACATGACGCCGTCTTTCTCATCAGCCCGATCGCCGATACGTCGTGGTTCCGCACCTGCCTGCGCCAGGCCGATCGCATCTGGGTGCTGGCGCGCGCCGATGCTGCGCCCTCCACTCCATTGCTTCCGGAGGAAGACCCATCACCCGCACGGCGGTTCCGGCTTGTTGACGTGGTGCTTCTGCACCATGGCTCCGACCGGCAGTTCGCGTCGGCGGAACAGTGGCGACGCGCCTGTGACGCCTCGCGCATCATGCACTGGCGCGGGCTGGCTGACGAAGACGCCGGCCGTCTCGCGCGGGTGATCGCGGGATGCGCGACCGGGCTTGTCTTGTCTGGCGGCGGTGCGCGTGCGTATGCGCACATCGGCGTCATCCGCGCCCTGCGCGAGTTCGGAACGCCCATCGACGTGATCGGCGGCACCAGCATGGGCGCGATCGTCGCGGCCTGCTACGCCATGGGCTGGGACGATGGTCAGATCGAGACGCGCATCCGCAAGGCGTTCGTGGAGTCAAATCCGCTCGGCGACTATGTCGTGCCGGTGGTTTCGCTGTCGCGCGGCAAGCGTGTGGAGACGCGCCTGCACGAACACTTCGGCGATTCGCTCATCGAAGACCTGCATGTGCCGTTCTATTGCGTGTCCACGAACCTTGTGAGCGCGAACGCCCACGTGCACCGGTCGGGCCTGCTGCGCGATGCGCTGCGCGCTTCCATTTCCCTGCCCGGAATCCTGCCGCCGGTGTCCAACGGCGGCGACATGCTGCTGGTCGATGGCGCTGTGGTGAAGAACTTCCCCGTCGACGTGATGAAGGAAACGCACCGTGGGCCGATCATCGGCGTCGACGTGGCGCGCCGGAGCACGATCGACCCGATGGACTTCGTCGACGTGCCAGACTTCATCGGCTGGGTCACGCGCAAGGGTTTCCAGTCGGCGCCGCCCATCGCGTCGCTGCTGATGCATACGGCCACGCTCACGGTCGATCCGTGGATGGGGCGCGACGGGGCTGACCTGCTCATTATCCCTGAGATGCCGGATGTCGATCTTCGCGACTGGAAGGAGTTCGACTCCGCAGTCGCCGCCGGATACGAGGCGACGGTCGCGGCGCTCAAGCGGCGCGCCGAACACGAGTTCCTGCAGTGCGACGCTTCGGCGCCGGAGGTGGCCAGGGTGCTCGGCGCGGCGCGCGCGGGCTAGAGCATTTTCCGACGAAGTGGACGCCGGTTCGTCGTTAGAAAATGCGTTCAAACAACAAGCTAGAGCCCCGATCCGATTCAATCGGATCGGAAAAGGCTCTAGTGACATTCCAGGAAGTTCAGATGCGTCTTCTCATTCTTGCCGTCGCCCTTCTTCTGGCCGCCTGCGAGCCCGGCGCGAACGGGCCACTTGCGGGCTCGAACGGATGCGCTCTGGTTGCGGAACGCACGGTCGCCTTCACCGGACCTGAGGCGCGCGACACGGTTGAAGCGCGCGCCATCGGTCGCGATTGCGCCGGCGCCGTGGTGGTCTGGACGGTGCGCAATGCCGCCGGCAAGCCGCTATTCGCGCACGCCGCGCCGTACGAGTGGATCCACAAGCCCGTCGATCCCACGAGCGCTGCTCAGTTGCAGGCGTTTCTTGACAGCTGGGCCAGTGCGCCCGTGGACGACACGTCGGCCTCGCCGGAATGGAAAGCCGATGGCGTCACGGCTCCGGAAGCCTGGGGACCGGGCGGCGCCAGCATGTTCGTCCGCGAAACCTACGAGTCCATTCGCGCCGCGAAACTTCCGCGCATCTGCCTGCCCATCTCCAGCGACGCCTACCAGTGCATCTTCTATGACGCGGAGGCCGAAGCGGTGGATGTGCACTTCTCCGGCGGCGCCTGACGCACGCGGGCGTCAGGCGCGATGACAAGGTTTGGTCCGCAGACGTTTTCCGGGACAGGCGGTCAAAGCGTCGCCACGTTCAGCGCGCGGCGATCGCCGGCGTAGGCATCGTTGAAGAACCGTCGCGCGGCTGCGGCGCCGCCGGAGTCCCCCTGCGCGCGGCGGGCTTCGGAGAGGCCCCAGAACGCATAGGCGTTGTTGGGGTGTTCCATGAGCGTGTGCAGGAACTCCCGTTCCGCGCGTGCGGGCTGGCCGGCCGCGAGAAGCGCCGCGCCGAGCGACTGCCGGACCGGATAGTAGATGTAGGGCGGCTCCATGTAGGGGATTTTCGCCTGCAGGTCCGTTGCGGCCTCGAACTGCGTGATCGCGGCCTCGAACTTCCGTTCGCGCATGAGTGCGCGGCCTTCGACCACGTGTCCCATGATGGCGAGCAGGTCCTTTGTCGGGATGCCGCCCGCGTTCATCGCCGAAAAATCGCCGGTGCTGGCCAGTGCGGCGATCCTTGATGCTTCCGCGCGCGCCTCCGCGGGGCGGTCCGCACGCACAAGGGCGATGGCGCGCGCAAAGAGCCAGGCGGCCTTTACATAGTCCACGCCGTCGGCCGGCGCGGGCTCGGCAAGGATCGACGCAGGCGTGGCGAACTGCGCCTTCGCGAACCACGGTGCGGCCTTCACGGGCTGTGCGATCGGCACCGCGCGCGCCATCTCTATCGGCAGCGCCTGGTCGAGCCGCGGCGCGACGGCAAGCGCCGTGCGCGCGTCGCCCGACATCTGGGCGCTCGTCATGATGAAGTGCAGATTGTGGGTGTAATAACCATACTGGTACATCGCGCTTGGGTTCGCGGCGCTGAAGTAGGCCTCGTCGGCGCGCGCCGCGCGCTGGTTGGCGCGGATGGAATCCCGGAAGCGTCCGACGCGATAATAGATGTGCGCCGGCATGTGTACGAGGTGCCCAGCACTCGGCGTAAGAGACTGAAGCGCGTCAGCATACCGTTCCGCGCGCCACGGATCGGAAGAGGCTTCCACCACGTGGATGTAAAGGTGGATCGCGCCGACATGTCTGGGGTCGCGCGCAAGCACTTTCTCAAGGCGTTGCACCATGTCGCCGGTGTAGCCGGACGGCTCACGCCCGCCAGCCTGCCAGTAGTTCCACGGCTGGGTGTCCATCATCGCCTCGACGGCGAAGGTCTGGATGTTGTCGTCGTCCGGGTACTGGTTGGCCACGCCGCGCATGGCTTCGGCGAAGGCGCGGTCGAGATGGCTGCGATCGGCGGGCGCGCGGCGACCATAGCGATGCAGCAGCGCATCGATGAGCGCTTGCTCTTTCTCGTTTGCGGCATCGGCCTTCGCCAGCGCCGCGCGTGTGGCGGCGTAGGCTGCGGCGTTGTCGGCAGCCGCCATCGGTGCGTTGATGTTGGGACCGAGGGCAAAGGCCTCGCCCCAGAAGCACATCGCGCAGTCCGGATCGAGGCGCTGCGCTTCCCGGAACGCGCGCGCGGCCTCGGCGTGGTTGAACCCGTGCAGCAGGCGCAGACCCTGATCGAAATACGCCTGGGCGCGAGGGTTTGCGGTGGTGATTGTCATGTGTGTGGCGCCAAGCCCTTCCATCAGCGGTGGAACGGCGGGGAGCGCGGGTTGTGCGGCGGCGTAGGCATTCGCCGCAGCGAGGAAGGATCGCAGCGACAGCGCCGGCGGCGCGCAGCGCGCCTGTCCGACGGCTGCTGCGAGCAAGGGGTCGACAGGTGGCGCGACGGGGGCGAATGCGGCGGCGGTGAGGGCGATTGTGGCGGCGGCGACGAGATACGCACGGTTCATGGGTGTCCTCCCTCCAAGAGTCGCCGCGGTCTTGCTCCGGGCCGGATATCTCGCGGGCAGGCAGCAGCGGCGCGAGCGGGCGCGGAGAGCGGCGTGACAGAAAAGCATGGCACAAACCCGCATGCGGGTCTCTGAAAAACGTGATTGCGCATCTTACGGCGCTGGGGAGGCGGTGGCTCTCGATGCCGCCGCCCCATCCGGCGACCGATCGTCATCGTGAGGAGGGGCGCGGCGGTAGCGCGCCCGACGATGCGTATCGACGAGATTTTCCAGGGGCTATTTCTTCCTCGACGTTGCAATGGCGCGCGCGGGCGCCAGCGGCTTGCAGATCTGGTTCACCGTCGCGCGGTTGGCCCGGATGGTGTCGTAAGCCGACTGCAACTGTTGCACTGAAAGCCCGCTGCGGCTGGCTAGTGTGAGAAGACCCGTCAGCTGTTTGCCCTGATCTGGCTCGTCGATCAGCGGGTCAATCTGTGGGATGAGCGCGAAGGCGCGCGGCTCGAGCTTGGAATAGGCGATGCCGACGCCGCATGCGCACACGCGCGCGTCTTCGCCCCGACGCACGCAGCCGTCCTGCACCGCGCGCGCGGTCTGCGCCGGCGGGGTAGTGCCCGCGCCCTGAGCCAGAAGCGGCGAAGCGGCGAGCGCCGTGGCGGCGACTGCGCCAGCGGAAAGAGCGAGGAGGCGGCGCATCATGTCGGTTCCTTCATCTGGGTGCGCGGCACGGCGCGCCTGCGCGCCTGAACCGCACCCGAACGCCGTCGTCAAGCATATGGCCCCGGCGCCCGCGAGGCCCTATGTTGATCAGGAGCGAGCAAGCGCGGCAGGAGTATGCTCATGATACGGATTTTCGTGGCCCTTTCGGCGCTGGCTCTCGCGGCCTGCGCCACGGTCACCCCATACCAGCCCGCGGCCCAGCCCGGCGCTTACGGGTATGCGGAGCGGCGGGTGGAGGACAATCGCTACACCCTCACCTTCAATGGCAATTCGCTGACCGAGCGGGAGATTGTGGAGAGCTATGTTCTCTACCGCGCGGCGGAGCTGACCCTGCAGCAGGGGTTTGATTACTTCGTCGTCACCCAGCGCGCGACGGACGGGCGTTCCAGCCTTGTCCCCCTCGGCGGCCCCTACGCCGGTTTCCGGCCGGACTACGACTGGTATTCCCCGCGTTACGGTTGGCGTTCCTTCCACGATCCCTTCTGGGACGACACGACCTACCGGGAAGTGACACGCTACCGGGCGAACGCCGAGATCGTGCTGTTCAAGGGCGCGAAGCCTGCGAACGATCCGCAGGCCTTCGACGCCCGGCAGGTGAAGCAGAATCTCGAGGGCCAGATTCAGCGACCCTCCGTGGCGCCGGCAGGCTGAAGTCCGATTTCGCCGCGCGGGCGTCTTGCGCGCGCGGCGAAGGCGGGCCACGTCTTCGCCCATGTCATACCGCCGCCGCGTCCGCGACGACCTTGTCGATGTCGTCTTCGATGTGATCCGCAGCGCCTCCGCGACGGGCGCCGCACCCGTGGGCGACGAGGCCTCCCTCAAGGCGCAGGCCGAGCGTGAGGCCGCCCGTCAGGCCGCGCGGCTGGAGAAGCAGAAATTGCGCGAGCAACACGCGGTCCGCCAGTACGCAGCCGCCGGCGCCGGCCTGCTGGCGGGCGGTCTCGCCTCGATCATGCTGCCGACAGTGGCGGCGGTCGGCATCGGCCTCCTCACGGGCGGCGCGATCAGCATGATCGTGAAGGCGATCCAGACCGGCGCGCTGGCGCCGCGCGATCTGCCCTTCCGCCTGCCGCAGAAGCCGCGCGCGATCGATCCTCCGGAAGTGGATGGCCGCGACATTCCGAAATCCCAGCGCGACGTGGTGCAGGGCGTGCTCGACGAGACTGCGGTTTCGCTGCGCAAGCTCGATGCGTCGGGCCGCGCGCTGTCCGGCAAGGACGAGGAGGCCGCCGCGCTTTGCCGGCGTCTGGTCGCTGCAGGCGAGAGGCTCTCCGACGCCGTCGCCGACGAGCCGATGAAGTTCCCGGTCGCGCAGCGTGTGCTGACCTACCACCTGCCGAAAGCGGTGTTCGTCGCAGATACATTCCAGGGCCTTGAGGCCGAGCACTACGAGAAGCGCGCTGCTGAAGCGCGCCATCTGCTCACACGCATGGAGATGGTGTTCGAGAAGGCCATCCTCGACATGAGCAGCGTGGACGCCGCCGAGATGGATCTTGAGATGCGTCTCATCAATCAGGCGCTCGACGAGGATCTCAACGCCGAACCGTCGAAGAGGGCGCCGTGAGCCGCCGTTACACGGTCCTCGATGTGTTTACGCAGACGCCGCTGGCCGGAAATCCGCTGGCGGTGGTGAGCGACGCCGAAGGCCTCGACAACGCGCGCATGCAAGCGATCGCCAAGGAGTTCAATCTCTCCGAGACGGTGTTCATCCTGCCGCCGGACGACCCGCACCGGCGCGCGAAGCTGCGCATCTTCACGCCCGGCTCCGAACTGCCGTTCGCGGGCCATCCAACGGTCGGGACGGCGGTGCTGCTCTCGCTCATGCATGGCGACGAGGGCGCTGCGGCGTTCGGCCTTGAGGAACAGGTCGGCGTCGTCTCCTGTGTCACGGAGCGGCGCGGCGAACGGTCGGGCTATGCGCGTTTCCGCGTGCCGAAACTGCCGGCGATCGTGGGGCGGGGGCTTAGCGCCGCGGCCGCCGCCGACGCCCTCGGGCTCGGGGTCGCCGACATCGGCTTCGGTCATCACACGCCTTCAAAGCGCGCGGTCGGCGGGCAGTTCGATCTGGTGCCGCTCGCCTCGCTCGATGCGCTGAAACGGGCGTGGCCGACAGCATCCTTCGCAAGCCACGTCACGGGCGATCACCCGGCGGTGTTTCTCTATGCGCCCTCGCCCGGGGGCCTGCGCGCGCGCATGTACGGCCCCGGCCTCGGCATCGTGGAGGATCCGGCGACGGGATCGGCGGTCGCCTGCCTCGCAGGCGCCTTGGCCGACCACGAGGGCCTCGCCGACGGAACGCATGATTTCGTCATCGACCAGGGCGTCGAGATGGGCCGCGCGAGCCGCATCGAACTCCAGATCGTCATGGAAGGTGGGACGCTTGTCGCTGCGGAAATCGGCGGCGCGGCGGTAGTCGTCGCCGAGGGCGTCCTGCACGACTGAGGGTGCAGGGTCTTTCCCTGCCGCGCGCGCCATGCTGAAAACGCTTCAGCGGCCCGATCACGAGGCCGGGAGGAAATCGCATGACGTCCGACGGGCATCTCCCGCCGAATTTTCCCGCCATGTCCGTGGCGCAGGCTCACGCCCTGATCACCCAGCCGGGCACGATGTTCGAGGTCGGCGAGATCGACATCTGCGGCGTGCGCACAAAGATCTGGAAGAACGCGCCGCCGACGCTCGCGGACGTCTTCGCGCTCGGCGCGCCCCACGCGGCGAAAACCTACATCGTCCACGAAGGCGAGCGCGTGACGTTCGATGCGCACCGGCGTGCTGTGGCCGCGTTCGCGGAGCGCCTGCGCGCCGAAGGCGTCGTGAAGGGCGATCGCGTGGCGATCATCATGCGCAACCTGCCGGAATGGTCGGTGGCGTTCTGGGCGGCCGCGCTCACGGGCGCCATAGTCACGCCGCTCAACGCATGGTGGACAGGGCCTGAACTCGAATACGGGCTGACGGACTCCGGCGCCAAGATCGCGATCCTTGATCACGAACGCTGGGAGCGCATGCGCGAACATGTCGACGCGTGCCCGGCGCTCAAGCGCTGCTTCGTGTCGCGCGCGGGCGAGGAGATCGCCGATCCGCGCGTAACGAGCCTCGAAGGCGTGATCGGCGCCCCCGACGCATGGGCGAACCTGCCGGACGCGCAGCCCGAGATCGCGCCGCTCGCGCCCGATGACGACGCCACGATCTTCTACACCTCGGGCACCACGGGCAAACCCAAGGGCGCGATCATCACCCACCGCAACATCATCTCCAACTTCTTCAATGGCGCGAGCGCAGGCGCGCGCGCCTTCCTGCGTCGCGGCGAACAACCGCCGGCGCCCGATCCGGACGCGCCGCAGCGCTGCGTGCTGCTGAGCGTGCCGTTCTTCCACGCCACGGGTTGCTTTGCGGTGATGATCCCGGCGATGTACGCCGGTCTGAAAATCGTGCTGCAACGCAAGTGGGACGCCGAAGCCGCACTCGGCCTCATCGAACGCGAGAAGGTCAACCAGATCGGCGGCGTGCCGACGATCGCCTGGCAGGTCATCGAGCATCCGCGCGCGGGCGAATTCGATCTTTCTTCGATCGAAAGCGTCTCCTATGGCGGCGCACCGTCGGCGCCGGAACTCGTCAAGCGCATCAAGGAGCGCTTTCCGAATGCGCAGCCGGGACAGGGCTGGGGCATGACGGAAACGTCGGCGACCGCGACGACCAATTCCGCGGAAGACTACATCCTGCGCCCGTCGAGCTGCGGCGTGCCGAGCGCGACCGGCGAGGTCCGCATCGTCGGCGACGGCGGCAAGGATCTGCCGGTCGGCGAGGTCGGAGAGCTCTGGTACAAGGGGCCGATTGTCGTGCGCGGCTATTGGCAGAAGCCCGAGGCCACCGCCGAGACCTTCGTCGACGGCTGGGTGAAGACCGGCGATCTTGCGCGCGTGGATGAGGAAGGCTTCGTCTTCATCGTCGACCGCGCCAAGGACATGCTCATCCGTGGCGGCGAGAACATCTACTGCGTGGAAGTGGAGAATGCGCTCTACGATCACCCGGCGGTGATGGACGCGGCCGTTGTCGGCATCGAACACATGACGCTCGGCGAGGAGCCGGGCGCGGTCGTCCACCTGAAGCCGGGCGCGGAAGCGAGCGAGGCGGAACTGCGCCACCACGTTGCGCAGAAGATCGCCGCCTTCAAGGTGCCGGTGAAGATCGTGTTCTGGCCGGAAACGCTGCCGCGCAACGCCAACGGCAAGATCATCAAGCGCGACCTCAAGGGCGTGTTCGCAAAGTGAAAGGCGCTTCCATGATTCGCACCATTCTCGCCGTCGGTCTGATCGCGCTTGCCGCCTCGTGCTCGCCCAAGCCCGCTGAGAAGGCGGAAGCGACCGCGCCGGCGCCCGGTGAGGCCGGCGATGTCTCCAACTGGACCTGCGAGAACGGCGACAGCTTCCGCATGACGCTGATCGATGACCGCGCCGACTTCCTGTTCAAGGACGGCATCACGGCGACGATGGCGCCGGCGATGGCGGCCTCTGGCAATCTCTTCAAGGCTGCGAACGGGACCGACATCTTCCACACCAAGGGCAATGAAGGCTTCCTGCAGTTCGGCGGCAAGGAAACCAACTGCACCACGCCGGATATCGGGGAATGAACATGCTGGTCGCTGTCGACAAACGCGCCAACGGCGTCGCCCTCGTCACGCTCAATCGCCCCGAGGCGATGAATGCGCTCTCCAAGGCCATGCGTCAGGAAATCGCCGCGACGTTCGCGGCGCTCAACAACGACCCTGACGTGCGCGCCATCGTGCTCACCGGCGCCGGCAAGGCCTTCACCGCCGGGCTCGATCTCAAGGAACTCGGCGCGGATGCTTCCGCAATGGGCGCCGCGAACGCCTCGGACGCCGAACGCAATCCCGTCGTCGCCATCGAGAAGTGCGCCAAGCCCGTCATCGGCGCGATCAATGGCGCGGCGATTACCGGCGGCTTCGAGGTGGCGCTCGCGTGCGACATCCTCATCGCCTCGACGAACGCGAAGTTCGCCGACACGCACGCGCGCGTCGGCATCATGCCGGGCTGGGGTCTGTCGCAGAAGCTCTCACGCATGCTCGGCATTTCGCGGGCGAAGGAGCTGTCGCTCAGCGGCAACTTCCTCGACGCCGAGACCGCCGAGGCGTGGGGGCTCGTGAACCGCGTGGTGGCGCCGGAACTTCTCGTCGAAGTCGCGCTCAAGCTCGCCGGCGACATCGCCACCGCCGCGCCGGAAAAGGTGCAGTTCTACAAGCGCCTCATCGACGACGGCTTCGCGATCCCGTTCGGCGACGCGCTTCAGCTTGAGCGCGCCCGCTCCAGCGCCGAGAATGCGAAGGTCACGCCCGACGTCGTAGCGAAGAACCGCGAAGGCGTGATGGCGCGCGGACGCGAGCAGAAAAAAGAATGAAGTGTCGTCACCGTGCTTCCCCGTGAGGGGAAGCTGTCGCGCCGGAGGCGTGACTGAAGGGGCGGTAAGCTCGCTTTCGACAGGCCGCCGCCGCCCCATCCGTCTCGCTTCGCGAGCCACCTTCCCCTCGCGGGGAAGGACGGAAATTGGCTGCATCGTTCAGGCCGCTCGGTAGAACGGCCTGTCGCCGGCGATCGTCACGCGCTCCATGATGCGCACCGCCGGGAAGTAGTCCGACGCCGCGTAGTGCTGGCAGGCGCGGTTGTCCCAGAAGGCCAGCGACCCCGGCGCCCAGCGGAAGCGGCACTGGTATTCGGGGATCGCCGCCTGCGCGTAGAGATGGGCGAGCAGATCGTCGCTTTCCTTCCGCGACAGGCCCTTGATGTGACTCGTGAAGCCGGTGTTGACGAAGATCAGCGGCCGGCCGGTCTCGGGGTGCGTGCGCACCACGGGATGTTCCATCGGCGGAAACTTCGCGTGCAGGTCTTCCGCGCTCTTCTTCAGTCGCCCAGCGAACACGCGTGCGATGTCGTGGACGGCGGTGAGGCCGGTCACGAAGCGCTTCATCTCCGGGCTCAGGTTCTCGAACGCCGCGTACATGTCGCTGAACAGCGTGTCGCCGCCTACGTCCGGGAGCTCGATAGCGCGCAGGATGGACCCGAGTGAAGGCGTCTCGCGCCACGTGACATCGGAGTGCCAGTTGTTCTCCACGCCGCGACTGTTTGGTCCGTGCGCAATGCGCAGGACTTCGCGGTCCTCCTGATCGGCGGGCGTGGCGGGGTGGATTTCCAGTTCACCGAAGCGACGCGCGAAATCGATGTGCTGGCGGCGCGTGATGGTCTGGTCGCGGAAGAACACGACCTTGAACTCGAGCAGCGCGCGTCGCACCTCGCCGATCTGCGCCTCGCTCAGCGGCCCGCCGAGATCGACGCCGACGAGTTCGGCGCCGATCGTCGGCGAGAGCGGGTGTGGCTCGAACGCGGTGTAGCCTCCGGTCTTTACAGCGATGTTCACGACGTTCTCCGGGCCTACGCGTGCACGCCCGGCTTGCGGCCGCTCCACGGCAGGGCCTGTTCGAGCTGGTAGGCGAGTTCGATGAGCGTCTGCTCGTCGCCGCCTTTGGCCGCGAAGTGCGCGCCGAGGGGCAGGCCCGTCGACGACATGCCGAGCGGGAGGGAGATGGCCGGCGCGCCGACCGCGTTGATGAGCGGCGTGTAGGCCACATAGTCCTGGATGGTCAGGAACTTCTCGAACGGCAGCGTCGGCGCGTATTCGCCGATGAGCGCCGGGGGCTTGGCCAGCACAGGCGTCAGCAGCACGTCGATGCCGGGGAACATGCCTTCGTACTTGCGCTGCGTGCGTTGCAGCGTCGCGACAGCGCGCGCCATGCCGGCGGGGCCCGCCTTTTCCGCGAGATCGGCAAGACCCAGCGACAACGGCTCAAGCAACTCTTCGAGGGCGACACCTGGCGCTTTGGCCTTCACCTGCTCGCGGATGTCCAGCGCCATGCCCGCCCAGTAGAGCGTGAACGCATCGGAGAACGCAGCGCCGTCGATCGGCGCCTTGAATTCGCGCACGTCGTGCCCGAGCTGCTTCAGGGTCGCGGCGACTTTTGCGATCTCGCCGGCTACTTCCGTGTCCGGATCCTTGCCGAGGAAGGTCTTGATCTGCACGCCGATCCTGAGTTTGCGCGCCGACGCGCCGGCGATCATCCCGACCGGCTCGAACACCTTGTCGTCGCCGGTGCGTTGCGTGCTGTAGAGCCACGCGACGGTATCGCGCACGGAGTGGGAGACGCAGCCGTTCACCGAAATCGGCACCGGGCCCTGATCGCGCTCGTCGGTGATGTGGCGACCACGGGAGGGTTTCAGTCCCACAAGGCCGCAGCAGGACGCGGGAATGCGGATCGATCCGCCGCCGTCGCTCGCGTGCGCGATCGGCACAACGCCCGCCGCGACCGCCGCCGCCGAACCGCCGGACGAGCCGCCGGAGGAGTGCTTGGTGTTCCACGGGTTGAGCGTCGCGCCGGTGAGCAGCGGCTCGGTCGTCGCGGTGAAGCCGAACTCCGGCGTGGTCGACTTGCCGATAGGCACGACGCCGGAGGCCATGATGGAATTGGTGTAGGGCGTCTGCGCCGTGGCGGGCGGCGCGCCCGCGAAGGCGCGTGAGCCGAACTTCGTCGGGAAGCCGGTGACGTCGTTCAGGTCCTTGATGAGCGTCGGCACGCCCGCGAACATACCGGTCTGCGGTTTGGCGGCCGCCTCGCGCGCGTGCGCGAACATGTCGGTGACCATGAAGTTGAGCTGCGGCTGGATCTTCTCCGCGCGCGCGATGGCGGATTCGACCGCCTCCAGCGGGGTGAACTCCTTGTTGCGGATCTTCTCGGCGACGCCGACCGCATCGAGATTGCCGAGCACGTCCCCGCGCGGCGCGGGCTTCTCCGGCGCGCAGGCGGCAAGCGCAGCGGTCATGCCGACGGCTGCGGCGCCTTCCATCAGGCGGCGCCGGGAAATGTCCATGCTCATCTCTTCATCCTCCCCGGCCCATATGCTTGGGCTCAGGCGCACAGCCTTGCGCTCCTGCCGCCGCCGCGCAAGAGGAATGCGGATGGGCCGGATGCGAGCGGATCAATTGCTGGTGGCCAGGGGCCTCGCCGAGAGCCGCGCGCGGGCGCAGGCCGCCATCGAGGCGGGTGGGGTGACCGCGAACGGGTCTCCGGTCCTGAAAGCCTCCCAGGCGATCGAGGAGGATGCCGTCCTCACCTGCGAGGCGCCGCACCCCTGGGTCTCGCGCGCAGGGGTGAAGCTCGATGCGGCGCTGACGGTGTTCGGCGTCTCGGTCGAGGGCTGCGACTGCCTCGATGTGGGCGCCTCGACGGGCGGGTTCACGCAGGTGCTGCTGGTGCGCGGCGCGGCGCGGGTGGCGGCTGTGGACGTGGGGCGCGAGCAGCTGCACCGCACGCTGCGCGACGACGCGCGGGTGCGCGTCATGGAAGGCGTCGATGCACGCACGCTGACCGCCGAAACGCTAGGTTTCGCGCCGTCGCGTATCGTCTGCGACGCGAGTTTCATCGGGCTGGGCAAGGTGTTGCCCGCGCCGCTGTCTCTCGCAGCGCCTGAAGCGGTACTCATCGCGCTGGTGAAGCCGCAGTACGAGATCGGTCCCGGTCGCGGCGGCGCGCTGCTGAAGCACGAAGCCGCGCGGCTGGTGGCGGAGGAGACGGTCCGCGCGCTCGACGGCGTTGCGGGATTCAAGGTGCGCAGCCTGATCGACAGCGACATCCGCGGTGGCGACGGCGCGCCGGAGTTTGTGCTGTACGCCGTGCGCTCATGAAAACGGGCCCCAGCTTTCGCCGGGGCCCGATAAGTCATTCCGGGGAGGGGTAGGTCATCGCAGTTATTGCGGGCGCCAGACGCCGTCGCGGCCACGGCACATGTAGACGCTCTCGCGGATCTCACGGCCTTCCGGGTCGCGCGTCGTCACCGAGCCCCAGCGGCACGAGTCGGCGGACTGGTAGCCGCCGCCCGAGGTCTGGTAGCCGCGTCCGCTGTCCGGGCCGCCGGCCAGCGGGTAGTCGCCGCGGCGGGGCTCGTAAGCGGGTTCGTAGGCGGGGGCTGCGCCGTAGGATTGCGGGTAGGGCTGGCCGTAGGCCTGCTGCTGCTGGCGCTGGGCGGCCGGAGAGCACCGGCCGGTGCTGCGGCCGATCATGGCGCCGGTGGCCGCACCGGCGACGCCGCCAAGGGCCGAACCCTCGGTCTGGGCGTTCCGGGCCGCCAGGTTGTTGCCCAGCACCGCACCGACCGCAGCCCCGATGGCGCCGCCGATCATCATGCGGTTCTGGCGCACCTGTGCGCAGTAGGCGTCCGGGTGTACGTTGTTCTGCCCGCCATTATAGACCGGGCCGGAATTGGGGTAGGACTGCGCAGAAGCGGGGACGGCCGTCGCGGCCAGAGCCGCCGACATCGCCGAAAGAGCGACAAGAGCTCGAACGCGCATGGTGAAATCTCCTCAGGGGCCCGCCGGAACCGTCTCCGCCAGCCTTCGAGCGACAAGAAAGCAAAGTCTGCCTGAACGCCGCATGAAGCGCATCGACCGATCCGTCCGCACCCGCCCGGCCAGCCGGGGGGCAGTCCAGACCGTCGCCGCCGGCGGCGTCGAAGCCGTGCTCGACATCGTGGAGATGGGCGCGCGCGGCGATGCGCTGGCCGCCGGCGAGGACGGCCCCATCTACGTGCCCTACGCCCTGCCGGGCGAGCGCGTGCGCGCGAAGGTGACCGGCGGGCGCGGCCTGCCGCTGGTGATCGAGACGCCGAGCGCAGATCGCGTCGCCCCACCGTGCGCGCACTTCACCCGCTGCGGCGGTTGCCAGCTCCAGCACTGGGCGGACGAGCCGTACCTCGCCTGGAAGCGCGACGAGGTCGTGCGCGCGCTCGCGCGGCGCGGCCTCGATACCGACGTTGATCCGATTGTCGTCGCGTGGGGCGAGGGACGTCGTCGCGCGGCGTTCCATGCGCAGCGCGTCGGACGCACCGTACGCTTCGGCTTCATCGAACGCGGCGGCGCGCGCATCGAACCGATCAATGCATGCCCTGTGCTTGCGCCTGCGCTGGCGGATGCGTTGCCGCGCCTGCGTGAACTGTCGGAAGCCTTCGCGCCGGCGCGCGGGGAAATCACCGTGCAGTGCCTCGCGACCGAAACCGGCCTCGACGTGGCGATCAAGGGCGCGGGTCGCCCCTCGGGTTTCGATCGCGGACGTCTGGAATCCGCAGCGCGCATCGCCGAACAGCTCGATCTCGCGCGGCTTGCATTCGATGGCGAGACGCTGGTGGCGCGGCGTGCGCCGATGGTGACGATCGGGCCCGCGCGGGTGTTTCCGCCACCGGGTGCGTTCCTGCAGGCGACGCTCGAAGGCGAGCGGGTGCTGGGCGATCTGGTGCGCGCGGCGCTGATCGGCTCGGAGCGCGTCGCCGATCTCTTCTCGGGGGTTGGCACGTTTGCGCTGCGCGTGTGCGACTTCGCGGAGACCCACGCGGTGGAAGGCGACGCTGAAATGCTTGCGGCGCTGAAGAAGGCCGCGGATGCGGTTGGCGGCCTGCGCGGCGTGTCCATCGAGAAGCGCGATCTGCTCCGCACGCCGCTCGCGGCGCTGGAGCTGAAGCGGTATGAGTCCGTCGTGTTCGATCCGCCCCGGTCCGGCGCGAAGCTGCAGGCTGAGCAGATCGGCGCATCGAGGGCGCGGCGCGTGGCGGCGGTGTCGTGCGACCCCGCCACCTTCGCGCGCGACGTGAAGGTGCTCGTGGACGCGGGGTTTGTGTTGAAGCGCGTGACGCCGGTGGACCAGTTCCGCTGGACGCCGCATGTGGAGGTCGTCGGGGTGCTGGAGCGATGACGGCTGCGAAAGGCGGGGCGGCGAAACGCGCGAAGGCCGAGCCTGAGCTTCCATTCTGGAAAACCAAGACGCTTGCGGAGATGAACCCGCAGGAGTGGGAATCGCTTTGCGACGGTTGCGGCAAGTGCTGCCTCATCGGCCTTGAGGACGCCGACACCGGCGAGATCTATCTCACCGACGTCGCCTGCAAGCAGCTCGATAGCGCCAGCTGCCAGTGCAAGGACTACGCGAACCGCAAGCAGATCGTGCCCGACTGCGTGCGCCTCACGCCCAAGAACGTGCCGCGTTACAAGTGGATCCCGAAGACCTGCGCCTATCGCCTCGTGTCGGAAGGCAAGGAGCTCTTCTGGTGGCACCCGCTAGTGAGCGGCGACCGCAGCACCGTGCATCAGGCCAACGTCTCCGTGCGCGGCAAGACGCGGCCGGAAGGGCGCCTCAAGGTGCAGGGCCTGATGAAGCGCATCACGAAATGGCCCCAACCTCTTGAAAAACAGCCGGCTGAGAAGCCTCCGGCCAAGGTTAAGCGCAAGGTCACGACGAGGAAGGTCGCCAAATGAGTCTTGTGGGGGACGTCGGACGCATCGCCGGTCGCGCAGGCTACACGTTCACGCAAAGCGCGCGGGTGGCGTGGTACGCCTCGCACTATCTGGCGGCGCGACGCATGTCGAAGCCGTTCGACCGCCCCGGCGAACCGAAGTTCCGGCCCGTCGCGCCGGAAGGCGACAAGAGGCGCATCCGGCAGGCCTTCATCGATCTCTTCGCCACCGACCGCGCCAACATCGATGCGGGCCTCTACCCCGCGCCAGGTGATCTGAGCGTCGCCAAGATACTGCGCGCCTTCGAGGACAGCCTGCGCTTCTTCCGCGACGTGCCGCGCGTGGACGAACGGCGCGTCGAGCGGCGCGGCGCCGAAGTGCGCTCGAACGCGGATCGTTCGCGCTATCCGGCATATTACCTGCAGAATTTCCACTACCAGACCGGCGGCTGGCTAACAGAAGAAAGCGCCGAACTCTACGACACGCAGGTCGAGGTGCTGTTCGCGGGCGCTGCGGACGCCATGCGCCGGATCGCGCTCGGATCGCTCGCGCGGGGGCTGAAGGGCAAAGACCAGCGCGGCGTGAAGCTGCTCGATCTCGCCTGCGGCAACGGGCGGTTTCTCACCCAGATCCTCGACGCGTTTCCGCGCATGCCCGTCACCGGGCTCGATCTTTCGCCTGCCTATGCCGATGCGGCGCGTGCGCGGGTGAAGTCGTGGCGTCAGGCGGAAGTCGTGGTCGGGCAGGCCGAGGCGCTGCCGTTCGCGGACGCGAGTCTCGACGCGCTGACGTGTGTCTATCTTTTCCACGAGCTGCCGCCGCGCGTGCGCCGCGACACGGCGAAGGAGATCGCACGGGTGCTGAAGCCGGGCGGCGTGTTCGTCTTCGCGGATTCACTGCAGACGGGCGATGCGCCCGATCTCGACCGGATGATCGAGTATTTCCCTGTCGGCTTCCACGAGCCGTTCTATGGCTCATACCAGCAGGAAGATTTCGTCGCGCTCTTCGGCGAGGCGGGGTTCAGGGTTGAGGAAGCGGAGCTGGCGTTTCTGACGAAGATCGTGCGGTTCAGGCGCGCCTGAAGTCCGCCGCCATTGCCAAGCCGCGTCGGCGCTTCCAGCATGACGCGTCATCGGGGAGATATTCATGTTCGTCCGCAGACTTGCGCGCATCGTCGGCGCGTTCGCAGTTCTCGCCCTCGCAACCGACGCGCTTGCGCAGGGGCCGGGCGTGGCCGAACGCGCCCAGGCGCGCGAGATCTACAGCCGCATCGTCGGCATGGACACGTCCGTCGAAGGCAAGCGCACGCCGGAGATGGCGGCGTATCTCGCCGGGCGCTTCCGTGTGGCGGGCTTTCCCGAGAGCGACATACACGTGCTGCCGCATGGCGACACTGCCTCGCTTGTCGTGCGCTATCGCGGTGACGGCTCGGGCGGGCGTCCGATCCTGCTGATGGCGCACATGGATGTGGTCACCGCGCACCGCAGCGACTGGCAGCGCGACCCGTTCACGCTCGTGGAGGAGAACGGTTATTTCTTCGGGCGCGGCGCGTCCGACAACAAGTCCGGCGTGGCGATGCTGACGTCGACCTTCCTCACGCTGCGCGGCGAGGGCTTCGCGCCCACGCGCGACCTCATCATCGCGTTCACGGGCGACGAGGAGACAGTGGGCCTCACGGCGACGTCCCTCGTGCGTGAGCACCGCGATCTCGTCGACGCGGAATTTGCGCTGAACACCGACGCCGGCGGCGGTGGGCTCGATGAAGCGACCGGCGCGCCGGTGGGCTATTTCCTGCAGACGTCCGAGAAGACGTTCGCGAGCTTTTCGCTCACGGCGCGCAATCCGGGCGGTCATTCCTCGCAGCCGCGCCCCGACAACGCGATCTACGACGTGATGGATGCGCTCTCGCGCGTGCGCGCCTACCGGTTTCCGGTGATGTGGAACGACACCACGATTGCCAGCTTCCGTGCGACCGGCCCGTCCATCGAGGGCGCCATCGGCGCGGCGATGGTGCGGTTCGCGGCGCATCCGGGGGATCGCCGCGCGGCGGCGACCCTGACGGCGAGCCCGTTTCATGTGGGCCAGCTGCGCACGACGTGCATCCCGACGCTGCTCGCGGGCGGCCACGCCGACAACGCGCTGCCACAGAGCGCCGTGGCGACGGTGAACTGCCGCATCTTTCCGGGCGTGGCGATTTCCACGGTGCAGGCGAAGCTGCAGGAACTCGCCGGCGCGAAAATCGAGCTGGAGCCGCTGGAGAGCAACTACATCTCCAGCGACGCCTCGCCCTTGCGGCCGGACGTGCTTGCGGCGGCGACGGCGGCGGTGCACGCAACCTATCCGGGCGTGATGGTGACGCCAGCCATGTCGGCGGGCGCGACGGACGGCGTCTTCTACCGCGCCGCAGGCATTCCCACGTACGGCGTCGGTGAGATCTTCAGCAAGGACAGCGACGATCTCGCACACGGTCTCGACGAACGTGTGTCGGTGGAGAGTTTCTACAACGGCCTTACGCACTGGCGCGTGTTGCTGACGACGCTGGCGGGGAGGGAATAGGCGCCCCCTGTTCGTCGAGGAATGTCAACCGCCGCCTTTGCGTGAGGACGTCCATGGATGAGCCGATCGTTGACGCCGCGCCCTGGCACACGCTCGATGCGCGCGAGTGCCTTCGCCGCCTCGGCGTCGATCCCTCGTCGGGCCTGAACGCCGACGCCGCTGCGGAGCGTCACGCGCTTGACGGTCCCAATCTCATCGCCGAGGGCGCGCGCCGACCGCTGTGGCGCATGGTGCTGGACCAGTTCAGCGATTTCATGATCCTCGTGCTGATCGCTGCGGCGATCGTTTCCGGCGTCGTCGGCGATCCCCAGGACTCGATCGCGATTGTCGTCATCATCGCGATCAATGCAGTGATCGGCTTCGTCCAGGAATACCGCGCCGAGAACGCCATCGCCGCACTCAGGCGCATGGCGGCGCCGCATGCGCGCGTGCGCCGCGACGGCGCCGTCGAGACGATAGACGCCGAGGCGCTCGTCGTCGGCGACATCGTGTTCCTTGAAGCAGGCGCTGTCGCGCCCGCGGACCTGCGTCTGATCGAGACCGCTCGCCTGCAATGCGCCGAAGCCGTTCTGACGGGAGAATCCGTTCCGGTCGACAAGGATGCAGCGCATGTGGCCGGGCCCAATGCGCCGGTCGGCGAGCGCCACGGCATGGCCTACAAGGGCGCGCTGGTGACAGAAGGGCGCGGCGTGGGCGTGGTTGTGGCGATCGGACGCCAGACCGAATTCGGCAGGATCGCGGATCTGATACGCTACGCCGAGGAAGCGAAGTCGCCGCTGCAGCGCAGGCTGGCGCGCTTCGGCGCGCGTCTGGCGTGGGCGGTTCTCGCCATCTGCGCGGTTGTGTTCGTGGCCGGAGTGTTGCGCGGAGAGCCGCCGACGCTGATGCTGCTCACGGCGGTGAGCCTGGCGGTCGCTGCAATTCCCGAAGCGCTGCCGGCCGTCGTTTCCATTGCGCTTGCTTTCGGCGCGTTCCGGATGGCGCGCCAGCATGCGCTCATCCGCAAGCTGCCTGCCGTCGAGACCCTGGGATCGGTGACCTACGTCTGCACCGACAAGACCGGCACCCTCACCGAGAACCGCATGCGCATGGAGGCGGCATGGGCGCCGACAGCGTCCGGTGAGCCTTCTGAGGCTTTCTATCGTGCGCTTGCGCTGTGCAACGATGCGCAGCTGGGCCCCAACGGCGCGATCGGCGATCCCACAGAGGTCGCCTTGATGGAGGCTGCCGCCGCGCACGGCGTCGCCAAGCCCGACGTCGATGCCGCAGCGCCACGTCTGGCGGAACTGCCTTTCAGCTCCGACCGGCGGCGCATGAGCACGTTGCATCGCCTGGACGACGCCTATGTCTCGGTCGTGAAGGGCGCCGTGGAGTCCCTGGCGCCGCGGCTTGTCGGCGCGCTTTCGGAGGATGGCGCAGCGCCGCTCGACCTGGGCGGCGTGCATGCGAAGGCCGAGCAGATGGCCGCCGCCGGCCTGCGCGTCATCGCTGTGGCGCAGCGTGCCTTCACCGACCGACCCGAGGAGATGGACGCGCTCGAAGAAGAACTCGTCTTTCTCGGCATCGCCGGGCTTGCCGATCCGCCGCGCGCGGGCGTGAAGGATGCGATCGCGCTGTGCAAGGCCGCCGGCGTCACGCCCGTCATGATCACCGGCGATCACGCCGCCACCGCGCGCGCCATCGCCATGCGGCTCGGCATCATCGATGACGCGCAAGACGCCGTGATGATCGGCGAGGAACTTGCCGCGCTCTCACCGGAGGCGCTCGCCGAACGCGCCCGCAGCGTGCGCGTGTACGCCCGCGTCGATCCGGCGCAGAAGATTCGAATTGTCGAGGCCCTGCAGGCCAATGGCGAATACGTCGCCATGACCGGCGATGGCGTAAACGACGCGCCGGCCCTCAAGCGCGCCGAGATCGGGGTGGCGATGGGCCGCGATGGATCGGACGTGGCGCGTGAAGCCGCGCACATGATCCTGACCGACGACAATTTCGCAACCATCGTGCGCGCCATCCGCGAAGGTCGGCGCATCTATGACAATGTGCGCAAGTTCATCCGCTATACCATGACCAGCAACTCGGGAGAGATCTGGACCATCTTCCTGGCGCCGTTCGTGGGGATGCCGATACCGTTGCTGCCAATCCACATTCTCTGGATCAATCTCGTCACCGACGGACTGCCGGGACTGATGCTCGCGGGCGAACGCGCCGAACGCAACGTCATGTCCCGCCCGCCGCGGGCGCCCAGCGAGAGCGTCTTCGCCCACGGCATGGGGACTCATATTCTCTGGGTGGGCTTCCTGATGGGCGCGGTGTGCTTGCTGGTGCAGGCCTGGGCGCTGCACGTCGGCTCGCCGAACTGGCAGACCATGGTGTTCACTGTGCTCACGCTCTCGCAGCTCGGCCATTGCCTCGCCATCCGCTCGGAACGAAACCTGCTGGTCGAGATCGGCTTGGCATCAAATCTGCCGCTGCTCTGGACTGTTGTGGCCACGGCGCTTCTGCAGATGGCGACGATCTATGTCCCTGCCTTGCAGCCGGTCTTCCACACGACCGCGCTGACGGCGGGTGAACTCGTCGTGTGCATCATTGCGTCATGCGTTGTTTTCATCGCCGTCGAGATCGAGAAGCTCGTGCGCCGCCGCAACCTCGGCCTGCGCGCATGACGAGAAACAAAATCTTCCGATCCCCGATCGTCGCCGATGCACTCACGCGGCTGCGTGCTGCTCGGGACGCTGGCGGGGAGAGGTGGTCGCTGAGCGCGCCGGCGCTCAGATGCCGGCGGATCGCGCCTCGGACGGCGTCTTGCCGGTCCAGCGTTTGAAGGCGCGCGAAAATGCGGCAGGGTCGGAGAAACCGACGAGGTAGGCCGTGTCGTTGACCGAGGCCTTTCTGCCGCCGAGGTAGTGCACCGCCATGCGATGACGCAGCCTGTCCAGTACGTCCTCGAAGGTCGTGTTTTCCGTCTTGAGCCTGCGGAAGAGCGTCTGGCGGCTGAATCCCAGCGCGTGCGCGACTGCATCGGCGCCCACATCGCCTGTGTGCAGCAAGGGCAGCAGCACGCCTTCCACTCGCCCGCGCGTTGTCTTTGATGCCTCCAGGTCCCGGGTCAACGCGTCGGCGCGCCCGGTAAGCACCCCGAAAACATAGCGCGGTTGCAGCGCAACGCGCCATGTAGCGGTGCGCGGATCCACCCGCATGGCGTTCCACGCGCTGTCGAAGGTCACCGGGCACTGGAAAATGCGGTCGTACTCCGCGCGATAGGCCGGCGCTGCGTGTGTCACATGGACTTCCAGCACGTGCGGTTGCGACAGGAATCGGCGCGGGCCGCACACGAGGCGCGCGAAGGCGCCTTCCGTGAGTTCGGGAAACTCATCCGGATTTGCGCGCGTGTCGACCATCCAGAGATGGCCATCGCGCTGGGCAAGCTCGAAGCGCGGGTTCGCGCCCACACCTTCCACTTCGAGCGCAAGGCGACCGTAGCGCTGCATCTGGAGGAAGGCGTCAGCCATGGTCTCGGATGCATTCATGATGAGGCCGACGATCGAAACCTCGGACATGTCCACCGATTCGCCGTAGTGCAGCGCGAGCGCGGGATCCGCACACATCGCCTGCGCCGCACGCAGGAGTGCGATGTAACGCGCGAACGGAATACGGTTGTCGGGGTTTTCGAGCATCACGGGCTCGATGCCCGCGTGCGCGAACAGGGCCGGCTGGTCGGCGCCTTTCGACGCGGCGAATGCTGCAAGGCCGCTCGTGACGCCGGCTGAGACGGTGAGTTCGTGCATCGACCTGAAGTTCCTTGTTACCGACGATCATGCAGATGCAACGCACCGTCATGGCGTCTTTATCGATTATCGACGATGCTGGGCCATCGAGCAACACGGTCTTGAGGAGATCAAATGCTGCGCCTCCTGTTTCCGGGCGTCATCGACAACACGTTTCGCGGCCAGTGGCCGGGCTTCTGGCTGCTCGCGCCGGTCCTGTTGGCGAAGCTCGCGATCGCCATCGTGTCGATCGCCGCGCCGCGACAGGCAAACGCCGCCGATGCGATCGACCTGTCCACCTATTCGGAAGCCGCGCTTCGCGAGGCGTCCACGTCAAGCGCGCTGCTGGGTCTGCTTCACCTGTGCATCGGCCTGGTAGGCGTGCTGGCGATGATCCGCTACCGCGCGATGGTCCCCTTCATCTACTTCTGGTTGCTGGCCGAGTTCCTGGGGCGGCGCGTCGTCCTCACGCTCTATCCGATTGATCGCGTCGACGGCGCCGCGAGCGGCTCGGTCATCAACCTCGTTCTGATTTCCCTGATGGTGTCGGGCTTTGTGCTCTCGATGTGGCCGCGTCGCGCGGCGCCACACTGATCCGACCCCCTCGACCCGACATCACGGAGCCCTTCTCATGAATCGCCACGTCTTCTCGTGGGCGTTGATCGCCGCCGCGATCGTGTTCGGCGCCGACGCCGCGCGCGCAGTGAATCTGGAGGCTGCACCCGACGCGCCGCTGTGGGCGCACTTCGGCGCCGACGCCCTCCTGTTTCTGCACATTGGCGGGGGCGCGGTCGGCATGCTTTCCGGCGTTGCTTCCCTGTCGACGCGGAAGGGCGGGCGCCTGCACCGGATCGCCGGAACGGTGTTCTTCGCGTCGATGCTCATCGCCTATGCCATAGGCGCCGGCGTCGCGCCGTTTCTGACGGAGGGGCAGAGACCCAACTTCGTCGCCGGCATGATGGCGCTCTACCTGCTCCTCAGCGGATGGATGACCGTGCGCCGGCCGGCGAAGACGGCGGGCGTGTTCGAGATGGCCGGCCTCGTGATCGCAGTGGCGGTCGCCGGCGCCGGAGTGCTCTTCATGTACATGGGCGCACAGAGCCCGACCGGAACCATCGATGGTTCGCCGCCGCAGGCGTTCATTCTCTTTGCGTTCGCCGGAACGGTCGCGGCCCTCGGCGAGATCAACCTGCTCGTGCGCGGCGGAATAGACGGCGCCGCACGCGTGGCGCGCCACCTCTGGCGCATGTGTTTCTCGCTGTTCATCGCCTCGGGTTCGTTCTTCCTCGGGCAGATGCAGGTGCAGCCGAAGTGGATGCGTGAATCGGCGTTGCCGTTCGTGCTCGCGCTGGCGCCGCTGGCGGCGCTCGTCTTCTGGCTCGTGTGGGTCCGGCTCGCCGGCGGGCGACGGATCGCGGCGCGGCCTGCGCAGTAGGGACGGTCAGCCCACCTGTCCCCGATGGCGCAAGGCGTGATCGGCCAGCACGCACGCCAGCATCGCTTCCGCCACGGGCGCCGCGCGGATGCCCACGCACGGATCGTGGCGGCCTTTGGTGGACACTTCCGTGTCGCGGCCGTCGCTGGTGATGGTCTTGCGCGGTTTGAGGATCGAGGAGGTGGGCTTCACGGCGAAGCGCGCGATGATATCCTGTCCCGTCGAGATGCCGCCGAGGATGCCGCCCGCGTTGTTGGAGTGGAAGACGGGCTTGCCGTCGGCGCCTGCGGTCATTTCATCGGCGTTGAGTTCGCCCGAGAGCATGGCCGCTGAAAAGCCCGCGCCTATCTCCACGCCCTTCACGGCGTTGATGCTCATCAGCGCGGCCGCAATGTCGGCGTCGAGCTTGCCGTAGACCGGGGCGCCGAGGCCTGCGGGCAGGCCGCTCGCGATCACTTCCACCACCGCGCCGCGCGAGGAGCCCGCCTTGCGCGCGGCGTCGAGGTCGATCTCCCAGCGTGCGGCCGCGTCCGCGTCGGGGCACCAGAAGTCGTTGCGCTCGGTCTCGTCCCAGTCCCAGGCGCTGCGATCGATGGCGTCGGGCCCGATCTGGATGAGCGCGGCGCGGATCGTGACTGCCTCGCCGTAGAGGTGCGCGAGCACCTTGCGCGCGACGCCGCCCGCCGCCACCCGCGCCGCCGTCTCACGCGCCGAAGAGCGTCCGCCGCCGCGATAGTCGCGCACGCCGTACTTGGCGTCGTAGGTGAAGTCGGCGTGGCCGGGACGATAGGCGTCACGGATCTCGGAATAGTCCTTCGAGCGCTGGTCGACGTTCTCGATCAGCAGTGAGATCGGCGTGCCGGTGGTGACCGGGCCCCCAAATTTCTCGGCGGTCTGTTCGTCCTCGAACACGCCGGAGAGGATTTTCACCGCGTCCGGTTCCTGGCGCTGGGTGACGAAGCGGCTCGTGCCCGGCCGGCGGCGGTCGAGCCAGTGCTGGAGGTCTTCGGCCGTCAGGCGCACGCCGGGCGGACACCCGTCGACGACGCAACCGAGGGCCGGCCCGTGGCTTTCACCCCAGGTGGTGACGCGGAAAAGGTGACCAAAGGTATTGTGGGACATGGCGCCGCCATAGCTGGCCTATATGAAGAGAGAGTGCAAACGAGCGATCCATGACACGCAACGACCTGATCCCGCCGTCGCCGTCCTCCGAGGAGTACGCGAAGTCAGGGCCCCCGCCAGATGACGCCCAGCTTTTCGCCACCGACGAGCCGCTGGCGCTCTTCACCGCCTGGTACAGGGAGGCCCGCGAGAAGGAGCCCAACGATTCCAACGCCATGGCGCTGGCCACGGCGGACGCCGACGGCTTTCCCGACGTGCGCATGGTGCTCCTGAAGGATTTCGACGCCCGCGGCTTCACCTTTTACTCCAACGCCGAGAGCGCGAAGGGCAGGCAGCTCGCCGCCAATCCTCAGGCCGCGCTCTGCTTCCACTGGAAGTCCCTGCGCCGGTCGGTGCGGATCCGGGGGGCCGTCTCCACCGTCGAGCCCGAGACCGCCGACGCTTATTTCGCCTCCCGCGACCGGGGCGCGCGGATCGGGGCGTGGGCGTCCGAGCAGTCGCGGCCGCTGGAAAGCCGTTTCGCGCTGGAAAAGCGCATCGCCGAGAACGCCGCGCGCTTCGGCCTCGGCGAGGTGCCGCGCCCGCCGCAGTGGATCGGCTGGCGCCTCGCGCCGCTGCGCATCGAGTTCTGGCGCGATCGCCCGTTCCGGCTGCATGACAGGCTGGCGTTCACGCGCCCCGCCGCCGACGCGCCGTGGGCGAAAGAACGCCTCTATCCCTGAGTCGTGACCCAAAATTGGCGATTTGTTAACCGCGTCGCTGGAAGGCTCGATCACGGAATGATCCGCGAGGAGCTTCGAGTCGAATGGGTGTGCGCAGGACGGTTCTGTCGGGTTTCGGACTTGTCGCGGTGATCGTCATGTCGACGCTGTTCACCCGCAATCCCACCCGCCACGGCGACCCCGCGCCCACGCTCACGCCGCGTGCGGCCCGCGCCGAGGATCTCGCCCGCGACGCCGTCGCGCCGGTCCGCCTTGCGCGCGTGTCCTCGCTCTGGGGCGATTACGCCGTTTCTTCGTGTCTGGTCGCGACGGTCTGGGCCGGCAACACCACCGGCGCGTCCTTCTCGCCGACGCTGCGCCTGTCGATGAAATCGCCGCTGCGCGCGCCCGCCGCCGCCGCCCGCGCGACGACGTGGATCGCCCGCGACAGGCTCGACCTCATCGCCGCCAACGATGCTGACGCCGGCGCGCGCGAGGTCAGCGTCGAACCCGGCGCGGAGCCCGTCGTGCGCATCTTCCGGGCCCGGAAGTTCAAGGCGAACCGCGTCCCGTTCCGGCTGGGCTCTGGCCTGCGCCTCGCGGCGTAGGCGCCCGCCTGCCGTTTCCCCATTGGGGGAAATTGCCGCCTCCGTTCCTTGCATCTAAGGTCCCGTCCAACGCGTACGCGCGATTGAACAAGACGACGGGAGAAGACGCATGCAGGGGTTGATGCAGGACTGGCCGATGACGCTCGACCGCGTGCTGACGCATGCGAGGGCGACGTCACCCGCCCGCGAGATCGTCACCCGCTCCGTCGAGGGGCCGGTGGTGCGCACCACCTACGACCAGATGTGGACCCGCGCGCGCCAGGTCAGCCGCGCGCTGCTGGAAGGGGGCGTCGAACTCGGCGACCGGATCGCCACGCTCGCGTGGAACTCCGCGCGGCACATGGAGGTCTGGTACGGCGCGATGGGCATCGGCGCAGTGCTGCACACGGTCAATCCGCGGCTTCTCCCGGAGCAGATCGCCTGGATCATCAATCACGCCGGCGACCGGATGCTCGCCTTCGACATCACCTTCCTGCCGATCGTGGAGAAGATCGCGCCGCTGCTGGAGACGGTGACGTTCTACGTCATCCTCACCGACGACGCGCACATGCCGCAGACGGCGCTGAAGAACGTGATGAGCTACGAGACGTGGATCGCCGGCCGCTCGACGGACGTGACGTGGGGCGGCTTTGACGAGAACACGGCGGCCGGGCTCTGCTACACGTCGGGCACGACCGGGAATCCAAAAGGCGTGCTCTACTCGCACCGCTCCAACATGCTGCACGCGTTCGCGGCCAGCATGGGCGATGCGTTCGGCCTGCGCGCGAAGGACGTGGTGCTGCCGGTGGTGCCGATGTTCCACGCCAACGCGTGGGCGATCACGTTCATGGCGCCGATGGCGGGTTGCAAGCTGGTGATGCCGGGCGCGAAGCTCGACGGGCAGTCGATCTACGAACTGCTGGAAACGGAAAAGGTGACGTTCACCGCCGCCGTGCCGACCGTGTGGCTGATGCTCCTGCAGCACATGCGCGACAACAACCTGAAACTCTCCACGCTGAAGCGCGTGGTCATCGGCGGCTCGGCGGTGCCGGAAGCCATCCTGCGCGCGTTCGAGGAAGACTACGGCGTGGAGGTCATCCACGCGTGGGGCATGACGGAAATGAGCCCGATGGGCACGCTGTGCACGATGGGGCCGACGGAAGAGGCGCTCCCGCATGAAGATCGCATCAAGCTGAAGCTGAAGCAGGGCAAGACGCCGTATACGGTGGAAATGAAGATCGTCGACGACGCCGGCAAGGACATGCCGCGTGATGGCAAGGCGTTCGGGCGTCTGCTGGTGCGCGGGCCGTCGGTGGCGAAGGCGTACTACAAGAACGACGGCGCGAAAAATCCCGACGGCACGGTGACCGACGCCGACGGCTGGTTCGACACCGGCGACGTCGCCACCATCGATCCGCTGGGCTTCATGACCATCACCGACCGCGCGAAGGACGTGATCAAGTCCGGCGGCGAATGGATCAGCTCCATCGACATCGAGAACATCGCCGTGGGCGCGCCGGGCGTGGCGAACGCCGCTGTCATCGGCGTCTACCACCCGAAATGGGATGAGCGCCCGCTGCTGATCATCCAGAAGAAGCCGGGCGAGGAGCCGACGAAGGACGCGGTGCTGAAATTCCTCGAAGGCAAGATCGCCAAGTGGTGGACGCCCGATGATGTGGCCTTCGTCGATGCGATCCCGCTCGGCGCGACGGGCAAGATCAACAAGATGGCGCTGCGCGAGACGTTCAAGGATTACACGCTGCCCACGGCGGGGTGAGGGGGGGGCTCTGGCCCGTTCTTGCCGTACCTCACCTACCAGAATAGTCGCTGACAAGTTCGGCCAATGGCTGAGTTCCGTTCCACAACAGTGCATGCCAACCTGCGGCTCTGGCACCATCTACATTGCGTTGAGCGTCATCGACCAACATTAACTCGCCTGGCCTGTAACCCGTTCGCGCGCAAACTGCTTGGAAGAAGTCTACTTCTGGCTTCGTGCTGCCATAATCTGCGGAATAGTGAATGGCGTCGAATAGTTCTTTTAACGCCATTGTCTCCCACAAATAGGATGCACGCCGATGCTCCTGCACAGTGCAGAGATGCAGAGGAATTCCGTTTGCTCGCAAATCGGACAGTTCGGAAATCAGCGTCTGATCGAGCGTGCTGTCGCGTTCAAACCAATAGCGCAGGAGCGTCTCGACGCCGAGCTGCGGCAAGACATCCGTCAGGATCGGTGTGAGTGCATCGACGATTTCTAATCTGCCGCGGAAGATGTCGTCCCAATGAGGCTTGAAGAACCGCTCTTGAAGGCTCTCTTTGCTGAGCCCGAGGTCTGTCTCCATCGAACTCGCCCAGCCTCCAGGTAAAGGGCGCACGATGACACCGTCCACGTCCACCATTAGGCATTTGTAGCTCAGCACTTGCGACCTCGCGCCTCAAAGCAAGCCGAACGTCTGTAGTGCCAGCCTCGACCCGGACATTCCAGCATTCGTTGGCGCTTGTGAACGGCAATCTTCGGCGAAATGCTGACTCTCACTCCATCTGCCAAATGATGTCGGATAGCTAAGCGCAGACGCTCTCCCTCCCCTCCATGGGGAGGGTGGCCGGAGCGGAGCGAAGGACGGGTGGGGCGCGCGCGGGATGATGGGGGGATGCGCGCGGACGGCGCCGGGCGGTCATCGCCTCATGAATCTTGCTTTCAGGATCGAGCCCGCGCCCCACCCGTCGCGCTGCGCGCGACACCCTCCCCATTGAGGGGAGGGAGAGACGAACTCTTCTGAAAATGCGGGGATAGATTCATCCCATCACCGCACCTTTCGCCGCTCCAGCCCATGCGCGCCAACAAACGCATGTGAATCTATCCGACCGGAAGAGCGCCCGTGGGACAATCGATCCGTTTTCCACAGACGGAGCCAACGGACAGACCCCATGCAGATCCTCAACCCCCTCCACCATCACAGAGCGAGCATCGAAGCCTTCGCCCAGAGTCTGAAGCTCTGGCTGCTCGAACTCGCCCTTTGGCTGGTGGCGTTGACGGAGAGCAGGACGGGACGAATTCAGCTTCAACATCTGATCATCGAGGCGCGGCAGGACATACGTGTTCTGATCGCGCTGAAAATGGGATTGCGGTTGCGTATCCATACCGGGCGTCGTCTTGCGAGCGGGCATGGATACAGGTCTGCGCCGCCGGGTTTTGCGGTGCAGACGCGCACTGGCAGACGTTTGCGCCTGTTCACGCGCAGTATCGCCTTGAAAAATCTCCGCGACATGCAACGTGCGCTGACCGATCTCGATGGCGTGGTGACGCGCGCTCTGGCGCGGTTGCCGGTTCGCATCACGCGGACGTCGATCGTGATGGTTGTGGCGGTGACTGATCAGCTCGGCGTCACCGCACTCGCACCTGCTACTGAAGGCGCGGACACATCATGACTGCGGAAACAGGACCGCGCACCTCCCGGTGCGCATCTCAGTATTCAAACCACGCGAGATTCCCCGGAGTCTGGCTTCGCGGGCGTATGCGCACCGGGAGGTGCGCGGTCCTACTCGCCGACATCGCGCGAACAAAACCTGTCGACGCCACAACACGCTTCTGCTACGCACCCGTCGTCGTCGCGCTTCTGTGGCGGCGAAACGAGGCAATAAATGTCGACCAAAATGTATCAACGCACCGCTTGCGGTCTGCCATCACGGCAGGTCGGCGCGCGCGCGCGTGGAGGAACGGTCGGCTAGACGCTTCGCATTTCGAAGGTCGGCCGGATTGGCCGTCACCCTCCCGGGCAAATGCTCGCGGAGGGTTTTTTAATTTGGGGTTCAGAGTGATGTTATGAGTTACGAAGTGATCCGCGCGCACGGACGCGAGGTGAAGGCCTGGATTTCCGGCGTGCCGATCGAGCACGCAGCGATCGAGCAGCTGCGCAACACCGCAGCCCTCGACATCGTCTGGCCGCACGTGGCCGTGATGCCTGATGTGCATTTCGGTCGTGGCGCCACCGTGGGCTCCGTCATTCCGACCAAGGGCGCGATCATTCCCGCCGCCGTCGGCGTCGACATCGGCTGCGGGATGATGGCGCAGGAAACCTCGCTCACCGCCAAGGATTTGCCCGATACGCTTGCGCCGCTGCGCTCGGAACTCGAACGGAAAATTCCGGTCGGCAACGGGCCGGGCGGGGACTGGAAGAGCGAACGGCGTCCGGGCCGTGCGGAGCAACGTCTGCGCGCGGCCGGCAAGAGCGGCGCGCTCGCCGACCGTCTCGACCGCATCCTCGCGAAGCACCCGAAGATCCGCGGCGACAAGCTCGCGAACCAGATGGGCACGCTCGGCGGCGGCAACCACTTCGTCGAGATCTGTCTCGACGAACGCGATGTCGTGTGGGTGATGCTGCACTCAGGCTCACGCGGCACCGGCAACATGATGGGCAACTACTTCATCGAGCGGGCGCGTGAGTCCGTCCTGAAGAAGGGGGTCAGCCTGCCGGATCGCGATCTCGCCTACTTCGTGGAAGGCGAGGACGGCGACTTCGCCGATTACGTCGAAGCGGTGATGTGGGCGCAGGACTACGCGCGCGCCAACCGCGAGACGATGATGGCGTCGGCGCTCGAGGCGATGCACGGCGTCCTGCCGGCGTTCAAGCTCGGCAAGACGGCGGTGAACTGTCACCACAACTACGTCGAGCCGGAGGAGCACTTCGGCGAGCGTGTGTGGGTGACGCGCAAGGGCGCGGTGCGGGCCCGCGTCGGCGATCTCGGGATCATTCCGGGGTCGATGGGCGCGAAGTCGTTCATCGTTCGGGGCCTCGGCAATGTGGATGCGCTCTGCTCGTGCTCGCACGGCGCGGGGCGGGCCATGTCGCGCAGCGAGGCCAAGCGCCGCTTCACCGTCGAGGATCACCTCGCGGCGACGCAAGGCGTGGAGTGCCGCAAGGACGTGGGCGTGCTCGACGAGACGCCGATGGCCTACAAGGACATCGACGCCGTCATGGCCGCGCAGGCGGACCTTGTGTCCATCGTGCACACGCTGAAGCAGGTGGTGTGCGTGAAGGGGTGAGGCGTGTTCGGCACAGCCGACGCAACGGTCCAGTGGACCGTTGCGAACGCCGAACGCCCTGAGCGCAAGCGAAGGGCCGGAAAGGCGGCGAACGATGACCCGGCTCGCCTCAACGGGTGAGCCGGGTCGCATCGTATCTGTCCGCGTGGTAACGACGCTGCGGGCAGTTTTGAGCAAGAGGGGGCCGCCATGGCCGGAGTTCGTGGTTTCTGGGTGCGCGCGGCGCTCGTCCTGTCGCTCCTCGTGCCGGTGTGGTTCGCGGCGGCGGCGCTCGGGACGAAGTACGGCGTGATCGACTGGCGCTTCGGTCTGGGCGTGATGACCTTGAAGTTCGGCCCGCTGCTGTTGGTGGGCGCGCTGGGCTTTGCGGTGATCGGCCTGCTGCTGGCGCTGGTCGTGGCGCCGCGGCGGGGACGCCTGATCGCGATGATGGCCGTGCTCATTCCTGCGGCGGGCCTCGGCTATGCGCTCTACTTGAAGAAATCCGTCGCCGACATTCCTCCGATCCACGACGTGTCGACCGATCTCGTCGATCCGCCGGGATTTTCGCAAGCGGTGGTCGATGCGCGCGGCAAGGTCTCTGGCGGCAACGCGCTCGACCTGCTCACTGCGACGATCCCGCCATCGCCGAATTTCCCCGCCTACGGCGGCAAGGCGGTGCGTGAAGTGCATGCGGAGGCCTACAGCGACCTGAAGTCGACGGTGTCGGACGTCTCGCCGAACGACATCTTCCAGATCGTGCTCGACGCCGCGAAAGCGCAAGGGTGGGCGATCACGAAGAGCGACGCCGCGGCCGGTGTCATCGAGGCGCAGTCGCAGAGCTTCTGGTTCGGCTTCATCGACGACATCGCCATCCGCATCCGCCCGCTCTCGGACGGCACGGGCTCGGTGATCGACGTGCGATCGGTCTCACGCGTGGGCCTGAGCGATCTCGGGATGAACGCCAGGCGTGTGCGGGCGTTCCAGACCGATCTCAACACGCGCCTCAACGAGGCCGCGACCGGATGATTTTCTTGCACGCTTCCTAAGGAAAACCGCACACCCTTTTCCGGGAAGCGCTTACCGCTCCTTCGGGTCCAGCGCGTCGCGCAGGCCGTCGCCGACGAAGTTGAAGCAGATCAGCGTCGCAAACATCATCACCGCCGGCCACACGATCATCCACGGCGCGGTGTCCATGTTGTTCGAACCGTCCGCGATCAGCTTTCCCAGCGACGTGAGCGGCTCCTGCACGCCGAGGCCGAGGAAGGACAGAAAGCTCTCCAGCAGGATCACCCGCGCCACGTTGAGCGTGGCGAACACCACCACCGGCCCCATCAGGTTCGGCACGATGTGGCGGAAGATGATCGCCGCACCCGATGCGCCGCCGGCTTTCGCCGCCTCGACGAACTCCTTCTGCCGCAGCGAGATCGTCTGGCCCCGCACGATGCGCGACATCGTCAGCCACTCGACCGCGCCAATGGCGATGAAGATGAGCCAGATGTTCGAGCCGAACACGACCATCAGAAGGATGACGAAAAATATGAACGGGATCGAGTAGAGGACATCGACGATCCGCATCATGAAGCTGTCGACGCCGCCGCCCACATAGCCCGCCGTCGCGCCCCAGACGACGCCGATCACGAGCGAAACGGTTGTGGCGACAAAGCCGACCGCCATCGAGATGCCGAGGCCGAACAGGATGCGTGCGAGCAGATCGCGGCCTTCGGTGTCGGTGCCGAGAAGATGGCCGGCCGCGAGCGACGGCGCGAGGTTGACCTTGTCGCGAAAGAGCATGTCGACCGGGTGCAATCCGAACAGTCCCGGGTACGCGTAATTCAACAGGCCGACGATCCCCAGCACCGTGAAGAGCGCAAGCGCCGCCATGCCGACGACGGCCGCCGGGTTGCGCATGAGACGTCGGCGTGCATCGTCCCAGAGCGAACGGCCCCTGGCGGGCGTTGACGCAAAAGCGTTGGCGGCGAGGTCCGTCATGGCTCAGCTCCGCCGCGCGCGTGGATCGAGGACGCTGTAGAGAACATCCGACATCATGTTGAAGAACATGATCATGCCCGCGTAGAGAATGACCACGCCCATCACGAGCGTATAGTCGCGCTGCAGGGCCCCGTCCGTGAACAGCTTGCCGATGCCGGGCAGCTGGAAGACCTTCTCGATGACGAAGCTGCCGAGAAGCACCGCCGAGATCGCGGGACCCAGATAGCTCACCACCGGCAGCATCGCGACCGGCAGGGCGTGACGCCAGACCACTTGCGACTCCGGCAATCCCTTCGCCCGCGCGGTGCGTATGGCGTTCGATCGCATCGCCTCGATCATGCTCGCACGGATCAGCCGCGAGATGATTGCGACCTGCGGCAGCGCCAGCGCGATGACCGGGAGAACGAGGTGGCTGACGGTGTAATGGTCGCGGTAGAGCCCGGACGTCGGCAGCCACTCAAGCTGCACGCCGAAGACGAGCGAAAACAGCGGCGCAAGCACAAGCGGCGGCAGGCACACCCCTGCAACCGCAAAGCTCATCGCGACGTAGTCCTCAGGCCGGTTCTGTCGAAGCGCCGCCCAGACGCCGAGACCGGATCCAACGGCGAGCGCGAGCAGCATGGCCGCGCCGCCAATGATGAGACTGGTAGGGAGCCCCTCCGCGATGATGTCAGCGACGTCCTTGTCCTTGTACTTCATCGACGGCCCGAGGTCGCTTTGAAGCAGGCGCACGACGTAGAGCCGGAACTGTTCGCCCACCGGCTTGTCGAGGTCGTAGGCCGCCAGCATGCGCTGTTCGATTTCAGCGGAGACCTGGCGTTCCGAACTGAAGGGCGATCCGGGCGCGGCCCGCATCAGGAAGAACGCGGCCGCGATGATCACGAACATAGTCGGGATCGCGATCAGCAGCCGTCGGACGATCTGAACGAACATGCGGTCCTTCCGGTCGTGGACGGAGCCGGTCAAGATCGGTCCGGCCGGCCGTTCGACCTTTTCCGGCGGAGCGATCCGTGTCAACGACGCCGGCTCATTGGAGGAACCGATGCCCGACTTTCGGCGCGTGACGGACGATTTCTATGTCGCCCCCCAGATCGAGGAGGCGGATGTGCGCGCCGCGGCGGCGGCCGGCTTCCGGACCCTCGTGAACAACCGGCCCGACGGCGAACAGCCGGGACAGTTGCCGAGCATCGCTTCGGAGCGCGCATCGGTGGAGGCCGGTCTCGACTTCCGCGCCATCCCGGTTTCGGGCGATTCCACGCCTCAGGCGGTGGCGGCCATGCAAGCCGTGCTGCAGGATGCGCCCAGGCCCGTTCTCGCCTATTGCCGGTCCGGCACACGGTCGGTGAAGCTGTGGGCGATGGCGAGCGTCAAGTCGGGCGCGGTGTCGCCGGAGGCCGCGATCGAGGCCGCGCGCGGTGCGGGATACGACCTGGGGCCGATGGCGGCGACGCTACGCGCGCTTCGGAACGCCTGAGGGTCAGACGCGTACGCCGACGAGCGCCAGCCCAAGGCGGCCAACGGCGATCGCGACCACGGCCAGCACCGCAGTGCGGCACCGGTCGGTCACGAAAAGCAGCAGGTCAAGGGCCAATGCGATCATTCTTCCAGGGGATGCAATCCTCACGCCGCTGCGGTGGACGAAGCGGGCCGGCCCGCGTATGCCGCGCACGTCGTTAATGGCGCGGAACTTCATGGCAGGCATCAACTGGATCAGCGATTTCGATTGGGAGTGGGGGCGCCTCCGGGTCAAGAAGACCGGAGCGGTTGTGCCGTTCTCGAAAGCCATCCGCAGCGAAGTGCTGACGTGGTTTGAGTTTTACTTCGCGGTCAGACGCGCGCCGCGGGAGCCGGGCGCACGCTTCACCATCGCCTTTGCGCCGGATCGGCCGCGGCCCTGGTACCTGATCTGGCCCGTCCTCCGGCTCGCCGGCGCACGGTTCACCGATGACGCTGCGCGCGCGGACGTCGTGATGCAGTTCGAGGATGTGACGCGGCCGGGGCCGGTCGCGCCGCCGGCGCATGCGCGCGGAAGGCTGCTCAACTTCGCGTGCAACGACGTGTCCAAGAGCCGGGTGACCGCCGCATTCGAGAAAGCGTTCGGCTATTCGCTCGCCGTCGATCCGGCGACCCACATCGGCGAAGCTGTCGAGAAGTCGGAGGAGAACGGCGCCCATGATGGTCGCATTGTCATGTGTCCGACATCCGCCAGGGCCGGCTGCGTGTATCAGCGGGTGGTCGACAATCGGGTGGCCGGGCGTCCCGAACTCGTCGAGGACATCCGCACGCCCACCGTCGGCGGGCGTCCTCCGGTGGTGTTCCTGAAGCGCCGTCGCGTTTCGGAACGCTTCGCCAACGCGAACGTCGAGGTTGTGGCGGCCCGGCCGGAAGACGTCTATTCACAGCCTGAACTGGATTCCATCGCTGAGTTCACGCGGCTCCTCGGTCTTGACTGGGGCGGTCTCGACGTGCTCCGGGACGCCAAAGAGGGGCGACTGTACATCGTCGACGCCAACAAAACGGACATGGGACCGCCGATCGCGTTGCCCCTGGCCGACAAGCTTGACGCCACCCGGATCATGGCGCGCGCTTTCCGCGCGTTTGTGACCGGTGCGGCGCAAACCGACCGAGGACACTGAATGGCCGTGAAGATCCCCTTCGTACGCGAAATGGCGTTCGAGTATGGCGTGCCCCAGCAGGTCAGCCCGCTCATTCGCCGCATCGTCGCGAACAATCCCGGCTCGTTCACCTACATGGGCACCGGCGTCTACATCGTCGGCCACGGCGAGGTCGCTGTTATCGATCCAGGCCCCAACGACAAGGCGCACGTGGACGGCCTCATTGCGGCGCTCGCGGGCGAAACCGTCACGCACATTTTCGTCACGCACGGCCACATGGACCATTCTCCGGCGGCGCGCCCGCTGGCGGCGGCGACAGGCGCAAAGATATACGCCTGCGGCGAACCGGTGATCCCGACGGACTCCGAGGTCCGCATGGAAGCGGGAGACGATCTCTCGTTCCGCCCGGATGTCGAGATCGAGGACGGACAGGCATTCAAGGGCGAGGGCTGGACCATTGAAGCGGTCTCCACGCCTGGCCACACGTCGCATCACACGGCCTACGCTCTGAAGGAAGAAAACGCGCTCTTCCCGGGCGACCACATCATGGGCTGGTCGACAACGGTCATCAGTCCGCCGGACGGCGACATGAACGATTATTTCGACAGTCTCGTGAAAGTTCGCGACCGCGACTACGACGCGCTCTGGCCGACGCACGGCCCGCCGATCAAGGACAATGTGCGTGAATTCGTGCAGGCTTACATTGATCATCGCATCGCGCGCGAAGAGCAGATTCTTGAGCAGTTGCGCCAGGGCCGCAAGACGATCCGCGACATGGTTCCGGTAATGTATGCCGACGTCGACAAGAAGCTGCATCCCGCAGCTTGCCACTCCGTGCTCGCGCACATGATGCGGCTGGTGAAGATCGATCGCGTCGACTGCATCGGCGCGCCATGCATCGACTCGATCTACGCACTGGCGAAGAGCGCGTAGCGCGTGGCTATTGCGCCCGTCTGACGCGCAGGGCGCGGCCGCCGGCCTCCACCGACATCAGGAAGCTGCCGAGCGCCGCCTTGCGGATCGTGACGTCCACGCCGGGTCTGGCCAGGCGGTTGTCGCTGGTGTCGACAAGAACCCAGACCTGCCCGTTTTCCATCACGAAGGATGAGCGTCCGTCGAAGCGGCCGAGTCTGGCGATCTTCATCGACTGGGAGTCGAAGCCGTCATCCGATCCCGGCTCTTCGGACGAGCGCCGGAATGTCGGTAGACCCAGTTGCGGCAAGCTCGGCAGGGAAAAGCCGAAAGATTCCCGCTGGATCTGGCGAGCGCGGGTGGCGTCGACGGCGGCGAACTGCCCCTCGGATTCCGCCGATTTCAGGCTGGCCACTTCGGCGTCGAAGCAGGCAAGGCGCGCCTGCGGCTCGGTCAGGGCGGTGCAGGCGTAGACCTTGGCCAGCACCTCAGGCGATGACCTGGGGGCCGGCGCCGCCTGCTGGGCGGCGGCCGTTCCGGCGCAGGCCAGAACCGCGACAAGCGACATGAATAGCGAACGCATGAGCCTCTCCCCGAAATCGACGGCGCACTCTAGTGTCTTCCAGCTGGATGTCAGCCTACGCTTTCAGCGGCCGGTGGAGTGCATGCGATGACCTGGACGACGAACCGGCGAACCCTGATCGGCGCGGGGGGCGCGGCGGCGCTGACCGCGGGCTGTGGCGGATCGGTGATCGGCCTGGATGTCGAGCGGCGCATCCTCGACATCGGCAACCAGGCCGAGCCGCTGTCCCTCGACCCCCACAAGGCCTCGGGCCAGTGGGAGAACCGCATCATTGGCGAGATGTTCACGGGGCTGACCACCGAGGACGCCGACGCGAAGCCGGTCCCCGGCATGGCCGAGCGATGGGAGGTGAGCGAGGACGGGCTGACCTGGACGTTCTACTTGCGCCGCGCGCAGTGGTCGGACGGCATGCCGTGCACGGCCTACGACTTCGAGTACGCCTTCCGCCGGATTCTCAGTCCCAGGACCATCGCCGAGTACGCCCAGGTCACTTATGCGATCAGGAACGCCCAGAAGGCCAAGGAGGGCGCGGTCCCCGTGGAGGAGATCGGCGTGCGCGCGCTCGACGAACGGACGCTGGAGATGACGCTTGAGCATCCAGCGCCATATTTGCCCGGCCTCCTCAAGCACTACACACACTTTCCCGTGCCCAAGCACGTGGTGGAGAAATACGGCGACGACTGGATCAAGCCCGCGAACATCCAGGTCAACGGGCCGTTCAGGCTGGAGAAGTGGTGGTCGAACTACGTCGTTCACCTGGTCAAGAATCCGCGCTTCTTCGACGCCCGCAACGTCGCCTTCAACGAACTCTACTTCTATCCGACGTACAACGACGACGCCGCCGTCCGGCGCGTCATGCGCCGGGAACTCGGCTGGAGCAGCAATTTCTCAGGCAAGAAGCAGGCGCTCTACGAGAAGGAGCTGCCCGGCTTCGTCCGCGTCGCCCCGTTCATGTTGCTGCAGTATTTCTCGCTCAACAACACCAAGCCGCCCTTCAACGACCCCCGCGTGCGCAAGGCCATGTCGATGGCCATCGACCGCAGGTTCATGGCCGAGCAGATATGGCAGGCGGGGCACCAGCCGGCCTGGTCCTTCGTGCCGCCGGGCATCTTCGGCTACCCGCAGGGCGGGCGCATCCAGTTCGCGGACATGGATATGGACCTGCGCCGCGCGGCGGCGAAGGCGCTCCTGGAGGACGCTGGCTATGGTCCGAACAACCCGCTGCGCTTCACCTTCGAGCACCGCAACACGGCCGACAACCCGCGGATCGCGGTCGTCGCCCAGGCCGATTGGCGCTCCATCGCCCCATGGGTGGAGGTGAAGCTGTTGGGCGTGGAGGGGCAGATCCACTACGCCAACCTGCGCTCGAAGAACTACGAGGCGGGAGACGGCGGCTGGATCGCCGACTACAACGACGCCTACACCTACCTCTTCCTGTTCGAGACCCGGACCGGGCCGCAGAACTACACCGGCTATTCGAACCCGTCCTATGACCGCCTCATGGAGGCCTCGGTCCAGGAGCGCGACATCGACGCCAGGGCGGGCCTCATGCGGCAGGCCGAGCAGCTCATGCTGGACGAATCGGCCTGCATCCCGGTGGCCTTCGGCACCTCCAAGAACCTCGTCGACCCCCGGATTCGCGGTTTTGTGAACAATCTGGAGGACATCCACCGCACCCGCTGGATGTCGATCGAGGCCTGAAGGCCAGGACACAGCGAAGCTGGGGGCGAATTTCGCCCGCGCAGGGCCCCGAAGAGGGCAGATTGGGGCGTCTGCGGGAAGCGATGTTCCTTTTTCGCCACAGTTGGCCCTATTCGGGTAAGTTTCTGTCCACCTTTGTTGACTGCGATGTGACGGGTTTGCGATTAATGGATCAAGAACGGGAATGGTAAATTCCTGGTTCGCTCGTGTCTTGTCCTTTCGGGGGGGCAGGATGGGGCCGGGTTTCGGGGGCGAAATATGTCTCCAATCTGGCGTCCAAGCGAGCGAGGACTGATTCGGATTTGGAGGTTCACAGTGAAGCAAGACACAAAACGCGATCGTCTGTTCGCGACGACGTTCTTCGCGGGCTTGGCGCTTGCCATGCCGGCGGTGGCTCAGCAGGCCACGACCCCGGCGGCGCCGGAGGAAGAGACCGACGCGATCATCGTTACGGGCTCGCGCATTCCGCAACGCAACCTTGAGACAACCAACCCGATCACCCAGTTGACCGCCGAGGATCTTTCGATCCAGGGCGCGACTCGCGTCGAGGATCTGACGAACCAGCTGCCGCAGGTGTTCGCCACGCAAGGCTCGGCGGTCGCCAACGGCGCGTCCGGCACGGCGGAAGTCTCGCTGCGCGGCCTCGGCGCCGGTCGTACGCTGGTCCTGATCGACGGCGTCCGCATGCCGTACGGCTCCGACACCAGCTCGGCGGCTGACTTGAACACGATCCCGGGCGCGATGATCGAACGGGTCGAAGTGCTGACCGGCGGCGCGTCTGCGGTCTACGGTTCGGACGCCGTGTCCGGCGTCGTGAACTTCATCATGCGCGACAACTACGAAGGTCTGCGCGTTGACGCCCAGTATGGCTTCTATCAGCACGAGAACGACACGGACCAGGGCGATCTGCGCAACACGATCCAGCGGCGCGGGACCACCAACGCGGCCCAGTTCCGCCTCCCCGACGACAGCGTCGTGGACGGCTACGGCAAGGAAGTCTCGCTGATCTTCGGCGCGTCCTCGCCGGACGGTCGCGGCAACGTGACGGCCTACGCGACCTACCGGACCAACGATGCGGTTCTGCAGAAAGACCGCGATTATTCGGCGTGCTCGCTCGGCGCGGGCCTGAACGGCGTCAACCGCGACGGCACGAACATCGCCAACAGCCGTCCCGGACAACCGGCCAACACGCTCTACACTTGCGGCGGTTCAGGCACGAGCTATCCGGGTCTGTTCCTGACGCAAACGGGCAACTTCACGATCGACACGACGACCGGCAACACGTTCCGGCCGTTCGCCAACGCGACCGATCAATATAACTTCGGCCCGCTCAACTACTACCAGCGCCCGGATGAGCGCTATGCGTTGGGCGCCTTCGCGCACTACGAAATCAGCGACAACATCGAAGCCTACGCCCAGTTGATGTTCTCGAACTACAAGTCGACCGCGCAGATCGCGCCGTCGGGGAACTTCTTCAGCACGGCGACGCTCAATTGCGGAAACCCGCTGTTCGGACCGGGCATGGCCACGGCGTTCGGCTGCTCCGCCGCAGACATCGCGGCTGACACCCCGGTCTCGGCCTACATCGCGCGCCGGAACGTCGAAGGCGGCGGTCGTCAGGACACGTTCGACAACACCTCGTATCGTATGGTCACCGGTCTTCGTGGCGATCTCGGCGAGTCTGGTTGGAGCTACGATGTCACGGCGATGTACGCCAAGACCGACAGCTCGCGGGCGTATCTCAACGAGTTTTCGGTCACCCGCCTGACGCGTGCCCTCGATGTGGTCGACACGGACCCGGGCGCGGGCGTGACGGCTGCATGCCGTTCGGCCGTGAACGGAACGGATACCGCTTGCGTGCCGTGGAACGTCTTCCAGATCGGCGGCGTGACACAGGCGGCGCTGGACTATCTGCAAGTGCCGCTCCTGCGCACTGGCGAGACGGAGCAGCAGATCCTCACGGCGTCGGTCGCTGGCGCCCTCCCGATCACCTCGCCGTTCGCCGAAACGCCGATCTCGTTGGCGTTGGGCATCGAGTATCGTCGCGACTACATGGAACGGATCACTGACGTGTCCTTCCAGACCGGAGACGGCGCTGGTCAGGGCGGTCCGACGCTCGGGTTCAAGGGCGCGGCGAACGACGTGACCGACCTGTTCGCGGAAACCCAGATCATGGTCGCCGAGAACCAGCCGTTCGCACATCAGATCTCGATCGATGCGTCGTACCGGCACTCGTCCTATGGAACGGGCACCAAGACAGAGACCTACGGCTTCGGCGCCGACTGGGCGCCGGTCGAGGACATCCGGTTCCGCGGAAGTTATGCGCAAGCGGTGCGGGCGCCGAACATCATCGAACTGTTCTCGGCGCAAGGTCCGGGTCTGTTCGACATGGCCGACGACCCGTGCGACCAGAACGACCCTGCCAGCGACGGCATTGCGCCGGCCGCCGCGTGCATCGGCGCCAATCCCTGGCAAACGACGCTCGCGAACGCCTCGTCGGCGACGTTCAGCAGCCCTGCCGGCCAGTACAACGGCCTGTTCGGCGGCAACCCGAATGTCGGCGCCGAAGAAGGCAAGACGAAAACCTATGGCTTCGTCTTCCAGCCGAGCATGATCGAGGGGCTGAGCCTTTCGGTGGACTACTTCGACATCGAAGTGACCAACCTGATCAGCAACGTCGGCGCCGCGACGACGGTTTCACGTTGCTTCTCGGCGACGCCGAACCTCGCATCCTGCGCCCTGATCACTCGTAACCCGAACAACGGCACGCTGTGGCTCGGGGCGGGCATCGTGTCCGACCTGCAGCAAAACACGACCGGCGCGCTGACCACGTCAGGCTATGACTTCAACGCCGCCTACAACTTCGATATCGGCAGCCTCGGCGGGATGAGCGTCTCGCTGCTGGCGACCAAGCTCGAAGAATACAACGGCGGATGCGAAGGCCTCTATGGCGCGGGTCTCTGCGGCACGCCGAACCCGGAATGGCGCGGTCGTTTCCGCGCCACCTGGACGACGCCGTGGGATCTCGAGCTGAACGGCACGATCCGGTACTTTGGTTCAGTCGACTACGCGGGCACGACGGCGACTACTGCGCCGGACTACTCGCTCGACTCTCAGACGTACCTGGATATCGCCGGCAACTACCAGATGTTCGACAACACGCGGTTCCGGGCAGGCATCAACAACGTCCTCGACCGGGAGCCGCCGCTGTCGCGCTTCACGGGCGCGGGCTTCGGCAACGGCAACACCTACCCGCAAGTCTACGACGCGCTGGGTCGTTGGGTGTTCATGGGCATCACGGTCGACTTCTAGTCGAACGGATCACCAGAAACTGGAGAGCGGCGGGCCACTGGTCCGCCGCTTTTCTTTTGTCGCGGTCGTCGGCAGCGGCCTTCGATGGCAAGACGTCCGCCCGTGGCGTTTGGCCCGTGGCGTTCCGCCCGCGACGTTCGGCCCGTGGCGTTCGGCCACGTTGGCGGAACCGGCGCAGACCGGTTTGCTGTGCACCGCCATGGCGATCGCAGCGGAAGCGGCTCAGATGGTTTCACGCGGGCCGCACTTGAGCCGACAAGGCGGGAGAGGAAACGATGATTCTCGAAATCAAGGACCTTTTGACACCCGAAGAGTTGATCCGGTTGCAGGGGCTCGCCAAATCCGTGCGGTTTGTCGACGGGCGGGCGACCAACCCAGGGTTCGGCCAGAAGGTGAATCTGCAAGCGGACCCGAACGATGCCGCGACCGCGGAGGTTTCAAAGCTGGTCAACGCCGCGCTGGCCCGCTCGCGGGAATTCGTGGATTTCGCGTTGCCGAAGAAGATCGCTCCGCCATTGCTCGCGCGCTACACCCCGGGAATGCAGTACGGGCCGCACGCCGATGCCGCGCTGTTGCCGATGCCGAAGGGCCCGCTGCGTTCCGACGTCTCCGCCACCGTGTTCCTGAACGACCCTGCGACGTACGAGGGCGGTGAACTGGTCCTGCATTTCGGCGCACGCTCTATCGCGATGAAGGCGCCGGCCGGCGGCGCGATCGTCTACCCTTCAACAACCCTCCATGAAGTGGCGCCTGTGCGCTCCGGCGAACGGCTCGTTGTGATCACATTCATCGAGAGCTTCGTTGTCGATGAGCATCATCGCTCCATCTTGTTCGAGCTTGGCGAAGTGAGCGCGCTTGAGGGCGAAAAAATGCACTGGGCAAGCCGCATGCGGCTTGAGGTTGTACGTCAGAACCTCACGCGGCGGTGGTCGTCAGGCCAGTAGCAATCTCCCGACGACTGGCGATCTTTGCGCAACCGCGTCGATCCACCGAAGCCCTCGTTGGATTTCCTCGGCATTCCGCCTTCTGGAATCTTCCAGTATCTGTGAGCGAATTTGTGGCGAATATGGCTCTGCGGTCGCTTTGGCATAGCGGGTGAAGACCTCATGTTGCGTGATGCGCTCCACATGACCCGGCGGCGCCACAACATCGAAATGTTCAAGAACTGCGCGGAGGCATTCCGCCGGGCTCATCAGCAGCTTTTCAAAATCGATAGCCAGTACGCGCCCCGCCAAAGTCTGGACGCTCTCATGCTGGGAGAGAGTCTCTACTGTCCAGGTGAGTGCGGCGAGCTCGCCAAGGGTCAAGGTGTGAAGAGGTGCAATCGGGACTCCAGCCAGAGTTTGCAGTCTGCCGATGCGCTCGGGGCCGTGTCCGCGCAAGTCCGTGGGAGAATTGGCTCCGGCCAGCAGTGTCGAGAGAAATGGCTCTGCAGCTAGGTTGAGATAGACTGCTTTCGCCGTCGGTCGCAGCTGCATCAGCCAAGGCGCCAACCGCCCAGTTGCACTGGTGGCTTTGACGATTACCGCGCGGGTGTCTTCGTACCCTCTGCTCCAGAGCACCATCTGGTCCAGCGCCAGCTGGTCGAGAGTGGAAGGCGCAATGAGGGCTTGCGCCCGATCCCGAACATCGTGGGCCTCCGCCAGCGTTCGCAACGGCATCGGCTCCCGAACGGCGACCGTCGCCCCGGCGCTTTCGATCATGCGGCTGAGCAGTGTCGATCCGACATGACCGGTGTGGAAGATGAAGTGCAGGGGCAGGGCCGGGCTGGCCGGCGCCAAAATGCGACGCAGAGATGACAATTGAACCCATTTGCCGCGTGTCCCGGTCGCCAGGACCCTGTCGTCCAGAAAGCTCGCCTCGCGAATGAGGGCGCGGCTTAGCTCGACAATCAACACCCGCTCAATGTTGAGGTCGAGTTTGTGGGCGAACAAGTCCGGCCGGAGCAACAGATTCTCGAGGGGATTGAACGCGATGTCGGGATCGGTCATGTCCGCTGAAGTCCCCAATAGCGACTGGGTCTGCCGGAGGTCGCGGTGGTCAAGTGCTCCGGCGCGGACCATGAATTCCTTGGTGCATCCCGGTGGCATCCTCGAATATGGCGGGCTCGCAGCCTGTCAATCATTCCAGGCTTGCCGACCATTGAATTCGTCAATTGCTTCACACAAGGCGATGAACCCGAGTCTTTCGTCCTCCGGGATGTCTGGGCGCCAGATATCGAATATGAGGATAGTTCGGTCTTCGTCAGACTTGTTCCATGCCTCGTGGTCGATCGTGTCGTCGAAAACCCACGCCTTTCCCTGTTCCCACACGCGTGTCTCGTTTCCAACCCTGAAGGCGCAATGCTGGTTGGTTTTGACAGCCAGATGACAGATGAGGCGGGTGTTGATCATTCCCGTGTGTGCTGGAATGTGTGCGCCGGGCGTCAAACGCGAGAAGAGGACCGCCGGAGTTCGGTTCGGAATCGCGGCCAACGGAGCGTTGCTCAGGGCGGCCATGGTGTTGGGGCACCGATCCGCGCCAACTGTTCGGGCGCCTTCCTTCATGAGAAAGAAGGCGGTCCAGGCGCTATTGTCGACAAGCCCGCGCTGGGATGACGGGGGACGTTTCTGATCGTGCACAACGTACGGCGCGAAGTCAGCACCTTCAGCGATCAAGGCATCCAGTTCTGCACGAATGTCCGGATACGCAGCTTCGACAGCGTCAAGGAATGGAAAGTCCTTGCGGTCAAAGAACTGGATCGGAGCCAGTTCAGGGTAGTAGAAGTAGCGAGGTTCTTGTGCGTAGGCTCGGGCCTTGCCCACGAGCACCTCGATTGCGCGCGAAAAGCGAGGCGGCGCTTGCTTCGGGCCGAACCCGCGCAGTTCCATCGCCGTGCGAACGTATTCCTCGAATGCCTGTGAATACCTGCGCACCATTTCCCGCGCCCGAACGACTTCGCTGTTCCACTCAGGCCTGACGGATGCGGCCGGCAACCGTGCGACGGCAGCGTAGAACGCAGTAGCGGCGCGTGGGTCCCCTTGTTTGAGCAAATGATCGGCCTTCATCATGAGGGCGGTCACGTTTCGCGGTTCCAGCGACAAGGCGTGGTCAATTGCGGCAAGGGCGCCCAAAATGTCTCCGTTGTCGGCTCGTGCACGCGCCTGGCTCAAGGATTCCTGAACATAAACCGGTGCTAAGTTCGCCACGCTGCCGTGTGTTCCGGCTGAATCATTTTGGGAAGGGTCGGACATCATGGTGGCCTTCTGAAGCAGTCAGTCTGTGGCCTTGAAGACTATATAGAAACGCGGGCTAGTCTTGGAACAGCGAACGGTTGGCCTTTCGTCGCTGTGACAGTATTCTAGCGTTCGCCAGGGGCACAATGCAGCTAGGGGCTGCAGGGACGGATATTGGGATTCGCAGTGGTTTCTGACCAGGAACTTGGCGCGATGCTCCGCGCCGCAGGCGCCCTTCGGCAAGCCGGGCGTTTGGCCGAAGCGGAGAGCCTCTATCGGCGGATACTCTCGTTCCGTCCCGATCTCCCCGATTGCTGGTACAATTTGGCTTGGACGCTCCGCCGACTGGGTCGGTTCGAGGAGGCGCTCGCGGCCTATCAGCAGGCGCTGGACCACAGCGTCGCCAGCCCGGAAGAGGTGTTCCTCAACCGGAGCGTCATCCTCATGGACGAACTCCACCGTTACGACGATGCGGAGCGCGATCTGCGTGCAGCGCTTGCCCTCAATCCGCGCTATTCGCCGGCATTGCTCAACTTGGCCAACCTTCACGAGGATCGGGGCGCGCGTGGCAAGGCGCTTCAAGTCTATGAGAAGTTGCTTGAGGTCGATCCACTGTGTTGGGATGGGCTGGCGCGATACGCGACACTGAAGGGAGCCGAGGCGCCAGACGCGCCGCTACTCATCGACAGACTCAATGATGCGCTTTCGCGAACCGACATCGCCACGGCTGATAGAGCGAGCATCGCCTTTGCGCTTGGCGGCGTGCTCGACAAGTGCGGCGCTCATGAAGCGGCGTTTGACGCGTTCGCGCAGGCAAATCGGTTTAGCCGGCGTAGCGCGTCGTCTGCCGTGGCTCTGTATGATCGCAAAGCGCACGAGGCGCGCACAGAAGCCTTGATGTCGGCCTTTCAGGATCGTTTCTCATCGGCCACGCCGGAACCTGCCGTATCCGCACCAATCTTCATTTGTGGCATGTTTCGGTCTGGATCGACGCTTGTCGAACAGGTGCTGGCGAGCCACCCGCGCGTTACCGCCGGCGGCGAAATCAACGTCTTGCCTGCATTGGTTGGAGCGCACCTTTCGCCTTTCCCGGCGAGAATGACCAGCCTTGACGATGGCCAGCGTCACGATCTTGCGAGAAACTATCTGGAAGCCGTTAAGGCCAAATATCCCGAAGCCGACATCCTCACTGACAAACGGCCGGACAACTTTCTCTACGTGGGCCTCATCAAGACCTTGTTCCCTGACGCAAAGATCATCCACACGGCAAGAAACCCACTCGACAATTGCTTGTCCGTGTTCTTTCTCCACCTCGATCCAGGCATGAGCTATGCGCTGGATATCTTGGATACCGCGCACTATCTGCGCGAGTGCCGTCGTCTCATGACGCACTGGAAAAGCCTCTACGGCGACGACATCATCGATTTCGACTATGATGAATTCGTGCGGGAGCCGCGGCCCGCACTTGAGCGGTTGCTCGCGTTTTGCGGTTTGGACTGGGACGAGCGATGCATGTCGTTTCACGATCGTCCCGCGATCGTGAAGACGGCGAGCGTCTGGCAGGTGCGCGAGCCGCTGTATCAGCGTTCCTCAGGCCGGTGGCGAAGATATTCCAGTCGTCTGGGGCCGCTTCGCGAATATTTTTCTGACATCGCGCCAGAGGATTAGTCGATCGGGCTGTCACGCGCCCATGTTGTACTCGTTCAGCGCGAGCGTCATCTCCGCCACCATGGCGCGCTCGGCTTCGGTGATCAACGGATTCCACACATCGAAGATCAGCACGGCGCGCAACTGGTCGCTGTCGTTCCAAGCCTCGTGTTCGACAGTGTCGTCGAACACAAAGCTCTCGCCCATGATCCACGGCCGCGTGTCGTTGCCGACGCGGAATCCGCAGTTGTCGGGGATGATGAGCGGCAGATGTGCGATCAGGCGTGTATTCGACGAGCCCGTGTGCGGCGGAATGCGCGTGTGCGGCTGCAGCACCGATATCATGGCTGTCGGCGCGAAACCCGGCTGGTCCGCCATCGGGATGGTGTCGAGGATCGCGGTCGTTCTCGGGAACGCCACGCAGTTTTCCAGATTCTTCCTGCCGTCGCGCCACAGGTGCAGCGTCGACCAGTCGGGTGAGTGGTTCAGCGCCTTCCACTGGGCCAGGGGCGCACCCGCAGGATGCTGCACATAGGGATGGAACTTGTCCCAGTACGCCTTCAGCTTTGCGACCACCTCATCGCGGATCACGTCGGTCTGTGCCTCGATCGCGGCCATCCACGGGAAGTGACAGCGATCGTAGAACGTCAGCGGCGGCAGCTTCGGGAACGTCAGGAAGAGCGGTTCCTGCACGTAGGCCTTCTTCGCGCCGGACAAGATGTCGAGACATTCGTCAAAGCGCGACAGGTCCGTTCCGGCGAACGTGGCGCGGGCGGATGCAGTGCGTGCGCGCAGGAACGCGTTCAGGGCGAGCGTGTTCTTCTCGACCACATCACGCGCGTGGGCGACGACCGCACGCAATTGCGCGGGCAGCGCTTCGTCGGGCGGCGCGATTTTCAACACGTTGCGATAGATTTTCGCGGCCTCGCGCGGCAGGTCGGTCTGCTCCAGGAGCGCGCCCTTCGAGAGAAGGCCGAGCAGCGAATACGGGTCCAGCGTCAGGGCCGCATCGAGCGCCTTCATCGCGCCGACAAGGTCGCCGCCCATGCGCAGGGCGAGCGCCCGGTTCAGGGGGATTTCGATATAAACCGGGTCGAGCGCAGCCGCCTCGTCGAGGAGCTGCAGCGCGCGCGCGGCATCGCCAGCGCGCAATGCAACCATGGCGTCGCCCAGAAGCGCCTTGGATCGCGGATCTGACATGATGGAATGGTTAGACGAAGCGGCCCGAAAGAAAAGGGACGCGCATGTCGCAGGGGATCGGGACGGCCAGTCCTACTTGATCTTGCCTTCGACGAATTCGACGTGCTTGCGCACCACCGGGTCGTACTTGTTGAACTTCAGCTTCTCGGTCTTTGTGCGCGGGTTCTTCTTGGCCACGTAGAAGAAGCCGGTCGGTTCGCCGTTTTCCTTCTTCGCCGTCGAGTTCAGGCGGATCTTGATGGTTGCCGGCTTGGCCATGACGAGTGTCCCGAACGCATAGGGGCCCGCGCCGATCTGGTCGGAGGCGAGCGGAAAAGGAAGGGCCGGAAAATAGCCGGGGACGTCCCCGTGTCAAGCGAAGAGAGGAGTTACCTCAGAGACGGTCCATCCGGTGGCCGGAGCGGGTCCAGCGCAGGAACGGGGGGCCGCCGTCCGCATTGCCCGCCAGCCGCGCTTCGACCTCGCCGAGCACGAACCGGGTCACGTTGGGCAGGTCGAGCTCGAGGGCATCCGGCATGGTGAACCACTTGGTGTGCAGGAGTTCGTCGCCCGAAAGGTGGGGGCGATCGTCCAGCAACACGGCGTCGGCTTCGGCGAAGAAGAAGCGGGCGTCGAAGCGGCGCGGGCGGTAGGGCGGCGTGATGGCGCGGCAAATGAAGTCGAGCTTGTCGAGTTCGGGGGCGGCGTCGCAGGCGGCGAAATCTTCCCAACCGGGCGCGGGCTTCCCGCCCAGCGCGCCGGCCCGGCCGACCACCAGCCCTGTCTCCTCGAAGGTTTCCCGGACGGCCGCCAGCGCAAAGGCGCGGGGCGTCCGGCGGGTCTTCTCAAGGATGAGTTTGGCCTCCACGTCCGGCCGCAGTTCGGAGGCGGCCGCCGCCACGGCATCCGATCGTTCGACCCGCCCGCCCGGAAACACCCACTTGTCGGGCATGAAGACATGCCCTTTCGCCCTCTGGCCCATGAGCACGGTCCATTCCCCGCGCACCTTGCGGACGAGAATGAGGGTAGCGGCGTCCTTGGGCTTCGGCGCCTTCGGGGGGCGCGTGGGGTCGGCCGCATCGAACGGCGCGTCGTCGAGGTCCCTGGTTCTGATTGGGGCTGTCATCGTGGCATTGTATGCGGCTGTTCAGAGCCTGTGCAGCACCCGGGTGTAGAAGCCGTCCATGCCGCCTTCCGCCGCACGGGTCGCGGGCGTGGTGCGCAGGATGCGGTCGGTCCCCTCGATTTCGTAGGGACGCCGGCCGAGCGCGGCGTCGACGACGGCGGGGCCTTCCTCCGGTTCGAGCGAGCACACTGCGTAAAGCACCTTGCCGCCGGGGCGCGTCATCTCGATGGCGCAGTCGAGCAGTTCGCCCTGCAATTCCGAAAGGCTTGGGATGTCGGTCGGGCGCCGTAGCCAAGCGACGTCGGGATGGCGACGCAGCGTGCCCGTGGCGGAACACGGCGCGTCGAGCACGACGACATCGTACATATGCTTCGGTCGCCACGTGCGTGCGTCGGCGCAGACGATGTCCGCTTCCAGATGCGTGCGCGCGAGGTTTTCGCGCACCCGCACGAGGCGGTCCTCCGAGAGATCGAGCGCTGTCACGCGCGCGCCGGCGGCGGCGAGTTGCATCGTCTTGCCGCCCGGCGCCGCGCAGAGGTCGAGCACGTCGAGACCGCGTACATCGCCGAGGAGCCGCACCGGCATCGCGGCGGCGGCGTCCTGCACCCACCATGCGCCGTCATCAAAGCCGGGCATCGCTGTGATGTCGCCGTGTTCGGCGAGCCTCACGGTGTTGGCTTCAAACACCACGCCCCCGAGACGTTCGGCCCACGTTTCGGGATTGTCCTTCACCGTGATGTCGAGCGGCGCTTCGTTGCGCAACGCGGCGGCGATGGCGCGCGCGGAGTCCCCGCCATAGCTCGCGCGCCAGCGGGTGAAGAGCCAGTCAGGAAGATCGGCGCCGGGGGGCAGCGCGGCGAAGGCGGCCATGCCGTCCGTCGCGACCTTTCGCAGTACAGCATTCATCAGGCGCGCGAAGGGCTGCGCGCTCTGGGCCGACCGCGCCAGGCCGACGGTTTCGGATACGACTGCATGTGGAGGCAGGCCGAGGACGAGGAGTTGCGCGGCGCCCGTGCGCAGGATGGCGCGAGCGAGTGCGGCCCCTTTCGGCAACGGTTGCTGCATGTAGCGGCTGAGCACCACGTCAATTCCGCCCAGTCGGCGCAGCGTCGCGCTGGCGATGGCGCGGGCGAAGGCGCGGTCGCGGCCCTCCAGCGCGTTGAAGCTCTTGGTGTCGATGAGGGCCTCGTCGAGCGTGCGCCCGTGCTCGGTGACTTCAGCGACGAGGACGGCGGCGGCCTGACGGGGTGAGCCCTTGGCCGTTGGCAATGTGCGTGACATGGCGCGTCATGGGCGCAACGGTCGCCAAGCGCAACGAGGAACTTCTCTCGCGCTCAGCCCCACGGCCCCCGCTGGCGTTCGCCCCAGGGGCCGGTCGTGCCGGGTGCGCCTTCGGTCGCGACGATCGGCGCGCGGGTTTCTGCGTCGGGAATCCCGCCGGCCATCGCGTAGAGCTTGGCGATGCGGTTGCGGGTGCTGGGGTGGGTGGAGAAGAGATTGTCCGCGCCCTTCCCCGCGAGGGGGTTGATGATGAACATGTGCGCGGTGGCGGGATTGCGCTCGGCCGCGATGTTCAGTTCGCCGCGCGCGAAGCGCTCCATCTTCTCCAGCGCCCGCGCGAGCGCGCGGGGATCGCCGCTGATGGCGGCGCCCATGCGATCAGCCTCGTACTCGCGTGACCGGCTGATCGCCATCTGGACCACCGAGGCCGCGATCGGTGCGAGCAGCATGATCAGCAGGCCGGCGATCGGGTTGGAGTTCCCGTTCTCGTCGCGCGGCCCGAGGAAGAAGGCGAAGTTCGCGAGCATGGCCACTGCGCCGGCGATGGTGGCCGTGACCGTCATCGTCAGCGTGTCGCGGTGCTGCACGTGTGCGAGCTCGTGAGCCATAACCCCGCGGATTTCATCGCGATCGAGCATGCGCAGCAGGCCAGTGGTGGCGGCGACCGCCGCATGATGGGGATCGCGTCCCGTCGCGAAGGCGTTCGGCTGCGCGGAGTCGATGATATGGACGCGCGGCGCCGGCAGGCCCGCGCGCGCGGCGAGCGCGAGCGTGTCGGTCACGAACGCATGGACCTGCGGGTTGGGGTGATCGGCGTCAACCGGTTGCGCGCCGTAGTGCGTGAGCACCAGCTTGTCGGCGTTCCAGTAGGCGAAGGCGTTCATCGCCACGGCCACCCCCAGGGCGATCGCCGTCCCCACCGGGCCGCCGACGAGATAGCCCACCCCGCCGAACAGGGCCGTGAGCGCTGCGAGGAGTACGAATGTCTTCAGGTGGTTCATCGGGTTCCCGTCGGGTGAGGCCGAGATATATGGATGCTTGAACGAGGCGCCAGATGACCGATGAGAAGACCAACGCGGGGTCGCGGGAAAGTGATCCCGCGGCGCCGGCCGCTGCAAAGCCGCTGACGCCAGCCGCCCAACGGGCTCTGGCGGAAGCCGCCGAGCGCCGCAAGGTGGCTGCGGACGCAGCGCTTGCCGAGGAAAAGGGCGGCCCCGCCGGCGCCGAACCGACCCGTTTCGGGGACTGGGAACGCAGGGGCCTCGCGGTCGATTTCTGAAACGACGCCTTGCCGGCGCGGAGGATGAACGAGGTTCGCTCGACTGGCGAAACCGGCCGCGCGCCCCCTGTCTCCCGCATTGCAGCATGGCGCAAATGGGAGTAATCGCGCGCTCCACGAAGACGGTCGACGTGCGACCGCGCACCAGGATGACACAGCATGGCGCAGGGGGAATCCGAGGCGCCGCCCCACGATCCGTCCAATCAGAGCCAGCCGCACGCCGCCTCCTCACAGGGGCCTGGCGCGCGCGACAACAATGGCTCCGGCATCGCGCATGGCGGCTTCTGGACTTTGGTCGTCGGCTGTATCGGCGTCGTCTACGGCGACATCGGGACGAGCCCGCTCTACGCGTTCCGTGAATCCATCGCTCACATCGCCAAGGACGGCGCGGACCGCGGCGAGGTGTACGGCATCGTCTCGCTGGTCTTCTGGGCGCTGATGATCGTGGTGGCGCTCAAATACGTCATCATCATCATGCAGATGGACAACAAGGGTGAAGGCGGGACGCTTTCTCTGATGGCGCTGGCGCAGCGCGCGCTGGGACGACGAACGCCGTGGCTGTTCGTGATCGGCGTTGTCGGCGCTTCGCTCTTCTACGGCGATGCGATCATCACGCCGGCGATGTCGGTGCTGTCGGCGGTGGAGGGCTTGAAGCAGGTGCCGTCGCTTGAAGGCGCGGGTATCGACAGGTTCGTCCTGCCCATCGGGATCGGCGTTCTGGTCGGTCTTTTCCTGATCCAGAGCCGCGGCACCGGCCATATCGGGCGCTTCTTTGGCCCGATCACTATCGTGTGGTTCCTGGTACTCGGCGCGCTCGGCGCGTGGCACATCAAGGACGACCCCACGATCGTCGCGTCGCTCAATCCCTGGTACGCACTGTCGTTCGCGATCGAGCACCGTTTCCTCACCTTCGTCGTGCTCGGCTCGATCTTCCTCGCCGTCACCGGCGCCGAGGCGCTCTACGCGGACATGGGCCATTTCGGTCGCCGCCCGATTCGCGCCGCCTGGTGGGGGTTGATCCTGCCGGCGCTCACGCTGAACTATCTTGGGCAGGGCGCCTACACTCTCGCGCACCTCGACGAGGTCAATCTGCTCTTCGCGGCGGACATGGCCGATGCGCGCGCCAACGGTCTTGAGAACCCCACCGAGTGGACCTTCAGCCCGTTCTTCGCATTGGCGCCGGACGCCTTGCGGCTGCCTCTCGTCGTGCTGGCGACCATAGCGGCGATCATCGCCAGCCAGGCAGTCATTTCGGGCGCCTATTCGCTGACGCAGCAGGCGATCCAGCTCGGCCTCCTGCCGCGCATGGAGATCCGGCGGACGAGCGAGACCCAGTACGGCCAGATCTACATGCCGCAGGTGAACTGGATCCTGCTCGCGGGCGTGCTGATCCTCGCGGTGAGCTTCGGCAGCTCCACGGCGCTCGCCTCGGCCTACGGCATCTCCATCACCGGTGAGATGATGATGAGCACGCTGATGATGCTGATCGTCGTCTGGAAGATGTGGAAGCGACCGCTGTGGATGGCGGTGGCGCTCGCGGTGCCGTTCCTCGTGATCGAGGCGATCTTCTTCTCGTCCAACATGCTGAAGCTGCTGCACGGCGGCTATGTCCCGCTGCTGCTGGCGTTCGCGCTCGTCACCGTGATCTGGACATGGGTGCGCGGCACCCGGTTGCTCGCCGAGCAGACCCGTCGCGACGAGCCCCTCGGCACGTTGTTTGAAACCCTGTCCCATCACCCGCCGCACCGGGTGCGCGGCACGGCGATCTTCCTCACCGGCGATCCGGACGTCGCGCCCGCTGCGCTCATGCACAACCTGAAACACAATCAGGTGCTGCACGAGCAGATCATCATCCTCACCGTGAAAACGCTGCAGACGCCACGCGCGCCGGATAGCGAACGCCTCCGGATCGAGGAGTTCATGCCCGACGTGAAACGCGTCACTCTTACTTTCGGCTTCATGGAGACGCCGAACGTCGTGAAGGCGCTGACGGCGTCGCGCAAGCAGGGCCTGAAGTTCGACATCATGAAGACGTCCTTCTTCCTGTCGCGCCGCACCGTGATCCCCTCTGAAAAGAGTGGCATGCCGCTCTGGCAGGATCACCTGTTCATCTTCCTCGCCCGCAACGCCACGAACGCCACGGACTTCTTCCACATCCCGAGCGGGCGCGCGGTGGAGCTGGGCAACCAGGTGATGGTGTGATCTGGCGATCGGTCTTCGCGCTTGCGGCCGCCATACTTATTGCAGTCGGGGTAAGCGAACTTTGGGACGCGGTAGCTAGCGGGCAAGAAGAGGCGCTTTCGGATCGTGCGTTTCGTGCTGCTTGGCAGACGCTACTGATTGCACCGCTCGCGACACCGCCCAGCGCGTGGGCCATTCTGCGTTGGAGGCATTTAAGACTACACAGGCCGCTTGGCGATGTGGTGATAGGTTTGGCTGTGGCCGTTGCGCTCGACGGAGTGTTTCACCTGGTCGAGGGCTCATCTGCCCTCTGGGTCGTCGATGGCCAATTCGTTGACTCGCCCTTGTATGCGTCTTCTGCTCTAGCGCTGGCTACCTTGGGCGCTGCTGCCGGAGCATGTTACTGGCTTTTGGTCGGCCGGCCGGGAGTGGTTTCCCGGACGACGACCCCATGAAGTCGTTTCGGCCCGGTCGATGGCCGCGCGGGGTGCTCGCGTGGATCGCCGCCGCTATCGCTGCCGCGCTCCTCGGCGCGACACTCACCATAGCCTACTTGATGGCGCGCGAAGCGATCGTGGCGCCGCCGTTCCCGCCGTCCGAGTGGTGGCTCTTCATCAACATGTGGCGGCCGCTGCTGATCGCGGGCGCGATCCTGGTGCCGCTGTTCGGCGCGCTGCCGGCGCTGGGGGTCGTGCTGGTCATCCGTCGCGCGCGCTGGCCGAGGCCTGCGGCGGACATGATCGGCGGGGCAGTCTGCGGGCTGCTCTCGCTGGGGCTCGTGGTCACGGTCGCGCGTATCATGAGCACGCTGGGGCAAAGCTGATGGATCTCGGCCCGCTCTTCGGACTGTTCCTTATCCCAGCGGCCGTCGGGGCCGTGGCAGGGCTCATCTATTGGCTGGCCGCGGGACGGCCCGGCCGGTCGTAGCGCGCGCGTCCGGGGTGCGCTAGGAACCGCGCCGACGAACGGAGTGACGGCGACATGGCGAAGGGCGACGTGAAGAAGGTGGTGCTGGCCTATTCGGGCGGGCTCGACACCTCGATCATCCTGAAGTGGCTGCAGGAGACGTACGGCTGCGAGATCGTAACGTTCACCGCCGATCTCGGCCAGGGCGAGGAACTCGGGCCGGCGCGCGAAAAGGCGATCCAGTTCGGCGTGAAGCCGGAGAACATCTTCATCGACGACCTGCGCGAAGAATTCGTGAAGGACTTCGTCTTCCCGATGTTCCGCGCGAACACGCTCTATGAGGGGCAGTATCTCCTCGGCACCTCCATCGCGCGCCCGCTCATCGCCAAGCGCCAGATCGAGATCGCCAACATGGTCGGCGCGGACGCGGTGTGTCACGGCGCCACAGGCAAGGGCAACGACCAGGTGCGCTTCGAGGTCTCGTACTACGCGCTGAAGCCCGACGTGCGCGTGATCGCGCCGTGGCGCGAGTGGGAGTTCCAGGGCCGACCCGATCTCATCGCCTACGCCAAGAAGCACGGCATCCCGATCGCCACCGGCAAGGAGCAGGACGCGCCGTTCTCCATCGACGCCAACCTGCTGCACACCTCATCCGAAGGCATGGTGCTGGAAGATCCCGACGTCGAGGTGCCTGACATCGTGAAGAAGCGCGCCGACCGCCGCACGATCACGCCCGAAGAAGCGCCGGACAAGGCCACCTACATCACCGTCGGCTTCGAGCGCGGCGACGCCATCTCCATCGATGGCAAGAAGCTCTCGCCTGCGACACTGCTCACGGAGCTGAACCGCATCGGCGGCGCCAACGGCGTCGGCGGTCTCGATCTCGTGGAAAACCGCTATGTCGGCATGAAGTCGCGCGGCTTCTACGAAACGCCCGGAGGCACGATCCTGTGGCACGCGCACCGCGCCATCGAGTCGATCACGCTCGACCGCGGCGCCATGCATCTGAAGGACGAGCTGATGCCGCGCTATGCGAGCATCGTCTACAACGGCTTCTGGTGGACACCGGAGCGCAAGATGCTGCAGGCGGCAATCGACGCTTCGCAGGAGAGCGTCGCGGGCGAGGTGCGCCTGAAGATCTACAAGGGCGGCGTCTACGTGGCGGGGCGTTCCTCGCCCATGTCGCTCTACTCCAAGGCGCTCGTCGGCTTCGACGAGGCGGGCGGCTACAATCAGGCGGACGCCGAAGGCTTCATCAAGCTCAACGCCCTGCGTCTGCGCATCGCCGCCGAGCGGGATCGCCGGACGGGGAAGAACGAGTAGCATGACGGCGGCGGATCAAAGGCCGAAGCGAACGCTCTGGGCGCGTCTGCGATTTTTCGGCGGCGTTGCGCTGATCTTCTCCGTCGTCGGCGTGGTTGGGTGCGTGAGCACGTTCCTGCCGGCGGTAGATACGAAGGCGGTCGGTGTTGCGGCGATCCCGCCCATCCTCGGCCCGTATGAAAATCAGCCTGCGGTGACGACCGCCGAAGCGTGGCGCACTGAGCGCGCGCCGCAGATCCGCGAAGCGCTGCAGAAACACGTCTACGGCCGGATGCCCGCGCCGGTCATGCCGACTGTGGAGGCGCGCACGCCGATTGCGTCGACGCTGACGCGGGACGGCGCAGCCATCGAGCAATGGGCGGTGAGTCTCGGCGATCTCGGCCGGTTCAACATGATCGTCATCACGGCGGCAGGAGATACGCGCCCGCGTCCCCTGATCATCATGCAGAACTTCTGCGGCGATCGCACGGCGTTCCCGGATGCGCCCGAAAGCGTTGCGCCGCCGCTCACGCCGGTCATGGACGTGTGCCACAACGCCTATGCGCAGCCGGTCATCGAGGCGATCCTCGGCAGATATATCAACAAGCCGCCGGTGAAGACCATTCTTGCGCGCGGCTATGCGCTGGCGTTCTTCTATGCCGGCGACGTCGTCGCTGATGAGCCGACGATGGCTCCCGCAACGCTCGCGCGCTTCGCCGGCGCCGCGCCGGAGGGTGAACAACCCGGCGCCATAGCCGTCTGGGCCTGGCTCTATTCGCGCGCGATCGACGTGCTCGCCGCAGACCCGCGGATCGACGCCTCGCGCATCGCGATCTGGGGCCACTCGCGCAACGGGAAATCGGCGCTGCTGGCGGCGGCGTTCGATGACCGGATCGCCGCCGTCATATCCCACCAGTCCGGCAAGGGCGGCGCCACGCTAACGCGCAGCGGCGACGGCGAAACCGTGGCGCAGATGACAGAGGCCTATCCGCACTGGTTCGCGAAGAACTACGCGAGCTACGCTGGCCGCGAGGCGGAGATTCCCGTCGATCAGCACCAGTTGCTTGCGCTCCTCGCGCCGCGCCCGGTCCTGCTCGGCAATGGCGCGCGGGACAAGTGGTCGGATCCGCCGGCGGCGTTCCGTGCGGCGCAAGGCGCGGACGCCGTCTACGAACTGCTCGGCGCGGGCGGTCTCGACCAGCCTTCCATGCAGCGCCCCAATCTCGATGCGCGCCTCTCCTATTTCATGCGGGGCGGCCTGCATGGCGTCACCACGCAGGACTGGCGCTATTTTCTCGACTTCCTCGACGCGCAGTTCCGGCCACCGACAGAGGGCGTGGAGACGCGTTAGGGGCGGCCCTGACAGCGGCAAGGGGCGCTGGCCCCGAATCCTTGCCCGGTTTATGACGCGGGCATGAAATTCTATTTCCTGGGCATCGCGGGCGCTGGCGTCTCGGCGCTGGCGTCGATCCTCGTGAGCGAAGGCCACACCGTCACCGGCTCCGACGAGGCGGTGTTTCCGCCCGTCAGCACCTATCTCGACCGCCTTGGCGTGAAATACGCCACGTCCTTCAGCGCGGCCAACATTCCCGCCGACGTGGATGTCGCCATCATCGGCACCAGCGCCAAGCTCCACGGGGCCGAGAATCCGGAGCTCGTGGAAATTCGCCGACGCGGCATCCCGCACTACCCGTTCGCGGAATATCTCGGCCTGCACACCCGCGCGCGCGAGAACATCGTCGTCGCCGGCAGCTTCGGAAAGTCCACCCTCGCCGCGATGCTCGCGCACATGCTGGTGACGGCGGGGCGCCATCCGGGCTGGTTCATCGGCGCCATTCCGCTCGATCTCGATCGCACAGGCGAGGCCGGGACCGACCCGCAGATGATCATCGAGGGCGACGAGTACGTTGTCTCGATGGAGGATCATCGCTCGAAGTTCGTGCTCTACGAGACCAGGCACACGCTGCTGAGCTCCATCGTCCACGACCACGTGAACATGTTCCCGACGTTCGAGAGCTATGTCGCGCCGTTTCGTCAGCTTGTGGCGAACACGCCGAAAGATGGCCTCCTGGTGTGTGCGCGCCAGTACGAAACCGTGCGCGAGATCACGGCGGGGCGCGATGTCGTCTGGTACGGGCTCGGCGCGGGCGATGGCTACTGCGCGGAAGACATTGTCATCGGCGAGATCACCACGTTCACGCTTGTCACACCGAAGGGTGAGCGCATCGCCCTCGAAACGCAACTGCTCGGTCACCACAACATCGAGAACATCGTCGGCGCTTCGGCGTTGCTGCTCGAGCGGGGGCTCGTCACAGGCGCCGATCTCCAGCGGTCCGTGCCGAATTTCCGCGGCGTCGCGCGTCGTCTCGACAGGAAGACCGTGCGTTCCAGCGTGCCGGCCTACGAAGGCTTCGGCTCATCCTACGAAAAGGCCCGCTCGGCGATCGAGGCGATCCGCCTGCATTTCCCGACGCGCCCGCTCGTGGTCGTGTTCGAGCCGCACACCTTCAGCTGGCGCAACGCCGATGCGCTCGCCTGGTACGATGCGGTGTTTGAAGGCGTCACGCGCGTGCTCATGCTGCCGCCGCCGGAGCATGGCGCGGGCGCCCACCGGCAGCTGAGTTTCGCGGAAATCATCGACCGCGTGCTGGCGGCGGGCGTCGATGCGGCGCCCATGGCGAATGCGGCGGCGGTTCTTTCCGAACTCGAGGCGACGCTGAAGGGCGACGAGGTAGTGCTGTTGCTGTCGTCGGGCCCGCTCGACGGCCTTGTCGAACTGCTGCCGCTGCAGCTTGAGGCGCGTTTCGGAAAACTGACGCGGTAGGGTCGCGCTGTCACAGACCGTCACGAATCGCTACTTGCCCGCTTCGGCGCCGCTCTGTAGCAAAAAGCCCATGACCTGCATGTCCCGACAGAATTCCTGGCGACAATGACCGACGGGCGCTGCCGCGCCGTCGACGACACGTCCCGTTTTTGTCCCGTACGTCCGCAGGCTCCGCATGACCTTTCCCGTCGATCCGCATCTCTTCGCGCTGTTTCTCGGCGTCATGGCCGTGATGGCGATCACGCCCGGCCCCGCCAACGTCTTCGCCATCGCCACCGGCGTGCAGAAGGGTCCACGCGCGGCTCTTGAAGGCGTCGCTGGCATGAACACGGCGACGCTCGTGTGGTTCGGCGCGGCTGCACTCGGTCTCGCGGCGCTCGTGCGCGCCTATCCGCAGGCGTTCCGCATGCTGGCGGTCGTTGGCGGCCTTTATGTCGCCTGGCTCGGGTTGAAATCGCTGTGGGCGGGGCTGTCGAGCGAGGGCAAGGCGTTGCACGTGGATGCGCGCATGAGCGCCTCCGCCTTCCGCGATGGTTTCGCTGTGCAGATCGCCAACCCGAAGGCGATCCTCTTCTTCACGGCGGTGCTGCCGCCGTTCCTCGATCCCGATCGCGCAGCGGGTGTGCAACTCGCGGCATTCGCCGTCGCGACCATCGGCATGGATGTGCTGGCGATGTCGGCCTACGGGCTCGCGGGCGCGTCGCTGGCGCGCGGATTTGAGCGGGCGTCGTTCCGGCGCGGTTTTGCGATCATCGTCGGCGTGCTGTTGCTGATCGCCGCTGCGCTCATCCTCACCCGCCATTAATCGATGGTGAGAAGATCCCTGCAGATCGCCTCAAGGCCTGCCTGATCGGTTTCGTCGAACGCGGCGAGGTCCACGGAGTCCACATCGAGCACCGCGGCGATCCGCCCGGCGCGGTCGCGCACAGGCACGACGATCTCGCTCTTCGAGCGGCTGTCGCAGGGGATGTGGCCGGGGAATGCGTCCACGTCCGGAACGATGAGCGTCTCGCCTGACGCCGCCACCGCCCCGCACACGCCCTTGCCGAACGGGATGCGCAGGCAGCCCAGCGTTCCCTGATACGGTCCGACCACAAGCTCGCGCGGCTTGTCGGCATCGACGACGTAGAATCCGCACCAGAAGAAGCGCGGCGCAAAGGCGTGCGACAGGAGGCTCGCGGCGGTTGCGTAGCGCGCGGTGACATTGGCTTCGCCCGCAATCACAGCGGCGATCTCGCGGCGCAGCACGCCGTAGCGTGCGTCCTTTTCGGTGGGCAGGTCCGTGAGGGCGGCTTCGGCCATGGTCTTGCTCTTGTACACGCAATCGCCGCGAAGCGCAGCGGGCGAAGCGGAGTAGCTGCGGAACCTAGAGACGTTTCTTCGCGAAGGCACGCCCTGATGCGGTCTTGAGGTACCGTTCGAAAGCCAACGCCTGAGCTTGGTCGGAAAAAGCGACGAAGGTCTTGATTCGCCAAGGCCCGAACTTTGAAGTGTGGGTGACGGAGCCAGCGTTGTGGCGACCCAAGCGCTCGTTGAGGTCATCGGTCTGACCGACGTAGAAGCGATCCTCGTCGGTCAGGCTTTGCAGGATGTACACATACTTCATCGGTCGGTCCGTGGCTTCGTGGAGCAGGTCGGGTGCGGCCCGCCTTCACCCTTCGGGCTACGGCGCGGCGGCCTTCGACCGCTGCGCGGCGATTTTTGCGCCAAGGCCCGCCGGGCCGTAGCCCGCGCAGCGGGCGAAGGCCGGTGGGCCCGGTCGGATTTGAACCGACGACCAGACCGTTATGAGCGGCCGGCTCTAACCACTGAGCTACAGGCCCCACTGGAGTCCCTTCGGGGCGCTTCTGTTAGCGGCGCCCGCGCGGGCGGTCCAGCCTCGGCGCCTTCCTAGGCTTAGTGCGTCGAAGGCGCGCCCGGGATCAGGCCGCGACGGGCGAGGATGGCTTGCGCCTCCGCGCTGATGGCGGCGGGCGCGACGCCGTTGGCG
>WRPF01000142.1 GCA_009773335.1 Caulobacteraceae bacterium
GGTGTCGTCACTCGATGCCGTCGCGTGCTGGGGACCCCGCCACGGACCCGCAGTGCTGATCAACAAGAAGGGGATCCATGCGCAGCGCGCGAACGGTCGACGCTCGACGCTCGCTCACGAGATTTGTCACTTGCTCGTCGATCGTGCGGGGGCCCTACCACTCGCTGAGGCACTCGGTGGCCGCTTGCCTCCTCTGGTCGAATCACGGGCGCGAGCGTTCGCGGCGGAGTTTCTGATGCCACGCTCCGTCGCCGCGACGCTCGCCGCAGTACCAATCAGTCGGCTCCGCGAAGAAGTGGGCCGGATGTCGCGACGCTACGGCACCAGTCGAGAGATTGTTGCATGGCAGACTCGGTATGCGCGTGAAAGCCTGTCGCGAAAGCACCGTGCCTACCTGCGCGGCTTCGTGAGCGACCCACACAGGTTCTGACGCCAGGTTCGGGCCGAGTCCGCTGCATGAACGAGAGTATCTCGGTCGCAGTCGTGCAGTGCGCCGCGAGCGAGCGCGCCGACGAGAACCTCGGCCGCGCCGGCGCGTTCGTCGCCGAGGCCGCCGCGCGCGGGGCAAACGTCGTGTTGCTGCCGGAGCTGTTCGCCAACCGCTACTTTCCGCGCGCGCCGGGTCCGCACGTGTTCGCGCTCGCGGAGCCCGCGGAGAGCTGCCGCGCAGTACACACGATGCGCTTGCTCGCGCGCACGCACGAGGTCGTGATCCCGGTGAGCTTCTACGAGCGCGCATCACAAGGAGGGCGCGACCGCTACTACAACAGCGTCGCGGTCGTGGACGCCGACGGCAGCGTATTGGGCGTGTACCGCAAGAGCCATATCCCCGACGGCACCGGCTACGAAGAAAAGCAGTGCTTCTCGCCCGGCGACACCGGCTTTCGCGTGTGGCCCACGCGCGTGGGGACACTCGGCGTCGGCATTTGCTGGGACCAGTGGTTCCCCGAGTGCGCACGCGCGATGACACTGCTCGGCGCCGACGTGCTCCTGTACCCGACCACGATCGGCAGCGAACCGGTGCGCACCGAGATCGACACGCGCGACGCCTGGCGCCGCGCGATGATCGGTCACGCAGCGTCCAACGCGGTGTGCGTGGCCGCCGCCAACCGCGTCGGCGACGAAGACGGCCAGCGCTACTACGGCAGCTCGTTCGTGTGCAACGCACGCGGCGACATCCTCGCGGAGCTGGGCCGCGACGAAGAGGGCGTCGCGCTCGCCGAGATCGATCTGGCCACCGTGCGCGCCTACCGCGAATGGCTCGGCGTGTTCGCGGACCGCCGGCCTGACCTGTACGGCGCGCTCACGAAGACGTGAGGCGCGGATAACGGAGCATCGCAGCGAGCGTGTGCGTGGGACGGGCGCGCGCAGGGGACTCGACGCCGGGGAGCGTGGACACCACATCATGGCGACTTCAGGAGTCGCTGCAGCCGCTCCAGTGCCTCGACGTCGGCCCGATCCTGCAAGCGATCGGCAGCGCGCTTGTTGGTGAGCAGGTCGTTGAGCCCGATGACAGAACACGTGACCCCTTCGGCGAATTGTGCATCGACCCGACCGTTCCACGCCGTCTGAAACTCCAGACCGCTCACCTGTGTGAGCACGTCGATGCGTCGCGGCGGCAAGCCCAT
>WRPF01000084.1 GCA_009773335.1 Caulobacteraceae bacterium
GGATAGCCGGGAGCGCGCGTCTTCAGACGCGCCCGGTCTTCACCAGTTTGCGCGTCTGAAGACGCGCGCTCCCGGCTACTGCGTCGAGCCGCCCTTGATCCGCTCATAGAGCGCCATCGCCGCGCGGACGAAGGCCTGCTTCGTGAACCCGGCCTCATAGGCGCGCTTCCCGTTGGCCACGAGCGTGTGCGCCAGTTCCGCATCTTCCATGACGCGCTTCAGCGCATCGCGCAGTGCATCGACATTGTCCTTCGGCACGAGCAGCGCGTTGACCTCGTTGGTCACGGTCGCGGCCGGTCCTGCGGCGTCGGCGACGACGAGCGGCTTGCCGGCGGCCCACGCCTCCACCGTCACCGTGCCGAACGGTTCGTAGCGCGAGGGGAAGGCGACGATGTCACAGGCGCCGAGCAGCGCCGCCCGGTCGGTGCGCCAGCCAAGGAAGCGGACCCGTTCGCTGATGCCGAGCGTTTCGGCGCGCTGTTTCAGTTCGGCTTCGAGGGGCCCGGAACCCGCGATCCAAGCGTACACCCCGGGCAGCTGCGCGACGGCGTCGAGCAAGGTGTCGATGCCCTTCTTCCAGTGCAGGCGCGCGAGCGCGAGCACGACGGGGGCGTCGGCGGGCGTGTCCAGGCTCGCGCGCGAGGCAGGCTCCGCCGGCTCGATCGCCGCGAAGGTGTGGAGGGTAGAAACGCGATCGGCGGGTGCGCCCTGGTCCACGATATGGCGGGCGATATCCCCGGTCACGCCCGCCTGCCAGGCGCAGTTCCTGAACCGCGAGAGTTTGTAATAGCCGCCGTACCAGCCGAGACTTTTCTCGCGCCATTTCGCCGGGGCGAACATGCCCGCGCGGCCCATCCAGTAGTGGATGACGTGCGGGTTGAAGGTTCTGATCGCATTGTCGATCGTCGCCTGGGTCGGAAAGCGCCAGAACTTGTCGAACGAGGCCTCGTCCACAGGCACGTCCGCTGCGCGGATAGCCGCGAGCCGGTTCGCGGAATCGCGGGTGACGACGTGCTGCTCGACACCGGCGTCCGCAAGCGCGAGCACGCCGTCGAGCATCATCGTTTCCGCGCCGCCCGCGTCGGCGCCAGCCATGACGTGCAGGACACGCATGCAGTTTCCCGAGAGTTGTTGAAGGCACGCAGGAGATACCCGGGCCGTCACGCAACCGTCAAACAAGAACGCCCTTTGCAACTGCGAAAAGGGCGGTCCGTGACGGCTGCACTGCGGCGAAAGGCGCTCAGACCGGATCGGCCTTGGCTAGCCTGTCGAAGGCCATCAGCGATTCGATCAGCGCAGGCAGTTCCGCGAAGGGCACCATGTTCGGGCCGTCGGACGGCGCCTTTTCCGGATCGGGGTGTGTTTCGATGAACACCGCCGCCACCCCGATGGAGACGGCCGCGCGCGCCAGCACCGGCACGAACTGCCGTTCGCCGCCCGAGCTGTCGCCCTTGCCGCCGGGTTGCTGCACGGAGTGCGTGGCGTCGAACACCACCGGCGAGCCGAAGCTTTTCATGATCGGCAGCGCGCGCATGTCGGAGACGAGCGTGTTGTAGCCGAACGAGACGCCGCGCTCGCACGCCATCACGTTCGGGTTGCCCGAGCCCGTCACCTTCGCGAGCACGTTCTTCATGTCGTGCGGCGAGAGGAACTGGCCTTTCTTCACGTTGATCGCCTTGCCGGTCTCGGCGGCGGCGATCAGCAGGTCGGTCTGGCGGCAGAGATAGGCGGGGATCTGCAGCACGTCGACGACCGCCGCCACGTCCGCGCACTGGTCCGGTAGGTGGACGTCGGTGATGACAGGAATGCCGAGCTTGCCGCGGATCTCCTCGAACACGGGCCCCGCATAGCCCAGGCCCGCGCCGCGCTTGCCGGCGAGGCTGGAGCGGTTCGCCTTGTCGAAGCTCGTCTTGTAGATGAAGCCCGCGCCCGCTTTGGCGAAGACGCCCTTGAGGTGCTCGGCCGTTTCGAGCGCATGCTCGCGGCTTTCCATGGCGCAGGGGCCGGCGAGGAAGACGAGCGGAAGGTCGTTGCCGATCTTCAGGTCGCCGATGCGGATGGTGGCGTTGGGGGATGTCATGGGCGTGAAATAGAGGCTCGGGAGCCAGATCACAACGCGGCTCCTGCGGCGGAGACCGGCGGACGGGGTTCGCTTCGGCCCGGCCGCCGCCTTGCGCGCCTACGCCTGCGCGGCCTTCTTCGCTTCGTCGGCGATGTAGTCAGCGATGACGTCGGCGATTTCCGGTTGGTCGAAGTAGGTGGTGTGGATGAGGCTGTCCCACGTCATCGCATCCGTCGCCATGGCGTTCATCGAAGCGTTGGTGTCGGGGCCGACGGTGAACAGCGCCCAGCGATACCGTTCGATGAGCTTGCCGGCGCTTTCGGCGGCTGCGGCCTGCATGCGGCTGGCGACCTCGCCATCCACCACATGTTCCTTCACGCCGAACGTATGCGAGGCGGTGGAGACATTGCCGATGCGTTCGTCACCGTCCTGGCCGAACGCCATGCCCTTCACGATGCCGCTGATTGCGCCGTTGAGATAGCCGCGCAGCGCCCACTCCGGCAGCAGGCCGCCGAACACCCGCGCCAACGCATAGGCGACCGCGAAGATCAGTGGCGCGCCGAGCAGCCCGCCCAGCATCGTCCAGCCGCCGAGGCCAGCGAACGTCATCGGCGCGCCGTTCTGGTCCACCCACGCGGAGGGGGTCTCGACGCCCGCAAGGCCGAGAAGCCACATGGCGAGCCCGCCGAGCACGACCAGCGAGATCGCGCGCACGCCCCATACGATCCCCGAAGTCCGCGACCCGCGCCACAGCGAACCCTTCGGGAACGGCTGGATCGGAAGCTGCTCGATCTTTTGCAGGAAGGCGATCGCCTCGTCATTGGGATGCCAGAGCGAGAAGAGCGCTGCGTTCCCGTTCTTCTTGGCGCGCAGGCGCATGATGCGGCGCAGGCCCTGCAGCGCGATCGGGAAAATGAAAAAGAGCGGGATGACGCTCAGGCCGGTGAGGCCCAGTGTCAGGAATGTCGATGCGGCGAGGGATTTGTTCTGATCGGCAAGCGCACGCGCCTGTTCCTCGAGTTCGGCGGGCGTCAGATTGCTGCCCGCCGCCTGCGCCGCCGCCGTGATCTGCGCGAGCGTCGCATCGAAGCTGCGGGTCTGCTCGGCCGCCATGAAGATCAGCGCGATGCCAAGCAGGATCAGCGTGATCACGCTGATGATCGAGATCATCAGGAAGATGATGCCGCCGAGCGATTCAGAGGCGGAGAGCTCGGCCTTGAAGAAGGGCGTGCCCACGGTGGTGATGCTGTCGAGCTTCCGCTTCTTCTTGCCTCGCCGCCACGACATCATGGTCGCGGCGTCGTTGGCGACGTTGCCGCCGTGGCTGTGGCTGACGATGTGGACGCCTGCGTAGTCCGCCGCCGTGCGCTTGAGGGTCCTGGCGAGTTTCTCCGAACCCAGTTCGCGGCCCTTGGCGCTGTTGGCGCCCGACCACAGGTGCGGGATGACGTCGGCGACGACGCCGTGGCTTGCGAGGCGCTTGGTCAGGCGGTCGGTGAACACGGACCCGCGCTGGAACCATTTCTCGCCATCCGGACCGGTCGCGGTGTCGCCGGTGCCGTGAACCGTGATGACCGCGATGCGATCGCCCTTGTTATCGCTCATCGACCATCCCCATGGCTCATGACTCCGATCCAATAGGGCGCCCGGGGCTCGCTTCCAAGGTGAAACCGGCCCGCATTGACTTGGAGGCATCGGACCCTACGGTCCCGCCCGCATGTTGCTCGTCACCGGCGCGGCCGGTTTCATCGGTTATCACGTCGCCCGCCGGCTGCTGGAAAGCGGTGCGGACGTGGTCGGCGTGGACAGCGTCAACGCCTACTACGATCCCGCGCTGAAGCGGGCGCGGCTGGCCGAACTCGCCCGGTTCGCGAACTTCCGTTTCGTCGAGGCCGATATCGCCGCACCCGGCGCGCTGCAGGCCGCCGCGCCGCAGGGCGAGGTCGACACGATCGTCCATCTCGCCGCGCAGGCGGGCGTGCGCCACTCCATCGAGGCGCCGTTCGAGTACGAGCGCGCGAACGTGGCGGGCCATCTGTCCGTGCTCGAGTACGCGCGCCACGCGCCGAAGCTGAAGCACCTCGTCTACGCGTCCTCGTCGTCGGTCTACGGCGACCGCACGGGCGGGCCGTTCCGTGAGGACGACCGCTGCGACCAGCCCGCCTCGCTCTACGCCGCCACCAAGCGCGCCTGCGAACTGATGAGCGAGACCTACGCGCGCCTCTACGCCATTCCGCAGACGGGCCTGCGCTTCTTTACGGTCTACGGTCCTTGGGGCCGGCCGGACATGGCCTATTTCAGCTTCACGGACAAAATCCTGAAGGGCGAGCCGGTCACGCTGTTCGGCGACGGCAAGCTCTCGCGCGATTTCACCTACATCGACGATGTTTCCGCAGCGATCGAGACGATCGTGGGAAAACCGCCCCGGCAACAGCCGCCGCACGCGATCTACAATCTCGGCAATTCGCATCCCTCGACGGTGCTCGAACTCGTCACCGCCATCGAGGCCGCCACCGGTCGCCATGCCGAGCGCGTCCTCGCCCCGCCGCAGCCCGGCGACGTCACCGTCACCTACGCCGACCATTCCCGCGCCACGGCCGATTTCGGCTTTGCGCCGAAGACCGGGCTGGAGGAGGGGATCGCGCGCTTCGTGGCGTGGCGGATGGCCCGCGGCTGACGCCGTTCGCGTATCGACATATCTGCAAGTCCGGACGCGCGCCTTCGCCCCCTTGCGCTTCCGGAGGCGGGCGCTAAACGGGCCTCGCCTCCCATCCCGCGAAAGATTCGTCATGGACACCAGCCGCACCGACGCCCTGCTCGCCGCCGAACAGAAGCGCCAGGAAAACTCGCTCTGCTTCATCGCCTCCGAGAACCACGTCTCGAAGCGCGTGATGAACGCCATCGGCTCGGTGTTCACCAACAAGTATTCCGAGGGCGAGCCGCGCAAGCGCTATTATCAGGGCAACAGTGTCGTCGATGATCTGGAGGAGTACGTCCACGATCTCGTGCGCCAGGGCTTCGGCCTTTCGGCGGACGAATGGCACGTCAATCCGAAGGCGCTGTCGGCGGGCGTCGCGAATTTCTGCGTCGAGAACGGCCTCTTGCGCCCCGGCCAGAAGATCATGGGGCTTTACCTCTATGACGGCGGCCACCTCAGCCACGGCTGGGACATGGACGACAAGCGCGGCGTCACGATCGGCTCGCGCATCTTCGACTCGCTGCTCTATCGCGTCGACGAGAAGACGCACCTGATCGACTACGACAAGCTCGCTGTGCAGGCCAAAGAGTTCAAGCCGAACCTGCTGATCACCGGCGGCACGGCCTATCCGCGCGAGATCGACCACAAGCGCATGAAGGACATCGCCGCGAGCGTCGGCGCCTATTACATGGCCGACGTCGCGCACGAGGCGGGCCTGATGATCGGCAAGGCCTTCCCCGATCCGTTCCCGCACGCCGATGTGGTGACCTTCTCGACGCAGAAGACGCTGCGGGGGCCGCGTGCGTCGGTCATCATCTGCCGCAAGGAGCTCGGCGATCAGATCGACCGCGCGATCTTCCCGGGCCTTCAGGGCGGGCCGTTCGACCACCACATCTTCGCGCTCGCGTGCGCGCTGGAAGAGGCGCTGACGCCGCAGTTCAAGGAGTATGCGGCGCAAGTGATCAAGAACGCGAAAGTCATGGCGGAAACGCTGCAGAAGCGCGGTTTCGTGCTCGCCACGGGCGGCACCGACAAGCACCTCGTCGTCGTCGATTTCCGTGACCGCACGGGCCGCCTGCCGAAGAAGCTCTGCGAGGATCTCGAGGCGGCCGGCATCATCTGCAACTACAACACCGTGCCGCACGACCCGCGCAAACCGTTCAACCCGTCGGGCCTGCGTCTCGGCACGCCCGCCACCACGACGCGCGGCTTCAAGGAAGCCGACACCGTGGAGATCACCAACCTGATCGCCGACGTGTTCGAGGCGGACGGAGATGCCGAGAAGATCGCAAAGGCAGGCGAGGGCGTCGCCAAGCTCTGCAAGAAGTTCCCGGTGCCGGAGAGTTTCGTGTAGCGGCAGTAGAGTGTGAGCAGGACCGCGGGCCTATGGCCCGCAACGCAGCGAACGATCACGCGCTGGCGTCCGTCATCGAAAATCGGATGCGGGCCATAGGCCCGCGGTCCTACTCGCCGAAATCAGTAATCACACCGCAGCGAAAGCGTGCCCGACGCGCGTTCCCAGATCATTTCGTAGCAGCCCGCCAGCGCGGCGCGGCCGAGCGTCACCGTCAGCTGTTGCGGACGGCCTGCGTCGGCGGTGACGCGGATGACATCGACGTCCTCGGCGCCGACGAGCGGGGCGTCGGTCCGCGCAATCACGGCGCCGATGGCGTAGCCGGCCACGCGTTCGTCGGTGGTCGCCGGCTGGATCGTTGTCGACAGGCCGAGAAAGAAATCGCGCCGCTCCACGGCCCCGGTGAGCGCAAGAAGCCGCCGTTCGTCGAGATGGCGCGCCGCGGCCCTGTTCAGCATGCTCTCCTGCATGGAGGGCCGGAAACTCACGCGTGCGGTTTCTCCGGCGAGCGGGCTGTCGAACATCCACGCTTCCGGGTCAGGCAGCCGGTGCGTGCGCACCGTACCACCCGCGCCGTCGCGCAGGATGATGCGGACGCGGTCATAGGGCAGCACGCCGGGCCCCATGGCGCCGTCGACGCCGGCGATGCCCGACCATGGCGCGCCGAACAGACCGGTCAAGGCGCGGCTCGACTTGCCGTTGGCGAAGACGATGCGCGGCCGCGCGATGTGGGCCCGCACGGAAGCGTCGTCAAACACTGCGCGTCCGTTGAGCATCGGGACCGGACGCACGCCGAGGCGCGTCTGCGTGTCAGGATTGAGCACCATCATGTCAGGCAGAAAGGTGTCGACCAGCATCCGCGCCGGCTTGCCGTTGATCGTCACGTCGACGATCGGCGCATCCGCGCGCAGCACGATCTCGTCGGCGCGCGCCGCTGTTGACGTCGCAGCCACGCACGCCGCAACAAACAACGCTTTCAAAATATTCATGAAATGGCTCCCCGCAGGTTTCGCGGGGACAAATCGCCAGCGTGTGCGGCGGAATTCAGGCGGTGAAGACGCGTTCCACCGTAGCGCCCAGAATCCGCGCGCGCTGCTCAACTCCGCGCGGGGCGCAGACGAGCACGATGCCCTTCGCGCGGCGCCATACGGCCAGGTCGGCGGCGCTGTCGCCGGCATAGACGAAACCTTCAGGAAAGTGCGTCGCCAGCGCGCGCGCCTTCGCGCCGGCCTTGAGGTTCACCGCGCCGTCGCTGGCCAGAACCCCATCGAACAGATCAAAGCGCGCCGCGACCTTCTCGGCTGTTGCGCGATCGGCGGCGGTGGCGAGCCACAGTTTGCGTCCGTTCGCCTTTTCGGAGCGCAGCCATTCGAGAAAATCAGTGCGGACAGGCAGCGCGTCGATGTCGAGGGACGCCAGCGCCGCGATCCGTCGCTTGAACGGCGGGCGACCGCCCATCGCCAGCCGCAGCAGGGCGTCGAGAAATCCGAGCGGCCGCTCGCGCCAGACCTTGCGCATGCCTTCGGCCAGCACGTCGGTTTCCAGCAGGGTTCCGTCCATGTCGACGGCGAGGGGCAGACGCGCCGCCGTCGCGACGCTCAAGCGGCGTCGCTCCGCGAGGTGTCCTCGAACACCGCCACCAGCCCGTCATGCCCGCGCGCCGCACGCAGGCGTTCGCGCGCATCGGGCTTGCGGAGGAAGCGCGCGACCTTCGCCAGCGCCTTCAGGTGATCGGCGCCGCGTTCGGCCGGGGCGAGCAGCAGGAAGACGAGATCGCACGGACGGCCGTCGAGCGCGTCGAAATCCACCGGCGGATCAAATCGCGCGAAGGCGCCCACGGGGTGCTGCAGGCCGGGGACGCGCGCGTGCGGGACGGCCACGCCTTCGCCCATCCCCGTGCCGGACAGGCGCTCGCGCATCAGGACCGCGTCGAACACGCTGCGCGCGTTGAGGCCGGCCGCCTCCGCCAGCGCGTCGCAGACGGTCTGCAACGCCTGGCGCTTAGAGGAAGCATGCACTCGTGGCAGTATCGCCGCGGGGGCGAGCACTTCGATCAGATCCGGCATCGTCCCAATCCTGGAGGGGAGCCCGTGAAAGCCTGCAAGAACCGCGCTGCCGTCAGCCGCCGCCATTGACCTTGGTCCCCCCAGTGGGGCCCCCAATGGGGCCCCCGGGGGGCCCGGGGTCGACCCAGCCGATATTCCCGTCGTCGCGGCGGAAAACCATGTTCAGGCCTCCGTGCGCGGCGTTGCGGAACATCATGGCCGGAGCCTCGGTCAGTTCGAGCTGCATGACCGCCATGGCCACGGGCATCGTTTTGACTGCGGCCCTCGTCTCGGCGATCACCAACGGGGCTGTGTCGGCGGCGCCATTGACGCCGACGTCCTCGCTCTCTTCCTCGTCCTCATCCTGAAAACGGGCGAGCACATACGCCGGGGCCTCCTCGGCGGGAAGAGGCGACTTGTTCATGTTGTGATGATTTCGCAGCCGGGACTTGTAGCGCCGGATCCGCTTTTCCATCTTGCCGAGGGCGTCGTCGAAGGCGAGGTGGGCGTCGCCTCCCTTGCCGCCCACTTCGAGGGTGATCCCCGAGGCCAGGTGCACCACGCAGTCTACCCCATACTGCGGCCCGTCCTTCTCGACGGTGACGAGGGCGTCGGTCGCCCGGTTGAAATATTTGGAGATTCCGGCGGAAAGCTCTTCCGTGATCCGGGATCTGAGCGCCTCCCCCACATCCATGTGACGGCCGGCGATCTGTACGCGCATGAGCGCCTCCTTGCTCGTGGAAAGCAGGACCGGGACGGGCGATCAGGAGACCCCGGCAGGGGGCCGATCACCCGGTCCGTGGGGCAACGCTTGCGCCGATGGCCGGGGGAGTCAATCGGCGTGGGGGTCACGAAACGCGGTGTGCACAGTCGGTGAGCAGTTGGGCGGAGCGAACTCCCCTCCTTCACGTGAGTGGGGGAGGGGCTGGGGGTGGGGGACCGGCTGATCGACCTGGTTTGTTGCGTCCAATTTGATCCTGTCGAACGCTCACGCCTACACTCCCGACCCCTCCCCCGACATGCGTCGGAGGGGGAGGCCGTTTAGATACTCGGCGCGTCCACGAGCACCAGCTCGGCGTCGGCATGGGCCTCCACGGTGATCGCGGGGAGGTCCTTCAGGGCCGCGCCGTCGCGCTCGCCGAGGCGGGCGCCGTTCACCGTGACCTCGCCCTTCGCCACCACCAGGTAGGCGTGGCGGTCGCCGCCGAGGGCGTATTCGGTCCGCTCCCCGGCCTTCACCGTCGCGCCGAGCACGCGGGCGTCCTGGCGGATCGGCAGCGCGCCGGCGGCCTGATCATCCGCGAAGCCCGACGCCAGAGGCACGAACTTTCCGGCCCGGTCGCCCTTCGGGAATTTCGCGGCGCCCCAGTACGGCTTGCCGCCGCGCACCTTCGGCAGGATCCAGATCTGGAAGAGCCGCGTGACCCCGTCTTCCAGATTGTATTCCGCGTGCGTGACGCCTGCGCCCGCCGACATCACCTGCACGTCGCCCGCTTCGGTGCGGCCGCGATTGCCCATCGAGTCCTCGTGGGTGATCGCGCCTTCGCGGACGTAGGTGATGATCTCCATGTCCGCGTGGCTGTGCGGGGAGAAGCCGGTCTTCGGCTGGATCGCGTCGTCGTTCCACACGCGCAGCGCCCCCCAGTGCATGCGGTCGCGCGCCTGGTAGCCCGAAAACGAGAAGTGGTAGTTCGCCGCCAGCCACTCGTTCGAGAACGTGCCGAGCGCGTTGAAGGGTCGGACGTCGATCATCGAAAACCTCCTTATCCGTGCAGCTTTTTCGCGATCTCCGCGACACGCTTGCCCTGATAGCGCGCGACCGCGGCTTCCTTTTCCGTCGGCTGGCGCGATCCGTCGCCGCCCGCGATTGTGCCCGCGCCGTAAGGCGTGCCGCCGCGGATCTCGACCACTTCGCCCATTTCCGGCGCGCCGTAGCCCGGCGTCACCAGCACCATGCCGTGGTGCATGAGCGATGTGTAGAAGGACAGCGCCGTCGCTTCCTGGCCGCCGCCGATGGTGCCGGTGGAGACGAACACGCTGCCCACCTTGCCGGCGAGGGCTCCCTTCGCCCACAGGCCGCCGGTCTGGTCGAGGAAGGTGCGCATCTGGCCGCTCATGCCGCCGAAGCGCGTGGGCGTGCCGAAGATGATCGCGTCGTAGTCGGCGAGTTCGGCGGGCGTGGCGACGGGTGCGGCCTGGCCGGTCTTCATGTGCGCAGCGGCCATCGCTTCGGCGGACATCGTCTCCGGGATGCGCTTGACCGTCACTTCCACGCCGCCGACCGCGCGCGCGCCTGCGGCGATCTCGCCGGCGAGCGTTTCAACGTGGCCGTAGGAGGAGTGATAGACGACGAGAACCTTGGTCATGGCGAAACTCCGGGATGCGGTTTGTGACTGGCCGGCCCGATGTATGACTTGCGACTGGATCAGGAAGGCGAATAAACGAGACGCATTGTTTCGTGGGGTGATCCGTTGGCCGCCATCTCGCTCGATCTGTTCGCCGTTTTCGCCCGTGTCGCGGAAACCGGCAGCTTCTCGAAGGCCGCCCGCGACCTGGGCCTCTCCAAGGCCACCGTCTCCAAGCGCGTCGCGGAGCTGGAAGGGGCCTTCGGCGTGGCGCTGGTGGCCCGCACCACGCGCCGGGCGTCGCTGACCGAGGCGGGGGAGCGCACGTTGGTTCATGCCCAGCGCATCCTCGAGGAGGCGGACGCCGCCCGCGATGAAGCCCTGGAGGCCCGCGCCTCGCCGCGCGGCCGGCTGAAGATCACCGCGCCCATCACCTTCGGCCTGCGCTATCTCGCGCCGATCCTGCCGGAGTTTCTCAAGGCGTATCCCGATATCCAGCTCGACGTGTCGCTGGGCGACAAGACCGTCGATCTCATCGGCGAGGGCTTCGATGCGGCGGTGCGCATCGGGGCGATGGAAGATTCAAGCCTGATGGCGCGCAAGCTGGCGCCTGTCCGCGCGCACGTGGTTGCTTCGCCTGCGTACTGGGACGCCTTCGGCCGGCCTGCGCGTCCGGAGGATCTCGCCGGCCATCGCTGCTTCACATACGCGAACCTGGCCAACGCCGACGCGTGGCGCTTCGAGAACGCAGGCGGCCAGCGGGTCGTGGTGCGGATGGAGAGCATCGTCGCCTACGACAACGCCGACCTCGTGGAGCCCGCCATCTGCGCGGGCCTCGGCGTGGCGCGTCAGCCCGATTTCATCTGCTGGCGCGATCTGCAGAGCGGTCGTCTCGAAGCGGTGCTGGAAGACTGGGCGTCCGCCGAACTGTGGCTGCACGTGCTGACGCCGCCCGGCCGCGGCGCGCCGAAAAAGATGCGCGCCTTCAGCGATTTCATGCACGATCACTTCGGCGGCGGAAAAGCGCCGTGGGTGAAGGGGCGGGGGCTCTGAGCGCCGCTGGCAAGCCTCTGCCAGGATACGCGATCAATCCAGGCGCGGGAGTCCGAGCCATCGATGAAGCGCAGCCATTGTCGGAAATGGCTAGTTGCCGGTCGCCGGCATTTGCGATTGGACTCGTTCAAGGTAGGCGCGGGAATCCTGGCGCCACGCCTCTTCTTCCGCGGGCGTCATGCAAACTCGACGACCCATGCGTGAGCCGGTTACCCGTTGGGTGCGGCAACGCAGCTGATTGCGGGCGTCCTTGGCGTTCGGCGCCGGCGCGACAACGCCGCCGGGCGCCGCAGCCTGTGCGGCCGGCGCGGATGCCGGC
>WRPF01000085.1 GCA_009773335.1 Caulobacteraceae bacterium
GCGCCGCGCCGACGCCCGCGCGCGCCTCAGCGCCCACGCGCGCATCCAGCAGCGCGGGATCGGCGGGCGCGATGGTCGCCACGACCTGGTTTCTGACCACCAGGTCCCCCGGCTCCAGCTCGATGCGCTGCAGTTCGCCGCCGACCGGCGCGGCGATAACGAACACTTCGTGGATCCGCGTGCGCCCTTCGTCCGTGATTTCGCGCACCACCTCGCCGCGGTCGATGATGGCGAGGTCGACAGCAGTCGCGCGGGGCCACAGTGTCCAGAGAAAGAACGCCGAGAGCGCGAACGCAGCGCCCGCCCAGAGCCATTGCGCGCGCGCCAGCTTCGGCGGCTTCAGCAGTCCGAGCATGCCTCGCGACCTTGGGGATGCGCCCGTATCCATGACTTCAGTCCCTCGCCTTCAGCACGCCGACCATGTCCAGACGATCGACTTCGCGGCGCACGATGAATGCTGCAAACAGCACGCACCCCAGCGTGAAGGCGACCGCAAATGCGTAGCTCGACGGATCGAAGACCCACGGGAACGCGTACATGTCCGTCTGGAATAACTGCATGAGCCACATCGCCAGCCCCGTTCCGAGCACGCAACCGAGCGGCGCGGCCAAAAGCGCAAGCGCCGCGATCTCCCCGATCAGCACATACGATGCCTCCCGGCGCGTGAAGCCGAGCACGCGCAGGGTCGCAAGATCGCGCTCCTGTTCGGCCATTGTCACGCGCGCCGCAGAAAACGCCACGCCCCCGGCCATGACGGCCGCGAACGCGGAATAGATCGCGATCATGAGCCCGACGTGATCGTCGAAATTCTTCCGGGTGGCGCGCTCGGCGAGGGTCACGAAGCTGGCGCCGGCGAACGCCGGAATCGCCTTGACGGCGGCATTGAATTCGCTGTGACGGGCCGGATCCATCGCGAGATGCGCCCCGCTCACCCGGCCGGGCTCACGCATCAGCCGCATGAGCGCGGAGAGATCCATGTATGCCGAGCCCCCGAGCATCGGATCGGCGATGCCGGTCACGCGCACGGGCATGCGCACGCGGCGGCCGCGCGTCTGTTCGACCTCGATCTCATCGCCGGGGACCGCCGACAGTTTCGCAGCCAGCGTCCGCGCCAGCGTGACGCCGACGGCGGGCAGCGCGATCGCCTTGCCCTCGCGACCGATGACCCGGTTGAGGCGCGCGCCCTCCGGCACGCCGACGATCACCTCCTGCACCTGCCGGCGGCCATGCCGGAAGATCACGTCCTCCGTGCGGAAGGGCTCCGCGTAGATCACGCCGGGAAGCCGCTCCACATCGTGCAACGCGCGCATCTCGCGCGGCTCCACGAACGACAGCGTGACGCTCTGACGGTTGCCCTGCGCGAAATGCACATCCAGCAGCGAATCCATCACCGCCGGAAAGGATCGCGCCACGATCAGCAACGCGATGGCGAGGGCGATGCCGAGAGCGGTCGCGCCGGCGCGGCGCGGATAGCGCAGGATGCGACGCATGATGATGCGGCTCTTGGCGTCGAGACCGTGACTGAACGCCTCGATGGGCCCGGGCATGCGGGCGAACGCCGGCGGTTTCGGCGGTTGCAACGTGACGGCCGGCGCCAGTCGCGCCGCACGGCGCACCGACAGCGCAGCGCCCGCGCCCGCAGCGAGGAAGCCCGCCGCCCACGCCGCCACGAACGTCAGCGGCGACGCAACGAACTCAAGCTTCGGGAAGAAATAGTATTGCTGATAGAGGCTGGCGACTGAGCCCCCAAACCAGACGCCGACGACCGAACCGACCACCGCACCGCCGCACGCCAGAAGCAGCGCGCTCTTGGCGTAGTGCCATGCGACCGCGCCGTCGTCGTATCCGAACGCCTTGAGCAGGCCGATGTTCGCGCGTTCCGTCGCGATCACCCGCGACAGCGATATGTTCACCAGAAACGCCGCCACCAAAAGAAAGAAGACTGGCAGGAAGATCGCCATGGTCGAGAGCTGGTGCAGCTCCTCGGTGAGGTAGCGGTCCGACATCATCCGGTCGCGCCCGTAGGCGCCGCTGGAGCCGTAGGGCCGCAGTATCTTATCGAGCGCAGCGACTGTCTTGCGCTGGTCGGCGTTGTGCGCGAGGCGCACGACAACCTCGTTGAAGGCTCCATCGAGATCGTAGGCGCGCGCAAGCGCCTCACGCCCCATCCAGAGCACGCCGAAGCGTTCCGGTTGCGGGAAGAGCTCTCCCGGCGCGGAGACGAAAATGAACTCCGGCGCGTTGGCCACGCCGACGATGCGTAGCGCTTCGCGCCGGCCGTGCATGGTCGCGGCGAGACTGTCTCCCGGCCCCACCCCCAGCGCCGTCGCGAACGCCTCGCTGATCAACGCCTCCTCGGGGTGCGCCGGGTCCGGCCAACGACCGGAGCGCAGAAACAGGTCATTGACCCGCGGCCGACCGGCGCGGGGCAGCGAGACGAGCCGCGCCGTCGCCGGCTCCTCGATCTTCGTCACGTCGAGCAACGCAAAACCGGAAATGCGCGTTTCCAGCGCCGCCACGCCCGGCGCGTTCGCGAGCGTGCGGACGATGCGATCGGGCGCGCGCACCACGGAGACCGCCACATCGGCCATGCGCCGCTCGGCGTAGTAGGCGGCGCGCGTCCGTTCGAGCGAGCCGCGCATCCCCACCGACATCACGAACACCGACAGCCCGCACGCGAGCACGAGGATCACGGCGAGCCCATGCAGCCGCATGCGCCAGAGATCGCGGAGGAGCTTCCTGTCGAGCGAGCGCATCACCACGCCAACTCGGACGGGCTGGCGCGGCGGGTGTTCACATCGATCCGGCTGATGCGGCCGTCGAGGAAATGCACGACGCGATCGCCGAGGCGCGCAACGTCGACATTGTGGGTGACCATCAACGTGGTCGCGCGCGTGCGGGCGCTGATGTCCACCAGCGCCTCGAGCACGCGAACGCCGGTCTTGAGATCAAGCGCGCCTGTCGGTTCGTCGCAGAGCAGGACCGCCGGCCGCTTCGCGATGGCGCGCGCGACGGCGACACGCTGTTGTTCACCGCCCGACAGCTGCGCGGGGAAATGATCCATCCTGTCGGCGAGACCCACGAGATCGAGAGCCTCGGCGGCGGTCATCGGGTCGAGCGCGATCTCGCGCACGAGCTCCACGTTCTCGCGCGCCGTGAGGCTCGGGATCAGGTTGTAGAATTGGAAGATGAAACCGACATTGCGCCGCCGGAACCGCGTCAATCCGTGGTCGTCCATTGCGACAAGCGACGCGTCGCGGAAGGCGATCTCCCCGCCGCTCGCCCGATCCAGCCCGCCCATGATGTTGAGCAGGGTCGACTTTCCCGAGCCGGACGGCCCGAGCAGGACGAGCATTTCCCCTTCCGCGATCTCCAGGTCGATGCCCCGCAGCGCGTGCACGGCCGTCGCCCCGTCGCCGTAGACCTTGGTCAGGCCGCGGACACGATAGGCGGGGGGCGAAGGCGAGACCATCCTTCCATAGAGCACGCCGCGACGCGCCGGCCCCTGCGCTTCGTCAAACGGTCAACCGCCCAGTGGCCTCCGCCCGGTGACGTCTTATGATCCAGCGAGCCCGCTGGCGGAGAGGGCGGGATTCGAACCCGCGATACCCTTGCGAGTACTCCAGTTTTCGAGACTGGCGCCTTCAGCCACTCGGCCACCTCTCCACACCGGCTGGGGCCCCGGCTTCTCAAGAAATCGTGTCTCGTGAAACAGGGCCGTTCCGGGAAGCGGCGGACATAGTGCAAGGGCGGCGGGGGCGCAACGGTCGGGGCAGGATTAGGAAGGGTCTGGCGAAGGTCCGCGCCGGCTGTCCGGGAGCGCCCGGCTCGACCGCCGCGGACACTTTTCCTATTCTATCCACGCCGCTGCCACGCCGCCGGATCCCGCACCCGCAGCGATCCCGCTTTTTTCGCGCCTGTGGCGACTGGCGGCGATTGACGGCAAACCGCCCCGCCCTGTATACGCCCCGCTCTTGTCCGACCGCGCGACCCGCGGCCGGTACGCATGATTTTTAGGACCTGAACCGATGTTCGCGGTGATCAAGACGGGCGGCAAGCAATACCGCGTCGCCAAAGACGATGTCATCGTCGTCGAAAAGCTCGAAGGCGACGCTGGCAAGGCGCTGTCGTTCGGGGACGTGCTGCTGGTCGCCGACGGCGGCAAGGTTTCGGTCGGCGCGCCGACGGTCGCCGGCGCGAAAGTGACGGGCGAACTCGTGGAGCAGCGTCGCGGCGACAAGGTGATCGTGTTCAAGAAGCGCCGCCGGTCGACCTACCGCCGCAAGCAGGGCCACCGCCAGTCCGAAACCGTGGTCCGCATCACCGGCATCACGGCCGGCTGATTCCGGCGGCTGATCCAGAGTTGAAACGGGCGCCTCGCGGCGACCAGTCAGAGCAGAGTTGGAGATTTTCCCATGGCCCATAAAAAAGCAGGCGGCAGCTCCCGCAACGGGCGCGACTCCCCGGGTCAGCGCCTGGGCGTGAAGCGCTTCGGCGGCCAGACGGTCGCCGCCGGCAACATTCTCGTCCGCCAGCGCGGCACGAAATTCCACCCGGGCTCCAATGTGGGCATCGGCAAGGACCACACGCTGTTTGCGCTCGTGACCGGACAGGTCGCGTTCCAGACCAAACGCGAAGGCCGTACGTTCGTATCCATTCTTCCGATGGCCGCGGCCGAATAGGCGATCCGACACCAGTCCGGATCGCCCCCTCTCAAGGCGATCCGGTTCAGTATTCCCGCGCGGGGGAGCCGGAACGCCGGCTCCCCCGTTTCGTTTTCGGGATCGAGCCCCTTTCCACCCCGCGCGGAACGAGAGGGACGTTCCCATGCGCGACACGATCGAAACCCAACGCCTCACGCTGCGCCCCTTCACGGCGAACGATGTCGCGCAGGTCGTGTCGCTCTGCGGCGACTGGGACGTCGCCCGCATGCTCGCCCGCGTACCGCATCCATACAAACCGGCCGACGCCATCGAATGGATCGAGACGATTCCAGCCCGGCGCGACGCCGGTACGGACTTCGTATTCGCCGTCACCAACGCCCGCGACGGCGTCATGGGCGCCATCGGCATCGATCTGCGCGACGGCGAGGATGCGTTCACGCTCGGCTACTGGCTGGGCAAACCGTACTGGCGGCAAGGCTACGCCACCGAAGCCGGCGCCGCGGTGCTCGCCCACGCCACCGAGGATCTCGGCGTGACGCGATTCCGCTCCGAGCATTTCGTCGGCAACGAAGTCAGCGGCCGCGTGCTGGCGAAGCTGGGCTTCGGCTACACCGGCGAGATGCGCCAGATGCCGTGCCTCGCCCGCGGCGAGCATGTGCCCGCACGGCTGATGGAGCGGCCCCAAAAACGACAATCCGGACGGGAGGGCGGCCATGACAGTTAGTCATGTCCGCACGGACCGCCTCGTGCTGCGCCCGCTCGACCTCGCGGACGCGCCGCGCATCGCCCGCTTCGCCGCCGATCCCGGCGTCGCGCGGATGACCTCGAGCTTCCCGCTGCAGCAGACTGTCGTCGGCGCAGAAGGCTGGGTGCTGATCCGCCAGGCGCTCGAACCGCATCGCGTGGGCGGCGAGTTCGCCATCGACCTTCCCGGCGAAGGCCTGATCGGGACGATCGGCGCGCATGCGTCCATCGGCGCGGTCGAAATCGGCTACTGGATCGGCCGGCCCTGGTGGGGACATGGCTTCGCGACGGAGGCGCTGCGCGCAGTGACCGACGTGGCGAAAGGACTGCGCCACGGCCCTGTCGTCGCCGATCACTTCGCCGACAACCCCGCCTCCGGCCGGGCGCTGGAGAAGGCGGGCTTCGTCTACACGGGCGAAGTCGCGCCACGCTTCTCGCTCGCCCGGGGCGAAAGCGCGCCGTCACGTCTCATGCGGCTGGCCGCGTGAGCGAAATGGCGCGAGTATGCTCCGCAACACTTCCGGCGGCGGGCGCAGGCCCGTCGTCGGGGTGCGCGTTGCGAGGACCGAGATGACCGCCATTGTCGCCGACCGCATGACCGCGAAGATCGAGGGCGACTTCGTCGTCTTCCTCATCGGCATGCGCATCAACAAGCTGTGGAAGGTCTGGCAATGGGCGCCGGTGGCCGCCGCCATGCCGCGCATGATCGTCGAACTGATGAAGCAGCCGGACCTCGGCCTGCTGCACGCGCGCACACATTTCGGCCTGCGTAATGTCATGGTCGTGCAATACTGGCGCAGCTTCGAGCATCTGCACCGCTATGCCGTCGCCAATGATCTCGAACACCTGCCCGCCTGGAAAAAATTCAACCAGACCATCAGGTCGAACGGCGACGTCGGCATCTGGCACGAGACCTATCTCGTCCCTGCCGGCGGCTACGAATGCGTCTACAATAACATGCCGCGCCACGGCCTCGCCAATGCGGGCGAGTTCATACCGGCGCAAGGACAATACAAATCCGCGAAGGGTCGACTGCGTCAGTCCGACGGCGCGGACCAGACAGTAAGCTGACCCGATGAAATTCCTCGACCAGGCCAAGATCTTCATCCGCTCCGGCAACGGCGGCGGCGGCTCGGTGTCGTTCCGGCGCGAGAAGTTCATCCAGCACGGCGGGCCTGACGGCGGCGACGGCGGCAAGGGCGGCGATGTCTGGATCGAATCCGTCGACGGCCTCAACACGCTGATCGATTACCGGTACCTTCAGCACTACAAGGCGCAGACTGGCGGTCACGGCATGGGCCGCAACCGCACCGGCGCCGGCGGCGAGGACGTGGTGTTGCGCGTGCCCGTCGGCACGCAGGTGCTCGACGAAGACCGCGAGGAAATCCTCGCCGATCTCAACGAGCCCGGCATGCGCGTGCTGCTCGCGCGCGGCGGCAACGGCGGCTTCGGCAACGCGCACTTCAAGGGCCCCGCCAACCAGGCGCCGCGCCACGCCAACCCGGGCCTAGACGGCATCGAGCGCTGGATCTGGCTGCGGCTGAAACTCATCGCTGACGCGGGCCTCGTCGGCCTGCCGAACGCCGGCAAGTCCACCTTCCTGCGCGCGGTGAGCGCCGCCACGCCAAAAGTTGCGGACTATCCGTTCACGACGCTACAGCCGCACCTCGGCGTCGTCTCGCTCGGCGAAACCGAACGCTTCGTGCTCGCCGACATTCCCGGCCTGATCGAAGGCGCCGCCGACGGCGCGGGTCTCGGCACGCGCTTTCTCGGCCACGTGGAACGCTGTGCGGTGCTGCTGCATCTGGTCGACGGCACGGAGGAAAAGCCGGGCGCCGCGTACAAGACAGTGCGCCGCGAACTCGAAGCCTATGACGCAAGCCTGATCGACAAGCCGGAGATCGTCGCGCTCAACAAGATCGACGCGCTCGATCCCGAAACGCTCAAGAAGCGCCGCGACTCGCTGCGCCGCGCCTGCGGAAAGCCGGTGATGCTGATCTCCGGCGTCAGCGGCGCAGGCGTGCGTGAAACACTGTTCAAGCTGAACGACGTGATCCGCGGGCGCACCGGGGACGACGATGAAACCGCCGACGCAACCGACGGAGCGTGGCAGCCTTGAGCGCATCGCCCGTCTCGACCGCCCGCCGCGTCGTGCTGAAGGTGGGATCGTCGCTGCTCATCGGCGGCGACGGCGAGGCGGCGCGCGACTGGCTGGCGCAGCTTGCGGGCGATGTGGCGGCGTACCGCGCGGGCGGACGCGAAATTGTCGTCGTGACGAGCGGCGCAGTGGCGCTCGGGCGCAAGGCGCTCGGCCTCGGCCCCAAATTGCGGCTTGAGGAGAAGCAGGCCGCCGCCGCCGCAGGGCAAGCGCGTCTGATGCGCGCGTGGGAGACCGCGTTCGAGCCGCACGGCGTCGTCGTCGCGCAGGCGCTGCTCACGCCGGAAGACACCGAGCGCCGCCGTCGCTGGCTCAACGCGCGCGCGACGCTGGAGACGCTGCTCGCGCACGGCGCCATTCCCGTCATCAACGAGAACGACACAGTGGCGACGCAGGAGCTGCGCTACGGCGACAATGACCGCCTCGCCGCGCGCGTGGCGCAGATGATTTCCGCCGATGCGCTGATCCTGCTGTCCGACGTGGATGGCCTCTACGACAGCGATCCGCGCAGCAATCCGGACGCGCGCCACATCGGCGAGGTCGCCGCGATCACGCCGGAAATCGAGGCGATGGCGGGCGGATCGAACGCGACGGCCGCCGTCGGCACGGGCGGGATGCGCACGAAGATCGAGGCCGCGCGCATCGCCACGGGCGCAGGCTGCGCGGTGGCGGTGACGAACGGCGCGTCGCCTGCGTGTTTCGCACGCCTCATGCGCGGCGAACGCGCCACATGGTTCCTGCCGGCGGGCGATCGCGTCGCCGCCTACAAGGCGTGGATTGCAGGCGGGCTTCACGCCGAAGGCGCGGTGACGGTGGACGACGGCGCCGCGCGCGCCATTGCCGCCGGCAAGAGCCTCCTGCCCGCGGGCGTGATCGACGTCTCCGGCGCCTTCGACAAGGGCGATGCGATCCGCGTGCTCGATACGTCGGGGCGCGAAATCGCCCGCGGTCTTGCCCGCTACGATGCGCACGACGCAAGACGCATCACAGGCCGAAAGAGCGCGGAGATCGAAGCCCTGCTCGGTTATGACGACGGCCCGGTGCTCATACATGCCGACGATCTGGCGCAACGGGTGCGCGCGTGACGCTCGAAGAGATCATGCACGACATCGGTCGCCGTGCGCGGCACGCCGCCGCACTTGTGCGCGAAGCGGATGCAAAGACGCGCACCGCTGCGCTTTCGGCGATGGCCGAGCATCTGCGCGTGTCGGCGCTCTACATTCTCGACGAGAACGCCGAAGACGTCGCCGAAGCGAAGGCGAACGGCGTCGGCGCAGCGTTCGTCGATCGCCTCGCTCTCAACCCGCAACGCCTCGAAGCGGTGGCCGCGGGGCTCGACGAGATCGCCGCCATTCCCGATCCCGTCGGCGCGGAGATGGCGCGGTGGACGCGACCGAACGGGCTCGACATCGCCCGTGTGCGCACGCCCATCGGCGTCATCGGCGTGATTTTCGAGAGCCGCCCGAACGTGGCTGCGGATGCAGGCGCGCTGGCGCTGCGGGCCGGCAACGCGACGATCCTGCGCGGCGGCTCGGACTCCGCGCGCACGGTGACGCAGATCGGCATCGCCCTGCGCGCGGGCCTGCGCGAAGCGGGGCTGCCGGAAGACGCCATCCAGATCGTGCCGACGAGCGACCGTGCGGCGGTGGGCATGATGTTGAAGGGCCTGAACGGCGCCATCGACGTGATCGTGCCGCGCGGCGGCAAATCCCTCGTCGCGCGTGTGCAGGATGAAGCGCGCGTGCCGGTGTTCGCGCACCTGGAAGGCATCTGCCACACCTACATCCACGCCGGCGCCGATCCGGCGAAGGCCGTCGCCATCACAGTCAACGCCAAGATGCGGCGCGTCTCGGTGTGCGGCGCGACCGAAACGCTGCTCATCGACCGCGCGGTTGCGCCGTCGCTGTTGCCAAAGATCGCCGATGCGCTGCGCGCCGCTGGATGCGCGCTGCGCGGCGACGAAGCGGCGCGTGCGATCACGCCGATGGATGCCGCCGCCGAGGAAGACTGGCGCACCGAGTATCTCGACGCCGTGCTCTCCGTCCGCGTCGTCGACGGCATCGATCAGGCCATCGACCACATCGCGCGCTACGGCACGAGCCACACCGAGGCGATCATCACCGAAGACCTCGCCGCCGCCGAGACCTTCACGAAACGCGTCGACAGCGCCATCGTGCTCGTGAACGCCTCCACGCAGTTCGCCGACGGCGGCGAGTTCGGCTTCGGCGGCGAGATCGGCATCGCCACGGGCCGTCTGCACGCGCGCGGCCCCGTCGGCGCAGAGCAGCTCACCACCTTCAAGTACATCGTGCGCGGCGACGGACAGATCCGCCCGTGACGAAAACCGCGAACCGCCTGAAGCGCGCCCCCCTCGCCTATCCCGGCATGCGCATCGGCCTTTTCGGCGGCAGCTTCGATCCCGCGCACTCCGGACACCTGCATGTGGCCGAAACCGCCATGCGCCGTCTCGGTCTCGACCGCGTGTGGTGGCTGGTGACGCCGCAGAACCCGCTCAAGCCGAAATCACGGCCGCTGTTTGCGCGCATGGCGAGCGCGGCGGCGATGACGCGCGGCACGCGCATGGTGGTGACCGATCTCGAAGGCCGGCTTGGCCTGCGCTACAGCGCCGACACGATCGCTGCGCTCAAGCGACGCTGGCCGGGCGTGCACTTTGTCTGGATCATGGGCGGCGACAACATGCGCGGCTTCGTGAAATGGCGGCGCTGGCGCGACATCATGCGGTCCGTGCCCATCGCGGTCGTCGCACGCGAGAAGATCGCCTCCGGCGCCCTCGACAGCGCAGCCTTCGCGCAGTTCGCCCACCGGCGCATTCCCCTTGAGCGCGCCCGCACCCTGCCCGGCGCCAAGGCCCCCGCGTGGACCTATATCTCCGGCCACCTCGACCCGAACTCCTCGACCGCCATCCGCGCGCGCGACTGACGGCCCCTTCGGGCGCCCCTCCCGCCACCCTTCTGAGGCGCCACTTCTGACTCTGGCGCAACCGTGGTAGGGTCGCCTACGTTTCGTAAGCAAAGGACCAGAAACTGTCACCGAACCAAGAGCGCACGCCGGGCCCGCGGACTTCCGCTGGCGCGCTGCAAACCGGCCCTGATCTCAACCTCCACGAGGACGGGATCGACGCCGCCGAAGCGGCGAAGCTGGTCCTCACCTCGCTTGAGGACGACAAGGCCGAGGACATCCTTTCCATCGACATACGGGGTAAATCCTCCGTCGCCGACATGCTGGTCATCGCCACCGGGCGTTCGCAGCGCCATGTCGGCGCACTGGCGGACCACATCACGCGCAGACTCAAGGAAGCGGGCGTCAGGGACGTGCGCGTGGAGGGCCTGCCCACCTGCGACTGGGTGCTCGTCGACGCCGGCGACCTGATCGTGCACATCTTCCGGCCCGAAGTGCGCGGCTTCTACAACATCGAGAAGATCTGGCTGCCCGAGCCCAACGCCGCACGGGCGTAGGACGACGCCGGCATGCGCATCGTCATTGCTGCGGTCGGTCGCTTGCGGTCGGGCCCGGAGATCGAGCTCGTCCGCGATTACGTCGCGCGCGCCAACGCGGCCGGAAAGCACCTCGCGCTGACGCCGGTCGATCACGTCGAGGTCGAGGGCAAGCCGCCGGGCGACCAGCGCCGCGAGGCCACCGCCCTCCTCGCCGCCACCCCCGAGAAATCGAAGACCGTCCTGCTCGACGAGCACGGCGAGAGCTGGACCTCGCGCCAGTTCGCTGAAAACCTCGCCCGCTGGCGTGACGACGGCGTGGGCTGCGTCACCTTCTGGATCGGCGGGGCCGATGGCGCGGCCCAGGGCCTCAAAGATCAAGCAGACGTTAAGATCGCCTACGGCCGCCAGACCTGGCCGCACAAACTCGTGCGCACGATGTTGTCCGAGCAGATTTACCGGGCCGTGATGATTTTGGGTTCTACTCCCTACCATCGGGACTGAAGAAGTCCGTCCCGATACGGGTATGGAACAATGCGCCAAGGGGCGACGGCGACGATCGCAGGAGCGATCGCCGCTGTCCTATTCCTCGTATCAAGCGCCGACGCCACGCAGCCGACGAGGCTGCGCGACGTGGAGCGCCGCCGCGCCGCCGCCGAGACCGAGCAGCGCC
>WRPF01000143.1 GCA_009773335.1 Caulobacteraceae bacterium
ACTGTTGATGGCGGCGTAGCTGGTCATCACGAATCGCGGCGAAGAGCAGCAGTCGCCGCGATCGCGCGAAACGTGGTGGCGGGATAGAGCAGCACGCTGTTCCGCGCGGCGGCATGACCGGCGGTAGGTTGAGCGCGCGGTTGCGCCACTGCGCACGAGGCGCTGCATGATCATTGGCGAGAGGCGACGACCGAGGCTCGCCCTCGCATTCCGCGGCGCCTGGCTTGAAAGTCGCGGCGAGCTGCGCGGCGCGATACAGCAGCGGCGCCAGCGCAAATAGCGAGGGCCCGGAGCGTTGACCTCCGAGCCCTCTATCGCACCGCGGGACCGTGAAGTTCGCGGCTCGACCTACTGTTGGTCGCACGGGTTCCCTCGGATGTCGAGTCTATCGGCGTCGGCGGAGGACCGTGGTCGCGCTTCACGTCGTCATCTGCCAAGCGGCCGACTGCGGGCAAGCACTGCTCCTCTGCACGCTGTGCAACATCGAGCGGGCCCGCTACTGCGCGCGCGAGTGCGCCCGGCGAGCACGCCGGGCGCGCCAACTCGAGGCCGGGCGGCGGTACCAGCAGAGCCGTCGCGGGAGCCGGAGGCATGCGTTCCGCCAGCGGCGGTACCGGACGCGAAAGAAAGTGACGCATCAGTTGGCTCCCGATGGCGCGGTATCTGCGAGGGTGGACCCGACGATGCCGCCGCCACGAAGCAACGCGTCGTCGTGCTGCGCGCGGTGCGGGCGGCTCGGCGTGGTCACAGGATGCTGACGAGGACGGGGATGCGAGAGGAGATCGCGGTGACCGAGCTGGACCTGCGCTACGAGAGCCTTCGGCTGGTGTCGCCACCGGAGCTTTTACGGCTGCGGTCATCGATCGACCGGATGGGCGTCATGAACCCGGTGCTGGTGGCGACGGCGGTGGACCAGGAGCGCCTGGTGCTCGTCGACGGATTCAAGCGCTTGCGGATCGTGCGGGACCTCGGCGGACAGACCGTGTGGGCGACGCGCTCGCCGCTCGACGCGACGACGGCGAAGGTCGCGATGGTGGCGGCGAACGCGCCGCACCAGGGGCTGTGCGACCTGGAGGAGGCGTGGATCGTGCGGTCGCTGTGTCGCGAGCACAAGCTCACGCAGGTCGAGGTCGGGCGCGTGCTCCGGCGCGACAAGTCGTGGGTGTGCCGGCGGCTGATGCTGGCCGAGAAGCTCGACGGGGACCTGCAGGAAGAGATCCGGCTCGGGCTGCTGTCGTCGACGGTGGCGCGGGAGCTGGTGCGGTTGCCGCGCGGCAACCAGACGCGCATGGCCGGCGCGATCCGCGCGCACGAGCTGACCAGCCGGCAGGCACACCAGCTGGTGACGGCGCTGCTGGGCGCCGAGGATCCGCACGCGCGCGACGAGGTGCTCAAAGACCCGCTGCGCTTTCTCGCTGGGGAGCCGCCGGTGGTCAGCAAGGCGGTGGATCCGCGGCTGGCCGTGGGCGGTAACGACATCCGTCGCGGGCTGCTCTTCCTTTGCGGCGCGGCGCATCGGCTGCGGCGTAGCGTGCAGCGCCACGCGGTGGCCGGGCTCGCCGTCGAGGAGGCG
>WRPF01000007.1 GCA_009773335.1 Caulobacteraceae bacterium
GGCCACGTCGAGGGCGGCCACCAGCGGCGGCAAGGCGGCGGCGTCGCGGGCGATGTCCTCGGGCGCGCCGTCCTGGATGAAGCGCTGGGCGCGGGCCTCGGCCCGCTGGCGCTCCTGCTCGGTCATGGTCTCCCAGATGGTCGCGCGCTGGGCGTCCACGGCGCCTTGGTAGGCGGTGATCGCGGCCGTGAGATCCCCGCCCCGACCACGGCGCAAGAGGTAGATAGCGGCGCGCGTCACGGCGCGACCCATCTCCTGATGCAGCGTGGTCTGCGTGGCGGCGGGCGCCTTGTTGTCGAGCGCGTCGATGCGCGCGCCGAGATCCTCGAAGCGGAAGACGCGGCGCGCGATCTCGAACGCACGCGCGATGGCGGGCGTGTCAGCGCGGGCAGTTTCGCGGACGCGATCCACAAAGGTCGGCCCACCCATGTTGACGAGGTCGTCGGCGAGACCCGTCGCCACGATCTCGCGGCGCAGGCGGTGACGCAGCATCGCCTGCTTGAACTTCGCCACCTGCGGCGGGAAGTAGGCTTCAAGCGCCGCCTCGAAGTGCGGATCGTCCGGCGTGTCGCTGGCGACGATGGCGTCGAACGCGTCGATCTTGGCGTAGGCGAGAAGCTTGGCGAGTTCGGGCCGCGTCAGGCCAAGCTTCTGCTCGCGCAGCACGCGGATCTCTTCGCCGCCCGGCAGGCCTTCCACCACGCGCGAAAGTTTGCCGGCTTTCTCCAGCCGCTCCATGAAGCGCTCGGCGCTGTCGAGATCGCTGACCGCCGACGCCTGCGCCAGCGTGAGCGCGCGGGTCTGGTTGTAGTTGTCGTAGAGCACGAGACGGCCGACATCGTCGGTCATCGCTTCCAGCACCGGCACGCGCTCGGCGGGTTTCATCGCGCCGGTGCGCTCGGCTTCGGCGAGCAGGATCTTGATGTTCACCTCGTGGTCGGAGGTGTCGACGCCTGCGGAGTTGTCCACGGCGTCGGTGTTGATGCGTCCGCCTCTTCGCGCGAATTCCACGCGGCCGGCCTGCGTGACGCCGAGATTGGCGCCTTCGCCCACCACCTGCGCGCGCAGGTCGCGACCGTCGACACGATGCGCGTCGTTGGCCTTGTCGCCCACGTCTGCATTGGATTCGGTGGACGCCTTCACATAGGCGCCGATGCCGCCGAACCACAGGAGTTCGCACGGCGCTTTCAGCAACGCGTTGAGCAGTTCCGTCGGCGTCGCGCGATCACGCGTGAAGCCGGTCAGCGCGCGCACCTCCTCGGTGAGCGGGATTGATTTCTCGCTGCGGCTGAAGATGCCGCCGCCCTTCGAGAGCAGCGTCGCATCGTAATCCTTCCAGCTTGAGCGCGGCAGATCGAACAGGCGCTTGCGCTCGGCCCAGCTCTTGGCGGGATCAGGCTCGGGGTCGAGGAAGATGTCGCGGTGATCGAACGCCGCGACCAGCCGGATATGTTTCGACAGCAGCATGCCGTTGCCGAACACGTCGCCGGACATGTCGCCCACGCCGATGACGGTGAAGTCGGTGGTCTGGATGTCCTTGCCGATCTCGCGGAAGTGACGCTTCACGGCTTCCCACGCGCCCTTGGCGGTGATGCCCATGCCCTTGTGGTCGTAGCCGACCGAGCCGCCCGACGCGAACGCATCGCCGAGCCAGTGGCCGTAGTCGGCGGAGATGCCGTTGGCGATGTCGGAGAAGGTCGCGGTGCCCTTGTCGGCGGCGACGACGAGGTACGGATCGTCAACGTCCCAGCGGATCACGTCGACGGGCGGCTTTACATGGTCGTCGATGATGTTGTCGGTGATGTCGAGGAGACCGCGCAGGAAGGTCTTGTAGGCTTCCACGCCCACGCTCGCCCAGGTCGGATCGGTGCGCGGGGGAAGTTTCTTCGGGAAGAAGCCGCCCTTCGCTCCGACCGGCACGATGATGGCGTTCTTCACCTGCTGCGCTTTCACGAGATCGAGCACCTCAGTGCGGAAATCGTCGCGACGGTCCGACCAGCGCAGACCCCCGCGCGCGACAGGGCCGAAGCGCAGATGCACGCCCTCCACGTCCGGCGAGGACACCCAGATCTCGCGATAAGGCTTCGGCGCCGGCAGGTCTTCCAGATCGCGGCTGGCGATCTTGAACGACATGTACGGCTTGAACGCGCCTTCTGTGTCCTTCTGGTAAAAGTTGGTGCGCAGGATATTGCCGACGAGCCGCGCGATGCGCCGCAGTACGCGGTCGGCGTCAAGGCTGACGACGGACTCAAGCGCTTTTTCGATCTTCTCCTCGATCTGACTGGCCCACGTCTCACGTTCCTTCACGGGCTCCGGCAGGTCGGGACTGAACCGCACGCGGAAAAGACCGAGGATCTGGCGCACGATCTCCGGGTGATCGCACAGCGCCTGCTCCTGCACGGACTGGGAGGGATCGAGCCCCGTCTGCTGGCGGTAGCGCGCGAAGGCGCGGATGAGCGCGGCCTCGCGCCACGATATGCCGAGCTTGAGGATCAGCGCGTTGAAACCGTCATTCTCCGCGCGACCCGTCCAGATCGCCGCGAACGCTTCTTCGAAAGAGCTTTCCACCGCCGCGAAGTCGATCGCCTTGCCGTCCTTCGAGCGCATCTCGACATCGTGGATGTAGAGTTGCGCGCCGGTCGTCGGGCGTACGGGGAACGTCAGTTCGTTCTCGACGAACAGCCCCATGTTCTCCAGCACCGGCAGGCCGGCAGAGAGATGCACAGGCGCGCCCTTCGCGTAGATCTTGCAGCAGATCTTGTCGCCGCCGCCGTCGCGGGATGCGAACGCGCGCACGCGCACCGTTTCCGAAGGCGCAAGCCGCGCGATCTGCGCCACGTCGATCAGTGCTTCCTGCGGATCGAAGCGTTCCTTGTAGCCGAGCGTGAAGGCGCGCACGAAGGCGTCAGCGATTTCCGGCGCGAGATCGCCTTCCGCGCTCGACGCGTCGTAGGCGTCTTCCCAGGTGCGGGTGAGCGCTGCGACCTCGACATCGAGCGCGACCGGATCGGGATCGGGACGGCCGCGCACAAGGCCGCCGATGATGTAGTGGATGCGCGCGAGCGGCGCATCGCCATAGAGCGGATAGTACGCCGAGACGCGGCCGCCATAGGCGCGCGCGAGCGCGGCGCCGATGGCCTCGCGCACGGTCGAGTTGAATCGCTCCTTCGGCACGAAGGCCATCACCGACACGAAGCGATCGAAGCGGTCGCGGCGCGCGAAGATCTTGGCGCGCGGGCGGTCGAAGAGGTGCAGGATCGCAAGCGAGGTTTTCAGCAGCTCGTCTTCGGAAATCTGGAACAGCTCGTCGCGCGGATAGTTCTCGACGATGTTGTGCAGCGTCTTGCCGTTGTGGCTCGCGGGATCCTTCGCCGCGCGTTCGAGCACGCGGGCGACCTTGCGCCCGATCAGCGGCACGTCGCGCGTGGCGCTGTCGTAGGCCTCCGCCGTGAACAGACCGACGAAGCGCGTCTCGCCGATGACCTCGCCCTTCTCGTCGTACCGCTTCATGCCGACGTAATCGGCATAGACGCGCCGGTGCACGCGGCTCATCAGGTTCGACTTCGACACCACGAGCGGCGTCGGCTCCTGCAGGAAGCGCTGGATCTCCGGCGTGATCATCGACGGCTCGGAGCCGCGCCGCAGCACGAAGCGGTCCGGATCGCGCAGCAGACCGAGGCCGGTTTCCTCGAGCACAATGGGCTCTTCGGGAATGAACACGCCCTTGTCGTCGCGGGCGAACTGGTAGTCGCGCACGCCGAGGAAGGTGAACTTGTCGTCGGCGAGCCAGTCGAGGAAGGCCAAGCCCTCGGCGCGCTCCTCCGCGCCGGCGTTGGTGTTGGCCTTGCGGAGCTCTTCGGCGCAGGCGCGCATCCGCGCCTTCATGGCCGGGAAGTCGGCGTTCGCCACGTCGACGTCCGCCAGCGTCTGCACGATGCCCTGCTGCAGGGCCTGCGCGCGCAGCGCCGACATGGGTTCAAGGTGGACCTGGATCAGCGACAGCTTGGAGCCGCCCGCCGCCGCGACCACCGGGTGATAGAGCGCCAGCGCGTGACACCCCTGCGCCCTCACTTCGGACATGACGGAATCGACCAGGAAATGGGCGTCCGGCCCGACCACCTCAAGCACGTCGCGGCGCAGGTCCCGCCCCTCCGCGCCGGTCGCCCGGCGCACCTGAATCACACGCCCCCCCATGCTGCCGGCCTCCGGGCGGGTCTTCCCCAAGGCCCAGAGATCGCAGGCGAGCGCCATGATGTCGGCCGGCGTGATCCCGCCGGTGTCGTCGGCGTCGGCGTCCTCGTGGATCTGTTCAAGGAACGAGCGCGCGTCCGCAGCGATCTCGCCCCCGGTCTCGCCCCCGGTCTCGCCCCCGATCTTACCGCCTCCGCCGAAGGCCGGACGATCGCTCTGCCGGGCCAGCGTGAGGAACTCTTCGAGGGTCTTGGCCCGCGTGGCGTGTGCGCCAGTGTCCATGGATCAGGCTCCGGAGTCGCGCCCTGGGCGGGGGACTCAGCTCGCGAAAGGAATGTTGCGGAACCTAGCCTCACGCGCGCGCGGTGCAACCTTCGGCGGCGATTTCGGGGGAAAAACTCTCGCCACGAAGGCGAGCCGGGGCACGGCGCGCCTTGCGTCGTCTGGCGTGATCCGCACACGTCGCAGCGGCGCCCGCGACCGGAGACGCGCGCGACATGTCCGTCAGGCCATAACGCCAGGCTTCAGGATCAGATTTCAGGAAGAGCGGCGCCGCCGAGCGGGGACATAGTGCTCGACGGCGCCTGGCAGGCCTCAGTCGCAGGCTGGGTGGGGGACGCACGCGGAGGCCTGTTCTCAGAAGCCTATTCCCCTCGGCCTAGTGGCCGCCCCGGAAACAAGCTAATTTCGTACAGCCGGCTTCCGCCGGCTTACGTGACTCAAATGGGGATAGCCTTCGTTCGGAACAACCTCTAGCCCCACATGAGTCCCGATGCATGATTCGTATCCTGCACAACTTCGCCGCGCAAGACCTGATGGCGCCACTTCGACAGTTTCGCGACAATTTCCCTCAATTCCAGGTACGGGCATTTTCTATGCAGCGTCCTGGGCGATGTCCCGGCGTCGAAACAGCTTGGGCTTGCCATCCGCCGACAACAGGATTGCGATCCAGCGCACGGAATCGTTCTGCGCAAGCACCACCATGAGCATCGTGGTCAAGGGCGCGGCGAGGAAAGCGCCGGCGATCCCCCAGAGCCCGCCCCACAGCGCGAGCGCCAGGAGCACCACGACCGTCGAGAGATTCAATGAATCTCCGGTAAGGCGCGGCTGCACGAAATTGCCGATCGCGAACTGCCAGAAGCTCACGCCGGCCGCGACCGCCGCCACCTGTCCGAGAGAGGTGAACTCCACCGCCGCCGCCAGCGTCGGCAACGCCGCGGCGATGAGCGACCCCACTGTCGGAATGTAGTTCAGGAAAAAGATCAGGAACGCCCAGAAGAGCGCGTTCGGCAGGCCGATGGCGAGCAGCGTCGCGAGCGTGAGCGCGGTGATGATCAGGCTCATGATCGTCTGCACGAGGAGATACTTCTCCATCGACGTGCGGATCTCGGTGAGCACCAGACGCACGCGGGCGCGCGCCTCCGGTTTCGGGAAGATGAGATCGAGTTTTTGCGGAAACTGCGCCGCCGCGGAGAAGAGGAAGCCGAGATAGATCAGGATGAAGACCGCATTGCCGACGACGCCCTGCAGCGCCGCCCCGATGGTGCGCAGCAGCGTCGCGGGATCGGCGTGACGCAGCAGGCCGTCGAGCGTCGGCGATGGCCCCGCGATGCCAAGCAGGCGCCAGACTTGCGCCGCGAGCGCGTTAAGGCGGCCGCTCAGCTCGCCGATCCGCCCGGCCATGTCGGCGACGTTCTGCATCACCACCAGCGCCACGACCGCCACCACCGTCAGCACCAGCGCGATCGCCACGGGCAGCGCCAGCCAGCGCGGCGTGTGCGGTACGCGCTCGTCGAGCCATTTCGCCACGCCGTCGATGGCGTACCAGAGCATCATGGCGACCGCGAACTGGGTCATCCAGTCCCGGAACCACCACAGCCCCGCCATGATCACGCCAGTGGCGATGACCCACAGCGCCGTCTTCGCACTTCTGTCCATGCCGGCCCTCTCTGGCCCGCCCCCTACGGCGGCGCCCGGTTTGGCGCAAGCGGGCCGGTCCATGCTAAGCCCCGCCGACTGATTTGGAGCACGCGGATGGCGGACAAGACCTTTCTGATCGGCAAGAGCCCGGACGGCCCGGTGGAGCTCACGCTGAAGCGCGCCAACCGCCACGGCCTGATCGCCGGCGCCACCGGCACGGGCAAGACCGTCACCCTGCAGGCGATGGCCGAAGCCTTCTCGCATGCGGGGGTGGCGGTCTTCGCGGCCGACGTGAAGGGCGACCTCTCCGGCATCTCCGCGCCTTCGGACATGAACGAGCGCTGGGTGAAGCGCGCGGCGGAAGTGGGCGTCGAGCCCTATGCGCCCGAAGCCGCGCCGGTGGTGTTCTGGGACATCTACGGCCGCGACGGCCATCCTGTCCGCACCACGGTCAGCGAGATGGGGCCCCTGCTCCTGTCGCGCATCCTCGATCTGTCCGAAGCGCAGGACGGCGCGCTGACCATCGCCTTCAGGATCGCCGACGAGAAGGGCCTGCTCCTGCTCGACCTGAAGGATCTGCGCTCGGTCTTCAACCACGTCGCCGACAACGCCGACGAGATCGGCAAGAAGTACGGCCTCGTCTCGCCGCAGACGATCGCGGCGATGCAGCGCAAACTTCTGCAGCTGGAGATGGACGGCGCCGACAATTTCTTCGGCGAACCGGCGCTCGAACTCGCCGACATGATCCGCACGACGGCGGACGGCAAGGGCGTCGTCAATCTGCTCGTCGCCGACAAGCTGATCCAGTCGCCGCGCCTCTACGCGACGTTCCTCTTGTGGCTCATGAGCGAACTCTGGGAAGAGCTCCCCGAAGCGGGCGATCTCGACAAGCCGAAGATGGTGTTCTTCTTCGACGAGGCGCACCTCCTGTTCAACGACGCGCCCAAGGCGCTGCTCGACCGCATCGAGCAGGTCGCGCGGCTCATCCGCTCCAAGGGCGTCGGCATCTATTTCATCACGCAGTCGCCCACCGACATCCCGGATGGCGTGCTCGCGCAGCTCGGCAACCGCGTGCAGCACGCCTTGCGCGCCTACACCCCCGCCGACCAGAAGGCCGTGCGCGCGGCGGCGCAGTCCTTCCGCGCCAGTCCGGGCGTCGACGTGCAGAAGGAAATCCAGGAGCTCGGCGTGGGCGAGGCGCTCGTCTCCACGCTCGACGAGAAAGGCGCGCCGACCCCGGTGGCGCGCACGATGATCCGCCCGCCGTTCTCGCGCGTGGGGCCCTGCACCTCCGACGAACGCGCGAAGATCCTCGCCGCCAGCGACATGGCGCTGAAGTACAAGGAGACCGTGGACCGCGAGAGCGCCTACGAGATCCTCACCGGCAGGGCCGCCGAAAGCGCCGCCGCCGCGGAGGCCGAAGCTGCGAAGACGCAGGAAATGAAGGCCGCCGAGACGAAGGCCAAGGAACAGGCCAAGCTCGACGCCGTGCGCGAAAAGGAACTCGTCGCCGCCGAGAAGGCGCGCCTGAAGGCCGAAGCCGCGCTCGAACGCGAGCGCGAGAAGAACCAGACCGCTCGCACCCGCACCACCCAACGCGCGACCCGCACCGTCACCCGCACCGCCGAACGCGTCGGTGGCAATGTGCTCTCGGCCATCGGCCGCGAACTGGTGCGCGGGATTTTCGGGAACATGAAGCGGCGCAGATAGCCGTCGCGAGGGAAAACCGGATGGAACGGCGCACTCTCCTCCTCGGCGCGATCGGCCTCGCGGCCTGCGCTTCCACGGAAAAGCCGGACGAGCCGGGCGATGCGTGCGCGATATTCGAGCAGCACGAAAGCTGGTGGAAAGCGGTGAAACGCGCTGAGCGCCGCTGGGGCGCGCCGCCCGCGCTGCAACTCGCCATCATCCGCCAGGAGAGCGGCTTTGATCACAACGCCCGCCCGCCGCGCGGCAGGTTCCTGTTCTTCTTTCCCGGCGCCCGCGCCTCGAGCGCGCATGGGTATGCGCAGGCGCTGAAAGGCACATGGGCCGAATACGAGCGCGCCGCCGGAGACCGCGGCGTCGATCGCGACGAGTTCCGCGACGCCGCCGATTTCGTGTCCTGGTACGCGGGCCGCGTGCGGCGCGAACTTGGCGTGCCCTTCACCGACGCGCGCGGCCACTATCTCGCCTATCACGAAGGCCTGGGCGGCTATCGTCGCGGCAGCCATCGGGGCAACGCCCGGCTGCTCGCCGCCGCGTCGCGCGTGCAGACCTTCGCCAGCGCCTACCAAGCGCAACTTGCGCGCTGCGAAGGACAGCTGAACCGCTGGTGGTGGCCGTTCTGAACGGCCGCGCCCGAAGGCGCGTCGCAGTTCGTCAGGCCGCGCCACGCTCCGCCACAAGGTCCCGGTAAGCCCGCCAACTTGCAAGCCCGAGCAGCGGGAAGATCACCACGAAACCCGCGAACCACGTGGCCGCCGACAGCGCCACGAGCGCCACGATGATCAGCGCCCACAGCAGCATCGGGATGAAGTTCTTCGTCACTGCGCGGAAACTCGTCGCCATCGCCGCGAACACGTTCGTGTTGCGGTCGAGCAGCATGGGCGTCGAAACGACCGCGAGGCAGTAGGTGAAGAAGGCGATGATCCCGCCGACGATGGTGCCGGAGATCAGCATGTTGTGGCCTTCGCCGGTGTTGAGCGCAAAGGCGATGAAATCCGCCACCGTGCGGTGCAGGCGATAGGTCGAGAGCCCATAGACGAGCTGTGCGATGCGCCCCCACATCAGATAGATCAGCAGCAACGCCAGGCCGAGATACGCCACGTCCTGACGCACCGCGCCGCCCACGAACAGCATGCGCGGCAGCGTCGGCTTTTCGCCCTTCTCGAGCATGCGGCCGGCCTCGTAGAGCCCCATCGCCAGCATCGGCGCCACGAACACGAACCCGCAGGTCAGCGCGAGCACCCAGAAGGCGGCGTTCGACTCGTAGAGCGAACGCACCAGCCAGTAACTGAAGAGCCCGAGCGCTGCGCCATAGAGGAGACACGGCAGCGGCGCCTTCGCCATGTCGCCCCACGCACCGCCGAGCCAGCGAAACGGCGCGGCGAGACCGATGGCGTTCACGTCCGGGAGGCGGCCAGGCCGGTTTGCGGCCGCACCTCCCGTCGCGGCCGGCTGCTGGGGTGCTGATGGCTCCAAGGCGTCGTCCTCCCTTTGTCCGTTCGCGTCTGACGCGCGAGATCGTGACGATCAGAAGCAGAAACGTCCGGCCGGGGCCAGTCGTCGCGCATTGAGATGGATCAAGGCGGCGTATCGCCCGCCTCTTTCGCGCGAAGCGCTTCGCGCACCTTCGCCAGGTGCGCCTCGTAGGTGTCGGCATCGCCATACTCGGAAAATCCGGCGTAGCGCGGATGTGCGCCGAGGACGCGCCGCGCGTGCTTGATCGGACACCAGTACTGCTCGGTGCGCGAACCCACCTCGCGCACATACGCGATGACGCCATTGACGTAGGAACAATAGGCGCAGTTCACCTTCTCGACGGCGTTGAGATAGGCGAGGCCCGCGCGGTCGAAGATCATGTACTGACTGCGCTTCACCTGCGGAATGCCGTACACGCGAAAGCAGATCGCCTGATAGGCCGACACCCACAGATCGGCGAGCGCGAACGGAATGATCAGCGAATAGATCACCGGCGCCGTCAACACCACGAGCGGCCGCGCGCCGAACACGTAGCGCGCCAGACCCTTGCGCAGCGCGCGGTGACGGCGGATCACCTCCTGCTCGAACAGCACCCTGCCGCGCTCCAGCCCGAAGCGAAGCCCCGCGCGTTGCTTGGCGAATTCCGCCTCAAGCTCGTTCTCGAGGGCGCGGATCTTTTCGATGATCGTGTCTGCATCAACTGCCATGGCGTCCGCGTGCGCCATTCCCCTCCCGGGCGCAAGCAGGCGTGGAAACTGGGGGACTGATCGGGCGCGTCACCGCACCGATCACCACACATTTTCACTTCTCCTCCTCCTGCAAGGCGGAGGTCGGGCGGGGGTCCGATGGGGCGCCGAAAGCCTTGCAGGACAAGGCATTTCAATCACCGCGCACGGAGCCGACCCCCTCCTGCGTCCCCCTTTCAGGAGGAGGAAACGCGCCGCGCGTTCCGCAATCTATCCGACCGGATTCCGGGCCGTGAGATCATCGCTCCGTTTTCAACAGGCCAGAAAGGCCAGGAACGGAGCCCCGGACGTCCCCCATGCAGATCTTCACCCCAGTCACGCGCACCGATCTCAAAGCATGCGCCCAGAGCCTCCGGCTCTGGCTCATGGAGATCGCTGTCTGGCTGGTGGAGGCGATCGGGTTTCGGGAAGGGCGCATCGCACTGAACGGGATGCGCCTCGAAGCGCGTCGCGAGCTGCGCCAGCTCATCTTCCTGATGATGTGCGCGCGGATGCGGTTCAGGAAAACGGAGCGCCGCCGACGCTGGATGCGCCCGCCGTCGACTCCCGCAGGATTCCGCTATGCGCACAGACGCATCGACATGGTGCGGCTCTACACGCGTAGGATATCGCTCAGGACATTCGCCAGGATGCGGCGTGTGCTGGACAATCTCGATGCGGTTGTGAAACGCGCCATCGCCGGCGTGCCGAAATGCATCACAACCGGAAAGCTGGTCCTCACCCGGAGCGGCGGCGCCCCCGCCGCCGTAAGCCTTTCGACACCGCCCGCCGACGCCAAAGAGGATAGGGGCGTCGGCGCTCCGGATACCTCATGACACGCGCGCTCGAAGGGACCGCGCGTCTTCAGACGCGCATCAGGTATTTCACGCCACGCGAGATTCCCCGGAGTCTGGCGCCGCCGCCGGTTGCGCGTCTGACCCGGCTACGCCGTAGCGAAGCTACAGCTTCGCCGAGGCGAGAGACGCGCGGTCCAGTTCACAGGCGACCGCCCCAATCCCCAACCCCTTCCCCGCGTCGCCTTTCCCGCATAGACCGGGCGCTCACAGAAGGACATGTCATGGGCGTGAAGGTCGAAAGCCTCATTCTGCAGATTTCGGCCGAGGCCGACCGCGGCGAACAGGAAGCCGCGATGGCCGTGGACGGCGTGATCCCAGTGGCGCTCTTCGCCAACGGCCCGGAGAACGCCTACCTGCTCGGCGTGCGCGCGCCGGATCTGGACGCCGCGTTCGAGGCCTCCCGTGAGCGCGCCGAAGGCCTGGGCGCCGAACGCCTCGCGCTGCGGATGCGCACGTTCGAATCCCTCGCCTACGCGATCGAGACGAACATGAAATATCTCGCCGACCCGACGGACTTTCCCAACGAGGCGATGCTCATGCTCGTGGAGGCGCTCTACCAGTACGGCCTCGACGAAGCCGCCCAGCTGCGCCCCTGCGCCGTGCGCTACACCCGCACAAATCTCGACGAGCCCGATTTCGAGATGGCTCCCGACGACGACGCGCGCGAAGAGCCGCGCACGGATTTCGCCTGATGCTGCTCGTCACCGCCGTCGGCCCGCTCGGCCCCATCAAGGCCGCTGCGGATGCGTTCGATGCGCTCGATCCCTCGCCGGTCGATGCGGTGTCGTGGTTCGAGGAGGGCCAGGGCAAGTTCCGCCTCGAGCTCTACGCTGAAACACAGGACGCCGCCGACGAAGCCTGCACGGTGATCACGGAGGTGTCGCCGAAGCTCACACCAAACGTGGCCGAACTCGAAGATGCCGACTGGGTGGCCATGTCGCTCGACGGACTGCCCGCCGTGCGCGCAGGCCGTTTCGTCGTCGCCGGCGCGCACTCGCTGGGCCGCATCCATGGCGGGCGCACGAAGGTCTGGATCGAGGCGAGCGAAGCGTTCGGTACAGGCCATCACGGCACCACGCTCGGCTGCCTTATGATGCTGGAAGAAGAACTGCGCCGCCGCCGCGTGCGCAATGTCCTCGATGTCGGCGCAGGCTCCGGCGTGCTCGCCATCGCCGCCGCGAAAATGGGGGCCCACGCCACCGCCGTCGAGATCGACCGCCGCGCCGCGATGATCATGGACGAGAACGTCGCCAACAACGATATCGGCGCCCGCGTGCGCGTCATCGCCGGCGACGGCGCGCGGTTCGCAAAAGGCGGGCATGATCTCGTGTTCGCCAACATCCTGATGCGTCCGCTGATCCGGCTCGCACCGCTGCTGGTGAAATCGACGGCGCCCGGCGGCACGCTGATCCTTTCCGGCCTGCTGACCAAGCAGGAACCGCTCATCCGCCTCGCCTACGGTGGACGCGGCATGGTCCTCAAGCGCCGCTTCCGCCGCGAAGCGTGGTCGACGCTCGTCTTCACACGACCGAAGCGGGAGAAGCACGCATGAGCGCCGCGGAGATCAGAGCCGCTTCGCCAGCACCACGAACACCAGATCGCGCGTCTTCGGCAGCCCGAACCTCTCATCGTCGAGCGGAAACGGTTCTTGCCGGCCGGTATCGACGTAGCCGCGACGGAGATACCAGTCGATCAGCTCGCGGCGCTGCCTGATGACGGTCATCTCCATCACCGTCGCCCCCAGCGCTTCGCGGGCATGGCGTTCGGCCTGCGCAAGCAGCGCGCGCCCCAGTCCTCCCGCCTGCACGTCGGGCCGCACCGTCAGCATGCCGAGATAGGCCCGGCCCGCGCCCTTGTCAGAGACGAGAACGCACCCATGTATGTCGTCCTCCTCGGCCGCGATGCATACGGATTGCGCGGCATCGACAATGATCGCGCGCAACGCGGCTTCGTCCGTGCGCTGCCCGCCGAGCAGGTCGGCTTCATGTGTCCAGCCGGCCTTTGCGCTTTCACCACGGTAGGCGCTTTCCACCAGCGCATGCAGCGCGGGAACGTCCGCGATTTCGGCCTTGCGGAACTTCACTTCGCACACCCCGAAACAGTTCGGCCCCGACTTGCGCCGGGGCCGGTGTGGATGCCCGTGCTGCTGAAAGCCTAGCGCTTCCAGTACACTTCGATCGCATGATAGCACGGCTCCGCGCTGCACGCGATCATGTTGGCTTCAAGCTGGACGGTGCCCGTGCCCGTCGGCTGCAGTTCGACGATCGGCACATCGTCATCGAGGACGTCCTCGCCGATGTTTTCGCCGTTCAGGTTGAACACGCGCATGTCGACGTCGGTGCAATCGTTGTCGCAGATGCCGACGATCTTGTAGCTGACGCCCTGCTCGACCGGCAGCGTGAAGCGCTCCTTGCCCCCCGCCGGCAGCGCGCCCGTGAACGGGCCCGCCGCTACCGAATAGCCCTCGCCCTGGAACTGGGTGCGGCTCGCCTGGAGCTGGGCGTCGAGCTGCTGGCGATATTCATTGGACTGCGCCATCGCCGGCGCCGAGGCGAGGCAGGCGATGGCCGCGATCAGCGCGGCGCTCATCTTCAACATCTGGTTTCTCCGATCCCACTTCCACAATCGGCATCGCCCCCATTGGGCGCGCCGGGCGCCTCGCCACCCCGCGAGTCGGGGCAGTATTGCAGACGGCGACGGCGAAATCACGGCCTCCTTTCCGCCCGTTCATGTTCATTTCCGGGCGCCCGGGACGGGCTGAAACCCGGTTCCCCCTTGACCTTGCGGCCTCTGCAAAGCCACCTCTCGCCCATGTTCCAGACCTTCGACGCCCCGGGCGGCCCGGATTTCGGCCGCAAGAACCTCCCGAAGCTCCGCAAGGCGCTGACGGCCCGCAACCTCGACGGCTTCGTGGTGCCCCACGAGGACGAGTACCAGAACGAGTACGTCCCCGAGGCGCTCGACCGGCTGGCCTGGCTGACCGGCTTCACCGGATCGGCGGGCGCGGCGGCGATCTGCGGCGACAAGGCCGCGGTGTTCGTGGACGGGCGCTACACGCTTCAGGTCCGCGCGCAGGTGGACGGCAAGCTGTTCGCCTACGAGGATCTCGTGGATCTCGGCATCGCAGGCTGGATCCGCCGCGAAGCGCCGAAGGGCGCGCGCATCGGCTACGACCCGAAGCTGTTCAGCCCCGATGCCCTCGACAAGCTCAAGGCCGCCGCGCTCGACGCCGGCGCGATCCTCGTCGCCGCGGATGCCAACCCCATCGACGAAGCGTGGGGCGCGCAACGCCCGCCTGTCCCGATGACGCCCGCCGTGCCGCACCCGGAGAAATACGCCGGCGAAAGCGCTGCTTCCAAACGCAAGCGCTTGGGCGAGACGATCGCGAAGGATGGCGCAGAAGCCGCCGTGATCACCTCGCCCGCCTCGCTCGCATGGCTGTTCAACATGCGCGGCCAGGACGTGGCGCGCTCTCCGCTGCCGCTGGGCTCCGCCATTCTCAACGCAGATGGCACGGCCGATCTTTTCATCGCGCCGGAGAAGACGAGCCCCGAACTGAAGAGCTGGCTCGGCAACGAAGTGGCCGTGAAACGCGAGACCGATCTGCCCGAAGCGCTGAAGGCGCTCAGCGGCAAGCGCGTGCGCGTCGATCCGTCGAGCGCGTCCGCATGGTTCTTCGAAACGCTTGACAAGGCGGGCGCCAAGACGTTGCGCGGCGCGGACCCCGTGATGCTGCCGCGTGCGTGCAAGAACGACGTCGAGGTCGAGGGAACGCGCCAGGCGCACGCCCGCGACGGCGCTGCGCTCACGCAATACCTGCACTGGCTCGCCACCGAAGCGCAGAGCGGCAAGATCGACGAGATCGAGGCGTGCGGCGTGCTGGAGAAATTCCGCCGCGAAAGCGCGGCCCTGAAGGATCTGTCCTTCGACTCCATCTCCGGCGCAGGCCCCAACGGCGCGCTGCCGCACTACCGCGTGAACGTGAAGACCAACCGCAAGCTGCGGCGTGGCTCTCTGTTTCTCATCGACAGCGGCGGACAATATCTCGACGGCACCACCGACGTGACCCGCACTGTCGCCATCGGCCGCGCGACGCCGGAAATGAAGGATCGCTTCACGCGCGTTCTGAAGGGCCACATCGCGCTCTCGCGCGTGCGCTTCCCGAAGGGCACGACCGGCTCGGCGCTCGACGCGCTGGCGCGGCTCTCACTGTGGGAAGCGGGATTCGACTACGATCACGGCACGGGCCACGGCGTGGGCTCCTATCTCGGCGTGCACGAGGGGCCGCACCGCATTTCCAAGCTGCCGAACACGGTGGCGCTGGAACCGGGCATGATCGTCTCCAATGAGCCCGGTTACTACAAGGAAGGCCACTACGGCATCCGCACTGAAAACCTGCAGGTGGTGACGAAGCCCGAGCCGATCCCCGGCGGCGAACGCGAAATGCTCGGATTCGAGACGCTGACGCTCGCGCCGATCGACCGCACGCTGATCGACAAGAAGCTCCTGAGCCGCGAAGAGCGCGAGTGGCTCGATGCATATCACGCCCGCGTGCGCGATGTGGTGGGACCGCAACTGACCGGCGCGGCAAAGGCGTGGCTCGACGAGGTGACGGCTAAACTCTGAGGTGCGCCAACGGGTCAGTGCGCGAGAAACAGCGGCGTCGATGACTCGTGCAGCACATGCCGGGTGACGCCGCCGAACAGGCGCTCGGTCATCCGCCAGCGACCATAGGCGCCCATGACCAGCAAGTCAGCGCCGATGGCGCCAACGCTCCGGTCGAGCGCTTCGCCCACGTGCGCGGTCTGCTTGTCGATCACCGCGTCGCCGACCTTCACGCCGCGGGCGCGCAATGCGGCCTCCATCCGTGCAAGCGCCGGAGCTCCGAAGTAACGGGCGTCTTCCTGCGCATGCACGACGACGAACCGCACGAGATCGGCAGCCTCAAGAATGGGCATCGCCTCGTGGATCGCGCGCGCCGCCTCGCGGCAATCCTTCCATGCTATCGCAACCGTCCGGCCGACTTCGGCGCCGCTGCGCTCATGCGGTAACACGATGACCGGCCGCCCCGACGAGAACAGCGCCGCCTCCAGGACGTCTTCATCCAGCATCTGACCATTTTCGCGCGGCGGCCCGACGACAACGAGGTCAGCGGGTCGCATGCGACTCGCCACATCGACGATGATCCTGTCGGTCTCGACCTGAAGGACATCGGACTCAAGACCTGCCGCCGTCTTCACGCGCGCGGCGATTGAACGGGCGTCTTCGAGCCGTCGCGCCGTGATCTGCGCCCGCATGGCGCTGATCGTTCCGTCGAGAATCTCGGCGCCGGGTCCGAACGGTTCGCCCGGCGCAACCGAAACCACCAACGCGGTTGCGGACCCGCCATGCCGCGCCGCAAGCTTTGCAGCCAGTTCGGCGCGGATCAGCGCGCCGGGCGTTTCATCGACATGTGCGAGAATGGACTTGAGGGACATTGAGGACTCCGTCCGCGACTTGCGCACGCCATCACAGCGGAAGCCTCCCATGCCGCCTTGACCTTGCGCAAGACGATAGCAGGCAAGATAGCGGCCCTGGCTTCCCGCTCACGCAATCGTGCTAGAGTTGAGGCATGATCCGTATCGCCCTGCTTTCCCTCATCGCCCTCCTTGTGACGCCGTTGGCGAACGCGCAGCCCGCCGCAGACCTCATCGTGTGGAACGGGCCGGTCTACACCGGGGAACCGACCGCGCCGCGCGTCGAAGCGATCGCCGCGCGTGACGGCGTCATCGTCTATTCCGGCGCCCGGCCCGGAGCCGAGGCGCTCAAGGGCGCGCGCACGCAGGTCATCGACCTGCGCGGCGCGTCCGCCTTCCCCGGCTTCACCGATGCGCATGCGCACCTGCGCGGCATCGGCGAGCGCGAACTGACGCTGAATCTCGAAGGCGCAGCCTCGATTGCGGCGCTGACTGCTGCGGTCAAGGCGCGCGTCGATGCGCTGCCCGCCAACGGGGCGGTGCTCGTGGGGCGCGGCTGGATCGAGACCCACTGGCCGGAAAAGCGTTTTCCTACACGCGCCGATCTCGACGCCGTGTCACCCGACACCGCTGTCATCCTCGAACGTGCGGACGGTCACGCCCTCGTTGCGAATTCGCGTGCGCTGGAGTTGGCCGGCGTAACGCACGCGACCCAGACTCCGGATGGCGGCGCGATCCTGCGCGACGCGGCGGGCAAGCCGACAGGCATGCTGATCGACAATGCGATGGCGCTCATCATGCCGGTTGTGGCGCGCGCGGCGCGACCGACGCTGGCGCAATCCCTCGACGCCGCGTTCCGCGTCTATCCGGCGCGGGGTTGGGTGGGCGTGCACAACATGAGCGTCGCGTGGGACGAGGTGCTGGCGCTCGAAAGCGCCTCACGCCGCAGATCCATTCCGCTGCGCCTCTACAACGCGGTCACGCCCGAGGCCGGCGCGCGCCTCTTCGCCTCCGGCCCGCGCCACAGCCCCGACGGCCGCGTCGTCACGCGCGCGATCAAGTACTACGCCGATGGCGCACTCGGCTCGCGTGGCGCGGCGCTGTTTGCGCCCTATGCAGATGCGCCGGAGTCTTCGGGGCTGATCCTGCTGGAGCACGACAAAGCGCTGCCCGTGTTCGAGCGCGCGCTGCGCCAGGGCATCCAGATCGCCACGCACGGCATCGGCGACCGTGGCAACGCGATGATACTCGACGCCTACGCCGAAGCGTTCGCGCACGTCCCCGCCTCACAGCGCGCCATCGCCGCGCCGCGCTGGCGCATCGAGCATGCCCAGGTGCTGCGTCGCGAAGACATCCCACGTTTCCGCCAGCTTGGCGTGATCGCCTCCATGCAACCAAGCCACGCCATCGGCGACCTGCACTTTGCGCCCGCCCGGCTCGGCGGCGAAAGGCTCGCCGGAGCCTATGCCTGGTCGAGCCTTGAGAAAGCAGGTGTGATTGTGCCCGGCGGCTCCGACGCGCCGGTCGAGCGCGGCGATCCGCTGATCGAGTTTTACGCCGCGATCGCGCGCAAGGACCTGAACGGCTTCTCCGGCGATGGGTGGCGCCCCGAGGAAGCGGTCGCGCGTGAGACGGCGCTCGCGATGTTCACCGTGTGGCCCGCACATGCGGCGTTCGAGAACCACCTGCGCGGTCAGCTCAAGGCTGGCCAGCGCGCCGACATCAGCGTGTTCTCGGTCGATCTGATGACCGCGCCCGCAGAAGAGATACCGAAAGGCCGCGCCCTGCTCACCGTTATCGACGGGCGCACCGCGTGGCGCGCCGAAGGTTGGTAGTCGCAACGCAGACCTCCGCCTCCACAGCCATGATGCAAACGCCCCATGTCGCCGTCATCGGCGCCGGTCCTGCGGGACTGATGGCGAGCGAGACGCTCGCGGCGTCGGGCGTGCGCGTCACCGTGTTCGAGGCGATGCCCACGCCGGGGCGAAAGTTCCTGATGGCCGGGCGTGGCGGCCTCAACCTGACGCACTCGGAACCATTCGACACGTTCGTGTCCCGCTATGGCGAGGCGGCGGCGCGGTTGCAGCCAATACTGGAGGCTTTTTCGCCTTCCCGGTTGATCGACTGGGCCGAGGACCTCGGACAGAAGACGTTCGTCGGATCGAGCGGACGAATATTTCCAGCGACGTTGAAGGCCTCGCCGCTCCTGCGCGCCTGGCTCGCGCGCCTCGCAGCGCATGGCGTGCGCATCGAAACGCGACGGCGATGGACTGGATGGACGCAGGCCGGCGATCTTGCCTTCACCGACGAAGACGGCGGGGCGCGCCACGTTCGCGCGGATGCGACGATACTGGCGCTCGGCGGCGGCAGCTGGGCCAGGCTCGGCTCCGATGGCGCATGGACAAGCCTGCTGGCGACGCGCGGCGTGGCGATCGCTCCGTTCCGGCCCGCCAACTGCGGTTTCGTTGTCCAGTGGAGCGACATATTCGCATCGCGCTTCGCAGGCGCACCGCTGAAGGGTGTCGCACTCGCGCACGAAGACGTTTCCGCACGCGGCGAAGCAATGATCGCATCCTACGGGCTTGAAGGCGGCGCGGTGTACGCGATCACCGCCAGGTTGCGCGACGCCATCGTACGTGATGGCGCTGCGCGCCTCGACATCGATCTGCGTCCCGATCTGGACCAGGAAACAATCGCGCAGAAGCTCGCCGCCCTGCGGCCCGGCGAGACGCTCACAAACCGCCTGCGGCGGACGTTAAACCTTTCCCCTGTCGCAATCGGAGTGCTGCGCGAAGCGCACGGCGTGTCGCTGCCTGCGGAGGCAACCGCGTTGGCGAAATGCGTAAAGACGCTGCCGGTCATGCTGCACGCGACGGCGCCGATCGATCGCGCCATTTCGACGGCGGGCGGCGTTTCGTTCGACGCTATCGATGCAGACCTGCAGCTGCGGGCGATGCCGGGCGTGTTCGTCGCTGGCGAGATGCTCGACTGGGAAGCGCCGACCGGCGGGTATCTTCTGCAGGCATCCTTCGCGACCGGCGTCGCCGCCGCGCGCGGGGCGCTTGCATTGCTCGCACGGGATCGGGTGCAGGGCGACTAGAGGCGGAGCGTCGACAGGTGTCCCGGCCCTCAATTCGTGGCCCCAGCGATGATCCACATGAGGGTTGTCAATGTTCTCATTTTGTTCTATATTGTTTCGATGCCGATCCTTTCTGCCTGCCCCCTCCGGCCGGCGCGCGACGTCGAGACGTTCAAGCAAGCGTTCCAGGACGCCGCCGCCCGGCCCGTGACCGAGATCGCGCCTGCCTCGGCAGGCGACGGTGCGGCGGCGCTCGGCTTTGCGCTGGGCTGGCTATGCGCCGCCCGGGCTGAAGGGCTCACCCTGATCGCCGTTCCGGACGAGACAAGCGCCGAGATCGGCGTCGCCTATCCGCCCGGCCTTTCCCGGTTCGGTCTTGATCCGGCGCGCATTGTTCATGTCCGCGCACCCAGGCTGAAAGACGCTCTGTGGGCCAGCGAGCAGGCGCTGGGGCTTCCCCGGACGCACGCGCTCTGCATCGTCCCGCAGGGCGCACGCCTCACCCTCACGGCGACGCGGAGGTTGCACCTCGCCGCGGAAAAAAGCGGCGCGCAGTGCGTGCTGCTGCGGTTCGATCCGCTTTCTCCCAGTGCCGCATGGACGCGCTGGAATGTGACCGGCGCACCCAGCCATGGCGCCGCCGCCGAACTCGGACCCCCGCGCTTCACGGTCTCGCTTGCGCGACGACGCAGCGGACAGTCAGGCCAGCGCTGGCTTCTGGAGTGGAACGCCCATGAGCACGCCTTTACCAACACGAGCGGAAATTTCCGCGCCGACGCCGGAGACCAGATGGCTGGCCTTGTGGCTGCCTCGTCTGTCCACCGACCGGCTGAAACGCACCGGCGCCGCGCCGGCTGACCGCCCTCTCGCCGTTTACGCCAAGACCGGCAATGCGTTTGTGTTGACCGCCGTCGATGCGCAGTCCTCAGCGCGCGGACTCGCAGCGGGCATGCCGCTCGCCGACGCGCGCGCGCTCTGCCCCGCGCTGTACGCCGCGGAAGCCAACCAGGGCGCAGACGCACGGTTCCTCGACGCCATCGCAGAATGGTGCGAGCGATACACGCCTGTGGTCGCGCTTGATCCGCCGGACGGACTTTTTCTGGACATCACGGGGTGTGCGCATCTGTTCGACGGCGAACGTCCATTGCTCGCCGGCATGCTGGACAGTCTCGCACGACGGCATCTGCGCGCGCGCGCCGCCATCGCCCCGACGCCCGCCGCCGCCTGGGCGCTCGCGCGCTCCGGAAAACAGCAGATCATCGACCGCGCCGGCCTGCACGCAGCTCTCGCCTCCCTGCCAGTCGCCGCCTTGCGCCTGTCGCCGGCGGCGCGAGCCCTGCTGGAGCGGTTTGGTCTCAAGCGGATCGGCCAGATCGCCGACGCGCCGCGCGCGCCATTTGCAGCGCGCGCAGGGCAGGACGTGATGCGACGGCTGGATCTGGCCTACGGTCGCGCGCGCGAAGCCCTTGCGCCGCGCCGCCCGCCGCCGCCCGTGATGGCGTTCCGGCGCCTCGTCGAACCGATCATGACCCTTGAGGCCATCCTCGTCGTCGCCGAGGCGCTCTGCGCCGACATTCTCGCCCAGTGCGACCTGAAAGGCGTGGGCGTACGCAGGCTGTACCTGCGTCTCTTTGGCGTGGACGCCAAGACGCGCACCGTATCGCTCGGACTGAGCCAGCCGGAGCGCGCCGCGCGCGCCATCATGCGACTCCTGAGCGACCGTCTCGCGCGGGCTGCGGACACATTCGACGCCGCCTTCGGCTTCGAGGCGATGCGGCTCGATGCCGTCGAGGTCACGCCGCTGGTCTCGGAGGAGGGCGATCTCGAAAACAGGATCACCCATGACTCCCGGAGCGAAGCCCGCCTTGTCGATGCGCTTGTCGTCCGTCTCGGCGCCGAGCGGGTATGTCGCCCGCATTTCGGCGACGCGCACGCTCCGGAGCGCGCCGGCGCATGGCGTCCTGTCGTGCAGCTCAGCGCTTTCTCACCACCATCGCCGGAAGATGGCGTGATGCGCCGCCCGCTCACCCTTTTCACACACGCACAGCCCATCGAGACGATGGCGGAAGTGCCGGACGGTCCGCCGATGCGGTTCCGCTGGCGGCGGGTCGTGCATGAAGTGTCGCGCGCGGAGGGGCCCGAGCGCATCACGCCGCACTGGCTGCGCGCATCGGACGCCCGCACGCGCGATTACTACCGTGTGGAGGATACGTCCGGGAAACGCTACTGGCTCTACCGTGAAGGTTTCTATGACGGCGCTGACGCGCCGCGCTGGTTCATGCACGGCCTGTTCGCATGAGCGGATTCGCGGAACTGGCCATCACCACCAACTTCTCCTTCCTGCGCGGGGCGTCGCATCCGGAAGAGCTCGTCCTGCAGGCAAAGGCGCTTGGCCTTGCAGGCATCGGCGTCGCTGACCGCAACACGCTGGCCGGCATCGTCCGCGCGCATGCGGCGGCAAAGCAGCATGGCGTGCGCCTCGCAGTCGGCGCCAGGCTTGTCTTTCGCGACGCGACGCCGGACATCCTCGTCTACCCGAAGGATCGCGCCGCCTATGGCCGCCTGACGCGACTTCTCACCATAGGCAACCGGCGGGCCCCCAAGGGCGAATGCTGGCTCGACTTCGCGGATTTTCTCGCCCACGCGGATGGGCAGCAGCCGATCGTTTCGCCGCGCATCGATACCGGAGCAGCGACGGACGGCGCGCTGCACACGTGTCTCGAAGCCGTCCGGGAGCGCGCCGGCGTCGTCTGGCTGGCGGCGCGCTTCGTGTTCGACGGCGAGGATCGCAGGCGCTTGCGCCTTTTTGAACAAGCGGCGTCGCAGACAGGCGCGCGGCTTCTGGCCACGACGGAACCCCTTCACCACGTCGCGGAGCGACGCCCTCTGCTCGACGTGCTCACATGCGTGCATGAAAAGACGACACTCGAGACCGCGGGGCAACGTCTTGCCGTCAACGCCGAACGCCACCTCAAACCGGCGGAAGAAATGCGGCGCCTTTACCGGGATGCGCCGCATGTCGTCGATGAGACATCGCGGTTTCTGGACGGCGTACGGTTTTCACTCGACGAACTGAGCTACCAGTATCCCGACGAAACCATCGCAGGTTACGCCAACGCCCAGGAAGCGCTCGAGGCGCTGACATGGAAAGGCGCCGACAAACGATACCCGGAGGGCGTCCCCGACAGCGTTTGCAAGACGCTGACACGGGAATTGGGGATCGTCGGCCAACTCAACTATGCGCCCTATTTTCTTACCGTCGCAGATATCGTACGCTACGCGCGCGAGGAACGTGGCATTCTATGTCAGGGGCGCGGCTCGGCTGCCAATTCCGTCATCTGCTACTGCCTTGGCGTCACATCCGTCGATCCGGCGCGATTCAAGTTGCTGTTCGATCGCTTCCTCTCCGCAGAGAGAAACGAACCGCCGGACATTGACGTCGACTTTGAGCACGAACGCCGCGAGGAGGCGATCCAGTATGTTTACGAAAAATACGGTCGCGACCGCGCCGCACTTGCTGCGACGCTGATATGCTATCGTGGCCGGAGCGCGATCCGTGATGTCTGCAAGGCGTTCGGCTACTCCGAGGACACGATATCCGCGCTTTCCAAAACCCAGCAATGGTGGTCGAGCAGCGTCAGCGAGAATGATCTCCGCTCGCTTGGGCTTGATCCTGAAGACCGCAGGTTGATGACGTGCCTGCATCTCGCCCGGCAACTGCGTGGATTTCCCAGGCATCTTTCCCAACACGTCGGCGGCTTCGTCATCACACGTGACAGGCTCGATGATATCGTGCCGATCCAGAACGCCGCGATGGAGGACCGCACCGTTGTCGAATGGAGCAAGGACGATCTGGAGGAACTCAAGATCCTCAAGGTGGATCTTTTAGGTCTCGGCATGCTGACATGCCTGCGCAAGGCATTCACCATGATCGAGGAACACTACCCTTCGTGGTCATGCACCGACGACAAGCTCACGCTGGACACTTTGCCAAAGGAAGACCCGGCCGTTTACCGCATGCTGAAGCGTGCAGATTCTGTCGGCGTCTTTCAGGTCGAGAGTCGCGCGCAGATGTCGATGCTGCCGCGGCTGCGACCCGAAGAATTCTACGACCTCGTCATCGAGGTGGCGATCGTGCGGCCCGGCCCCATCCAGGGCGGAATGGTGCATCCCTATCTGAGACGTAAACAGAATCTCGAACCCATCACCTACCCCTCGCCCGAGCTGGAGGAAGTGCTGAAGCGCACGCTCGGCGTGCCACTCTTCCAGGAGCAGGCTATGGAGATCGCCATTGTCGGGGCAGGTTTCACACCGCCGGAAGCCGACAAACTCCGGCGCGCCATGGCGACCTTCCGTCGTGTCGGCACAATCGGCCAGCTCCGCGAGAAGTTCATCAACGGCATGCTCTCCAACGGCTACACGCAGGCCTTCGCCGAAGGGAGTTTCAAGCAGATCGAAGGCTTCGGCGAGTATGGCTTTCCGGAAAGCCACGCGCAGAGCTTCGCGCTGCTCGTCTATGCATCTTCATGGATCAAGTGCCACTATCCGGACGTGTTCGCGGCGGCGCTTCTCAACGCACAGCCCATGGGATTTTATGCCCCGGCGCAGATTGTCCGCGACGCCGAGGAACATGGCGTCGAAGTTCGCGCACCGGACATCAATCATGCACGCTGGGACAACGCGCTCGAACCCGGCCCCGTTGCAGGCGAACGGTTGAATACGCGTCACATCGAGATGCGCAATGACGTCCGGACCAGAAATGCCCTGCGCCTCGGTTTCCGGCAGATCGACGGTCTTCACGACGAAGACATGGAACGTCTCGTCTCACGAAGATCCTCCGGATACGATTCCGTCCGCGACGTCTGGCTGCGCGGCGGCCTTTCACCCGCTGTCATCGAGCGCCTTGCCGATGCCGACGCCTTCCGCTCCATCGGCCTCGATCGCCGCGACGCGCTCTGGGCCGCACGCGGGCTTAACCGCGTCGGCGGGCAGGAAGACGCCCCGCTCTTCGCCCATGCCGCCGGCCCCTCGCATGAGCCTGACGCAGGCTTGCCGCCCCTGCGCCTCGGGGAACAGGTGGTGGAGGACTACCGGACGCTCGGCCTTTCGCTGAAGGCGCATCCTGCAGGACTTCTCAGGGAGGATCTCGCTGCGCGAAAAGTAATTCCCGCATCCTCCCTCGCCGATACGCGCAACGGCGCCCGCGTGCGCGTCGCCGGCCTTGTTCTCGTGCGCCAGCGTCCCGGCACTGCGTCAGGCGTCATCTTCATGACGCTGGAGGACGAGACCCACATCGCCAACATCATCGTCTGGCCGCGTGTGTTCGAGCAGTTCCGCAAGGAAGTGCTCGGCGCACGCCTCTGCGCCGTCGATGGCGTCGTCCAGAACGAGAGCGGCGTAGTACATATCGTCGCCGAACGCCTGCACGACTTCAGCCCCCTCCTGACCCGCCTCTCATCGGACACGATGCCGGTTGCGACTGCCCGCGCCGACGAGACGAGCCGCTCCACGGCGGATGCTCGCACCCATCCCCGAAACGTGCGCCACGATCTTGCCGGCAACGCCGCAGGCGTGATGCCGAAGGGGCGCAATTTTCACTGATCCGGTGGGGCGGCGAAGGCCGGCTGACCTGTCTTGCCCACCTGCCGCGATGATGCCTAAGCTCGCTCATGTCGCCGCGCCCCACAATCGGATTCTGGGACATCGTCCTCTACGCGACAGCGATGAACTTCGGAATCCGGTGGCTCTCGACGGCAGCTGCGGTCGGCCCGGCGTCGCTTCTCATCTGGATATTCGCGGCGCTCGGCTTCCTCGCGCCCCTGGTGATCGCAACAGCGGAACTCGCCGGCCGGCATGACGGCGAGGGCGCCGTCTATGTGTGGACGCGCGAAGCGCTCGGCCCCTTCGCCGGATTCATCTGCGGGTGGATCTACTGGACGTGCAACCTGCCGTTCTTCTCAGGCCTGCTCTATTTCATCGTCGGCGTCATCGCGACCGCCTGCGGACCGGACGCCAGGGCGCTGCTCGATCAACCCGGCGCGCACGTGATCGTGGCTTCGACGCTCGCCATCGGCGTCGCAGCGCTGCACCTCGCCGGGCTTGGCGTCGGCAAGTGGTTACCCAACATCGGAGCGATGTCTTCTCTGGCGCTGCTGGCGTTGCTGGTCGGCGCCGGCGCAATTCTCGCCGCGACGATGGGTTCGGCGACATCGTTCACGAATGCGTCCTACCTGCCAACCTTCGACGCCGACGGCGCGATACTCTGGTCAACCATGGTCTTCGCCTTTGGCGGCGCGGAAGGCGTCGCCTTGCTGCGCAACGATGTGCGCGGCGGCATGGCGCACCTCGTGCGCGCTGTCGGCGTTGTCGGCATCTTCCTGACGCTGGCGTACATTTCAGGTTCCGCGGCGATCATGGCGATCATCCCTACAGCGGAAGCATCAAGACTTTCGGGATTGCCGGACGCAATCGCGACGAGTCTCGCAAAGCTAGGGTTCGCCGTCTGGGCGCCGGTCGCGCTCGGCGTGCTCGCGATCGCTTCACTCGGCTCCTACAGCGCCTGGTTCGGCGTCGCGGCCCGCCTGCCGCTGGCGGTGGGAATCGACCGGTTCGCACCAGCCGTGTTCGCGAAGCTGCATCCACGCACCGGCGCGCCGGTCGCGGCGATCGTGACACAGACCGTCATCGTTATCGTGCTGATCGTGATCAGTCAGGCCGGCGCGACCATGGAGGCGGCCTACGACTTCCTGGTCGCCATGAGCGTGCTGTCCTACACGCTGCCATTCGTCTTCCTGTTCGTCGCCTACCTGAAGGCACAAGACAGGCCCGCGCCCGAAGGCGCATGGACCGTTCCGGGCGGACCAAACGCCGGGCGCGCTATCGGCTGGACTGGCCTGCTTGTCTCCGGAAGCGCCATATTCTGCACGCTTGTTCCCAGTCCCGACGCCGCAGACCCTGCCGGCGCCACGTTCAAACTGCTTTCGGCCTCGGGAGTCTTGATCCTCTCTGGCGCGGCCTTCTATGCCTTGGCGCGCGCTCGACGCATCTTTGCCTCGCCTGGAGCATGACGATGGAAACGGCGATACGCACCGCACCCGCCTCCTGGTATTCCGATCCCTCCTGCTGGCCCCGCGAGCGGAAACACATCTTCGCGCGTGCGTGGCAATTCGCAACGCACGTCAGCGACCTTCCGGCACCCGGATGCTGGCGCGCGGAAACGCTCGCGGGATATCCCATCGTGATCGTGCGCGGCGAGGACGATGTCCTGCGCGCCTTCCACAACGTGTGCCGCCATCGCGCCGGGCCGCTGACGAACGCAGACAGCGGCAAATGCGAAGGCGCGTTGACCTGCCAGTACCACGGTTGGCGCTACGCCCTTGACGGTCGCCTACGGAGCGCACGGGACTTCGGTCCCGCGAGCGATTTCGACATAAGGGACTTCAGTCTTTTTCCGGTGCAGATCGACGTCTGGCGCGGGCTCATCTTCGTCGCGATCGATGCAGGGACGCCACCCCTGCGCTCGTTTCTCGCACCGCTCGATGCGCGCCTTGCCGACACCGACTGGCGGGACATGCACATCGCCCTGCGGCGATCGCACGACCTTCGCTGCAACTGGAAGACTTACGTCGAGAACTACCTCGAAGGGTATCACGTGCCGGCCATGCACCCGGGTCTCGACGCCGAAATCGTCGCTGCGGACTACAGGGTTCGCGTCGAAGGCGCGATCGCCATCCACGAAGTCCCGATGCGCGACCTCAACCCCGTCTACGATGGCCTGTGGGCGTGGGCCTGGCCAAACCTCGGTTTCAACATCTACGCGCGCGGCCTCATGATCGAGCGGATGGCGCCGAACGGACAAGGCGGCACCCGGCTCGAATACCTCTACCTGACGCCAGCGGGAGAGGACGTTTCGCCTGAAACGCTGAAAATGTCGGATGCCGTCACCGCTGAAGACAAATGGATCACCGAACGCGTCCAGGAGAACCTGGACGCGGGCGTGTACGACACCGGGCGACTTTCACCGAAGCACGAAGGCGCGGTGGCGGCGTTTCAGAAGATGGTCGGCGACGCCCTGGGGCAGGCCTGAGCCGCGTCTTGCGTCGGCGTCCCCTTCGCCGCAGAAAGAAACTGAAGGATCGTTCGGAAGATCATGCCAGACACAACGCCCCCCCGGCGCCTGCCGCGCGGCGCGGCCGAGCGCGCGGTCGCCGCAGCGATGCGCGACCCGCGTCTGGTACAGGCCGCGCTGGCGCTCGTTGAAAACCGTATCCCCGCGGCCGAGCAACTGCTCCGGGAACACCTCAAGGTCGATCCGATCGACGTCGCCGCGATCCGCATGCTCGGCGAGGTCGCAGCCCGCATCGGGCGCTACAGGGATTCCGAAAATCTGCTGCGGCGCGCGCTGGAGCTGGACCCGGAGTATGGCGCGGCGCGCGCCAATCTCGCTACCGTGCTCTATCGACAGGGGCGGTCGGAAGAGGCGATCGGCGAGCTCGACGCGCTGATCGGCGACGATCCGCACAACCCCGCCCATGCAAATCTGAAGGCGGCCGCACTCGGCCGGATTGGAGAGTTCGAGGAGGCGATCGCGCTCTACGAACAGGTGCTCGCGGCTGCGCCCCGGCAACCGCGCGTGTGGCTCAGCTACGGGCACATGCTCAAGACGTTGGGCCGTATGGACGACGGCGTCGCGGCGTACCGCAAGGCGCTCGACATCGCGCCCACGCTCGGCGAGGCCTGGTGGAGCCTCGCAAACCTCAAGGTCGTGACGTTTAGCGATCAGGATGTGATTGCGATGCAGTCCGCCCTTGCATTCGAAGGTCTCGACGAAAACGACCGCCTGCAGCTTGAATTCGCACTCGGCAAGGCGATGGAGGACCGCAGGGACTTCGCCGCTGCCTTCGCCCGCTACAGCGCCGGGAACGCCGTGCGGCGCAAATCGCTGCCGTATGACGCCGCCGCCACGAGGGCCTTCGTCGATAGCGCAATCGATGTTTTCACGCCGGCCTTCCTTGCGGCGCGGCGCGACACGGGTGACCCGTCGCCTGACCCGATCTTCGTGGTGGGCATGCCGCGCGCCGGGTCCACGCTGATCGAGCAGATCCTGTCCAGCCACTCGTCAGTCGAGGGAACAACGGAGCTGCCCGATATCCCCGCACTCACCAAACGGATTCCCGCCTATCCCCGCGGCCTCGCGGACGCAGACCCGTCGCGCTTCCATGCGATCGGCGCCGCCTATCTGAAGCGCGCGCAGGTTCAGCGCAAAACGGCCCGACCGTTCTTCATCGACAAGCTGCCGAACAACTGGGCGTACATCGGCTTCATCAAGCTCATCCTGCCGAACGCGAAGATCATCGACGCGCGCCGGCACCCGCTCGGCTGCTGCTTCTCGAATTTCAAACAGCACTTCGCACGTGGACAGGCGTTCACCTACGATCTCGACGACGTCGGACATTACTACGCCGACTATGTCCGGCTCGCCGCGCATTTCGACCGGGTGCTGCCGGGCTTCGTGCATCGCGTGACCTACGAACGCATGGTCGAGGACACGGAAGCCGAAATCCGCGCCCTTCTCGCCCATTGCGGTTTGCCATTCGAGGAGGGCTGCCTGCGCTTCTTCGAGACTGAACGCCCTGTCCGGACCCCGTCTTCGGAGCAGGTGCGTCGGCCGATCTTCCGCGAGGGCGCCGAGACGTGGCTCCACTTCGAACCTTTTCTGGGGGCCCTGAAGGACGCACTCGGAGACGCGCTCGATTGCTATCCCGAGGTTCCTCCGGGCTGGGCCTGAGCCAGAAGCAGCGAGTCCCGATCCGAAACCTGCTCTCAAAACGCGCAACGTGAGCGGGCCGTGTGCCATTTCAGCAACTTGCGACGCGCTTCCGGGGTCGTCGACCCGTTCAGAATTGACTGCCCCCCCAAAGCGCGAAAGGCTTCCGCGACACATTTTTTTGGAGTGGTGAAGTCATGTTCCGACGCGGATTTTCGGCATTGCTCTTGTCAACATCGGTCCTCGGCGGCGCGCCGGCGCTGGCCCAGACGGAACCTGCGACCGGCGTTGGGTCGGATGAGATCATCGTCACGGCGCAGAAGCGCAACGAGTCGATCCAGGATGTGCCGATCAGCATCCAGGCGCTGTCCACCCAGAAGCTGGATGAGTTGAACGTCGCCAGCTTCACGGATTTCGCCGCGCTCCTCCCGAGCGTGTCCTTCCAGAATAGCGCGCCCGGCGTCGCCAATGTCTATGTCCGGGGCGTCGCTTCGGGCGGCGACGGCAACCACTCCGGTTCCTTGCCGAGCGTGGGCATCTATCTCGATGAGCAGCCCGTCACCACCATCGGCGGCTCGGTCGACATCAACATCTACGATATCGCGCGTATCGAATCGCTGGCCGGGCCGCAGGGCACGCTCTACGGCGCCTCCTCCCAGGCCGGCACGATCCGGATCATCACGAACAAGCCGGACTCCAGCGGTTTCTACGGTCGCTGGGATGCCGAGGCCAACACCGTCAATGATGGCGAGGCGGGCGGCAGCCTGCAGGGGATGGTCAACATCCCGATCAACGAACGCGCGGCGTTGCGCCTCGTCGGATGGGCGCGGCGCGACGGCGGCTACATCGACAACGTCGCGGGCACGCGCTCCTTTCTCCCCTCGCCCGGCGGGATCACCGTCAACAATGCGCGCTTCGTCGAGGACGATTTCAACGACGTCGAGACCTATGGCGGCCGCGCAGCCCTCAAGGTCGATCTGAACGACAACTGGACCGCCACCGGCTCGCTCATCGGACAGACCCAGGAAACGACCGGCGTCTTCGGCTTCGACGCGTCCGTCGGCGATCTCAAGGTCCAGCACTTCTATCCGGACGAAGGGTCTGACGACTTCTACCAGGCCGGCCTGACAATCCAGGGCAAGGTCGCCAACTTCGACATCACCTACGCTGGCGCCTATCTTGAGCGGACGGTCGAGACGTTGTCGGACTACAGCGACTACGCGGAAGCCTACGACCAGCTCTACAGCAGCTACGGCGGCCTGGCCGGCTACTTCTATTTCGTCGATGCGCTCGGCGCGACGATCGATCCGCGCCAGTTCATCGTCGGCGGCAGCGATTTCACCAAGGAAAGCCACGAGTTCCGCGTGTCCTCGCCGTCGGACCAGCGTCTGCGTTTCGTCGTCGGCGCCTTCTACCAGCAACAGACGCACGCCATCTCGCAGGACTACCGCGTGCCCAACCTCGCCGCGAACATGTCCGTGAACGGCCTGCCGGGCACGCTGTGGCTGACCAAGCAGGATCGCGTTGATGAGGACAAGGCGCTGTTCGGCGAGGCTACCCTCGACATCACAGAGCAACTGAGTGTGACAGCCGGTATCCGTGCGTTCGAATACGAAAACAGCCTCATCGGCTTCTTCGGCTTCGGCCGCGACCTCGCCGGCCCGCCGTACAACGCCGCGGGCAGCTCACGCACGGGCGTCGCCGGATGTTACACGACCACGGGACAGATCCTGCGCGACAACCCGGGCGGAACGCTCCTGCCCGCAGCAGTCGCGGGAGGCCCGTGCACCAATCTGGCGACCTTCAATGCAAACGGCACTCTTTCGCCGAAGGTCGCGTCCGGCGACGGCACGACCTACCGTTTCAACGTGACCTACGATCTGACGCCCGACGTCATGTTCTACGCGACGGCGTCGAGCGGCTTCCGACCCGGCGGCATCAACCGCCGCGCCACCACGGGCGCCTACGATTCCGATGAACTCAAGAATGTCGAGTTCGGCTGGAAGACGATGCTGTTCGATCGCGCTTTGCGCTGGAACGGCGCGATCTACGAACAGAAGTGGGAGCAGTTCCAGTTCTCGTTCCTGGGACTGAACAGCTTCACGGAAATCCACAACGGACCTGACGCCACGATCCGCGGACTGGAGTCCGATATTTCCTGGTCGCCTACCGCGAACTTCACGCTCAACGCCAGCGGCGCCTATACGGACGCAAAGACGGACAACAACCTTTGCTCGGTCGCCGACCCAACCTTTACGTGCGCGGCGAGTTCAATCCTGGCGCCGAGCGGGACACGTCTTCCGATCACGCCGAAGACCAAACTCTCGATGTCTGGTCGATATGAGTGGGCAGTAGGCGACTACCAACCCTATGCGCAGCTTGTGGTGTCTCACCGTGGGTCCGCATCGACCGACATCAGAACGGCGGAGGCTGCCGCGCTGGGACGCCTGCCGTCGGCCACCACGATGGATCTGGCTGTCGGCTCCGTCTGGAAGGACTGGATGGCGGAGGTGTTCGTCTCCAATCTGACTGACGAACGCGCTCAACAGACCCGGTACTCGCAGTGCAGCGTCTGCTCGACGGTCCGATCCTATGCAGTCGTGGAAACGCCGCGCACGATCGGCATCCGGTTCGGCTCGAAGTTCTGATGAGGCGACAGGCTCGCGGCGCAAGTTGGCCGCGAGCCTGCAGTCAGCCCTCTCATGCGCAACAGCGGCCGCGACGTTAGTCCAGATTGGCCTCGCTGCTCACACAGCGCCCCTTACCAACGTCGATACCGGTTCCTTGGAACGCCTCTGGTGTTTCGTTCAGAAAATGGTGTACCCGCCATCGATCACGATGGAATCGCCTGTGTGAAACCGTGACGCTTCCGATGCGAGATAGACCGCGATCGCCGCGAAGTCCTCGGGCTCACCCCAGCGCCTCATGGGAACGCGGCCAATCGCCTTTTCATTGAACTTGTCCCAAGCCTGAAGCGGCTTCGTCATCTCCGACCGGATCCAGCCAGGCAATATCGTGTTTGCACGGATGCCATATCGCGCGAACTCCACCGCCACGCCTCTCACCATGGATTCAACCGCGGCTTTCGAGGCGGCATACGCCTGGTTGGCAGGCGCGCCGTCGATGGCAGACGTCGACCCGGTCACCGCCAATGAACCACCCGGATCGCCCGCTTCCGCGCGCGCGACCATGTGCTTGCACGCCTCACGCAAGGTCCAGAATACGGCATCCAGATTGACTGTTGTGACGCGTCGCCAGCGCTCGGTCGTCATACCCGTGAAGGGGCCGCCGCCGCCGACCCCGGCATTGGCGACCACGAAATCGAACCGGCCCATCTTCTGAAGCGCCTCCGCGAAACCATCCACGACGGCTTGTTCTTCAGAAACGTCGATCGCTTGCGCGAGAACGTCGCCGCCATGGGCCTTCAACGCCTCGACAGCCGCCGCGTTGCGATCCGCCGTGCGGCCCCAGATGACAACCTTGGCGCCCGCCTCGGCAAGTCCGTGCGCCATCCCGAGACCGATGCCGCTGTTTCCGCCCGTGACCAGAGCGACGCGCCCGCTCAGATCGAACAGCTTGAAAACCATTCAAAATCTCCCTTTTCGTAAACTTGGTTGGAGACAACCATCCAGGTCAAGTGCGCCGCCCGGGTACGCAAGATTGGCGCGCACCGTGACGCCGCCTGCCTGAGATCCCGCTTGCCCGCCGTCTGAAACCGCCGACCAGCCTGCGCGGCCGGAAAGATCGATCATCTGCGCGATCCCCTGCGGCGAGCGGAGATGGAGCTGATTGATCACGCGCGACAGCCCGCCTGACCCAGCTTGCCGCGGGCCCCGGACAGAGAGGGATTCGAACCCTCGTTAGAGTTGCCCCTAAACACGCTTTCCAAGCGTGCGCCTTCAGCCACTCGGCCACCTGTCCCGGAGGCCGGGCTTATGGCGTGTCGCGGAGCAAAAGACAACGGTCGCGCGGTGCGGGCTGTAACGGGCCGGCGAATGCCCTACGTATAGCCACCCGGAGGTTCCCATGTTCCTGCAGAAGAAGAATCTCGACCTGCCGACCGCCGCCGAGGCCCTGCCTGGCCGCGACCGCGCCATGGCGTTCGAGAACCGCCACTTCGTCACAGGTCGGCCGATTGCGCCGCCCTTCCCCGAGGGGCTGCAGGAAATCGTCGTGGCGCTGGGGTGCTTCTGGGGCGCAGAGCGGGTCTTCTGGAACACGCCGGGCGTCTGGACGACCGCCGTCGGGTACGCGGGCGGCGTCACGCCGAACCCGACCTACGAGGAGGTCTGCTCCGGCCGCACCGGCCATACCGAGGTGGTGCGCGTGGTCTTCGATCCGGCGCAGATGACGCTGCCGGCGCTGCTGAAGATCTTCTTCGAGCGCCACGACCCCACGCAGGGCATGCGTCAGGGCAACGATCAGGGCACGCAGTACCGCTCCGCCATCTATCTCGCCGATCCGGCGCAGGCCGATGTCGTCGAGGCGGCGCGCGAAGCCTACGCGGCGGCGCTGAAGGCGCGCGGCTTCGGCGCGATCACCACGGAAGTGCGCGCGCAGCAGTCGTTCTTCTACGCCGAGGACTATCACCAGCAGTACCTCGCCAAAAATCCGGGCGGCTACTGCGGCATCGGCGGCACGGGCGTAACGTGCCCGATCGGAGTCGGGGTCGACGCATGACGCCAAAGCAGGTCGAGGCGGCGGCGCTGGCGTTGCCGGGCGCCGCGCTCTCGATCCAGTGGGGCGACGACCGCGTCTACAAGGTGGGCGGCAAGATGTTTGCGGCGATGGGCGCCGGCAAGGCGCCGGCGCTGTCGTTCAAGGTCGGCGAAGTGGCGTTCGAGATGCTGATCGAACGCGAAGGCGTGATCCCCGCGCCTTATCTCGCCCGCGCCAAGTGGGTGCAGCTGACAACGCTGAAAGCCATGGACGCCGTCGAGATCAGGGAGCGCCTCGGCGAGGCGCACCGGCTCGTTGTGGAGAAATTGCCGAAGAAGCTGCGGCCCGCGTGAGTGCCAACGTCCGCCCTTTGCCCGAAGCAGACATCCGACTTGATCCTCCCGCGATAATCGCGCAGTGCTTTCGGCTCAACAGTCGCGGCTCTCAGAGGCCGAAATTCAATTGACCGTCAACACCGCATACGACGCGCTCATGGACGAGATTTGCGTGGGCCTTGGTTTCTGTGGCTGCATCAAAGACGGCAAGCCGCTTCACGTTGCTCAATTCATCCCGTCGAGAGGGCCCGTCACGGCAGATCAGTTTGCCGAGTGGGTCTTCCTTGCGGACGACATGAATCCCAACTCTGAACCGAAGCGATGGGAAAACCTCAAAGCCAAGATCAAGCTAGCTTTCGTCCGCCACATGGGCTCGGAATTGGTGGACGCGAAGTTGCTCAAGTGGAGCGACGGCAAACCCGAAGCACGCAGGCGCGAAACGGGGCCAGTGTTCAGAAAACTCGAAGTGTGGCGGCGCTTATCTCCCGAGCGGGCAGTTCGCTACAACTGCATTCAGCACGTTCAGACGGGGGAATTTCGAGTCTGCACAGCGGATTTCGTGGAGGCGAGTGGCGCGCTCGATCAAGACCAAGCGCGTTACTTTGTGGAGGCCTTCTTAGCCACCGACAGAAGTGACCCTGAGCCGCAAGATTGGTTCGGCTCTCTTGAAGCTGCTATCGCGGCCCATGACGAAGCGTTCGAGAACTAGGTCCGCTGTCGGCGAAAAAGAGACACGCTCATCGCTCCGTTCCCATCCCCCTAGACTCAGTCATTCCGGGGCGGCCGGAGGCCGAACCCGGAACCTAGGGGACCGGGCGAGTTTGAACGCCCGTGATCCATCGACTTGCGCGATTTTTACGAGGGCTTTCCTCTTCCGCGCCACATGCGGGAACGACGGAAACCGGTCCCCTGGGTTCCGGGTTCGCGCTTCGCGCGCCCCGGAATGACGGAGTTTATTGGAGGGGAGTCCGCCCCCGGCGAAGAGCCGACCGAAGCCCCTAAGCCGGCCAGCGCAGCCCGATGCGGCGGCGTTGCGCCAGCGTCTGCTCGGCGCGCGCGAGCGCCCGCGTGCCAACTTCGACGCCCTGCAGGGCATCCGCCGCACGCAGCGCGTCGAGCGACAGCTTGAGCACGGCGACCGCCTCTTCGAGCTTGTCGCGGGCGCCTTCGCGTTCACCGAGCGCGGCAAGCGCACGGCCGATTTCCTGCTGCGCCGCGCCCCAGGCGCCGGGGTCGAGCGCGCGATCGACCTGCTCCAGATACTGACGGCGGGCGCCCAGCGCCTTCTCGAGCCAGTGCGTGCCGCCCCCGCGCTCGCCGAGCGACAGCGCGCCCGAGGCGTAATCGCCGAGAATCTCAAGCTGCGCCTCGTCGCTGAGCGTTTCCGGCGGGTCCTGGACGAGCTTGTCGAGCGCCTCGACGATCGGTTGCAGCTTCTCGGGCTTGTAGTCCTGCGGCCGGTTGAGGATCGGACGGGCGCGACGGGCGCAGGCGTAGGCGATGGCTTCCTCGACACCGGCCTCGATGCGGCCGCGACGGAGGCGGAATTCAAGCGTGTGGGTCTCGGGCAGCCGGCCGTAGGTCGGCGCGGCGACGAACTTGAGCTCCACCTTGTCGCCGACGCCGCGACGGCCCCAGACGATCACGTCGCCGGCGGACCGCTCAAGCACATCCGCCGCCTGCACGCCGATCCGGCGGATGCGCTCGGGATGGGCGCGCGTGCTGGCGATCTTCAGCTTCACCGGGAACGGCTCGACCTGAACAGGGGCGGAGAAGGCGAACGCGCCAAAGCTGGTCTCGATGGCCGCCATCAGCTGCTCACGCAGGTTCGCGCCGCCGTCGATATTGGCGACGAGCACCATGGCGCGGTGATCCTTCTGGCGCTTGAGCGCCTGCGCGCGCAGCGCCTGGTGGGTCGCCGACGTCGCCTTGCCGGCGCCGAGCAGGACCCAGAACGCAGAGATCAGCAGCGCCGCCAGTCCGACGGACATGAACGCCATGAAAACATGGGGATACGCCCAGAATGCCTCCTGAGCCTGGCGCGCCAGGACCTGGAAGAAGCTGGGCGTGGCGGCCGCGGCGAACGCGATCATCGGAGATTCCATCAGAGCGAACGCTTTTCCTACCCCGCCGCGCCGCGTCGCACAACGCCATGCGGCGCCGCAAAACCGGGCTGCACAGGCAGGTTATTCACAGATGGATGTCGCGGTCCTTGGTTTCGGGCCAGAAGAAGAAGAACACCACGATCGCGATGCAGGTCACGATCATCGGGAACCACAGACCGGAGAAGATGTTGCCGGTCGCGGTGACGATGGCGAGCGCGGTCACGGGCGCCAGGCCGCCGAACCAGCCGGTGCCGACATTGTACGGCAGCGAGAACGCCGTGTAGCGAATCCGCGTCGGGAAGAGCTCCACCAGCGCAGCCGCCTGCGGGCCGTAAAGCGCAGTCGCCGCGATGATGAAGACCACCATGACGCCGATGAGCAGCGCGAAGTCGATGGCGGCGGGATCGGCTTTCGCGGGATAGCCGGCGGCGACGAGGCTGGGCTGGAGCGCGGCGGCGAACGCCGTGCGCACGGCCTTCGTTTCCTTCACCGGCCGGCCCTCGGCGTTAACGCTCTCGATAACCGTCGCGCCGACCGACACGCTCGCTGTCGATCCCGCGGGCGCAGGCACAAGCTCATAGCTTACGCCGGCGTCGGAGAGCGCCGTGCGGGCGATGTCGCAGGAGCTGGCGAACTGGTGTGCGCCGCCGGTGAGGTCGAGCATGAAGCTGCAGTCGGCCGGATCGGCGGTGATGGTGACCGGCACCGACACGGAGGCGTTGGCGAGCGCCGGATTGGCCGCGCGGGTGATCAGGTGGAAGCCCGGAAAATACATCAGCGCCATCAGCACCATGCCGAACAGCATGACGGGCCGCCGGCCGATCCTGTCCGACACCCACGCGAAGAAGATGTAGAGGGGCGCGGAGATGATCACGACCGTCATCATCACCATGTTCACGATCTTCTGGTCCACGCGCAGGATGCGCTCCATGAAGATTTGCGTGTAGAAATTGGCCGTGTACCAGCCCACGCCCTGCGCCATCATCAGGCCGAACAGCGCCAGCAGCACGATCTTGAGATTGCGCCATTCGAGGAAGCTCTCGGCGTAGGCGCGCTTCGACGTCTTGCCTTCGGCCTTCAGCTTCCGGAACGCCGGGCTTTCCTCCAGCTGCATGCGGATCCAGATCGAGATCGCCAGCAGCACCGCAGAGAGCAGGAACGGAATCCGCCAGCCCCACTCGCGGAACGAATCTTCGCCAAGGATGTTGCGCGTCGCGAGAATGACGCCGAGCGCGCCGACCAGGCCGATGGACGCCGATGCCTGGATCAATGCGGTGGCGGCGCCACGCCTGCCCTGCGGCGCGTGTTCGCTGACATAGATCGCCGCGCCCCCGTACTCGCCGCCGAGTGCAAAGCCCTGCAGGATACGGCACGCGATCAGCAGCGCCGCCGCCCATGGCCCGATCTGCGCGGCCGTCGGTAACAGGCCGATGGCGACGGTCGCCGCGCCCATGATGACGATGGTGATGAGGAAGGCGCCCTTGCGGCCGTTGCTGTCACCCATCTTGCCGAACACGAGCGCGCCGATGGGGCGTACGACCAGACCGACCGAGAATGTCAGCAGCGAGAACAGCAGAGCCTGCGCGTCTGGCAAGGTCGCGAAGAAGTGCTTCGCCATGATCGTCGCCAGCGCGCCGTAGATGAAGAAGTCGTACCATTCGAAGATGGTGCCGGCGGCCGAGGCCGCGACCACAAGGCGGAGCTTCTGCGGCGGGATGTCATCCGCGCCCGAGGTCGTCGCTGTGCTCATCTTGTTATCCGTCTCCCCCGCCGCCCGCGCGATCGGGGCGGACTCTTATTGTCATGGGGACCGGAAGCACGCCCCGCGCGGCGAGGCAAGCGGGGCCGTCTCAGGCGGCGCTGACGGTCTGGCGGGCGACGAGTGCAGACGCCTCGTCAGCCGGCATCGCCTTGCCGAAGAACCATCCCTGCATCGCGTGGACGCCCGCCGCGCGCAGAAAGGCGTGTTGCTCGGCCGTTTCCACCCCTTCCGCGACGATCTGGAATCCGAGCGTCCGTCCGATGGACGCCACGGCATGGATGATCGTGGCGCCTTCGATCCCGTCGCCGATATCGGTCACGAAGCTCCTGTCGATCTTCAGCTTGTCAATGGGCAGGCGGCGCAGGTGCGTGAGGCTGGAATACCCGGTGCCGAAATCGTCGAGTGCGATCTGGACGCCGCTGGCGCGCAGCCGCTTGATGAGATCGATCACGGGGCCCTCGGCCTCAAGAGTCGATTGCTCGGTGATCTCAAGCACGAACCGGTGCGGATCCATACCGCGCCGTGCGAGCGTTGCGAGTAGACGCGTGTCGAACGCCGGATCGCTCAACTGTGCGGGCGCAGCGTTCACGGAGACGAAGACCTTCGTCCACGATGACGCCTCACGCGCCGCGCGATCAATCGCCCAGTCGCCAAGCGAAGGGATCAGCCCGCAGTCCTCTGCACATCGCACGACATCCGGCGCACCAACGGGGGCGCCGCTTTCGCGTGACCATCGCAGCAACGCTTCAAAACCCAGAAGGTTCTGGCCGCCGCGATCGAAGATCGGCTGGTAGTGCAGGGCGAGCGTGTCGTCGCGAATAGCGGCTTCCAGTTCCGCCGCGAGCCCGATGCGGCCGGGCAGCGCGTTCGAGCCCGACGGCCGCAGCTTGGCATTGAGGAGTCCGACGGTATCGTCGAGCGCCGCTCGCAGGGTCGCCAGATCGTCTTGCGTGATCGCGTCGCCCTCGATGCGCACCCTCCGTTCCGCATGCGCCGCGAGATCGGCCACGACCTTTGCGCCGAGGCTGAGGCTCATGGACTTGATAGCGTGCGCCGCTCGCGCTGCGGCGTCCTGATCGCCGGAGGCGAGCGATGCCTCCATCTCACCCAGCCGCTTCGGCGCCTGATCGAGATAGAGCCCGACGACGCGCTGCACGAAGTCCGGCGCGCCGAATTCCGCGAGATGGGCAAAGGGATCGCCTGAAAACTTCGCTTGCTCCTGCCGCGCGGCGACGGGCATCGCCTCATCAAACGTCGTTTCAGCCGGGGACGCATCGGGCGCACCGAAATGTGCGGAGAGATGCGCGGCCAGAGTTTGCAGGGTGAACGGCTTGTGCAGGACGCCGTCGGCGCCTGCGTCGCTCCAGGCGTCGGAAGACGCGCCGAGCACGTCCGCGGTCGCCGCAATGATCGGCGTGCGCCCGCACCCCGTCGCGGCCTCATGTGCGCGGATGGCGGCGGTCGCCTGATAGCCGTCCATCTCCGGCATGCTGCCGTCCATGAGTACGAGATCGTAAAGACGCGCGGTCGCCATCTCGACGCCGATGCGACCGTTCTCCGCCGTCTCCGCGGCGACGCCGAAGCGCGAGAGCGACTCGATCGCCACCTCGCGGTTGACCGCGTTGTCGTCGACGACGAGCACGGTGCGTCCGGCATAGTGCAGCTGCGCCGCCGCTGCGGCCGGACGAATACGCTGAGGCCGCAAACCGCCGGCGACGATCTCGCCGAGCATCGATTCGATATCCGTGCGCAGGAGCGGCAGGTCCAGCGCAGCGTCCGCGGCGCCATCCGCAAGAAGGCGGTCCGCCGCGCCATCGCCCAGCGCCCGCAGCACGACGCGCTGGGTTCCCTGACGGCGCGGGTGTTCCCGCAGCCGATCAGGATCGGCGATGACGAGATTGGCCGCCAACGGGTCTCCGGCGCTTTCCTGCGGGATGTCGAAGCCTGCGGCGCGCAGATACTGCGTGAGGACCCGACGCGTCGCCGGCAGAGCGCAATCGACGATCGCCGACCGCGCTTCGCCAATCTTCGGCCAGGTGCATGTTTGCTCGATCGGCGGCAACGGCAGATGCGCGGCGAAAGTCGAGCCCTTCCCCACATCGCTTGAAACGCCGATATCGCCGCCCATCGCACGCGCCAGTCGCCGGCAGATCGTGAGGCCGAGGCCCGTCCCGCCAAACTTGCGTGTCGTCGACTGATCGGCCTGCGTGAATGCGGCGAACACGCCGGCGAGCTTGTCCTTCGGAATGCCGACGCCGGTATCGCGCACCGCGATGCGGATGACGCCTTCGCGTTTCGGGTCATTCGTGACCGTCACCAGCACATAACCCCGTTCGGTGAACTTGAGCGCATTGGTGACGAGGTTGGTGACGATCTGGCCGATGCGCACGGGATCGCCGATCACGAAGCGCGCCGCGTCGGGCGCGATGTAGGCCGCGAAATCGATGCCTTTTCCCTGCGCGCGCTCCCAGAAGAGACTGGCCACCTGGTCGATCACCTCGACGAGGTCGACGCGCGTGGATTCGAGATCGAGCCTGCCCGCCTCAATCTTCGAGAAATCGAGCAGATCGTTGATGATCGCCAGCAGGTTCTTGCCCGAACGCACGATGATATTGGCATAGCGTCGCGGCCGTTCCGCGAGTTCACCCGCGGCGAGCAGCTCGGCCATGACCATCACGCCGTTCATCGGCGTGCGAATTTCGTGGCTCATGGTGGCGAGGAAATCGGACTTGGCGCGGTTGGCGTGCTCTGCGGCGTCGCGCGCGACGCGCAAGTCCATCGTGCGTGCGTCGACCTCGCGTTCGAGCCCCTTCAGATGCGCGGCGATACGATCGTCGCGCGCGCGGATCTCCCCGAGCATGGCGTTGAACCCGTCGACGAGACGCCCGACCTCGTCGTTGCTCGACGCCGCCACCGGCGCATCGAACGTCTGCGATTCACGGATGCGCGCGACCGCTGCATCGAGGCGCCCGATCGGCTCCGTGATCGCCTTCTGCAAACGCGCGGCGATGACGAGGCCGATGGCGAGGGCTATGATGCAGGCCATCAACGACCGGAAAAGAATGCCCTGCACGCGTTCGCGCAGATCCGTGGCGCGCGCGATCAGCACGAACCGCCCGACCTGCCGCCCGCTCTGCATGATCGGGGTGCTTGCTTCGATGGTGCTCGTGGTCAGCAACCGCCCGATATCGAGGCCGCCGCCGCCGCCGTCGATGCGCACGTCCGTTTCGAGGCGAAGTCCGCCGCCGATCTCTGCGAGAAGGCGCCCGTCGGCCGTCTCGACCCGCGCGTAGGAAATGTCAGGCATCCGTGCGATCGCGCGCAGCACGGTGTTGGCGCCCTGCCGGTCGAGTTGCGCGGTCGATTTTGACACGACGGATGCAAACACCTGTGCGGTGGCGATGAGGCTTTCGCGCTTGGCGTGTGCGTAACGACCTAGTTCGGTCCACAGCGACAGGCCGCCCACGGTCGCGGTCGCCGCGAGCACGGCCGCAAGCACGAGCGCCTGCAGCTTGCGCGCGATCGATGGACCCTTCCGTCGGGCGTTGACCTCTGCCGTCACACTGCTTTTCCCTGCCGTCGCGTCTGTTCCACCGGGGCTGCGGGGACCGGAGTCCCGGATTTGTTAACGGTAGGCGCCTATACCGAACGGTCAGGTGCGCCATGCTTGCTCAACGTCTCGACCATAGTGGTTTCTTTTTCGTGCTCGACGAACCGGCCCACCTCCTTGTGGCCGACGACGATCCGATCCTGCGCGAGTTCGCGTGCGTTCACCTGGCGACGCCTGAGGTCACGCTCGACACGGCCGCGGATGGCGCAGAGGCGCTGCAGAAACTCGAAGGCGGCGGCTACGATCTCGCCCTCGTGGACCTCGACATGCCCATCATGGACGGCTTCCAACTCATCGCCCGGATCCGCAGCTCGCCTGCGCTGCAACATCTGCCGGTCGTCGTCGTGACCGGACGCGAGGACATGATGGCCATCGACAAGGCCTTCCAGGCCGGCGCCACATCGTTCGCCGTCAAGCCGCTCAACTGGCGGCTGCTGAGCTATCAGCTCCGTTACGTGCTGCGCGCGTTCCGCCAGGAAAACGAGATCCGAGTCGCAAAACAACGCGCCGAACAGGCGCACGCGATCAAGACCAACATCCTGCGCCTCGTGCAGCACGAGTTGCGCACGCCGCTCACCTCCATCGTCGGGTTCGCCGAACACATCGAAGCGCACCCGAAATCCTCCGAGGTCGCCGAATTCGCCGGCCTGATCGCCGGCGCAGGCCGGCGGTTCTCGGCCAACGTGTCCGACCTCATCTCCGCCGCACAGACGCTGACCTCCGATATCGCGCTGCGGCTCGATGAAATCCGCGTGCCGCAGATCATCGACGCCGTGGTCGCCGCCGAAGCGCCGAACGCCCGCGAAAAGGGCGTCCCGCTGCGCGGCGTCGACGGCGCGCACGGTCTGCGCATCGAATGCGACCGCGACCTCGTGGTCCGGGCACTGCGTCACATCGTCCGCAACGCCATCGAACACGGTGAAGGCCCGGTCGATCTCATGGCCACCCCCGATCGCGACGGCGTCGCGTTCGCCGTGCGCGACCGGGGCGCAGGCATCGAGCCCGGGCGTCTTGAGCAGTGCCTTGCGGCGTTCCAGCAGGGTGAAGACGCGCTCAACCGGCACAGCGCGGGCATGGGCCTCGGCCTGCCCGTCGCGCAGCGCGTGTTCGCGGCCCACGGCGGGACCTTGTCGGTCTCGCACGTGGCCGACGTGGGCTGCATCGTCGTCGCGACGCTCCCGGCGCGACCGCCAGGCCAGTGGGCGGCCTGAAGCCGTTCAGCAACTGTTCAGGAGCCCCGGCCCCATCGTGCACGCTCCACGGCGTGCGGGCCCGTCCCACGCGCTGCAACAAAAGCACGCCTGCGCACGGAAGACACCATGGCCAACAAGCTCGTCGCCCTGATCGGTGCGACCATCATCGCCGCCGCCGCCCTCCTTCCTTCGGTCGCCGCGGCGGACGAACACTATCGCGGACGGGGGCACGACCGGGGGGGCGACCGCGGCTACTACGACAACGGCTATCGCGGCGATCGGCACTATGACGGTCGCAACCGGGGCGGCTACGACCATGGCTATCGTCGCGATCACGACGACGATGACAACGACGACGCGATCGCCGCGGGCGTGATCGGCCTCGTGCTCGGCGCGGTCATCGGCAGCGCGTTGACGGAATCGTCCCGCCAGGCTCCGCCGCCACCCCGCTACGCGCCGCCCCCGCCGCCGTACAACGGCGGCTACTACGACGACCGGCAGCCCTACTATGACAACGGCCCGCAACTGTGCGTCCGTCGTGAGCAGACCTGGGACCCCTACGCACGCCGCTACGTGACGCTGGAGCGCCGCGTCCCCTGCTGAGGTGAAGTCTTTACCCATCGGGCGCGCCGCCGCTAGTCTCGCTGCATGAAATTCGTGTGCGACGCGCCTGAGGGAAAGACCTGGTTCCGCATCGAGACCGAGGCGGAAGCGGACGCTGAATCCGGATTGATGCGCCATGCGGTGGCGAAGTATTTCCGCCGCGAACGTGAACGCGCACTCGCAGCATGGCGTCCACCCGCAGGGGCGCCAACGATCGAGCGCGACATCGGACTGAATGCCTTCGTCGCGCGGACCATGCCGGCGTTTCTCACACTGCGCGACTGCGAAGGCGCGGGACTCGCCACCGCGATGTTGCCGCCGGAATCTGGTGACGTGGATTTCCGCGTGATCATCGTCGGTCCCGCCAACGGCGACCCCTACGACGCACACGGCGACGCGATCGCCGCGCTTGAGGACCATCTCGACATCGACCTGCCGCGTTCGGACTGCTACCCCTACGCCTGAGTGCGGCGACGCGAAGCCTTTCCTGCTTTTACGCCATAGAGATCGACGACGCGACGCGCCTCTTCCGCGACCGCCTCCCGCAGCGCGGGCGGCCCGAGCACTTCGATCTCGCCGCCCAACCGCAGAAGCTGCCGCGACGCATAGTCGACGCTCTCGACCGGAATGTCGGCCCTGATCCACCCCGACGGCGCGCATTTTCGGTGCGCAGCATCCACCGCTTCCCCGGCGGCGGGGCTCAGTTCACGCAGTAGCCGAAGACCTTCGGGCGACAGCTTCACGGTCGCGCGCTCACGCAGAAGCCGCGCCTCGAAATCCTTGGCCCAAGCCGACCAGTAACGCGCGAGATCGAAACGCGCCGGCCGTTTGAAGCGTATGTCCAGCACATCGAGACCCTGGATGTTTGACACGCGATACGTGCGCGGCTGCGCCTTCATCGCCGCCACGAGATACCAGACCCCGCCCTTCAGCACGAGGCCGAGCGGATCGACCTCGCGCATCACGACATCCTTCCAGCTCTCGTAGCGGATGCGGATGCGCGTATCGCTCCATACCGCCGCTGCGAGAGCTGGCAGCATCTCCAACGGCTCCACACGACTATACCAGTTCGCCGGATCGAGATGGAACCGCGACGCCACGCGCTGCGCGCTCGCGCCCGAGTCCGGCGGCAGGCTGGCGAGCAGCTTCAGTTGCGCCGCCGCAAGATCTGCGCCCATGCCGAGATCGGCCGCCGCGCCGCCGACGCCCGCGAGCAGGAGCGCATCGGCCTCCGCTGGCGTAAAGCCGGTCAACCGCGTGCGATAGCCGTCCAGGAGCGCAAAACCGCCGGAGCGCCCCCGCTCCGCATAGACCGGCACGCCCGCTGCGCTCAGCTGGTCGATGTCGCGGTAGACGGTGCGGACGGAGACCTCGAATTCCTGCGCCAGCGCCTCGGCGCTCAGCCGCCCGCGCATCTGCAGCAGGATCAGGATCGAAAGCAGTCGGCTCGCGCGCATTTTCCTGTCCGACCCATAAAACATGACACTCGGCGTCAGGTATAGCGGGCTACTGTCCGTCCCCCAACGGAAACACGCGAACGGCGAGACACATGGACGATTTCGACTTCTTCATCGGCGCCTGGCTGGTGTCGCATCGCCGCCTGAAGGCGCGCCTCGCGGGCTGCACGGACTGGGAGGCCTTCGACGGCGCCTGCACGACGCAGAAGATCCTCGGCGGCCTCGGCAACATGGATGACAACGTCCTCAACCTGCCCGGCGGCGCCTACCGCGCGGTCACGCTGCGGGCGTTCGATCCGCAGACAGGCACGTGGGCGATCTGGTGGCTCGACGGCCGCACGCCGCATGCGCTCGACGTCCCCATGATCGGCGTCTTCAGGGACGGAGTCGGGACCTTCCACGCCGACGACACGTTCGCCGGCCGGCCGATCCGCGTGCGTTTCCTGTGGACCCGTACGCGCGAGGCCTCGCCGCAATGGGAGCAGGCGTTCTCCATCGATGGCGGCGAAAGCTGGGAAACCAACTGGACCATGCAGTTCAACCGCACCTGAAGCGGCGTATGGCGTTTTGCTGAACGATTGTCCCGGCCAGCACAGACATATGCGACGAGTGGCGGTGGACGCGGTGCGGCCGCGCACCTACCACCAAAGTACATCGCGAAACAATGGAGGACCGACCATGCTGCGTCAGCTCGTCATCGCCGCCGGTGCGCTTGCGCTTGTCGCCTGCGCCACGCCTGCCCCGCCCGCCGGGGGTGTGAATGCGAACGCGGCGATCGCCATGGCCGTCGCCGATGCGGGCCGCCCGGCCGAGGACGTCGCGAAGGACGCGGTGCGCAAACCCTCCGGGACGCTCGCGTTCGCGGGTCTGCTGCCGGGACAGTCGGTGGCGGAGATCCTGCCCGGCGGCGGGTATTTCACGCGCCTGCTCTCGAAAACCGTAGGTCCGAACGGGCGCGTCTACGCACTGGTGCCGGCTTCGGCGATGAGCTTTCCGCCGCAGATCGACCCCGTGCGCGCCATCGCGTCCGATCCCGGCTATGCGAACGTCTTCGTGGAAACGCCAGACGGCCCGATCCAGCCGTCGGTTCCTGTCGATATGGTGTTCACGGCGCAGAATTACCACGACATCCACGGCTATTTTGGCGCGGAAGCGGCGGCGGCGTTCAACCGCGCGGCGTTCGCCTCCCTGAAGCCCGGCGGGACCTATCTCGTGATCGATCACGCCGCCGTCGCGGGCGCAGGAACGAGCGGCGCAAGAAGCATCCATCGCATCGAAGCCTCGGTGGTGAAGGCGGAAGTGGTTGCGGCGGGTTTCGTGTTCGATGGCGAGAGCAGCATTCTCGCCAACACGGCCGACCCACGCACGGCCACGGTGTTCGACCCGTCCATCCGCGGCCGCACCGACCAGTTCATGTTGCGTTTCAGGAAGCCTGGCTGAAACCTAACGTCGCAGGCGCGACCGCAGCAAAACAACAGATCACGTTGGACCTTGCGCGCGCGATGGGCTACGCACGCGCCCTCGCGCATGTCCGCGCGCTCAAGGACACTCAACTCAAATGGCAAAAGCCCTGAAGAAGACGCCGAAGAAGCCGACCAACCATCGCATGCCGTGGTCGACCGCAGACGACCGCGTGATGAAGCGCCTCGTGAAGGAAAAGCTTACCGCTGCGGCAATCGCCAAGGAACTCGGCCGCAGCGCCGCCGCCATCCAGCAGCGCCTGATGCTTTCGGGCATTTCACTTCGCGCGGCGAAGAAGTCGAAAGCCGCGAAGAAGGCGGTCCGCCGCGCGGTCTGATCCGGGTCACGCGGGCGCGGCGCGAGACTCGCCTCAAGTCTCGCGTGGGTTGCGCCGGTGTCCGGGGCTGCGAGCCCGGGTTTGCGGGCCCAAATCTGCGGGCCCAAATTTGCGGGAATGGATAGTCATGACGTGTCCGCCCCTTCGGGCGTGCGGGCATGGACAGCGCACCGACACGCCTCCGCGACAAACGCGATGGCGACGAGCCGTCGTCGCACGCGGGCGCGGCCGAGGCGTCTGACCATTTTCGCGATCGCGGCGCGCATGTTTTCAAGCAGCCGCCGCAGGCCCTTCAAGCTCCGCACTTTCACGCCACGCATGAAATGGCGCACGCGCCGGTGCGAGCCCGCATAGCGCAACCCCCGCCGCGCGCCCCACGGACGCTCCGACGGCAGCGGATCGGCGGGCCGCGCGATGTTCACGGCGTACGCCACAACAAGCAGCTTCGCGTCCGTGCAGGCGGCGCGGATGTCCTTCCTCACATCGAAGCCGAATCGCGCCGCCACGAACGCCATCAGCTCCAGCACCCACAGTCGAAGCGACTGGGCGATGCGGTCGAGCCTGGCGATGTCGGGGAGCGGCGGGGCTTTGTGTTTCATGGGCGCCAGTATCGCAGCGCCGCGATCCCGGTCGGATAGATTCACGCGCGTGTGTTGGCGGGCATGGGTTTGCGGGGTGCTGGAGCGTGGAACGCGGGCGCGCGTTCCCCCTAATTTTCAGCAATCTTCCCTTCTCCCCCGCGAGGGGGAGAAGGTGGCCAAAGGCCGGATGAGGGGGCGTCCCCCAAATTGGCCCCGCCACCCGACCACAGCCTCCACCTCACCCCCTCATCCTTCGCTTCGCGACACCTTCTCCCCCTCGCGGTGGAGAAGGATTACACTGCCCCCATGCCCCGCGATCCCGCGACACACGCCCGCGCACGCACCGAACGCCACGCGCTCACGGCGTCTGAAGCGAAACTCTGGGCCGCACTCCGCGACCGCCGCTGGAAGGAACTCAAATTCCGCCGCCAGCACGCCGTCGGCCCCTACGTCGCGGACTTCGCCTGCCTCGCGCTGCGCCTCGTGCTCGAAGTCGATGGACAAAGCCACGCCGATCCCGAACAGGCCGCCTTCGATGCGCAACGCACCGCGTTTCTCGAAAACGCCGGATGGCGCGTCGCGCGCATTTCAAACACCGATGCACTCGCGGGCGGCGACGCCCTCTATCTCAAACTGGATGCGATTGTTCTCCCCCTTCTCCCCCGCGAGGGGGAGAAGGTGTCGCGAAGCGACGGATGAGGGGGCGGGCCACAGAATAAAGTCGACCATTGCAGCCAATCGCCAACCCGCCCCCTCATCCGGCCCGCTGGGCCACCTTCTCCCCCTCACGGGGGAGAAGGAAAAACCCGCCGCCGCCAGCACAGATCTTTCACGCGCGAGACACGGACAAACACACCCCGAAAACCCCGCTCAATTGCCTCCCCTGAATGGGGGAGGCAGGAGGGGGTCAGCGTCATGGTTGGTGGGGGCGCGAAACAGGTGGCGTGTGTGTCACCCTATCCGGATGAGGGGGCGAAGTTCAGGATGTAGTCGGCCGGCGGCCAATCCGGACCCGCCCCTCTCATTGGCCGGTCGGCGCCCTCTCTCCGCACCTGCAATACCGTCGCACGCACCCCTCCGATGTGAGGGACCACCATATGCCGGCAGATCATCTCCACTTCGTTGACAGACATCGCGGTGCAGCTTGACGCACACTTCAGGATGGGGGTGAATACGCTAACGTGGGGGCAATAGAATGACTGATGTATTTATCAGCTACAAGAAGGAACGCAGAGAGCACGCGCAACGGCTCGCTGCATTGATTGAAGCGAACGGCTTCGACGTTTGGTGGGATTACGAACTCATTGTAGGACCCGCGTACACTACACAGCTCGAGCAAAAGTTGCGGGAGGCCAGATCGGTCGTGGTGCTCTGGTGCACGGGCTCACGGGATTCGGTCTATGTTCAAGACGAAGCCAGGATAGCTCAGCGAGCGCAAAAGCTTCTTCCGGTACTTCTGGAGTCAGTCAGCCCTCCGTTGGGTTTTGGAATGGATCAGTACGCTAATCTCACCACTTGGACGGGATCGCCCACACACGTCGGCGTCCAAGCCATTTTGGATGGTGTCGCCCGCCTGACGTCTCGACCCGCAAAGCAGTCGCCAAATGTTCTCCACGTGCTCAGTCAACTTCAGCCCCTAACCGAGCTGGCCGCCATGTCGGTCGAGCCTGAAGAAGATTCGAACTCGCCCAGCCAAACACCAAAAATTGCGCCTCAGACCAACCCAAGAGGTGATGACCAAGTCGCGGAGTCGGCAACCGAACATGTGGTTGAATTTGCGGATTGGGTCAGGCGAGACGCCTCTGACGGTGAGTGGGAAGTCATATTGCAGGAGTTTGTGCACGGGTTGACGGAGATTTCCCGCGAGGACGTCGACGCCAATGTAGCGATCGATGCACGATTTTGGGGCGAAAGAATAATTGTGGACGTGTGGCTGCCCCGGTTCAAAACACCTCGTCGCGTCATACTTCAGGACGTTGGTGGTTACGCAAACTACCCCGGCTACCAACTGGAACTATACTCTGACGCTGGCGGTATTGATCTAAGGTACGAGCGCTTTCGGTGGATGACCACAAACCTCGGCACGAAACTGATGTTGAGAATCGTACCCAGCCACGAGTCCATAGGTTACAATTCTTTGCAACTGGCCGAGTACATCTGGAGCAAACTGAAGGCGCTATAGCCCCTCAATCCTCATCCATCTTCAACGCCGCGATAAACGCCTCCTGCGGGATGTCCACCTTCCCGAACTGGCGCATCTTCTTCTTCCCCTCTTTCTGCTTGTCGAGGAGCTTGCGCTTGCGGGAGATGTCGCCGCCGTAGCATTTCGCGGTCACGTCCTTGCGGAGCGCGGAGATGGTTTCGCGGGCGATGATGCGGCCGCCGATGGCCGCTTGAATTGGAATTTTGAACAGGTGCTGCGGGATGAGCTCCTTCAGCTTCTCGCACATCACGCGCCCGCGCTGCTCGGCGCGGCCGGCGTGGACGAGCATGGAGAGTGCGTCGACCGGCTCGTCGTTCACGAGGATCGACATCTTCACGAGGTTGCCGGCCTTGTAGTCCTCGATGGCGTAATCGAAGGACGCATAGCCTTTCGAGACGCTTTTCAGCCGGTCGTAGAAATCGAACACCACTTCGTTGAGCGGCAGTTCGTAGATCAGCATCGCGCGCGCGCCGACGTAGGAGAGATCGCGCTGCACGCCGCGGCGATCCTGGCAGAGCTTGAGGATCGCGCCGAGATATTCGTCGGGCGTGAGGATGGTCGCCTTGATCCACGGCTCGTGGATTTCCTTGATGCGAGTCGTATCAGGCATATCCGCAGGATTGTGCAACTCACGGATCTCGCCGTCGTTCATGTGCACGCGGTAGACGACGGACGGCGCCGTCGCGATGAGATCGAGATTGAACTCGCGCGTCAGCCGCTCCTGGATGATTTCCAGATGCAGCAGGCCAAGAAACCCGCAGCGGAAGCCGAAGCCGAGCGCGGCGGAGGTTTCCATTTCGTACGAGAAGCTCGCGTCGTTGAGGCGCAGGCGGCCCATCGCGGCGCGCAGGTCCTCAAAGTTCGCGGCGTCGGTCGGGAAGAGGCCGCAGAACACCACCGGCTGTGCGGGCTTGAAGCCTGAGAGCGCCGTCGTGACGCCGCCCTTCTCAAGCGTGATCGTATCGCCCACGCGCGCGTCGGCGACTTCCTTGATGTTGGCGATGAGAAAGCCGATCTCGCCGGGGCCGAGATCGTCCACGTCCTGCGGCTTCGGGCGGAACACGCCGACCTTGTCGACGCCGTAGGTGCTGTCGGTCTGCATCATCTTGATGCGCATGCCCTTCCTGAGCACGCCGTCGATGACACGCACGAGCACCACGACGCCCATGTACGCATCGTACCAGGCGTCCACGAGCATGGCCTTCAGGGGCTTGCCCGCATCGCCTTCCTTCGGCGGCGGCAGGCGCGTGACGATGGCCTCCAGCACGTCCTCGATGCCGATGCCGGTCTTGGCCGAAATGAGGACGGCGTTGGACGCATCGAGGCCGATCACGTCCTCGATCTGGTCCCTGATGCGATCGGGCTCCGCGGCCGGGAGATCGATCTTGTTGAGGACCGGGACGATTTCCAGATTGTTGTCGAGCGCCTGGTAGACGTTCGCCAGCGTCTGCGCCTCCACGCCCTGCGAGGCGTCCACCACCAGCAGCGCGCCTTCACACGCAGCGAGGCTGCGGCTCACCTCGTAGGCGAAGTCCACGTGGCCGGGGGTGTCGATGAGGTTGAGCACATAGTCGAGGCCGTCGTGGGCCTTGTAGTCGAGGCGGACGGTCTGGGCCTTGATGGTGATGCCGCGCTCGCGCTCGATGTCCATGGAATCGAGCACCTGCTCCTTCATCTCGCGGACGGTGAGGCCCCCGGTGGTCTGGATCAGGCGGTCCGACAGCGTGGATTTGCCGTGGTCGATGTGGGCGACGATGGAGAAGTTGCGGATGCGTTCGCGGGGAAATGACATGGCCGGGGAGGTAACACCGCCCCCCGCCCCCGCCAAGGCGGCGCCCCCGCTGCAGGGGCAGGAGACATTGCGGCGGATTCACCTTGCGGCTGGCGACCCCGCTCGCCTTCGGGAAAGTGCGTCTGTAGGCTCCCGGCCGACCGTTTCACCTGAGGTTCGTCCATGACCACCCGCCGCGACATAGCCCTCGGATTGCCGGCCGCCGCGCTCCTCGCGGCGCTGCCCGGCATGGCGTCCGCCCAGGAGACGCAACCGGCGCCCCCGGTTGCGCCGCCAGCCGCCGGGGACGACACCTTCACCGAGGACGAAGTGGTGCAGGCCGCCGAGGATTTCCTCGACACCGCAGCCGGCTCGGTCGCGGCCGTCATCGCGCGCGTCTTCCGCGAGCAGGGCCGCCCCGTGGGCTACATCACCGGCCGTGAGGGCTCGGGCGCGTGGCTGGTGGGGCTGCGCTACGGCAAGGGCCTCATGTTCCTGAAGAGCGGCGAGCGCACGGAAGTGAACTGGCAGGGGCCCTCGTTCGGCTTCGATTTCGGCGGCAACGCGTCGAAAGTCTTCACGCTCATCTACGGCATGACCAGCGCGGAACAGATCTACAAGCGCTACCCCGGCGTCGACGGCAGCGCCTACGTGATCGGCGGTCTCGGCGTGAACTACCAGGCCGCCGACGGCGTCACGCTCGCGCCGATCCGCGCGGGCGTCGGCCTGCGCGCGGGCGCGAGCGTCGGCTATCTGAACTACACGCGCACGCGCCACATTCTGCCATTTTGATCCGGTATTTCCGCCTCGGACGGAACCTTCGCGCGCCATGCGCATTCCCTTCTCACCACTCATGGAGGACAGGGTCATCATGAAGCTTACCTTGCGCGCGCTGCTCATCAGCGCATCACTTGCTCTCAGCGTCGGCTGCGCCAGCGTCGATGACGGCCGTTCGGGCGCGACAAACACAAGCGCCACGAACACGAGCACACGGGCGACACAACCAACCTACGAACAGAGCGAGATCGTCGATGCGGTCGCCGACTTCTTCGGAATCACGGCCGATGCCGCAGGTCAGGCGGTCGAGCGCGTCTTCCGCGAGAACGGCCGCCCGGTCGGGTATGTCCGCGGCGAGGAAGTCGCCGGCGCCATCGGCGTCGGGCTGCGCTACGGCGAGGGCGACCTTCGCCTGAAGAACGGCCAGACGCGCAAGGTTTTCTGGCAAGGACCGTCCATCGGCTTTGACACCGGAGCGAACGCGTCGAAAGTCTTTACGCTGGTCTACGGACTTTCCGACAGCGACAACATCTATCAACGGTTTCCCGGCGTCGCCGGCAGCGCCTATCTCGTCGGCGGCGTCGGCGTCAGCTATGCGCGCAACGACAACATCACACTGGCGCCGATGCGCGCCGGCGTCGGTCTGCGTCTTGGCGTGAATGTCGGATACCAGCACTACACCCGCGAACGGCGCGTGCTTCCGTTCTGATCCGGACCATCGTCTTTTTTTGAAGTCCCACCGTCCTTCTTGAAGTCAAAGTCATCGGGGCGCGAAAGCGCCTCGATTTCTTTTTGCCTGCTTTCTTGGCGTTTGCAGATATCCCCTCCGGGGGAAGGCGTTTCAGCGCCGTGTGGTGATCTGGTCGAACACGCCGCCTTCGGCGAAATGCGTGCGCTGCGCGCTGGCCCAGCCGCCGAACGTGTCGTCGATGGTGACGAGCGGTATGGCGGGGAACTTCTGCGCATACCGGGCCAGAATCGCTGCGTTTCGGGGGCGAAAGTGATGCCTGGCCGCCAGTTCCTGCGCGAAGTCCGCGTAGAGCTCACTCAGGTATGCCTCTGCAATTTCCCGGCTCCCGGCGCGATCGACGTTTGCATCGACCACCGCGACCGGAGGTTCCGCAAGGATGCTCATCGAGGGAACCACGATCTCGACGTCACCTGCCCCGAGCTGCTCGCGCGCGAGGTGCGCCTCGTTTTCCCATGTGATGAGCACGTCGCCGATGCGGCGCTGCACGAATGTCGTCGTCGAACCGCGCGCGCCTGCATCGAGTACGGGGACATTCTGGAACAGCGTCTGCAGAAAGACCTTCGCGGTGTCCGGCGAACCGCCCGGCTGGCGCAGCGCCCATGCCCATGCCGCGAGATAATTCCAGCGTGCGCCGCCTGAGGTTTTGGGGTTCGGCGTGATGATCTGGATGCCGCTGCGCGCGAGATCCGCCCAGTCGCGGATGCGCCATGGATTGCCCTTGCGCACGAGGAACACGATGGTCGACGTGTAGGGCGCGCTGTTGTTCGGCAGCCGCCTCTGCCAGTCGCGCGCGATGAGTCCGCGCGCCGCGATCGCATCGATGTCGTAGGCGAGCGCCAGCGTCACCACGTCCGCCCTCAATCCATCGATCACCGAGCGCGCCTGGCGACCGGAGCCGCCGTGCGACTGGTTCACCGTAACGATTTCGCCTGCGTGATCACGTTTTCGCGCCGCCGCGAAGTGGGCGTCATACTCGGCGAAGAACTCCCGCGTGGGATCGAACGAGACGTTCAGGATTGATCCTGACCGAGCGGAAGACGACGGACTTCCGCACCCCGCCAGCGCCACCGACGCGCCGCCCGCCAGAAGCGCGCCCATCGCCATGCGCCGCGAAACAACGCCCTTCATCCACCGCTCCCGTGTCATCGCGCCGGTGTAGCGCCGCAGTGTGGTGAAATGTCAGCGGTTAAGTCGACAAAAACAATCGTGATTAAGTTATCTCTGCCCCTAGTCCGACTTATCGCGAGGCTTGCCCGCCGGATTGCGCAATGTTATCTTGTAACGCTGAATTTGCGGCGGAGGGATCATGGCGACGCGTTGGATGGTGGCGATCGGGGTGTTGGCGGCGGGGCCGGCGATGGCGCAGGCGCCAGATGCCCGGGGCTCCGAGGACGAGATCGTCGTCACCGCCCCGCTCGAAGGCTCGCGCATCGAGAGCCTGCAAGGCGCTGCGGTGCTCAACCGCGACGCCGTCACCGACAATCTCGTCGGCGGGCTCGGCGAGACGGTCGCGAACCTGCCCGGCGTCTCCAGCAGCTTCTACGGAGCCGGCGCGAGCCGCCCGGTGATCCGCGGCCTCGGCGATGACCGCGTGCGCGTGCTGGAGAACGGCATCGGCGCCATCGACGCCGCCTCCGCCAGCCCCGACCACGCACCCACCGCCGACGGCCTCGACGCCGAACGTATCGAGGTGATGCGCGGCGCAGCGGCGCTCGCCTACGGCGGCAACGCCATCGGCGGCGTCATCAACGTCATCGACCAGTCGATCCCTACACGCGCGCCGGAAAACGGCTACGCTGTCGAAGGCTTGGCTTCCTGGTCCTCCGTCGATCAGGGCCGTCAGGGCGCGCTCGGCCTCACGGCGTCGACAGGGCCGCTGGTGCTGCGCCTCGACGTCGGCGCGCGCGAAACCGACAGTTACGAAATCCCCGGCTTCGCGCGCTCCGCAGCGCAGCGCGCCGCCGAACCGCTCGCGCCGGGCGATGTCGAGCCGCAAGGCGAAGCGCCGAATTCCTGGACCAGCGTGCGCTCCTACGCCGGCGGCGCATCGCTCGTGCGCGACTGGGGGTTCGCAGGCGTCGCCGTGAAGCAGTTCGACACCGAATACGGACTGCCGCCCGAAGAGGCCGGCGCCACGATCGGCGGCCACATCGAGATGGAACAGACCCGCGTGGAAACGCGCGGCGACATCAAGGTCGATCTCGGCCTGGTCAATCGCATCGATTTCGGCGCGCAATATTCGGACTACACGCACACCGAGTTCGAGGATACGGGCGCCGCCGGCACGACGTTCAACAACACCGGCTACGAAGCCCGCATCGAAGCCCACCACGGCGGCCTCGACGGCAAGCTGAAGGGCGCGTTCGGCGTCCAGTACACGGACACGGATTTCGAGGCGGTCGGCGACGAGGCCTTCATCACCCCGACTTCGACGAAGGACGCCGGCGCCTTCGCCATCGAGCGCTGGGATCTTGGCGGCTGGGGCCTTGAGGGCGGCGCACGATTCGAACGCCGCAATCTTCAGAACGCCCTCTCCGGCGACGCGGACTTCGACACGATCAGCGGTTCGTTCGGCGCTTTCATGCGGCCGGCGGAGAACTGGTTCTTCGGCGCCACGGTCGCACGGACCCAGCGCGCGCCGACCGGCATCGAACTCTACGCGGACGGGCCGCACCTCGCGACATCCGCCTACGAGGTCGGCGATGCGACGCTGCAGGAAGAAACCGCGCTCTCCTTCGAGGCCTCGCTCCGCTACACGACCGCGAAGGTCCAGTTTGAGACCAGCATCTATCGCGCCGGCTTCGAGGACTACATCGCGCTCGTCCCCAACGGCCTCGTGTGGGTGGAATCGACGGATACGCTTGAAGACTCCGCGTTCGTGGCGCCTGGCGAAGCCACCCTGCCCGTGTTCGCCTTCGTTGCGCGGGACGCGACGTTCACCGGCGGCGAGATCTCGCTCGCGGGCGAACTCTTCACCGCTGGCGCATGGACCGTCCGCGGCGACATCGCGGCCGACTATGTGCGCGCAAATTTCGACAATGACGGCCCGATACCGCGCATTCCGTCGCGCACCGTGACGGTCGGGGTAGAGGGAGAGGCCGGCGCCTTCACCACGCGGCTCGAGGCGGTGGATGTGGCGAAGCAGGACCGCATCGCCGCATTCGAGACGCCGACCGACGGCTACACCCTCGTCAATGCGCGCCTGACCTGGCGGCCGCTCGACGGCGACAAGGACCTGCGCATCAGTCTCGACGGTCGCAATCTCACGGACGAGGAAGCGCGCGAGCACGTCTCGTTCCTGAAGGACGTGCTGCCGCGACCGGGGCGCAGCATCCGCATTACCTTGACCGCAGGTTTCTGACCCGCCGCTCAGTCCTCGTCTTCGTCCGCCGCCTCGCGCTCCACGCGCAGGGCGGCGATGGCGTTGCGATGCTTGCGCAGGATTTCAAAGCGATAGCCGTGATAGGCGAACACCTGGCCGGGATCGGGAATGGTCTGGCTCTCGTGGATGACGAGACCGGCGATGGTCACCGCCTCGTCGTCGGGCAGATCCCAGTTCATCGCGCGGTTGAGATCACGGATCGGCACCGTGCCGTCGACATTCACGCTGCCATCGGGCTGCGGACGCACGCCCGTGAACGGCACGTCGTGCTCGTCCTTGATGTCGCCGACGATCTCTTCGATGATGTCCTCAAGGGTGACGAGGCCCTCCAGCGCGCCGAACTCGTCGACCACAATGGCGAAATGCTCGCGCCGCTTGAGGAATTCCGCGAGCTGGTCCTCCGCCCATGTCGTTTCCGGCACGAACCACGGCGAGCGCATCACCTCCTCGATGACGAGGCCGTCGCGCCCCTTCTCGGCAATGGCGCGTAGCAGGTCGCGCGCGTGCAGCACGCCGACGATGTTCTCCGGGTTGTCGCGCCAGACCGGCAGACGCGTGTGCGAGCTCGCCATCGCCTGCGCGAGGATTTCCCGCGGCGGCAAGGACGCATCGATCGTGCGCATCGACTTGCGGTGCACCATCACGTCCTCGACGGTGAGATCCCCGAGCGCGAACGCGCCCTTCAGGCGGTCGCGCACATCGCTGCCGACGGCGCCTTCTTCCGCGTGGAGCTCCACCGTGCCGAGGATTTCCTCGCGCGCGGCGAGCACGTTGACGCCCTCGGCCACCTTCACGCCCATCAGACTCAGCGCCTGACGCACGATGAACTGCACGCCCGTCACGATGGGCGCGAGCACGCGCACCATCCATGTCACCGGCCACGACACGGCGCGCGCCAGCTGATCGGCGCTGGTGATCGCCCAGGTCTTGGGCAGCACTTCCCCGAAGATGAGCAGCAGCGGCGTCAGCACGAGCGTGGAGATCAGCGGGCCGTATTTGGGATAGATGGCCGTGAAGATCGTCGCGGCGATGGCGGACGCGGCGATGGTGACGAAGTTCGCGCCGAGCAGCACCGCCCCGATCATGCGCTCGCGGTTTTCCATCAGCGTCACGACGCGCTCGGCGGCCTTGTCGCCGTCCTTTTCCATGCTGAGCATGCGCGCGCGCGATGCAGCGGTGAGCGCTGTCTCCGCCATGGAGAAGAAGGCGTTGAGCAGGATGAGCACGGCGATGACCGTCGCCGCAATCGGGATCGCGGAAAGCATTTCTGGGTCCTAGTGGAGTTCGCGCAGGAAAGTATGAACGGCGTCGGGGGACACGTCGCGCGCGACGAAGGCGTCACCGATGGCGCGCGCGAGAATGAAGGTCAGCGCGCCGCCCTCGTTCTTCTTGTCATGCAACATCGCCTCGACGAGGCGATCCGGCGCGAACGGCCCGCCGGGAAGGCGCGCAATATCGGTCTCGAAGCCCGCTGCGGCGAGATGCTTTGACACGCGCGCCGCGACAGATGCGTCGCAATGGCCGAGCTTCACCGAGAACCCGAAGGCGAGCGCAAGCCCGCAGCCCACCGCCTCGCCGTGCAGGATGGCGCCGTCCATGCCGGCTTCCGCCTCGATGGCGTGCGCGAAGGTATGGCCGAGATTGAGCAGCGCGCGCACGCCGGATTCGCGCTCGTCCGCCGCCACGATCCTGGCTTTGGCTTCCACCGCGACGGCGATGGCGTGCGTGACCGCGTCGCGCGATCCCGCGCCGCCGGCGACCACGCGCACGCCCTCGCGCTCGCACCACTCGAAGAAGGCCGGATCGTTGATCAGGCCGATCTTGACGATCTCCGCGTAACCAGCGCGCCGTTCACGCAATGGCAGCGTGTCGAGGACGTCCTGGTCCGCAAGCACGAGGCGCGGCTGATGGAAGAGACCGACGAGATTTTTTCCCGTCGTTGCGTTGATCGCGGTCTTGCCGCCGACCGAGCTGTCCACCTGCGCCAGCAGCGTGGTGGGGATCTGCACGAAGTCGAGCCCGCGTTTCAGCAATCCCGCCGTGAGACCCGCGAGATCGCCGATGACGCCGCCGCCGAACGCAATGATCAGGTCGCGCCGCTCGAGACCCATGGCCAGTAGACGTTCGCTGAGCAGTTCGAGGCCGAGGAAACTTTTCTGCCCTTCGCCCGGCGGCAGCACGATGGCGTGCGCCTCGATCCCGGCGTGCTGCAGGCCTTCCAAGAGCTTTGGCAGGTGCAGCGCGGAGACGGTTTCATCGACGATCACAGCCGCGCGACGGCCCGGCGCGAACGGCGCGACGCGTGCGCCCGCTTCTGCAAGCAGACCCGCGCCGACGACGACGTCATAGCTGCGCGCGCCCAGTTCGACGCGGATGGTGCGGTCAGTGTTCATTGGCGGTCCTGTGGGCGCGTTGTCGTTGCGCGAGCGCGCGAATGACGAGCGAGACCGCTGACGCGTGCGGCCCGTTGTTGGAATCGATTGTGAGATCGGCCTGGGCGTAGACCGGATACCTTTCAGCCATCAGGCGCTCCATCGTGGCGCGGGGGTCGACGCCGCGCAAAAGCGGTCTCGAATCGCGCTTCTCGACGCGCCGCATCAGCACGTCGAGATCCGCCCGAAGCCAGACCGAAATCGCGTGTGCACGCACGAGCGCACGCGTCTCGTCGTTCATGAAGGCGCCGCCGCCGGTGGCCAGCACCTGCGGCGGGCCTTGCAGCAGGCGGGCGATGACACGGCGTTCGCCGCTGCGGAACTCCGCTTCCCCACGCAGATCGAATATCTCGGGAATGGTCAGGCCGGCGGCGCGCTCGATTTCCTCGTCGGCGTCCACAAACGGAAGTTTCAGGAGCGCCGCGAGCCGCCGCCCGACGGTGGTCTTGCCGGCGCCCATGAGCCCGACGAGCACGATGGGCCGGTCCAGCACCAGGGCGGACGCGAGGCTCTGGACATCCCCCCGGGGGTCCTCCCCAGCGGGTTCCGCCGTCTCGCCGCCGCCCGTCACGTTCCACTCCTGTTCCACCAATGGGGTCGATTGCCCGGACCCGAAGCACACCCTAGGCGCTATTCGCGGCCGCCGCTGGAAACTCGCCGCATTTTGCGGTCAATCTCGCCCCATCGCAACGTCGCGGGATTCGCGATGCATTTCATGAGGGCGCGGGAACGTGAGACGACGCAGGCGCAGAGGGCCGGGCATGAGCCCGCGCACGGGCATGATTCTCCTTGGCGCAGCGGCGCTCGCGGTGGTTGTGGGGGTGGTTTACCTCGTCAACGTCGCCGATCACGTGGACCCGCAACGTAGCGAAAAGCGGATTGAGCTGCCTGATGCGTTCAAGAGCTAGGCTGATCGCGGGCGCGGCCGCCGGCGCCCTTCTCGCCGTCCTGTGCATTGCATCTCCGCAGAGCGCGGCGGCGCAGGCCATCGAATCAGGCTCGCTCGCGGAGCTCGATCCGTGGGCCGTCGGCGCCATTGCGCGCGAGCAGGCGCTGCAGCGCGACATATGGGGCCAGAGCGATCCGTCGACGCTGAGCCTCCTGTTCGACCGCCTCACGCCCAACATCGGCTCGCCCGCCGGCGCGCGGATGGCGCGGCAGGCGCTTTTGTCCCCGGCGACGGCGCCTGCGGGCGACACCATCGTCGCCGCCCGCAAGCGCTATGAGGCGCTGGCCCGCCTCGGCCTCGCTGACGAGATCGTCTCGATGGTTTCGGGCTCGGGCGAAGCCAAGCGCGATCCCGGCATCGTGCTCTACGCAACGCAGGCCGACCTCGCGCGCGGACGACTGAACGACGCCTGCCGTCGCGCCGCCACCATCGAGACCGACGCGCCGCCGCCGTTTGTCCTGCGTCTGCGCGCGCTATGCGCCGCCGCCGCCGGAGAGAAGGACGCCGCTGATCTCGCGATGGAAGTGGCGCGCGCCTCCGGCGCCAACGATCCGTGGTTCGCCACGGTGATCGCCACGCTCACTGGCGCGCCACCCGCGCGTGCGGCTGTCGCACGCTACGACACGTCGCTGAACGCCTCGGCCTCGCTCACCGCAAAACTCCGCGCGCCGCCGCAGAATGCATTGCTGAACGCGTCGGCCTTCGCACTCGCCATGGTCGCACGCGACGAAAACGCTGTACCGGCGCTGCGCGCGCAGGCGGCGGCGAAGGCGTTCCGCCAGGGCACGATCACGCCGATGGTGGCGCGCGCCGCCGCACGCGGCGAAGCGGGTCAGCGCACGGCGGGCCAGTTGTCGATCGTGGTGGGCGAAGCAGAGGCCGCCGCCAATCCCTATGCGCAGGTCATCGCCATCGAAGGCGCGTTGAAACGCGCGAAGCCGCACGGCGAATTCGTCGCCATGGCGCGGCTCTTCGCATCGGAAATCGCGAGCGCGCCGACCGATCCGGGCGCCGCCATCGCCGCGACCACCTTCACCCGCGCCGCACTGGCGACGGGTGACTACGCGACGGCGCAGCGCTGGCGGCAGGCCGCCGACAGCGTAGCGTCCAGCCCCAACCTCCTCTCCATTCTGGATGTCGCGCTCGCCATGTCACGCGACGACGCGGCGAGCGCACACTTCGTCGCCGACCGACGGATCGAACTGGCCGGACCGGCCGGCGCCCGCCTCGCGAGCCGCGACTTGCAGGCGCTCGCAACGCTCGGCCTGCCGATCGGGCAAGCGGCGGAGGACTTCGTGCGCCGCACGCCGGCCGCCGTCGGACGAAAGCCCGATCCCGCGCTGATGGCGCAACTCGTGGCGGCCGCGACGCGGCGCGCTGCGGGCGAAGTGGCGATCCACGCGGCGCTGGCGCTGGGCGGTGGCGCGGAGGAACTCGATACGGCGGACCTGCTGATCATTCTCGCGGCGCTGCGCGAGGTGGGCCTCGGCGACGCGGCGCGTGCGGTCGCCATCGAGGCGGTTATCGGCGGCCAGGCAAGATGAGGTTGGGCGCGATGAGGCCACGTGCGTGACGAAGCGCGCGATAACCGCCGGCGACGCAGGTCTCATCGAAGCCTTTCTCGAAATGCAGTCGGCCGAGCGCGGCGCGCGCAAGAACACGCTGCTGGCCTATCGCCGCGATCTCGAAGACGTCGTCGCGGAACTGCGCGGCCCGCTGCGCGATGCAGGCGCGGAAGATCTCGAAGCCTATTGCGCCGATCTCGCCCGTCGTGGGCTTGCGCCCGCCACGGCCGCGCGCCGCATCTCGGCGCTCCGCCAGTTCTTCCACTTCCTGTTGCTCGACAACCACCGCGCCGACGATCCGACGACCCGCCTCGAACCGCCACGTCGCGCGCGATCATTGCCCAAGACGCTGGGGACCGACGAGATCGAGCGCCTGATCGAAGCCACGCGCGTTGAGGATGACGCCGTCTCCGCCCGTGACCGCGCGATCGTCGAAATGCTTTACGCTTCCGGTCTGCGCGTCAGCGAACTCGTCGGCCTGCCGCTGAAGGCGATCCCCAAGCCCGGCGCGAACTTCATGATGATCACCGGCAAGGGCGGCAAGGAACGTCTTGCGCCGCTGCATGATCGCGCGATTGCGGCGATGTCGGACTATCTCGCCTTGCGCGAAAAGCTGTTGCCGAAGGCCGCCGCCGCGCGGGAGAAGGCGCAGAAGTGGCTCTTTCCGTCACGCACGGCGGCGGACGGAAAGATCACCCGCATCCGCATCGTGCAGTTGCTGAAGGACTGTGCGCAGCGCGCCAATATCGATCCCGCCCGCGTGACGCCGCACGTCTTGCGGCACGCGTTTGCAACGCACCTCGTCGAAGGCGGCGCAGACCTCCGCACGGTGCAGACGCTGCTCGGCCACGCCGACATCGCCACGACGCAGATCTACACGCATGTGGCCGAAGGGCGCCTGCGGGAGCTCGTCGAGACCAAGCACCCGCTGGCGAAGAAAAAGCCCTAACCTCTGTCGTACTGGACCGTGCGCTGCGACACGCGCGTCATGATCACCGAGCCCGTGAGGAAATCGAGCAGGCTCATCGTCATGATGATGAAGAACTCCGTCGTGCCGAACGGGCGCACGAGCAGGAACAGGATGAAGCTGACAATGAACACCGCGACCGCGAGGCCGTTGTCGATCATCTGCGCGCCGGAGGGCGTCGTCGATTTCAGGATCTCGACGAACAGCGTCACCACCGAAACGAGCAGAATGAGATGGCCCCAGGTGACGACCATCACGCCGCTCGACGCGAGCGGCACGTTGAACGCCACGCTCGCCATCGCCTGGGCGACGTTCTCGCCCGCCGGAATGGCGATCATGGCGTAGAGGATCGTGGGAATCAGAAGCAGCGGAAAGATCTGCAGGCCGGGCATGGGTCATCCCCTCGCGCTATGACGACGCCGACACCCTAGCGGCCCTGTCCGGGCGCGTCGCCCCCCATCACCTGAGAGGATCAGTCGCGCGGTTCAGTGCGCTGCCGCGACGCGCTCGGCGCCGCGCAGGGCGCGCAGGACATTGCCGCCGGCGAGTTTCGCCAGATCGGCGTCGCTCCAGCCCCGGCGCATCAGTTCCACGAAGAGCGCAGGATAGGCGTCGACGCCGCCGAGGCCTTCCGGCAACGCGGAGACGCCATCGAAATCCGAGCCGATGCCCACATGATCTACGCCGGCGACCCTGCGGATGTGCTCGATGTGATCGGCGACGGTCGCCACGCTGGTCGCCGGCTGCGGGTTCGCCCGTCCCCAGACGACGAGACCTTCCTTCACCGCATCCGGCGCGGCCGGATTAAGCGCCTTCAAGCGCGCCTCCTCCGCCGCCCGCGCAGCGCTCCACCGCCAGAACTCGTCCGACAGGAAGACCGGAAAGAAATTCACCATCACCACCCCGCCATTCGCGGGCAGCAGGCGCAGCACTTCGTCAGGCACATTGCGTGGATGATGCGCGAGCGCGCGTGCGGAAGAGTGCGAGAATATCACCGGCGCTGTAGAGACGCGCAGCGCATCCTCCATCGCACCTTGCGACACGTGACTCAGATCAACCAGCATGCCGATGCGGTTCATTTCCCGCACGACGTCCTCGCCGAACGGCGAGAGGCCGCCGTACTTCGGCGCATCGGTGGCGCTGTCGACCCAGCCGTTGGTCGTGGAATGCGTGAGCGTCATGTAGAGCACGCCGGATGCGCGGAACTCCCGCAGCAAGGCGAGATCGCCGTTGATCGCCTCCCCGCCTTCGATGCCGAACATCGACGCGATCCGGCCCGCGCGATGGATGCGGACGATGTCGGCGGCGCTGTCTGCCTGTTCAAACGTTCCGGGATGCGCCTGCACGATGCGGCGCGTGAGATCGATCTGGCGCTGCACGGCCTCGGTGGAGTCGCGCCCCTTGAGCGCGGCGGGCACATAGACAGACCAGAACTGCGCGCCGAGCCGGCCCGCTCGCAGGCGCGGAATGTCGGTGTGCAAAGGCGGCGTGAGCTTCGTAGTGTCGCCCGCCAGATCGACGCGCGCGAGATCGCCGCCGAACGACTCGCGGATTTCCCACGGCAGATCGTTGTGCCCGTCGATCAGCGGCGTGCGGTGCAGGATGCGATCGATGCGCGCGAGTTCGACGCGCGTAGGCGGCGCGGGCTGGGCGAGCGCTGGCGCGGCGAAAAGCGGCGCAAAGAGTGCGAGTGCTGCGATGAGATGTCTAACCAATGCCCGCGCCTCCAAGTTCAAGCCGTCATTCCGGGGCGCGCGCAGCGCGAACCCGGAACCCAGGAGATCAAGCGCGCCATCTCGCCCAGTCCCCTGGGTTCCGGCTCTCCGCTACGCTTCGGCCGGAATGACTGAGCTCAGTCTTCAAAAACCATACACCGCGGCCATCGCCTTGTCCTTCGCCGCCACCTGGCGCGCGAGATCGACGATGACCTTGGCCTGCTTCCACGTCGCGTCGTCCTGCATCTTGCCGTCGATCATCGCGACGCCCGCGCCGTCGGGCATGGCTTCGAGGATGCGCATGGCGAACTTCACTTCCTCGGCTTCCGGATTGAACACCTTCTTGGCGATCGCGATCTGGTTCGGGTGCAGGCTCCACGCGCCGACGCAGCCCATCAGATACGCGTTGCGGAACTGCTGTTCGCAGGCTTCTGCATCGGAGATGTCGCCGAAGGGACCATAGAACGGCTTGATGCCCGCGACGCCGCACGCATCGACCATCTTCGCGAACGTATAGTGCCACAGATCCTGCTGCACGCTCGTGCGCGGCTTGCCTTCGACGGGATCATCGATGACGCGGTAGCCGGGATGCCCGCCGCCGACGCGCGTGGTCTTCATCTTGCGGCTGGCGGCGAGGTCCGCCGGACCCAGTGAAATGCCGTGCATGCGCGGGCTCGCGAGCGCGATCTGCTCGACATTGGCGACGCCCTGCGCCGTTTCCAGCAGCGCGTGGATCATCACCGGGCGACGGATGTTGTGGCGCGCCTCAAGCTGCGCGAGCAGCTGGTCCACATAGTGGATGTCCCACGGGCCCTCGACCTTCGGGATCATCACCACATCGAGCTTGTTGCCGATGACGGGAATCGTCTCGAGCAGATCCTCAAGCCCCCACGGCGAGTTGAGCGCGTTCACCCGCGTCCAGAAGCCCGTATCGCCGAACTCGAACTGCTCGCCCATGGCGATGAGGCCGCGGCGCGCATTGTCCTTCTGGTCAGCCGGGATTGCGTCCTCGAGATTGCCGAGCAGCACATCGGTCGTCGGGATCACGTCCGCGAGCTTGGCGCGGACCTTCTCGTTGTGCGCGGGCACGAAGTGGATCACGCGCTCGAGCTTCACCGGCAGTTCCCGGAACGGCTCCGGCGCGCCGGCGGCGAGGGGCGTGAAGAACTGGCGCGGCGGTTTCATGGGAGGCTCCTTGGTCGTCCCGTTTCACCCCGCATGCTGCGGTGCGTCAATGGGAGGAAGAACCATCGGTCCGCGACGAGGCGCCCGCCTTCTCTCCGCACGGGAGAAGGTCTACGACCAACCCAACCTTCCAGGAGCGCCGACCATGCCCGTGATGACCTTCCTCACCACCTGCCACTTCGATTTCGGCGCCTTGAAGCAGGTCGGGCCGTCGCTGAAGGCCAACAAGGTCGCCCGGCCGTTCGTGGTCACCGACCCCGGCCTCAAGGCCGCGGGCCTGCTCGACCGCGCCGTCGAGGCGCTCGGCGTGGAGCCGGCCGGGATCTACGCCGCGACACCCTCCAACCCCACCGAGACAGCCGCGCGCGAGGCGGCGGCGCAGTACAAGGCCGCAGGCGCGGACGGGATCGTTGCGCTCGGCGGCGGCTCCTCGATGGACATGGGCAAGGCGGTCGGCCTGATGGCCACGCACGAGGGCCCGTGGGAAAAATACGGCGGCACGCAGCGTGGCTCGAAGCTGATCGGCAAGCTGCCGCCGGTCATCGCCATTCCGACGACGGCGGGCACGGGCTCGGAAGTGTCGGTCGGGTTCGTGCTGATCCTCGACAACGGCCGCAAGGAAACCTTCGTCAGCCCGAACCTCATTCCCACAGTCGCCATCTGCGATCCCGAACTCACCCTCGGCCTGCCTGCGGGGCTCACCGCCGCGACCGGCATGGACGCGATGACCCACTGCATCGAGGCGATCCTCTCGCCGGTGAACAATCCGCCTGCCGAAGCCATCGGCTATGACGGCGTGTGGCGCGGCATCGGCCAGGACATGCTCGAGCGCGCCGTCGAAGATGGAAGCGACCGCGACGCGCGCTGGCATGTGATGATGTCGAGCTATGAAGGCGCGCTGGCGTTCGTGAAGGGCCTCGGCGCGGTACACGGGCTTTCCCACGCGCTCGGACGGATCAAGGAACTGAAGCTGCATCACGGCACGCTCAACGCGGTGATCCTCCCGCACTCGCTGCGCATGATCCAGTCGGCCGGGGCCATGCAGGAGAAATTCGTGCGTCTGCGCCAGGTCATGGGCCTGCGACCGAACGGCGACGTCGCAGACGCGGTGATGGAGCTCAACGCCAAGATCGGCATCCCCGCTTCGCTCTCCGCCATCGGCGTGACGAACGATCACTTCGGACCGAGTGCGGAGTATGCAGTCAGCGATCTAGCCACGGCGTCGAACGCGATCAAGTTCGGCGCCGGCGAGTACGAAAAGCTGTTCGCGATGAGTCTGTGAGGAAGGGAACGCGGGCCTTCAGGCCCGCATCGGGACGAACGATTAACTGCGGCGTGTGTGGTTAAGGTCGGATGCGGGCCTGAAGGCCCGTGCTCCCTTCGTTCAATGCGCCAACGCCAGCCGCCCAATCAGCGCGTTCACATCGCCCAGATCCGTACGCGCACCGAACGTCATCGTCTGGGCGCCGCAGCGCCCGGCTATGAAGGCGTCCGCCACGGCTGCCGGTGCCGTCTTCACCAGTGTCGCGGCGGCCAACGCGAGGGCGAGACGTTCCGCAAGATGACGCGCGGCGGCTTCGACGACGGGCGATGACAGAATCGCTTCGGCCTCGGCGGCGACGGCGCCCATGTCGCGATGCGCGCTCGCCGCGTCGCGCAGTTCCGCCATCAGCGCGTCGCGCGCCTCAGGCTCGCGGGCCAGCGCACGCAGCGTGTCGAGCGCAATGACGTTGCCGGAGCCTTCCCAGATCGCGTTCAACGGCGACTGCCGGAAGAGGCGCGGCATCGGCCCCTCTTCCACGTATCCGGCGCCGCCGAGGCATTCCATCGCTTCCGCCACCACCGTCGGCGCGCGTTTGGTGACGAGATACTTCGCCAGCGGCAGGCCAATGCGCGCGAGCGCGGCTTCGCGCGGATCGTCAGCACGGTCGAGCGCCTGCGCGAGGCGGAACGCGAGCGCCACGCTCGCCTCCACATCGAGCGCGAGATCGGCGAGCACCGCCCGCATCAGCGGCTGGTCGATGAGTTTCTTCTGGAACACCGCACGTCCCTGCGTGTGCCACGCCGCGAGCGAGGCCGCCTGACGCATCTGCGTCGCCGCACCGATGATGCAGTCCAGCCGCGTGAGCTGCACCATCTCGATGATGGTCTTCACGCCGCGGCCTTCCTCGCCCACCCGCACGGCCCAGGCGCCGCGATACTCGATCTCTGACGAGGCATTGGACTTGTCGCCGAGCTTGTCCTTCAGGCGCTGGATCTCGATGCCGTTGCGTTCGCCATCCGGCCGCCAACGTGGGGCAAGGAAACACGTCAGTCCACCTTCGGCGTAGGCGAGCGTCAGGAACGCATCCGACATCGGCGCCGAACAGAACCATTTGTGCCCGACGAGTTCGTACGAGCCGTCCGCCTGCCGCGTCGCGCGGGTGGAATTCGCGCGCACGTCGGAGCCGCCCTGCTTTTCCGTCATCGCCATGCCCATGGTGACGGCGCGTTTCTCGGCGGCGGGGATGAAGCGGTCGTCATAGGCTTCGGTGGTCACGCGCGGCGCCCATTCGGCGGCGACGCCGGGCTCCACGCGCAACGCCGGCACGACCGCGTAGCTCATCGACATCGGGCAGCACACGCCGTAGTCGCCCTGCCCCATCAGGAACAGCAGCGCCGCGTGCAGCGCATGCCCGCCCTCCGTCACGTTCCACGCCGCCGCTGAAACGCCAGCGTTGAGCCCGAGCGCCATCAGTTCATGATACGCCGGATGAAACTCCACCTCGTCGATGCGCCGGCCAAAGCGGTCATAGGGCTTGAACGACGGCGGATTGCGGTTGGCCTGCACGCACCAGTCCATTGTCTCCGCTGACCCGATCTGCGCGCCGAACGTCTCCAGCCGCGCGCGATGCGCGCCCGCGCCGGACCACGTCACGGCGGATATGAGGATCGGATCGGCGCTGAAGAGATTGACGTCTTCGAGCGGCGCGGCCTGGTTGGTGACTTCGTGGGTGGCGAGGTGCGTGCGGGGATTGCGGTGCATGGCGGCCTACTCAGTCGGACGGTTTTCCTTGCCGTGCCAAAGGCGCGTGATCAGAACCACATCGTCAAGCACGCGGTAGAGAACTACGTAGCGAGCCCGCCCCAGGCGCGCAAACCACAGCCGCGCGCGCCCGTCCTTCGTGGGCCGTCCGACGAGCGGCTGTTCGGAGAGGAGCGAAAATGCCTGCCTGAGGTGCGCGCCGAGCCGCCTGGCGGCCGCTGGGCTCTTCTCGTCGACAAACGCGACCAGACGCCGAATGTCCTGTTCGGCGGCCGCGCGAAGGAGAACCCTCACCGCACCGGGCGCGGCTTCGGAAACGGCAGGCCGCTCGCATCGCCACCCGCTTCAAGCCAGTCGACGACGTTCTGCGCGGGGATCGCCTCGCCTGTGCGCAGGAACGCCTCCACATCCGCGGAATCATCGAGATCAAAGGCGGCGGCGTCGAGCAGCTCGCTGACAAACGCGTCGAGCGGCTGTCCCGCTGCTGCAGCTTCAGTGCGCAGGCGCTGCGCCACTTCATCGGCGAGATCGATCTTTGCCATGGGTGCAGCTTACGCCACGCGCGCGAGGAAATCCACGATCGGGAGCCAGGCGCCCGGCTCCTCCAGCGTCGGCGCATGGCCGACATTGGGCACCTCGGAAACCTCAAGATCGCCTTTCAGCGCGCGCATCTCGGCGACGCCTTCGCGGGAGAGGATGTCGCTCACGCCCCCGCGCAGGACGAGCGTTGGAATGGGCTGCAACGCCTTGAACACCGGACGCAGGTCCGGCGCGAGGTCCGGTTGCGGCTGTGCGATGGCGGGATCGTAGTCGAGTTCAAGGCGCCCGTCCGCACGCTTGCGATAGGTGCGCCGCGCAAACGTATGCCAGAAGGCCGCGTCTGCATCGGGGAACGCCACGCTCTGCGTCATCGCCACGGCGGCGGCGGCTTCATCCCAGGTCGAGCGGGGCTCGCTCTTGCCGACATAGGTGGCGATGCGCGCCAGTCCGCGCGGATCGATCACCGGGCCGATGTCGTTGAGAATCGCCGCCTCCACACGGTCCGGCGCCATCGCTGCGGCGATCATCGTGATGAGCCCGCCCATCGACGTGCCGAGCCATACCGCACGCGCCACGCCCAGCTGGTCGAGCACCTTCAGCGCATCCTGCGCATAGATCAGCGGCGTATAGCGCGACGGCGTGCCGTCCCAGTCCGAGCGCCCGCGACCGCGCACGTCCATTGCGATCGCGCGCCGGCCGAGCGCGGCGATCCGCGGCGCAACGATCTCGAAATCCGCAGAGTTGCGCGTGAGCCCGTGCAGGCACAGCACCGGCAGGCCAAGCGCGGGCTGCAGCGGCGCGTAGTCGCGCACGAAGAGGCCCAGGCCGTCCGTCGACCGCACGATGTGCTCGCTCGCCATGCGCCTCTCATCTCCTGAAGACGGCGCGATCAATGGCCCGCGTCGTGGGCGCCGTAAAGCGCACTCGCCTGCCGTACGAGCGCGGAACTACCTGCTTTCGACGTCGGCGATCACGTTGGCGTCGCAGTACTGCACGCCCGGCATCGCGCGGAGCTTGCGCTGCCAGCGCGCCGATGTGCGCTCGATCTGGGCGCGCGGCACGCGGGCGCAGTGCGCAAGCACGATCTCGGCGCCCAGCGTGAAGCGCGAGAAGCACAGGCCCCGCAGTTCGGTGCGTTGCGCCAGCGTCGTGCGCGCGAGCGCCTCGGCCTCAGCACGCTTGCCCTGCAGCCACAGGTCCTGAGCCCGGCTCAAGGGGTGGCGCGCATCGAAGCGCACGATGAATTCGAGGTTCGGGTTCTGCGGCGCGGCGGCCGCCTTGGACGGCGCCGGCTTCACCACCGCCATCGACGGCGCGGGGCCGTCCAACATCGCGGTTTCCACGGCGGGCGTCGATGGTATCGGGGCCGAGGCGGACACCGAAGGCGTCGGCGTGACAACGGCGGTCGACACCTGGGGCGGGTCGATCGCAGGCTGAACCGCGCCGTCCTTTTCCTGGCCGATGAAGGTCAGGGCGAGCGCCACCGCCAACGCCGCGCCGCCGCCGGCAAGTCCCATTGTCCGCAACTGGTTGTCATCCATGCCGGCGCGCTCCTCTTCGCCAGCGACCGAAGGGCCAAGCGTGACCGTTCGCGACCCGCACGTCCAGCCCCCACACTTCTCCCGACACGCTCCGGGCGATCCGCCTAGGGTCCGCCGGGCGCAGCAGCGGGAGAAGCCGGCTCCGGCGCGGCCCGCGCGAGGTCGAGCATGCCGCGACCGCACTGGCGCATGCACTTGCCCGGCCGGCCCGCAATGGGGGTGGCGTTGGCGTTGCGCGCGCAATCGACCGAGCACTGCGCATCGGCGTCGATGGGCCCCAGCGCGCGCGTCAGCAACAGGTCCTCCAGCGCCTTGCCGCGGACATTGTACTGCGACTGCAACAGCGCGAGCGCCGCCGCCACGTGCGGCGCGGCCATCGAAGTGCCCTGGAGGAAGCCGTAGTAGCAGGTGGCCGCTGGCTGGCGGGTTTCCGGATCGTAGCAGTCGTTGGCGGTGGTGCGCGTCGAGAGCACGCCGTCGGGGCGGCCGTCGCCGTCGGAGTCCGCGAACACGTCGCCGCCGGGTGCGAGCACGTCCACGCCGGGGCCGAAGTTCGAATAGAACGCGATGTTGCCCCGCGCGTCATTGGCCGCGACCACCACGACATTGTTGCAGTTCGCTGGCGCGTAGTTCGCCACGGCGTTCGACTTGTTGCCCGCTGCGACCACGATCACCGCGCCCTTGGCCACGGCCGCATCGATCGCCGCCTGCATCGAGGCGGGACACGCAATCTGGACGGAAAGACTCATGTTGATGATGTCGGCGGGCGTCGTGTTGAGGATCTGCTCGCCGGTCTCGGTGACCGCGGGCGCAAGGCCGGCCGACCAGCGGATCGCGTTGACGATGTCCTCAAGCTCCCCGCCGCAACGCCCGATCGCGCGCACCGGAATCACCGTGACATTCCAGGCGCCGCCCGCAACGCCGCGACGATCGTTGGTCACCGCCGCCCCGACGGTGCCGGCGACGTGTGTGCCATGGAACGAGTTCTCGCGGCCCGCGCCGCAGGCGTCGCCCACGTCATTGGCGTCGCGATCGACGCCGTTGCCGTCGCCCGCGCGGTCGTAATCGACGATGAGATCGATGCCCTGCACGAGATTGGCGCTGGCGCGCATGTCCGGATGTGCGAGTTCGACGCCGGTATCGATGACCGCCACACGCACGGCGCGGCGACCGACCTGACGTGCGTTCGTCCAGAATGGCTCGAAGCCCGCGCCGCCGGGCGACTGGCCGGCCGCGGTTCCACGTGCGCGCATGTCCCACTGGAAGCCGAGCAGCGGATCGTTCGGCAGCGCGCCGGTGGCGGCGAGCTCGGCGTTCGGCGCGGCTGGCGTGGTCTTCGGCGCGCCCGGCGCCGGCGCGGGCGCAGTCGGCTGCGGCTTCTTCCCGAAAATCGGCAGGCGCTCGAACTCGATCCCGATCACGTAGTTCTTCTCGACGAACTGGAACTGACGCGACGCCTGCAGGCGCTCAAGCGCGCAAATCGTCTTCAGCGTGAGATCGGCTTCCATCTGCGCGGTGCTGACATTGCGCGGACAACGCTGGCCGGTGTCGACGACGGCGTCCGGCTCCGATGGCGCGCCCGCATCGGGCTCCTCGGCGCCGGGCGGCGGCGCAGCGGCGGCTTCGGCCTGCGCAAACCGCGTGAAGCCGGTGGGGCTCGCGGTGTTCTCCGGCGTGAGATCGATCTTGACCATGCCCGACGGGCTCACCTCGATCTCGCCGTTCACGTGCAGTCTCGAGAGCACGGTGCGCGCATCGCGCGTCGCTTCCTCCACGGCGTTCTCGATCGCCTTGGCCTCAAGCCGCGAGTCGAGCGCCTGCGGCGTCCCGTCCGGCGCAAAGCGCGACATCATCCGCATGCCGAGTTCGCTGGCCGCCTGCGCCAGCTCGTCGTCGATCTTCGCGCCGACAAGAATCTCGCCCGGCACAAACATCACCGGTTCCGGCGCAAGCAGCGCCTGCATTTCCGCCTCCGGCGCGACCGTGGCGCCGCCCATCGATCGCGCGTCCGCCGACACTGAAGCGAGTGTCGCCGGACCGGACACCTCCGGTGCGCCGACATTCTCCAACACCCGGCCGATCTGGTCGCAGGACATCAGCGCGATGATCGGCGCCAGGGCGAGGGCGAAGCGCGCTGCGCGAAATTTCCCGGTCATGATCGCTCCCCGATGGAATTGGACAAGCTGTCTTTACCCTCGCACGGCTCCGTGACAAGCCGACATCAACCCGGGATGCACCCAACGCACACGTCGCAGGGGATCACGACGGTTTCGCGACGAATTTGCTGTAATGTCAGGGTCATGACCGCCTACCCGATCGCCCCGACCGCCGTCCAGGCGGTCCTCGACGACGCGCCGCAGGCGCGCACCGCCGTGACGGCGGCGGAGAAGGCGGGCGGGCTCGTTTTCCTCGCGTCCGAGGAGCTGCCCGGGGCCTTCGCCTCGATCGCCGAAGCCGAGACCGCCGTGCCCAGCCTCTACGGCGACGGACGGTTCGAGCTGATCTGGCGCGACGACGCCTGGCGGGTGGTCATCCGCTACTGGCGCCCGGCGCCGCCCGCCCCCGTGGCGCGGAGCGTCGCCGCCGCCGCGCGCCGGCCCATCGGCGTCGCCCGCACGCCCGATGAAGCCCATGCCATCCTCGACGCGCCCGCCGAACTCGTCGCCGAGCCGATCCCGCGCCTCTACCGCAACGTCGTGCGCGCCCGCGCGCAGTGGCGCGAGCAGCTCGCGAACGGTCTGGCGAAACTCGAGGAGCGCGAAGGCGGCATCGCGATCGTGCTGCGCTACTGGCGACCGGTCGCGACACCCGGACGCCCGACGCTGCTCGCGCCGGCCGAACGCAGCGAGATCGCGGAACGGGCCGCCGCGCCCATGCGCGGATTCGGCCCCCAGGCCGACCCCTACGTCGGTCTGTTCGAGCGACTGGCGCCGGAGAACCCCGCCATCGTGCTCGCCGAAGAAGGCGACGGGCGCACACGCGGCGAGTGAAGCAGCCTTTCCCGGCACGCGCAAATGTCGGACAAGGCGGTCGACAGACCGGATGATCAGGGGTTTCGATGCGCGGTGTTCTTGCAGTTCTTCTGGGCGCAGCCCTTCTGGCCGGCTGCGGCCCATCCGGCGCGCCGGACGCAGCACGCGTGGGCGCGGACGTCTGCGCCATGGCGCCCGACACGCGCGCCGTTTTCGGCGCCGCCGTTGAATCCGAATCCGACCCGGGCGTCGGCACGATCGCCGGCGGATGTCGCTGGCGTTCAGGCGACGGCGCCGTCATGGGCGAGGCCGCACTGTTCACGCCCGACAGCATCGCCGGAGATGCCGAAGCCGCCACGCCGCAGGCCATGTATGCAAAGCTGTCCGGCGCCCTTGAAGGCCTTTCGGAAGCGCCGGTCGAGCCTGTAGCAGGTCTCGGCGACGAGGCGAGCCGCACGCAGATGGCCTTCGGCGACCAGACCCAGATCGTCGTCCGCAAGGGCGACCGAGTGCTGCTCGTGCGTGCGAGCGCGAGCAACGATGTGGAGAAGACGAACGCGCTGGCCGAGCGCCTCGCGCGCGCGCTCGTCGATGCGCCAAGCGGCGCACCGGCGAAGTAGGCGGCCCTGACGCCATCGCCGCAATGCGCCGGCGAAACCGGATCGGGCGGCGCGTCGTATACCGCAGACACTCTGGGAGCTGACACACATGGACGACGGCGCGCTGGCGAATGCGCAGAACTACTATGGCAAGGTGCTGGGCTCGTCGGATGACCTGCGCACAGATGCGTGCATCACCGCCGAGGCGCCGCCGGCGCATGTGTTGTGGGCGCTGGGGAATGTCCATCCTGAGGTGCGGGCGCGCTACTATGGCTGCGGCCTCGTCGCGCCTGCGCACCTTGAAGGCGCGCGCATCCTCGATCTGGGCTGCGGCGCCGGGCAGGACGCCTACATCCTCGCCCAGCTTGTGGGCGAGCACGGAAGCATCGTCGGCGTCGACGCGACACCGGAACAGCTCACGATCGCACGGACGCATACGGAATGGCACCGCGAACGGTTCGGATACGCGAACGTATCGTTCCTCGACGGCGACATCGCGCAGCTGGACCGGCTTGGTCTTGAGGCGGCGAGCTTCGATGTCATCGTCTCGAACTGCGTGATCAATCTCGTCGAGGACAAGACCGCCGTGTTCGCCGGCGCCCGCGCGCTGCTGAAGCCGGGGGGAGAACTCTACTTTTCCGATGTGTACGCAGACCGGCGCGTGCCGGAGCGCCTGCGGCGCGATCCCGTTCTGCACGGCGAGTGCCTGGCGGGCGCGCTCTACTGGAACGACTTCCTCAGGCTGGCCCGGGGAGCGGGGTTCGACGATCCGCGACTGGTGACGGACCGGCCGCTCGCCATCAGCGATCCAGCCATTGCCGTCGCGCTGGGCACCGCACGCTTCTTCTCCGCCACCTATCGCCTCTTCAACGTCTCCGGGCTCGAATCGGCATGCGAGGACTACGGGCAGGCGGTGCGCTACAAGGGCGGCGTCCCCGGCGCAGAAGACGCCTTCGCCCTGGACAAGCATCACTGGATCGAGGCCGGACGGGTGTTTCCGGTGTGCGGGAACACCTACCGCATGCTGCGCGACAGCCGTTTCGCGGCGTTCTTCGACTTCTTCGGCGATGAATCGCGCCATTTCGGCATCTTCAAGGGCTGCGGAACGGACCTGCCGTTCAGCGACGCCGGAGAGGGCATGGCCGCCACATCCGGCTGCTGCTGACAATCCGCGACGGGGCGCACGCTTCATGTCTCCGGTTGCGTGCGGGGCCTTTCTCCGCAATGCATCGCAGATGAAAGCCATCGCACGCCTCGCCACACTCCTCGCCGCTGTGGCCTCCCTCGCCGCCTGCGCCACCACATCGTTGCCGACGCCCGCAGCCTCCTACTTCGAGAACCTGCGTACGCTCTGCGGCAAAACCCATGAGGGCAGGCTCGTGACCAACGATCCGCCGGATGCGACGTTTGCGGACAAACGCCTCGTGATGGGGCCGGTCGATTGCCGCGAGGCGAACGAGGTGCGCATTCCGTTTGCTGTCGGCGAGAACCGTTCGCGCACCTGGGTGCTCTCGCGCGTCGAAGGCGACCGCATACGCCTGAAGCACGATCACCGCCACGCGGACGGGTCGGAGGACATCCTCTCGCAATACGGCGGCGACAGCATCGACGCAGGCATATCCACACGCCAGTACTTCCCGGCCGACGCATACTCGCGCGACCTGTTCGTGCGCCAGAATCTTCCGCGCTCGCTCACCAACATGTGGAGCGTCGTCATCGAACCGGGCGCGATGTTCGCCTACGAACTGCGCCGCGCCGACCGCCACTTCCGCGTCGAGTTCGATCTCGCGGCTACCGCCCCCGCACCCTGACGCGCGAGCGCGCGCGGCGGCCTTCGGCATCGACGACGATCACCTCGTGAAAGCCCGGCGTCGTCGGTCGCCAGATGATGCGTCCGCTCGTTTCCTCCTCCGGCACGCGCTCGCCCTCCGCATACCAGACCAGCGGCGCACGACCGCCGCGCGCGGCGAGCGCGACGCCGCGGCTCTGCGGCCCGTACTCGGTGATCAGCACATCCGCGCCCTCGGGTGGAAACAGGATCACGGGATCGAGTGAATCGTCCTTCGGGCGCAGGCGCCTTTGTCCGGGGGCCACCTGTTCCTCTGTCATCGTCGGCATCGCCGGCGCGCCGCTCGTCTTCAGCCGATCGAATACGGAAAACAGCAGCGGCAGGGACTCCGCGCGGCCCGTGGCGCCCGGTCGCGGCGCGCCGTCGGGACGCCCCATCCACACACCCACCGCGTAACCGCCGCCGACGCCGAACGCCCATGCGTCACGGAAACCGTAGGATGTGCCCGTCTTGAACGCGATCGACGTGGACCCTTCGATCAGCGCGGACGGCGCGCGTCCGTCCGGCATCGGCGAGCGCGCGAGGATGGCGAGGATCTTGCCGGCGCTCTCGGGTTTCATGAAACGGCTGACCCGCCACTGCGGGCCATCGGTGTAGACGAGCGGGCGCGCCACGCCGCCGTCGCCGAGCATGGCGTAGAGCGTCGTCACTTCTTCAAGCGTGAGACCGACGCCGCCGAGCGCCAGCGCAAGTCCGGGCTCCTCCAGTCGCCGACGTGGAAAGCGCGGGCGCGCGCCGGCGGCCGTCAGCGCGCCCTCGAAGCGGGCGGCGCCTACTTTCTGCAACGTCGCGACGGCAGGCAGATTGAGCGAATGCTGCAGCGCCTCGAACAGGCGCACCTCGCCGTGAAAACGGCGATCGAAATTTTCCGGCAGGTAACCGCCGAACCGGCGCGGCGCGTCCTCGATGAGCGTGTCCGGCGCCGCGATCCCGTCATCGAGCGCAAGGCCGTAGATGAAGGGCTTCAGCGAAGACCCCGGCGAGCGCACGGCGCGCGTCATGTCGAGGAAGGCGCCGGCGCGATTGCGTTCCGCGCCGCTCACGGAAGCGCGGACCTTCCGGCCTTCCACTTCGACGACGATGATCGCCGCGCTCGTCTCGCCATCCTGCAACTTGAGTTCGTTCGCCACCATCAGCTCGAGAGATCGCTGCAGGCCGGCGTCGAGCGTGGTGCGGATGACGCGCGCATCACGGTCGCGGCGCGCCAGCCTGTCGGCGATGCGGTCGGCGACGACGGGGAACGGCGTGCGCGTGGGCACGGGCGCCGCGCGCGCCTCCGCGGCCAGTCTCGGCGTCGT
>WRPF01000144.1 GCA_009773335.1 Caulobacteraceae bacterium
TGGGTTGGGGCGTGGGGCCAGGCCAAGTGCGCGTCGAACATGCGAAAAACAGTAAGCAGGCTTCCTCTCGACGCAACTGCTGCCTGCTCCGCAGGGCCCGCCCTCTGGAGTGCGGCGCTTCAGCGCCGCGTGGGTTGACTCTTGCTCCTGTTCTCCGATCCCAGCGCCGGTGAACGCGGCAGCGAGCCGCCGCACTCCAGATGGCGTGTGTTTTCGCTAACGGCGCGACGCGTCACTTCCGTATCATGCCGCCTCATTCGCGGGGTCTCTTCGGTCGGAGATATGCCATCACACGCGTTCTCTCCTTCGGTGCTTGGGCTGTTGCTCTGCATTACGCAACTCGGGCTGTGAGTGCTCAGGGCGACGGGAGATTCATCGTCCGCGGTCCGCGGCAAATCCAGTTCGCCGGCTCTGCCACGGCGCTTACTTCCGGCCACTTCAATGCCGACGGGCGCCTTTGATGCCGCCGATCGCCACGGCGACCTTGTGATCGCGGACTTCGATCGCGACGGCCTCCAAGACATCGCGGTCTCGACGACGGGTCGGGACCCTGGAGTGCGTCTCTTCAAAAACCTCGGCGCACGAGTCTTCGCCGATGCGCGAACTCTGAAGCCCGGCCTGCCGCTGGGAGCCATCGCTGCCGCGGATCTCGACGGCGACGGCTGGCTCGATCTGGTGGCGTCAGCGCCATCGAGCGACGCGCAGGATCGCTTGGTCGTCTTCCGCATGCGAGACGACCTCTCGATCACACAAACGATCGAGGTTGACGAGTCGGCGAGCGTTCTGCGCCTCGCGGACCTCAACCGCGATGGCGCGCAGGACCTGGTCGCTTTGGGATCCTCCGGCGTTGCGGCCCTGGTGCTCTCGAGGCTTTTTCTTGGAGGCGAGGCGCTTTGGTGCGAGGACGCGGCCGACGCGGACGACTCGGGCGCGATCGAGATGAACGATCCGATCCGACTTCTGAGCTTTCTGTTTCTAGCAGGCGAGCCGCCCGCCGCACCGGGGCCGGCGACATGCGGACCCGACGTTGGCGTCGACACACTGTCGTGTGGCGCGGTCTGCCCGTGAGGCCGGTTGAACCAGCTTCACGCATCGAGGCGTTGCGTCCCCGATTCGAGGCGGCCGAGAAGTCGACGGAGCTGGGCGAAATGGTGCGCCGCGAGCCGTCTGCGTCGCCGTCGCTCCCGGCGACATCGGCGTCGCCTACGTGAAAGCGAACCGCCTTCTCGACTTTCGCCGGATCCCCGTGTGACTCTGGGCGTCCTCTGGAGTGCGGCGCTTCAGCGCCGCGTGGGTTGGCTCGTGCTTCTGTTCCGATCCCAGCGCCGGTGAACGCGGCAGCGAGCTGCCGCACTCCAGATGGTGCGTACCTGCGCCGTTGACGCGCCGAGGCGCATTCGGCATCGTAGGCGCCATGCTTTCTGCCCGCGTTGCTTTGGTCTGGTTTTACGCTGCGATGGCCGCGGCGCTTGTCGCTGCGGAGACGCCGCCGCGGAATGCGCGAGGCCACTGGGCTTTCTCGCCCCCGCAGAGGCCGCCGGTGCCTGTTCCTCACGGCGGCGGCTCGA
>WRPF01000086.1 GCA_009773335.1 Caulobacteraceae bacterium
CATCGAGACGCTGTTCGGCGATCTCTTCGACGCGCCCGAATTCATCCTGCGCACCGCCGCGCGGCGCGTGGAGATGTGGCTGCGCGACGGCGAGGCTGTAGCGCGCGCGTTGCTGCTGGCGATGGCGGCGACGATGGTGGTGGTGTTGAAACCGACGTGCGCGAAGACATCGCGGCAGACGCAACGTGCGAAGCCGCAATGGCGATTCGGTTTCGTTGCGCAGCTCGCGCGAACTGGAAAACCCAACGTGCGCTACGCGCTTTCGCCGGAGCAGAAGAAGCGCCTCGATGAGGCGCGGCATGAAGAGCGCTATCAGCGGCGCATGTTCGGGTTCGATCCCGCGCCGCCGCGCGCGTGTTCGCAATCAAAAGCCAAAGCCGCCCCCTTCGCACTTCTCCCGTTGCGCGCGCCCGCATCGCCCCTGGTCGACCGCGCGGGCGTCGTGCGCAGGTACAACGGATTGATCCATGTGCTGCAGGACCGCGAGAAATTCGCGGCGCGCCTCGCCCGGCGTCTTGCGAGACAACGTGAAAGAACAATCACCCGCGCGCTGGCGCGGCGGGCGCACAAACCCGGCGAACGCCCCTCGCCGTATGGTTGGCTCGTCGCAGCGTCGCAGGCGCACGCGCCCAGACCGCCCGGCAATGACGATGGATAGGCCCGTCGCCGCACCCACACGGCCCCGCTCCCGGCCTGCGACGCCCGTTGCAGGACGCACGGCCGCGCGAACTTGTCATCGGCAGTCCGAAGCCCTAGCCAAAACCCGCATTTCCGAAAGGTCCGACCCCATGCCCTGCCCCATCTGCGCCGCCCCCGCGCGCACGCTCGAAACCGAATGGAAGGGCATGACGCTCCACCGCTGCGGCGGCTGCGGCAGCGTCTACATGGACCCGCCCCCCACCGACGCCGACCGTCACGCCATGTACGACGACCCCTACCTCGGCGCGAGCGAGGGCTATTACGCGAAACGCGAAAAGAAACTGCGCCGCTGCGCCAAGCGCGCGCGCATGCTCGATGCGTATGTGACGACCGGAAAGACGTTTCTCGAAGTGGGCTCGAGCGGCGGCTTCATGGTCGAGGCGATGCGCCAGCGCGGCTACGACGCAACGGGCGTGGAAGTGGACAAGCCGGGCGTCGAATATGCGCGCAAGGAATTTCCCGGCTGCACCTTCCACAACGGCCTGCTCGAAGAGGTGGAAGCGCGCGGCGATCTCAAGCAGTACGACGCCGTCTATTGCTCGGAAGTGATCGAACACGTGCCGTTCCCCGGCCCTTTCGTGGCCGCCATCGCGCGCCACATGAAGCCGGGCGCCGTGCTCAACGTGACGACGCCGGATGTCGCGCACTGGAACAAGCCGAAGGACATACGCGAGTGGAACGAGTTCTGCCCGCCGAGCCACTGCACCTATTTCACCCCGCAAGGACTTCGCACGCTGTTCGCCGCGAACGGGCTTGAGGTGTTCCGCCACCGCTTCAACTGGAAAGCGGGCATCCAGTTCTACGCGCGCAAGACGGGGGGAAGCGAAGCGCCGTAGTCAGATCAGCCGAACGCGACGCGCTCGCTGATCTGCGTGGCGCCGGCTTCGTCGCGGACCTGGAGGTCGACCGTACGCGCCTCCCAGTCGATCTCGACGACGCCGAAATTCCGGCCGGTCTTCGCTTTCACGCGGCGCTTGTTTGGCAGCAGCGGATCGGATTCGGTGATGCCGGAGGACGTGAGCTCCCAGAGCGGTGCAGCGCCTTCGCGATCAAACTTCGAAATCTCGCCGTAGTGCACATCGCCCGAAAGCAGGATCACATTGGTCGCTGTCCCGATCGCCTTGTGCAGCCGCGCGACATCGGCCGGATAATTCTCCCAGCCTTCCCAGCCGGAGCCTTTCGCCAGCACCTGCAGCGTCGATCCGATCAGCCGCAGCGCAGCGGGCTTCTTCAGCTCTTCCTCAAGCCACGCCCACTGCGCCTCGCCCAGCATCGTCGCATCGGCGGCCCGGCTCGCGGCATACGGCCCGCGGATTTCCGCCGCCGGCATGATCTGCCCCGCGATGTAACTTGCAGCAACCCCGGGAAAGCCCAGCGGCCGGCGCAGTTTCGTACGGTTCCAGCGGAGATCCGGCACAATGATCTGCACCTCGCGTCCGGGCGGGCCGATGATCGTGCTGGTGTAAACTCCATCGGGCCGCGTGCGGCGCGGACTGTCGGCGGGCACTTCCCAGAAGTCACAGAACGCGGCGCGGGACTCGTTCTTCGTCGGATGGTTCGCGCCGGAATCGTTCTTGCCGTAGTCGTGATCGTCCCAGACGGTGAGAAACGGCGTCGCTTCGCGGAAACTCTTGAAACCCGGCTTGTCCGCCAACATCTGATACTTCGCCCGAAGCTCCGCCGGATCGTGCGTATCGCCGTAGACGCAATCGCCGAGGAACACGAAAAACTCCGGCTTCGCCGCCAGCATCGCATCCCAGATCGGCTGTTCCTTGTTCTGCCGCCCGCAGGCGCCCAGCGCGATCCGCGTGAGCGGCGGCGCTTCATCGGCCCGCGCCGATCCCACCAGCGCCGCAGCGCCCGCCGTCGCCATGGCGCCGCGTCGTGTGAAACCTGTCGTCATCGCCGCCTCCACTACCCAAACCTTGGGCGCGTATCACAATTCAATCAGGCTCTTTTCTCGGGCCTCTTGCGAAAGTCGATCCCTTGCATCCGCACTAAAATTCGCAAGAGCTTGGGCATCGAAAAACGCGGAACTCGGGACGAAATAGGCTCCCATGCTCACGATGAACATGACTCCCTTCTTTGTCGCGACCAGCCGGTCCACACCAGGCCACTCTACAGACCACGTCGAATGCGCCATTGCGCCGTGTATGCCTTTGTCATCAAACAGGTATCGAACATCTTTGCCCGCAAGCGTTACGACGGACGAAAGTTTGCGGATGAAGTGAAGGTTGATCCACCTGCCCGCATAGACACGGAGAGCAAGCGCCACGACTGCAGCCAGAACAATCGATACCAGTCCGGGAGATTCGTCCCTCGCCACACTCCAGATCAAAAGTGCGATGAAGGGAGCCATCGCAATCAGGAACAATCCGGCCGTTGCGACCAACCGAGTGCCGCGCGAGTAGAGCCGGGAATTGAGCTCTCTGGAAAACGCCAGTTGGGCGGCGGGATCATAGGGGTGGTGAGTTTCCACATTCATGATCGACCTCCCAGCACCCGTCCCGCGACGGCGTCGAGTTTTTTCGCCAGCGTCGCATCGCGTGCCTCCGGCGGGGTGATCATCGCGAAATCGAGGCAGGTGTCGATGGGGCTCGGCGCGCGCTTCGTCCCGGCGAGACTGCGCGCGAGGTTGGCCACCAGATCGCGCGCCTTGCCGGTGTTGGCGTGCAGGACCTCGAGCACGTTGGTCACCGTGACGGCCGCGACCTCTTCGCGCCAGCAATCGAAATCGGTGACCATCGCCACGCTCGCGTATGGAAGCTCCGCCTCGCGGGCGAGTTTCGCTTCCGGCATGTTGGTCATACCGATCACGTCGCATCCCCAGGAGCGGTACAGTTTCGATTCCGCGAGCGAGGAGAATTGCGGGCCTTCCATCACGATGTATGTGCCCCCATCTGTGGTCGGCGCACCGGCGGCGCGCGAGGCGGCAGATGCGAGTCCGGCGAGGCGCGGGCACACCGGATGCGCCATCGACACGTGGGCGACGATGCCGTCGCCGAAGAAGCTCTTCTCGCGGGCGAAGGTGCGGTCGATGTACTGGTCGACGATGACAAAGGCGCCGGGCGAGAGTGTTTCCTTCAGGGAGCCGCACGCCGAAAGCGACAGCACGTCCGTGACGCCCGCGCGTTTCAGCACATCGATATTGGCGCGGTAGTTCACATGAGAGGGAGACAATCGGTGACCGCGACCGTGACGCGGCAGGAAGACGATGCGGACGCCGTCGAGCTCGCCGTCGAAGACTTCATCGCTCGCCTGCCCCCAGGGCGATTCGATGCGCCGCCATGCGCCGGCGATGCCGGGAATGTCGTACAGCCCCGAGCCGCCGATAACGCCGAGAACCCATTCACTCATCGTGTCATTCCCTCACGCATCGCACACTAAGCATCGCTCTGGCCGAGCCGCCATCGCGTCCGCTCCGCCCACGCTTCCGCCAGCCGCAGCGTGACCGCCACGAAGGGCTGCTTCATCGCTTGATAGCCACGCTCGGACTCCACATATCGGGCGAGCCCCAGCTTCAATGCCCCGTATTGCTCACGCACCAGATCGTCTGCGCGCAGGAAGTCGCGCAGCAACAGCGGCACGCGGGCGCCGGCGGTGTTCACTTCGCGCAGATGCAGGATGACGGGACGCTCGCCCCTCGGCCCGCGAAAGAGGAGGCGGTCCCAGCAGTCGGGGTGATCGGGATAGCCGGGGCGCGGCGTTTCTCCGCGTTTGGTCAGGTCGACGAGAAACCCTGCCGACTTCAGCGCCGCAATGGCCGGTTGCGCCTCGTCGAGATCGTAGGCGAGCGTCTGGATGTCGATCACATCCTTCGCCGCCAGGCCGGGCACCGCGGTGGAGCCGATGTGATCGATGTCGAGAACGCACCCGTTGAGGATGTCCCGGATGCGCTGCGCCCAGTAGAGACCTTCTTCCTCCCAACGCGGATCGGAGTCGACCACGCGCGCCTTCATCTGCCAACTCCGGAAAAGCAAAGGGCCGCCCCGGATGGAGCGGCCCCTGAGGCTAGCATGGGCAGCGCCCAAGTCTCAGTGCTTCACATCTCTCCAGACCTGCCGGTAGGCCGCATAGAGCAGGCCCGCGAGGATCGAGAGATAGATGAGGACCATCATGCCGGTCTTCTTGCGCTCGATCTGCTTCGGCTCCGACGCCCACGCGAGGAACGTGACGACGTCGCGGGCCATCTGGTCTGGCGTCGCCGCGGTGCCGTCGGAGTACGTCACGCGATCGGGCGTGAGCTGCGGCGGCATCGAGATCCAGCCGCCAGCGAAGTAGGAATTGTAGCTGAGGTTCGTCGCGCCGCCCGGCGCGACTTCGCCTTCGGGCGCATCCGTGTAGCCCGTCAGGATCGCATGCACGTAGTTGGCCCCATCGTGACGGGCCTTCGTGATGACCGACAGGTCCGGCGGCGCCACGCCGTGAACGGCCTTGGCCTGATAGGGGTTCGAGTACGGGCTGACGAAGCGATCCGCAGAACGGCCCTTGCGGGTGATTTCCTCGCCCGTGGTCGGGTCGACCTCGGTGATCTCGTAGGATTCCGCGATCGCGCGCACGAACGGGTTGTCTGTCGGGGGCACGAAACGGCCGCCGTGGTGGGGCGGACCGAGATGGATCTCCTCCCACCCGCCGCTTGCGGCGTTCCACTTGCCCGAGGCGACGAACGGTCCGCCCTTCTCGCCGAGGTGGCGATAGGTCAGGTGATCCATCGTGTGGCAGGCGGCGCAGACTTCCTTGTAGACCTGAAAGCCGCGCTGGACTGCGCCCTGGTCGAACGTGCCGAAGGGGCCGGAGAACGACCAGTGTTCCGGGTGCGGATGCCTAGCTTCCTGCGCGTGCGCAGCAAACGGCGCCAGTGCGACGACCGCGGCGATGAAAAATCCACGAACCATCGATCAGGCTCCCCGTTCCGTGGCCGCGGCGCGCTTGGCGCCGATCGCCTTCGCGATGGTTTCAGGTACGCGCCCCGGCGTTTCGCGCAGACCGAGGATCGGCAGGATCAAGAGGAAGAACGCGAAGTAGTAGAGCGTCAGCAACTGCGAGAACTGCGTCACCTTGAACTGGAAGGGCGTCACCACGGTCTTCGTCAGCGTGCCGGCGCCATTCGACGCAATCGCCCCTGCGAGCTGCTTTCCGAACGTCTTCTCGACCTCTTCAAGCGTGTTGCCCGTTGCCGTCAGTTTCTGTTCGCCGGCAGCGCCAGCGGCGTAAGAGCCCGCAATGCTGAACTCGCCCGCCTGCCAGACGACCTTGTCCGGCGATTGCGCGCCGCACCAGCCGAGCGCGAGGCAGACCAGCACGAACACCAGGAAGAACTGGCGCGCCACCGGACGGTAGCGCATCGAGCGCACCTTGGAGGTGTCGAGCCACGGCAGGACGACGAGCACCGCGATCGCGCCGACCATCAGGATCAACCCGCCGAGCTTCGCCGAGATCGGGCCGATGGCGAAATCGATCGCGCGCAGGATCGCGTAGAACGGCAGCAGGTACCATTCGGGCACGATGTGCGGCGGTGTCTTCAGCGGATCGGCCGGGATATAGTTGTCAGGGTGGCCGAGCGCGTCAGGCAGGTAGAATACGAACGCCGCGAACATGATCATGAACACAGCCGTCGCGAAGAAATCCTTGATCGTCGCATAGGGCGTGAACGCCACGGTGTCGGACTTGTCCTTCACCTCGATGCCATCGGGATTGTTCTGCCCGGTCACGTGCAGGGCCCACACGTGCAGGATCACGACGCCGAAGATGACGAACGGCAGAAGATAGTGCAGCGAGAAGAAGCGGTTGAGCGTCGGGTTGTCGATCGCGAAACCGCCCATCAGCCATTCCTTCACCGGCACGCCGACGACCGGAATGGCGGAGAAGAAGTTTGTGATGACGGTGGCGCCCCAGAAGCTCATCTGGCCCCACGGCAGCACGTAGCCAAGGAAGGCCGTCGCCATCATCAGCAGGTAGATCACGACGCCGAGGATCCAAAGGACCTCACGCGGCGCCTTGTAGGACCCGTAGTAGAGCCCCCGGAACATGTGGATGTAGACGGCCAGAAAGAACATCGACGAGCCGGTGGCGTGGATGTTCTGGATCAGCCAGCCGAACGGCACATCGCGCTTCAGGCGCTGGATGCTGCTGAAAGCTTCGGTGATGGACGGCGTGTAGTGCATCGCCATCACGATGCCGGTGACAATCTGCACGACGAGGCAGAGCATCAGGATCGCGCCGAAGGTCCAGAAATAGTTCAGGTTCCGGGGCGTCGGATAATCCACGAAACTGTCGTGCATCATTCGCAGGACCGGAAGCCGCTGGTCGAGCCAGCGTTCGATCCCGGTCTTCGGTTCGTAGGTGGACGGTCCGCTCATCCTGTCACCCGATCTTCACGACTGTGTCGCTGGAATAGACATACGGCGGCAGCACGAGATTGAGCGGCGCCGGTCCGCTGCGAATGCGCGCGGCGGTATCGTAGACCGAGCCGTGGCAAGCACAGAGCCAGCCGCCGAAGGAGCCGCCGCCGAACGTCGGGATGCACCCGAAGTGCGTACACGCGGCTTGCACAATCAGGAACTGGGCCTTGCCGGCCTGGCCGTTGGACTGCACCGTGCGCTGGGCATCGGTCTGCGGATCGCGCATCGGGGCCGCGTCATCTTTTTGCGCTGCAGCGATTTCGGCCGCCGTACGGTGCCGGATGAACACCGGTTGCTTGCGCCAGAAGATCACGACCTGCTGGCCTTCCGGCACCTGCCCCAGATCGTATTCCGATGACGCGAGCGCGAGCGTATCGGCCGCCGGCGACATCTGGTCGATGAAGGGCCACACGAGCGCAGCTGCGCCCACTGCGCCGACTGCTCCTGTGGCGATGTAGATGAAGTCCCGACGGGTGGGCTCTTCCTCACCGCCAGCATGGGTTGGTACCGCGTGATCGGCCACCGACGACTCCCGAATCCTGACAACGCGTTGAAACGTCTGAAATGAGCGCAACCGCCCTGCTTTGCGGTTTTGCCCGGAAAGGCTGCATTGGGGAGGCCTGAAACCAGCGGCGCGTCGCCGCAGGCGTTCGATACCCCCTCAACAGGTCGGAGCCCTTAACGTGCGTCTCGCCCTCTATCAACCGGACATGCCCCAGAATGTCGGGGCCACGATCCGGATCGCGGCGTGCTTCGCTGCGCCGCTCGACATCATCGAGCCCTGCGGTTTTGCGCTGACAGACAAGGCATTGCGGCGTGCGGCCATGGATTATGCCGGACGGGCCGCGATCGAGAGGCACGCAGGCTTCGGGGGCTTTCTTGCGAACCAGTCTCAAAACAATCGCCGACTCGTCCTGATCGAGACCGATGGAGCCGTGCGACTCCATGACTTCGCCTTCCGGGCCGGCGACACGCTGATTCTCGGCCGCGAAAGCGCCGGCAGCCCGCCGGAACTCTACGCGGCGGCTCACGCCGTGGTCCGGATTCCCCTCGCCCAGGGGGCCCGGTCGCTCAATGTGGCGGTCGCGGGCGCGGTGGCGCTGGCGGAGGCGATGCGCCAGACGGGCGGCTTCACCGGCTTCTGAGCGCCCTCAGCCCATGCCTTGGGCTACAGCCTTGAGCCGCTCCACGATCGAGAGTTTGTCGTCGGGAAAGTCGGCGTCGATCCACCAGGCCTCCACCTCGCGCATCACCGCGCCCACTTTCGGCCCCGGCGGCACGCCGGCGGCGACGACTTCATCGCCGGTGAGATCGAGATGTGGCCGGACCCAGCCGCCCGCGAGCGCCAGCAGCGCGCGCCATTGCGGGCCAGCGCGCGCGCCTGTGTCTTCCGCCCAGGCGAGACGCGCGCGATCCACGAACGTCTGTGCGCCGAGCAGATAAAGCCCCCTGCGCACCTCCCGCATCGACATGTACGAGACGATGCGCGGCGACTTGCCCAGCGCCGCGACGAGCCGTCCGCGTTCGTCGTTGGAGGCTTTCATGTCGCGTGCAAAAGCACGTGCGCCCGCTTCGTCGCCCAGAAGTGCGGCGATGCGCAGCAAGCCTTCCGGCGGCAGGAGATATTCGTCGTCGATCGCGATCACGCGCAGCGCGCGCGGGAGGTCTGTCGCCTGCGGGGCGGCCAGCGCGAGAATTCCGTTCTGACCCATCGCCTTCAGCGCGGGTGCGGGATCGGGCGCGGCGCAGAGCTTCTTCAGCTCCTTCCACACACGTTCGGCGGAGAGCGTCTTCAGCCCGTCCTTCAGCGCCGCACACGCCGCAAGCCCGCGCGCATCGAGCGCGCCAGACCCGTACCATGCGGAAAAACGGAAGAAGCGCAGAATGCGCAGATAGTCCTCGCGCAGACGCGTTTCAGCGTCGCCGATGAAGATGATACGACCCGCCTTCGCATCCTCGACGCCGCCGCCGGTGAGATCGTGCACGGTTCCGTCCGCGTCCGCATAGAGCGCGTTCAGACGGAAGTCGCGCCGCTGTGCGTCCTCGTTCCAGTCTTCGGTGAACGCCACTGTCGCGCGGCGGCCGTCTGTCGTCACATCGCGACGCAGGGTCGTGACCTCATACGGCCGGTGATTGCAGATGACCGTGATCGTGCCGTGCTCGATGCCGGTGGGCACAGCCGCGAGACCCGCCGCCTTCGCCGCCGCGATCACGGCGTCGGGAAGGAGCTGCGTGGCGATGTCGATGTCGTCGACGGGCTGGCCGATCAGCGTGTTGCGCACACAACCGCCGACGAACCGCGACGCGCCCGGTCGCGCGGCGTCGAGCGCGGCGATTACTGTCTTTGTCTCCGACGCAACGAGCCAGTTTGCACGCTTGATCATGGTCATGGCCTGTTCCCGGTGATGACGGCGGCGTCCGGCGTGCGTGACATCACGTGCGGCTCGGTCAGCGCGGTGAGCGCGAAGGTCTGTATGGCGAGCACGGCGCCGGTGAGGAAGAGGACCGTCACCGGCCAGGCGTCGCGATTCGCGATCTGGCGGCGCCGCTGGATGAAACGATAGATCCAGTAGACCGCAAACGGCAGCACGAACGCCACGAACGGAACGAACAAGCCGCGCGGCATCAGAAATCGTCCTCGTAGAGCCGCTGGTGCAGCGCCTTGATCATGCCGGCCGTCGCGCCCCAGATGTAGCGGCCTTCCCATGGCATCGCATAGTATTCCCGCCGACGCCCTTGCCACTCGCGCGCATGTCGTTCGTGATTGGCGGCGTCCATCAGGAATGCAACAGGAGTCTCGAATACGTCGTCGACCTCGCGCGGATCGGGCTTCAGTTCAAAGCCCGGCTCGACCAGCGCGACGACAGGCGTGATGCGATAGTTGGTGCCTGTGCGATACGTGCCGAACCCGCCGACCGGTGCGATGAATTCCCGCGAAAGACCTGTTTCCTCCAACGTTTCGCGCAGGGCGGCGCTCACGGGCCCTTCGTCGTCAGCCTGAATTCTCCCGCCCGGAAAAGACACCTGCCCCGCGTGCGTCGGCATCGAGCTCGTGCGCAGCGTCAGCAGCATCGTGTAGCCCCGCGCGCGCCGGATGATCGGCACGAGCACTGCGGCCGGCGTCAATGGCACATCGTCGGGCGCGACGTTCGGATTGAGATCGAAGTCGGAGCGCGCCACGCCGTGCGCCAGTGCATCGAGCGGATCAAGCCGCGTGCGCAGACGCGCTTCAAAGTCGGCGTCGAAGCTCATTGCAGGTGTGCGCCGACGGGACCGATGGGGAAAAAGGCGCCGCCGCTCCAGACGCCGAGGCGTGGCCCTTCGGGCGTCGCTTCTTCCTCGGCCCAGTCCACCAGTTCGTAGAACGGCGCGCGCAGCACCCGCGCCTCGAGCCGGCCGCGCACCAGCACGTAGGGCCGGGGCTCGCCGTTCGTCGTCTCCACGCGGAGGGGATGGTCGGGGCCGACTGCGGCCACGTCGCCCATGTTGGTGGTGACGGCGATGGTCTGGTCCCGGCCCGCGCCTTCGCGGTCGACGCGCACGGCGAGGAACGGCGCGTCCTCGACCTTGACGGAAACCTTTTCGACCGGCGTGACCAGATAGGTGATCCCGTCTTCGTCCTTGCGCAGGATGGACGCGAAGAGCCGCACGAGGCTTTCGCGGGTCATCCGGACCCCTTCGTGGCGCCACGTCCCGTCGCGCAGGATCTCGATGAAGCTGTCGCCGCAGAACGGCGGGTTCCAGCGCTCCACCGGCGGCGGTCCCTTTGCGACGCCGCCCGAAGAGGCTTCGCGCTGAAGCGAGGCGATGAAATCGGCCACTGTCATGGAGGTGGTCATGACGGCGGACCCTGCCAGCGTCGGCCTCCGGGGGGAAGGCTCCCGAGGTGTCGGTCGCGAAAGCCGTGACATGATCCCCTCCCTCCCCTCGATGGGGAGGGTGGCCTGAGCGCAGCGAAGGTCGGGTGGGGCGTTTGCGAGATGCGCGGGCGAAAGGCGCGAGAGGAAAATCGCCATCGCCTCTCGCGCTCTTCTCCCCATCGCCGAGCGCGCGCGCCCCCCCCCCCCCCCCCATTGAGGGGAGGGAGGGAAACCGGCATGCGACAACGTCCGCAGAATCGCTCCCAAAAAAGCGACGCCGCGTCGGGCCGGCCAGCAATGAAACGGATGCGCGGGGCTCAACAGCGCGCGGGTGTCGACCTCGCGGGACCGGGCGCACACACGAGATCGCAGGCGCAGCGCAAGGCCCGCCCGTCCGCGTGACGCGAGAGGAATGCAGAGGCCCGCTCACACAACAGGCCCGGCGCGCGCGACGCAGCAAAGAAGGACCGCCGGACGCCGGCGCCGCGCGAGATCTTCCGACGGCGGGCGCTCAACCGCGTCCCACGCAGCGCACCCGCTTCCGCGGCGCGGACCGGACGCGCCGGCGCCGCCCGCCAAAGCAGGAGCCCTCCGACCGCCAGAACCAGCACCACAAGAAACGCGAGCACATCTGCCTCCGTCGTAAACCTGCAATGTTTGTTCCTAATTTGTTCTTTTTCTACAAGTGACATTTTGGAAATGTCTGGGTCCAGGAATATCGCCGTTAGCTGACCACAAAGCCGCGGTCCCTATCACCGCCTCCGGGGAGCAGGACCGCGCACCTCCCGGTGCGCATCCGGTGTTCCGCCCACGCACTGCCGTCGCCTGTTTGATCGTCCCGTGCGCACCGGGAGGTGCGCGGTCCTACCCGCAGACAGCGGAACGAGGAGCAAGGTGACACACACTGAAAGCGTCTGTCACCGCCGCGCCGTCTTTGGATCACAGGTCTATTGAGATGGGTAACGCGCGATAACTTGTTGTTGTTGGCGCCAGGGAACACCGCCCTGGTTTTCTACGGTCACGACTTGAAGGGTCGTTTCCCGGCCGTTGACCAACTTCGCAACGTATGCGCCACGGTTGGAGCCCGCGAGCGTCGCCTGCGTGTAGCTTGCGTGTTCCACGCGCGTTCCACAAAATGGAAGTTGCTCAATTTTGAATCCCTGGTAGACGACGTCGTCTTGACGCCAACCACCGAGGGAGCCGTTTTTCCGCTCAGATTCCCTTAATAGGGCCTGCATTTCCGGCAACTTCGTCGCAATAGAACTCAACACACCTGTTCCAACGTCGAATACCCAAGCCATTCCCTCTCGCCCTCCGAGATAGCCCATATTTGGCAATTCACGGCGGCTACTCGCACTGATCCAGAATGGACCGCTTTGTCCCAACGCGACGATAGTCACTCGGTATCGACCCGCCGCCGCTTCGATGGGCAAAGCCCGCGCAGATTCTCCGCGAAACAGAAGCACTTCAGCCCAGCATGTGTCCCGCACGCATCTCACCGCCGGGCTCGACGAAAAACTACGGACGACGATCAGAGTGCCCGTGTCGGCGTAGACAATGCGATCAAAACGCCCATCGCCGGCATTGGCGAGAACGCGCTCTGCGCCGGTTCGAAGATCGATGTCCACCAGTTCCTGAATGACATCGCGCTGTGAGGCGCGTTGCGTTCGCAGGGTGCGTACCGCTGCCAGATGATTTCCGTCGGGCGACACGGACGGCCAAGTATATCCATGCTGACCGGAAGGCCCTCGAAAATAGATAGCCTCTTGCTGCTGAGCTCCGCGGAAATTCACTACCAGCAAGTCGCAGGCGTACTCGCGTCGGCGGCAGGCCGACACGAAAACTCGCTGACCCGGCACGTCATACGCGATGCCCCGAATGCGTGGCAGCGTCGATTGCTGGTTGGTCCTGAGGCGAAACTCCCCGGCGCTCAATGGCTCGCCGAGCGGGCATGCGAACGCATTTGACTGTAAAGCCAGCGCGAACGCGAACGCCGCGAACACATGACGCGCTGGTTTCGATATCCAATGCTGCGTTTTCATTGCCACCCCCTCACCGTCTCATCCACCCGTTTCGCCTACGGCCGTCGCAAGACCGCGATCACGCGCCGTTGTCCTGTCCGGCTCTCCGCCTGAGCGGAGAGCCCAGCATTCGTAGGGTGCATGTGGCGCAGCGCAATGCACCAAGTCCGGCGCGACCCTTTTCGCAAAGTCGGCGCGCATGGACCCCGGACTCGCCTGCGGCGATCCGGGGACGGGTGAAGGCGTAGCCACATTGAAAATTGTCTCTCTCGTCGATCGCCTCCCCTCCCCCGACGCCGGTCGGGGGAGGGGCCGGGGGTGGGGGATCAGCGGATAGACGGGGTGCGGTTGCATGGGACCTGGCGAGACAGTGCGACCGCGCCCGGTCGACTGGCCGGTCCCCCACCCCCAGCCCCTCCCCCACTCACGTGGAGGAGGGGAGAAGTGATCGCCGGTCCCGGCGCCTCCGGGATGTCCCCCATTGCCTCCCGGCCCTAAATCCGCCCATCAGTTGGGCTGCTTCCCCATGAACACCGCGCGGGCCTCCGCGCCCAGAGCGAGAGCACATGACCGAGACCCCCGAACAGATGGTGGCCGAAGCCGAGCGCGCCGGCGCGCTGCTGGCCCGCGCCCGCGCCGAGATCGGCCGGACGATCTTCGGTCAGGAGCGGGTGATCGAGCTGGTGCTGGCCGGGGTGCTGGCGGGCGGGCACGTGCTGCTGGTCGGCGCGCCGGGTCTGGCCAAGACCAAGCTGGTCGCAGCGCTGGCCACCGTGCTCGGCCTCGACTGGGGCCGCGTGCAGTTCACGCCCGACCTCATGCCCGCCGACATCGTCGGCTCGGAAATCCTCGACCAGGACGACGCGGGCCGGCGCAGCTTCCGGTTCGTGCCCGGCCCGATCTTCACGCGCCTGCTCATGGCCGACGAGATCAACCGCGCGAGCCCGCGCACGCAGTCGGCGCTGCTGCAGGCGATGCAGGAGCATCAGGTGACCGTCGCGGGGCAGGCCTATGCGCTGCCTGAGCCGTTCCACGTGCTCGCCACGCAGAACCCGATCGAACATGAAGGCGCCTACCCGCTGCCCGAAGCGCAGCTCGACCGTTTCCTGCTGCAGGTGGACGTGCCCTACCCGGACGCGGAAACCGAGCGGCGCATTCTCGTGGAAACCACAGGCCTCGGCGAGCAGACGCCGTCCGCCGTGCTCGATGCGTCTTCGCTCATTGCGCTGCAGCGGCTGGTGCGCCGCATGCCCGTCGGCGAGAAGGTGCTGGCGGCGATCCTCGAACTCGTGCGCTCCGCGCGTCCGGGCGGCTCGCCCGATCCGCGCGTGAACAAGCATGTGGCGTGGGGGCCGGGCCCGCGCGCCGGACAAGCCTTGATGCTCGCGGTGCGTGCGCGTGCGCTGCTGCGCGGGCGTCTGGCGCCGGCGCTCGACGACGTAACCGCGCTCGCGCGGCCCGCGCTCGTGCACCGCATGGCGCTCTCGTTCGGCGCACGCGCCGATGGGCTCGATGTCGAAGGACTGGTCGACGATCTGGCGTCGAAAGCGGCGTGACACCGCGCGTCGAAGCCGAAAATCTCGCGGGCTTCCTGCCGGGCGTGCTCCTGGAGGCGGGACGCAGGCGCGCGGGGCCGGGCGAAGCCTTCTGGCAATTCCGCGATCACCGCCCCGAGGACGGCGCCAAGCTCGTCGACTGGCGGCGTTCCGCGCGCGGCGACAGGCTCTACGTGCGCGAGCGCGAGAAGGAAGCGGCGCAGACGGCGCTGTTCTGGATCGATCCTGACGCGGGCTTCGACTGGTCGTCCGGCGACGGCTGGCCGACGAAGAAGCGTCGCGCGCTGGCGATCTGCCTTGCGCTCTCGATCCTGTTCACGCGCGGCGGCGAACGCGTCGGCGTGCTGGGCGGCACCCCGCCACGCACGGGCGCACGCGCCATCGACCGGCTCGCCGAGGAACTTTCGCGCGCGCGCGTCAATAATCCGCCGCCACCCGCGACACGCTCCGCGGTGATCTATGCCAGCGACTTCTACGCCTCGCCGGACGACTGGCGCGAACGCCTGCGCGTCGCCGCAGCGACCGGCGCAACGGGTGCGCTGCTGATGATCGCCGATCCGGCGGAAGAGGACTTTCCGTTCCGCGGTCGAACTCTTTTTGAAGAGCCGGGGGGCGGGAAGCGGCAGGCGCTGTTCGGCCGCGCGGAAGCGGCGCAGGCCGAGTACGCGACGCGCCTCGCCGCCCACCGCGCCGCCATGCGTGAAGTCGCACAGGCGCACGGCTTCATCGCCCTGCTCCATCGCACCGACCGCAGCGCCGCGCCGACGCTGAGCATGCTCGTTTCGGCGCTAGGAGAGCGGCGATGACGCTCGGCCCGTTCTTCTTCGCAGCGCCCGCAGCGCTTTTCGCGTTGCTCGCGTTGCCGGCGCTGTTCTTCCTGCTGCGCGCAACGCCGCCGGCGCCGCAGAAGGTGATGTTTCCGCCGCTGCGCATCTTGCTCGGCATCCGCACGGAGGAGGAAGCCAAGCGCCGCGCGCCGCTCTGGCTCGTCCTGCTGCGCGCCTTCGCCGCCGCGCTCGCCATACTTGGGTTTGCGCGGCCATCGCTCGCGCCTGAAGCGATCGCCGTCGGCGCCAGCGCGGGCCCGACGCTCATCGTGATCGACGACGGCTGGCCGAGCGCGCCGTTCTGGCCCGCCGCGAAATCCGCCGCCGAAGGCGCCATCGCGGAAGCCGAGCGCGCGAAGCAATCGGTGGCGATCCTGCGCACCACGCCCGACCGCACGGCGCCCGGCGCGGCCGACCTCGTGGCGCCCGCCGACGCGCGCGCGCGCCTCTCGCGGC
>WRPF01000087.1 GCA_009773335.1 Caulobacteraceae bacterium
CCGGAGTCTGGCGCCGCCTTCCCATGCGCGTCTGACCCGGCTGCGCCGTAGCGAAGCTACAGCTTCGCCGAGGCGAGAGACGCGCGGTCCTGCTCGCCGGAAATCGAGCTTACCGCACCCGCCCCGTCATCGCGCCCTGGATCACCTGCGTCTGCGCGCCGACGGACGAGTTCGGCAACGAGGGCCGCACATTGTCGCGCGCTTCCCAGGATTCGATCAGCATTTTCGCGGTCGAAAACGCATCGAGCAGCGGCCGGTTCTGGCGCATGGACTGGTTGATGAAGGCCTCGCCGAAATACGTCCAGTCGCGCTCGGGCTGGCAACCGAAGCTGGTGCGGTCATACGCGGCGGCGGTGAGGATGATGGTGTTCTCGTTCTGCAACGCCGGAATGAAAGCGCCGGAAAAACACGACGAGACGATCACCAGCCGGTTCTTGATCCCCGCTTCGTCGAGCGCCTCGCGCAGATATTGCGGCCGCAGCGCGAACCGCGTGCGCATCTGCTCCTGGATGGCCATGGAGCCGTCCGGGTTGCCGTGGGAGGTCATGAAAAGGACGAGGACGTCCTCGCTCCTGTCCATCACCTCGCCGAGCCGGCCGATCGCGGAGGCGAGTTGGTACGGACGCGCGCCGGGATATGTGCGCGGCGTTCCCGGCCCCTCGCCGTTGGTGAGAATGAGCGTGCGGCCCGCAGCGCTGAATCGCTGGCCGAGCACGGCGGCGGCGCCTTCGGCCTCGTGCTGGAAGACGTGCTCGTCCCAGAAGCCCACCGACAGCACGTATGTGTCGACCACCCCGCGCCGCTGCGGCTGCAGCGCGGCGAAGGCCTGCTCCATGCGCTGGTGCTGGGCGAGTTCTTCCCTGGGGCTGATCGCGATCATGCCGCTCGGGGAGCCCGCGACCTGCGCAGACGCCGTGGCGGCGATGGTCAGGAAAAGAGCAAGGCACGCGGCCGCCAGACGCATCATGAATCCTCCGTCGGCCGGGACCATTCCAGCCGGGCGCGAAGGTGGCAAGAGCTTAGGCAAGAGCTTCAGGGGGCGTCCGCTGCGGCGGGCTCAGTCGTCGCGGTGGACGCGCTCGCGGCGCTCGTGGCGCTCCTGGGCTTCGATGGAGAGCGTGGCCACCGGGCGGGCTTCGAGGCGCGACAGGCTGATCGGCTCGCCGGTCTCCTCGCAATACCCGTACTCGCCCTCGTCGATGCGGCGCAGCGCGTCCTCGATCTTGGCGATCAGCTTGCGCTGGCGGTCTCTGGTGCGCAGTTCGATGGCGCGTTCGGTCTCGCTGGTGGCGCGGTCGGCGTCGTCGGGCAGCGCGACCGTGTCCTGCTTCAGCGTCGCGATGGTGGAGCGCGACTCTTCGAGGATCTCTTCCTTCCAGAGGAGCAGCTTGCGACGGAAGTATTCCTGCTGCCGTTCATTCATGAACGGCTCGGCCTCCGACGGCCGATACCCGTCGGGGAGCGCGTCGATCTTTTTCAAATCCCGCAAGGTCAATGCCCTAACTCCGCCTCTGTCGGCTGGCGGCGTATACACCCGCCCCCACGCCGCGACAATCCGGCGCGCCAGTCGGTTCCTGCTACGCAAAAAGCTCGCCAAATCAACGGATGGTCGTGCGCATCTCGCGTTTCGCCAGCTCCACCGCCGTGCGCACGTCGATCTCGCGCAGCACCGAATCGAGCCCCGCGTCGCCGGTCGGTTCGCGGTCTTTCAGGGCCGCCGCGAGCGTGGCGACATCGCCCCCCGCGCCGTCGCCGCCATCCAGCAGGGACGCCGCCAGCCGGTCGAGCGCATCAAGCGATGCAGCGCCTCGCCGCAACTGCCGGCGTCGCTTGCCGCCGCCATCGACCTGCAACGCCAGCACCGCATCCAGCGCGGTCAGGGGCGTTGCGGCCGACGCCGCCGGCGTCGCGCGCGCTTCACCGGAAGGCAGGGAAAATCCGGCCCCGCTCGCGCCGGTTGCGCGTCGCGAGCCGGTGGTCGCCGAAGGGCCGCGTGGGGGTTCGATCTTCATCGTCCGCAGCGCTACGGCGCTTCGCTTGCGCGAGGGTTAATGACGCCGACACTTCTCACCGGGCGGCAGATGTCGCCGGGCAGAATTTTCCCAGTCGTCGCCTTTTTCAAACGCGCGCCGATGCGCCCCATGCGCTCGCGATCGCATTCCGGGTGGCGCCATTCTGGCACAGAATCTTGGACGCGCGGGCGCAAGCGACAGCGCACGGGCACTACGGAACAGGCGACGCATCGACGATGACATTCATGAAGAGCCTGCTCGCCGCCGTCGCCGTCACCGCCATGATGACCGGCCAGGTCGCGGCCGCATCGCGGATCAAGGACATCGCCGACTTTGAAGGCGTGCGGGAAAACCAGCTCATCGGCTACGGTCTCGTGGTCGGCCTTCAGGGCACCGGGGATTCGCTCCGGAACGCCCCGTTCACGCGCCAGTCGCTCACCGCCATGCTCGAACGCCTTGGCGTGACGACGCGCGATCTGAACCTCAACACCAAGAACGTCGCGGCGGTGATGGTGACGGCGAACCTGCCCGCCTTCTCCAATCAGGGCGCCCGCATCGACGTGACGGTATCGGCGCTGGGCGACTCCAAGAGCCTCGCCGGGGGCCAGCTACTCGTCACCCCGCTCGTCGGCGCCGACCAGCAGGTCTATGCGGTCGCACAAGGCGCCATCGCCATCGGCGGCTTCTCCGCGTCGGGTTCGTCAGGCTCCTCCGTGACGCAAGGCGTGCCGACCGCAGGCCGCATCGCATCGGGCGGGCTGATCGAACGCGAGCTCCACTTCGATCTCGCCAACCAGCGCGAACTGCGCCTTGCGTTACGCAATCCGGACTTCACCACCGCACGCCGGATGGCCGACGCCATCAACGCCGCCATCGGCAGTCAGGTCGCGCGGCCGGCCAATCCCGGCTCCGTCGCCGTCACCCGCCCGGAGAGCTTCCAGGGCGACATGGTCGAACTGCTGACGCGCATCGAGAACCTGCCGATCGATCCCGACCTGCCGGCCAAGATCGTCATCGACGAGACATCGGGCATCGTCGTCATGGGCGAAAACGTCCGGGTCTCCACCGTCGCCATCGCCCAGGGCGCGCTGACGATCTCGGTGTCGGAACAGCCCCAGGTCAGCCAGCCGGCGCCGTTGAGCGAGGGCCAGACGGTGGTCGTGCCCAACTCGAGTGTGAGCGTCGAACAGGGTCAGGGTGGCCTCGCCATGGTGCGTGGCGGCGTCCCGCTCAAGGATCTCGTCGATGGCCTCAACGCCCTCGGCGTCAGCCCGCGCGACATGATCTCGATCCTGCAGGCGCTGAAATCCGCCGGCGCGATCCAGGCCGAAATCGAGGTGATGTGAGATGAGCACGCCGTTCAACGCCTCCCCCCTCGCCGTACAGCTGACGATGCCGCAGTCGGCGGCGCGGCCCGCAACGCCGCCGCCCGAACCGACGGAGGCGATGAAGAAGGCGGCGGAGGAATTCGAGTCGATGATGCTCTCGGAGCTTCTCGGCCCGATGTTCAACGCCCTCGACGCCGACGGCCTCGGCGGCGGCGGCTCCGGCGAGAAGATGTTCCGCCCGATGCTCGTCGACAGCTACGCCAAGGGTGTCGTGGCGCGCGGGGGCATCGGCATCGCCCAGGCCGTGCTCGCCGAACTCGTCCGCATGCAGACCACCACGCCGGAGGCCGTGACCAATGGCTCTGATCGCTGACGACGCGGCCGACCGGGCCGAACAGATCCTGCTGCTCACCGACCGGCTGATGGTCATCGTCGAGGCCGAGACGGCAGCGCTGGCCGCCGGCCGACCGGCAAGGGCCGATGCGCCGGAGAGCATCGAACTCCAGCGGCTCGCCAACGCCTACCGGCTCGAAATGGCGCGTATCAAGGACGATCCCGCCCTCATCTCAGGCGCGCCGCGCGCCGTGCGGGAGCAACTCCAGTCCGTGACCGCCGCGCTGCAGCTGCGGCTCGACCGGTACGGACTGGCGCTGGGCGCCGCCCGGGAGGTGACCGAAGGCCTAGTGCGGGCCATGGCCGAGGAGGTGCAGCGGGTCCGCCGCGGGCCGCAAGGCTATGGCGCGCAAGGGACGTACGCGGAGCCGGTCGGGACCGGCGCCGTCGCGCTCGACCGGCGGGCCTGAGCAGCGCGCGTCTGACTTCGATTTAACTCAGCTGCGACGGCGTCTGGCACAGCTTCCGCATTGCGTCCCACCGGCGCTTCGGGGATGAATGCGCGAGGGAAAAGCGGACCATGACTCGTGCAACGGCCAGATCAGGGCGACGGCGCGGGCGCTTCGCCCGCACTGCGCTGACGGCGTTGACCGGGCTTGTCTTCAACGCGGCGCTGTTCACCCTGCCCTTCATGGCGGCCGCACTCTTCCAGACCGTCTCCGCCGGCAACCTGATCGACTACACGCCCACCGACGCAACCCGCCGCGACACCCAGCGGGCGCTCCGTCTCGAGGCGGCGCGCTTCGTGCGCGCCGGCGAGGACCGCAGGCTCACCTGGAACAACCTCATCGCGCGCGAACTGGGCGAGGGCGACATCGCCGCCGCACGCGGGTTTGCCCTCACAGCGCCGGCGATCCTGCGGGGCGCTGACTCCGCCAAAATCCAGCGAACAGTCCCGCGGGGCGGCGGCGACCGCGAGTATCTGGCGGCGACCCTGCCGCTGATCGAGCCCAGCTATGCAAGACAGCGCTTCCGCTCCGTGATCGGCTCCGGCGAGGCCGCGTCCTTCGACGTGCTGGGCGACGGCCGCGAGATCGCCGACACGGCGCAACGCTGGCGGACCGGAGAGTCCGTCGACTACGTGCTGTTCGCCCTGGGCGGCGCGACACTTGGCGCGACCGATGCGGCGCCTGACGACCTGCGACTGGGTGCGTCCGTGGTGAAGGTCGCCCGGAACGGCGCCCACATGTCGCCGGAGTTCTCCGCCGCGCTGGACGCCGAAGTGATGGCGGCCGTGCCGCCCGACCGGTTGCGCGCCGAACTCGATTCAATTTTCCAGAACCGCGACGCGATCGTCGATGAAGGCGCCGCCGCCGCACTCGCGTTCACACGGGCGCGTGCGCCCGAAGCATGGTCACGTCTTTCTAACGACCTCGTGCTCATCGGAGCCACGGCGCGCGCGACCTCGCCTGCAGGCGCAGCGCAGCTCGTTTCACATGTGCGCGACAATCACGATCTGCAGCGCATCCGCCTGCTCGCCGACGCGGGCGGCGAACGCGCGGTGGCGATCGGTAAGCGCACGCCGCAACGGCTGGTCCTGAAAGCAGCGCGCGGCGCGATCCGCTGGACCGATCAGCTCGTCACGGACATCGGCTGGACGTTGCTCGCCACGCTTGGCGTGATCATCGCCACTTTCGCAGCCCTCTCGGGCGCTGTCCGGCGCGAGTGGGAAGGCAGCGGCGGCCCGCCGTCGGCCGCAAGTTACACAAAGGCCGAAGCGGTCAAACGCGCGCGCGCGCCGCGACAGGCAGGCAAGGCCGAGAACGTCCGGGCCTGAAGGCCCGGTTACTCACGGAACACGCTATTCGCGGAACAGGGCGAGCACCGAACTCGGCGCCGCACTGGCGATCGGCGAAGAAGCGCGCGACAGCTCCTGCTTCACCTGAAGCGCGATCAGGCGCGCCGCGTCCGCATCGAAGTCCGTCCGGACATGCGCCGCCAGCGCGTTGTCCAGCGCCGAAAGCAGCCGGTCATGGCCGTCCAGACGCGCCGTACCGGACTCGATCCGCCGCAAGCCGGCGTCGATGCGCGCTATGCTTTCGTCGGCCGCCCGCGCCGCCGCCTGCGCGCCGTCGATCGTCGAGATCGTCGACGCCGTCGTGAGTCGGATGGCGTCGTCTTCGCCAGCCCGCGCCTTGATGCGCAGGTCAAGCCCCGCGACCTCAAGGTCCTGCGCGCTGTCGGGGTCCGCAGCGACCGGCACCGAGGCGCCGGTAAGCAAGGCGCCGCCGCGCCCGATAGCGCCGTCGACCAGCTTTGTCAGCTCCTGAACGAGCGCACGAAATGGCACGTCCTGTGCGACGCGCGCGGCATCCGGCGTCTCCGGCTCCGCCGCACGCAATGCAAGGTCGCGCGCCTCCAGCAGCAGGCCCCGCACCTGGCGTGCAGCGGCAATGAAGAGATCAAGCGCGCCTTTGGCGGCCGCGACGTCCTCGCGTGAAGCGAGCACATCTCCCTGATACTCGAGCCTCGCGTCAACTCTGGCGTCGACGCGCACGGCGTCTGGCCGCACCCGCTCCGACTTCAACTCCGCCGCCGGGCCCGCGCCCGCCTCGGCGGCGCGTGTCGCCGGCGTCGCAATGAATGACGGCAGGCTGGTTACATTCCCGACCACAGCAACGCTCCTTCTGCGCGCAAAGCCGGGGCATTAAGAAATCGTTCAGGTTAATAAATCATTAACAAATCACGATCTTCCCGACCGCGCGTTCATATATGCGCCAATCGCGCGCGCAAAGGCGAGCTGCGACTCGTTCGGAAAGCGCCTGAGAATCTCGTTGGTCTCTGAATCGGTCAGGGTCTGCACGAAGCGCCCCGCGTCGCGATCGAGTTCGATGCGCAGGTGGCCGGCGATAAGCGATTTCTGTGTCTGGGCCACCGCCGCGGCGGCGGCCTCTTCGGTGCTGGCCGGTTCTTCACCGCCAGGCGTATCGCGCGCGGCGGAAAACATGGCTCGATCTTCCTGCCCTGCCCGGACTGGCCAAGTCTGCAGGAGAGAGACTGAAATGCGAGATGTCGTTTCGATGGTCATGTTCGCAACCCTCGGCAGAACACCTTTCGCCGCGACAGCGGCGCGAACGGATCATTCCGTTCGCGCCGCCCTGGTCGCTTAGCGGAAGAACGACAGCAGGATCTGCGGACCTTGGTTCGCGATCGACAGCGCCTGGGCGCCGAGCTGTTGCTTCACCTGCAGGGCTTGCAGACGAGCGCTTTCCTTCGCGAGGTCAGCGTCGACAAGCAGGCCGACGCCCTTGTCGATGTTGTCGCCGAGCTTCACGAGGAAGTCCTTCTGGGAGTCGAGAGCCTTGGCCTGTCCGCCGAGCTTCGCTTGCGCGGTGATCAGCGAGTCGAGGGCCGTCTGGATCGTCGTCGAGGCCGCTGCCGGATCGACGGTGAGATCGAGGGTCGAAAGCGTCGACAGTGCGCCGCCGCTCACGCGGAAGTCGAAGCCCGTGACCTTCGACGTCGCACCGGAGCCAGAGCCGCTGCTGCCCGAGGAGCCGACCGTCGGAGCCAGCGTGCCGGCCGTGGCCGACGCCGGACCGAACTTCACGCCAGCCGCGGCGTTCGCGACGACGGTGAAGGTTTCCGACGCCTTGTAGACGATCTTGCGCGAGACAGCGTCATACGCTGCGGTCACTTGCCCATTGGTCTGCTGGCTGATTGCGTTCACGAAGTCGCCCAGCGTGCTGAGGCCGCTGACCGAGACGTTGAAGGTGCGCTGGCTGGAGGCCAGGGCGCCGACAACGAAGGTCACCTTGCCCGTGCCATCGTTGGTGGTCACGAGGTCCGTCAGCTTGGACGAAGAGGTCGTGCCCGACGCCTGCGCCGTGCCCGTGACGGACTGGTAGCCGCCGCCGGTCTGGTAGGTGCCGGAGGCGCCCGCGGCGAAGGTGATGGTCTTGGAACCGTCGGCTTCAGAGCCGAGCGTGCCCGTGCCCGCGCCGAAGAACTCGCCGACCGCCTTCAGGGCAGCGCCCGTCGTGGCGACGGTGAGGTCTGCGGCGGCGGTGGTGTAACCGACCGTGAAGGTCTGCGCCGAGCTGTAGACGATCCGGTTGTTGGTCGCGTCGAGCGAGGCAGTGATCGTTCCACCGCTGGCGTCGCTGACGCCCTTGATGAAGTCGTTGATCGTCTGGCCGGCGGAGAGGTTGATGTTGAACTGTTGCGTGTTCGAGCCGCCAGTCGGATCGGCAAGCGTCAGGGCGACATCATCGCCAGCGCGCGCGCCGAGGATGCCGGCGCCTTGCGTGCCGACGAGCTGGGAAGCGCCCGTGAGCGGCGCGATGGTCGTCGCGATCGCGGTCGGGAGGGACGTCGAGGCGCGGCCTTGCACCACCGAGCCCGATCCGCCGGCGCCGCTGCCGATGTCCGTCGTCAGGACGTTGAGGCCGTTGGAGGCGTTCGTGCCGTTGATCAGGTTGACGCCGTTGACGGTCGCCGCGTTGACGAAGCCGTCGATGGAGTCGCGGAGGGCCGCGAAGTCGGCTTGCGCCAAGGCGCGGTCTTCCGGCGCCGAAAGCGTTTGCGCGTCGACGGCCTTCTGCTTCAGCTGGGCGAGGATGCCGCCGACCGATTCCGCCGCGCCGAGCGCGGTGTCGATCGAGGTCGTCGCGCGGTCGAGACCGTCGCGGACCGAACCCAGGGCGCTGGAGCGCAGGCGGAGGCCTTCGGCGATCGCGAACACCGCGCCGTTGTCCTTCGCGGAGCCGACCTTGAGGCCGGTGCTGACACGGTTCTGGACTTCGTCCAGTTGCTTGTTCGTGGAGGTGAGGCTCTGGAGGGCGACGAGGGCGCCGTAGTTCGTGTTCACGCTTGCCATGGAGAGCAGTTCCTTTCTGGAATGGTTCTTCCCGCGCGTTTTGCGCAGTTGACGAAGCAACCCGATTTCTCAGGTCGCATTCCATGAGGTCTTACAGGGCGAGAGTTAACGGCTGGTTTCTCCACCGCAACGATTCGCCTCCTCCTAACGGCCGGCGAGGCCTTCCATGATCGTCCGGTTGATGTCGATCAGCGGATCGATCTCGGCGCCTTCGCGCAGGACCGCGCTGCAGTGGCGGTCGACGAAGACGGCCAGCGAGATGATCTGGGCGCGCGTGGCGTGGCCCATCTGGTTTTCCGCCTGCGCGCAATCAAGAGCGAAGATGGACCACAGACGACGGTTATCCTGGATCGCGACGGACAGCGCGCCGAGATCGTTGCGACCGACGTCCTTCACCTTCAGCAGGTTGGCGGTGACGGTCGCCAGGGTGCGATATTCGGTATCGCGCGGGTTCTCAGACTGCGTCGCGGCGCGCTGGTAGGCCTGGATCGACATGCGTTATTCCCAAGAGATCGTCTTCATAGGCCATGAGCTTGCGACAGCGCATGAGGGCTCGATAGTACTCCCCACCCATTACTTCCTTGGAAACGGCCACGCAGTCGGCCAGTGTTTCCGGGTTGCGCACGGCGGATGTGAATTCAGCCAGACGCAATGCGAACTCGGCGTAGGCCTGATCCTGATCGCCATGATCGAGATAGAGCAGCATGATCGGGTAGTAGACGCGCCGGGCGGGGGTCGTCGCCTCGTCCGGCTGCATGATGTCCTTTTCCCGCAGCACCGACGCCTTGTTCTGCAGGATGAGCGAGCCGCGCCGATCGCCGTTCTGGATGACGGCGCCATTGACCACGAACCGTTCGCCCGGTCGCAGGGACAGTTTCAGCGGCATGTGCGCACCTCGCGAGTCGCAATGATTAACGCTAGGCGACGACTGTTAACGAATCCTTCCGTCACAACAACGTCCCCTGTCCTGCGGGCGGCTTGGCTTTCTTCCTTGCAGCCGCACCGCCGTCGCCGCCGATCACGGCATCCGCCGCGCCGTCCGCGAAGGTAAGCCGCACGTTGTCTCCCGCGCTCAGCCCTTCCGCGCGACGCACTACGGCTCCGGCGCCAGTGGTCACCAGCGCAAAGCCCCGCGCCAGCACGCTCTTGTGGGACAGCGTGTCGAGCAGCCGCGCGGTCTGGCTCAGGCGACGCGCGTCGTCGGCGATGCCGCGCTGGAGCGCGGTGCGCATCCGGCCATCGAGTTCGCCGAGGCGCTGACGTCTGCGCCCGATGTCCTGCGCCAATGTCTCTCCGCGCAGCCGCACCGCCACGCGATCGAGGCGGGCCTGCGCCGCGCGGGTATTGGCCAACAACGCAAGGCCGAGACGTTCCGACGAGCGGTCGAAACGTTGCTGCGAGAACTGGAGCAGCGCCTCCGGTCGCGGCAACCGCGCCGCCGCCGCGCGCAGTTCGGTGCGACGGCGTTCAAGGCCGCGCAGTAATCCGCCCGACAGGCGCGACCCATACGCCTCCACCTGCTCGATGAGCTGCGAGCGCACCGGCACAACCTTTTCCGCAGCGCCCGTGGGCGTCGGCGCGCGCAGGTCGGAGGCGAAATCGATCAGCGTCGTGTCGGTCTCGTGGCCGACGGCGGAGATCAACGGGATCACGCTTTCGGCTGCCGCGCGCACGACGATCTCTTCGTTGAAGGCCCAGAGGTCTTCGATGGAGCCGCCGCCGCGCGCTACGATGAGAACGTCGGGGCGGAGATCGCCCTGCAGCCTGTTGAATCCGCGGATCGCATCGGAGACCTGTTTGGCCGCCTGCTCGCCCTGCACCAGCACCGGCCACAGAATGACGCGGCGCGGGAAGCGATCGGCGAGACGATGGAGAATGTCCCGGATCACCGCGCCCGTCGGCGAAGTGATGACGCCGATGACGTCCGGCAGGTACGGGATCTTCTTCTTCCGCTCCGCCGCGAAGAGACCTTCGCCCGCGAGTTTCGCCTTCAGCTTTTCGAGCTGCGCCAGCAACGCGCCGACGCCGGCGGGCTCCATGCGGTCGGCGATGAGCTGGTAGCTCGACTTGCCGGGGAACGTGGAAATCTTGCCCTCGGCGATGACCTCGAGCCCCTCCTCCGGCCGGAAGCGCAGCTGCGAAGCGACGCCCTTCCACATCACCACCGAGAGCGTCGCGTTCTCGTCCTTGAGGTCGGCGTACATGTGGCCGGACTTGGCGATGGTCACGCGGCCGAGTTCGCCACGCACCCGCACGCGGTCGAACGTCGTCTCCATGGTGCGCTTGACGGCGTGAGAGAGCTCCGAGACGGACAGCTCGGGCAGGTTCGATGTCGGGGCGGCGGCAGCGGAATCGGTCATGGTGAGCACTATAGTGGAAAAAGGCGGGAAAAGCGGCGAGCAGGACCGCGCGTCTCTCGCCTCGGCGAAGCTGTAGCTTCGCTACGGCGCAGCCGGGTCAGACGCGCATGGGAAGGCGGCGCCAGACTCCGG
>WRPF01000145.1 GCA_009773335.1 Caulobacteraceae bacterium
ACGCTCGCGTTGCAGCCGCCGAAACCGAAGCTGTTCGAGAGCACACGCCGGAGCCGCGCCGGACGTCCCCGAGGAACAAGATCCAGATCGGCGGCTTGCGGGTCCGGCTCCTCCACATTCAACGACGGCGGAAGATGCTGGTGCAGCAACGCCAAGAGCGAAAGGACGGCTTGCACGGCGCCGGCGCCTCCCAGCGTGTGGCCGACCGCCGGCTTCGACGCACAAATCGGAATGCGCGGCAGCCGTTCGCCGAAGACCGAACGCATCGCTTTCGCCTCTGCGGCGTCGTTTGCGGGAGTCGCGGTCGCGTGCGAGTGGATCGCGTCAATGTCGTCCGGAGCGAGCCCCGCCTGCGCAAGCGCGCGCCGCATGGCGAGTTCGGCACCGAGACCGTCGGGGTGCGGATGCGTGAAGTGGTGCGCGTCGGCGGACTCGCCGAAGCCCAGAAGCAGCCCAAAGACTTCCGCGCCGCGCTGCTGCGCCGCCGCGAGCGTCTCAAGATGCAACGCCGCGTAGCCTGCTCCGAGCTTCATGCCGTCGCGTCCGCGCCCGAAGGGTCTCGAGCGGCCACGCGCGAGCGCCAAGAGCGAGCCGAAGCCCGCGTGCGTGAACGGGCTGAGCGCGTCGTATCCCATGGCGAGGACACGCGCACAGCGACCTGCGCGCAGCATCTCTCCGGCGCGAGCGATGGCGCTGCCTCCTGCAGCGCAGGCGTTGGAGACAAGCAGCGATGGGCCAAACACGCCAAGAACTTCCGCGAGCCGCTCGAAATGCTGATCCACGCAGTAGCCCTCGAGGACTGCGTAGTTCGCGGATTGAGGCCCGTCGGCGCCGAGATAGCTGTCAAAGAAGGCGCGGCTCGAGCTGCTCGCCGCAAGAGAGCTGCCGATCACGATGCCACAACGCGTCTCAACCGGTACGACGCTGGTCGGTACCGATTCGACGTGCGCCGTCTCGAGAGCCTCAAGACCGGCGAGAGCGAGCAGCCCGAGTGGAGCCGGCAACGCGCGCACGACTGCCGGTGCATCGTCCGGGAGCGGCGGCTCCTCTCCGCCTTCTTTGACGGCGACCGTGCTGACATCGAAGGAACGAATGGGCGCAAGACCGCAACGACCGGCTGCTAAGGCCTCCCAGTTCGTTTCAGCGCCGACCCCCAAGCTGGTCGAGAGCCCGTAGCCGGTAACGGCGATGGGGTCAGCGGCCATGGAAGCAAGTCTCAGAGAATTCCCCGCAACTCACTTCTTGTCGAGATTCGCCTTCATCTCCTCCGGCGTCGGCGTCTTCGACGGCACGCCGCTTTCGGGGACGTCGCCCTTGGCGATCCAAACGATCGCGTTCAACGCGAGCTTGCGAAAGTCGTCGTTGGCCCAGTTGCGGTGGTTGTGGCCGCCGGTGAAACCGAAGCCGCGGCCGCCGCCTTCGTTTTCCGAAACCCAAGCGACCACCTGCGCGTCGCCGCGCTTGACGCTTTCGCGCACGTGCGGGTTGCCCGAGTGCGGCCCGTCGCCGCGGCTCGTCGTGTCCGGGCCCGCCACGGCGCTCAGCAGCGGCGTC
>WRPF01000008.1 GCA_009773335.1 Caulobacteraceae bacterium
ACTGGACGCGGCGCTGGCGTCGGTCTCGCCGGCGGCGGCGCGGAGGGGCGGCGGCGGCCGAAAATCGCGGCGAAAAGGTTGTCCCAGAAGCTCATGTCATGTCCCTTTCCTGCGCGGACCCAGGTCCGGCGGCCAGAAGCTGAAGCGCGTGCTAGTCCCCGGACGTGAGGCGGCGCTCAAACAGGCGACCCATTGCGTCCAGTCTCGTTTTCGGTTGCCCCAGCGCCCTGTCGGAGAAGAACTCCGGATCGAAGCGCGGCGGCAGGATCTGGTTCTCCCAGTCCTGCGCCTCACGGCCCGGCGCATTGCGGAAATAAGACTGCCCCGTGCGCAACCCGATGTCATGGAGCCGCGCGAGCGTCGCCGGATCGTCGGTCGCGAGATCGCGCATGCGCAGGATGTCGGCCTCCGCGTAGTCGAAGTCGAGCGCCTTCAGCGCATCCGCGTCCAGGCCGACATCCATCCGCTGGAACGACAGGATCGGGAACGGCGAGAGATGGTCCTCGCGCATGTCCTCCACCTCGCTGTCGATGCGCCACGGACGCGGCGAGCGCGAGATCGCCTGCATCGTCGACACCGCGCCGACGGTCGTATCGTGGATCATCGTCTTGAGCGCTTCGATCGCGCGCGCTGCGGTCGGTGCGATTTCATCGAGCGCAGTCGACGCGAAGGTCGTGGCGTCGATGCGCGGTCGCCAATAGCCGGCGCCTACGGACACCATCAGGATCTGGTCTTCGCCCGAAGGCCACTCGAGACCAAAGCTCTTGAGCGTCGCCACCTTCAGCAGCTGCACGCTCGGATTGTTGAGGCCCGCGATGGCGCCATCCACGAACACGCCTTCCGCATTCTCGACCAGCGCGCCATCCTGATCGAGCGTCAGGCGCACTTCGTCGAAGAAGGTCGGCGCGGCCGCGCTCGCCTGTACGAGCTTGCGCACGACGAGGCGCTTGTTGGGCGCGGCGCCGAGCGTGGATCCTTCCCAGTATTTCGAGCGCGGGTTGTTCGTGAGCGTCCACGCCGACCCTGTGTCCACGCGCTTGGCGAAGATGGCGAGGCCGGTCTTCAGCGCGTTTGAGGAAAGCTCGTGATCGCCGAGTGCGCGCGCCAGCGCCGCCTCAAGCTTGGCCGCGTTGAAACGCGGTTTCCTGATGCCGGCGTTCTTGGCCTTGGAGTTGAACACGTCCGGCGCAATCTCGCGGTAGAGTTCGGCGCATTCGGCGCAGGACTTGCCCATGGCGAGGCCGGCCGCGAGGATCGAGCCGGTCGAGGTGCCCCCGATCAGGTCGAAATACTCGCAGAGCCGAAAATCGGTGCGTCCGCTGCGCAACGCGAGGCGGCGTTCGAGTTCCTGCAGGATCCCCGCGGAGAGGATGCCGCGCACGCCCCCGCCGTCGAGCGCCAGGATGCGCTTGGGACCGCCGCCGAACAGCCGCTGGTCAAGGGTACGACGCCGCGATCCGGCCATGCTTCAAGGACCTCCCCGATCGCGCTCTGGTTAACAGACCGGCGGCGGTCCCGACAGGCCCCGCACCAGTGAGGGAGCCCACCGTGGCCCGGCCGCATCACCCCGAAATCCGCTGCTTTTCCAGCGACCTAGTCGACGATCTGGGCCGCCGCTTGCCCCTGCAGCGTGGAGAATCCGATGTATTTGTACCGGAGGCCCGTCTCGGCGATGAATTCCTGGAACGCCTTGAACTCGTGCTCCCGCCAGTTGGGGTAGTTGTAGTACTCGTCGAACACCAGAACCGTGCCCGGCCGGATACGGTCTCGGAAGGCCGAAAGCACTGTTTTGGTTGAGGAATAGAGGTCGGCGTCGAGGTGCAGCAGCGCCGCCGGCCCGTCGTGTTTCGCCAGGAACGGCGGCAGGGACCGGTCGAACCAGCCGACATGCAGCGTGGCGTTGGACGGCAGGCTCGGCAGCTTGCCCTTGAGGTCGAAACGGCCGGCCTGCTCGGCAGTCCCCGTCCAGTCCTCGGGCAGGCCCTCGAAACTGTCGAAGCCGTGGACGGGCGCGCCCCAGAGGCCGGCGATGTGGCGGAGCGTCTTGCCGCCGGCCACCCCGAACTCGCAGACGAGCCCCCTGGGTGCATTTGGTGGCGTGGCGGCCCTGGCCTGCTTCACGGCGTAGTCGAGGAGCGCATAGCGGTCCGCGAACAGCATGGCGGTCTTCAGGTGGGGCGTGATGTAGTTGACGGTGTCCCGCTTGGCGTCGATCCGCAGATCGAGCATCAGGTCGGCGACGAAATACTTGTGGATCAGGCGCCGGTAGATCCGCCCGAGAATGCGACGGTCCATGCCGGCGGTTCCTGTTCTGTGGTCGTGCTGCTTCTAGATAAGGCGAGGCTTATAGACGTCCCTTGCGGGCCGGTGAACGGGCGCCTACAGGAAATCTGCAGGCCGCCATAGCTCAGCTGGTAGAGCACCTGATTTGTAATCAGGGGGTCACAGGTTCGAGTCCTGTTGGCGGCACCGCCCTGCTCTGCCCGCGTTTCCAAGCTCAGGACATGCGCGGGCGCCTGCGGACTCGTTCCCGAAAAACGACGCCACATCCGGCCTGCCTTCGATGTTGGGAACCGCGGGCCTTCAGGCCCGCAAGACGATCGACCTCATGACGCTGTGCACACGCAGTCGACTCTTCAGGCGCTCCATTGGAGGCCGGGGCGCTGGGCTAAAGGCCCGCAGTCCCTTGAAGACCCGCGCGCGGCGCGGATTGGAAACAAGGGCCCGCTCACACAACGGACCCGGCGCGCGCGGCGCATGGGAAAAGGACCGCCGGACGCCGGCGCCGCGCGAGATCGTCAGAAGGATGCTGGACGCATCGGCGTGCGGCGCGCGGGACACGTCCCCCGCGTCGCTGCGGCCCGGCCGCGCATGCCCGAAGACCGCCCGCAGGAGCCCCCAGACCGCCAGACCTACAACCACAAGAACCGCCAACACGTTTGCCTCCTTCAGAAATCCAGACCTTTTGTTCACTATATGTTCTTTTCCAGCAAGTAAAATTTCGGAAAGGCTGATCTGACGGCGGCGCACTGAAGATCACTGCACCCCAACGGGCCATTCTACATTCGCACGCGGGACCGTGGGCTCGCGCCCAAATTTCGGAAATGCGTGTATGGCACGCTTTCCAATGGTGACTGTCCCCATTTCCCCCCATTTCCCATCGGCGTTCCATTTCCAGCGCCGGACATGGCGATCCATTGCATCGGCGCGACACCACAGCCCCGCTTCATCTTCGTTACCCGGGTCGCTGACGCAGGCGAGCCGTTTGAGGAGTTGCGGCTCCGCTTCGGGCGGCTTGACTCATCAAGTTTCCCAAATATAACTTTCTTCAAGAAAGGTAATAAAGTGTCGGGGACGCGTACGAGCTTTTCGGATCATGATTGCGGTTTTGCCCTGGCCATCGAGGCGCTCGGTGACCAGTGGTGCCTTCTCATCACCCGCAATCTGTTCATGGGCATGGAGCGATACGACGATTTCGCGGAGCACTTGCCCATCTCCACCAAAGTGCTCGCCGAAAGACTCCAACGGCTGGTGGCGCACGGTCTAGTGAGTGCAGCACACTCCCCGAAGGATCGCCGCGGAAAAATTTACCAACTGACCTCGAAGGGGCGCGAGCTTCAGCCGTTCGTCGGTTACTTGACCCAGTGGGGCGACAAATGGGTGCCGAAAAAGGGTGGTCGGCGTACCAAATTCTTCGATCTGAAGACCGGCGATCCGGTTGTGTTCGGCCCGATCAACGCTCGCACCGGCCGCGCCATAACGTGCGCGAACGTAGGCACGCGCACAGGGCCAGGCGGCAGCAAAGTGAGAGCTAGTCTTGAAGCCATCGTGGCAAGACGGAACGGAGAGAAGGCGACATCTTGAAGACCATGCTGATCTCTGTCGTTTCATGGTTGCCGGTGATCTTCGGAGTCGGCTTCCTGGGTCCCGTCGTAGCCGCCTTGGTGACTGTAGCCGGCATCGACGCGCCATTTGGCTTGACGCCGATCCAACTCGGGCTCGTCGCGGGCCTCATCTGGGGCGCCATCGCAAAATTCGGCGGGCGTTGGGTTTAAGGAATGACGACCATGAGCCTAGATGTTTCCAGCATGTCCGACGCCGAACTCGCGAAGGCTGAAAGAGCGATCGCTCGCAAATATGTAGGCGGCGTTCCTTGGATGATGGTGGTTTGGGGCCTTGGCAATTTCGTCGTTTGGCTGACACTCTGGCCGCTGGTTCTGACCGGTGTCATTCCACTTTGGGCGGGCTTTCTCGTGGCGTGCTTGAACATGTCGCTCGCCTACTTGCCTAGTCACGAAGCTCAGCATTCGAACATCGCCAAAGAAGGGCACCGGCTGCGTTGGTTGAACGAATTGGTTGGGCACGTTTCGACTTTGCCGTTGGTCTATCCCTACCGGATCCTGCGCATGACGCACATGCTACACCACGCGCATACGAACGATCCGGACAAGGACCCCGACTACAACAACAACGCGCCAACCTGGATCGGTGCGGTGCGGCGCACGATCGCGAGCTTCCAGCCCAATTATGTCGATCCCTACGGTACGGCCATGCAGAAACGTGCGGGCGATCCGGCCGCTGAATGGGCGCTGGTCGAGGCCGTGCTTTACAAGCTCGCTTTCGTTGCCGCGCTCATCACGCTGGCGTGGAGCGGCTACGCACTGGAGGCCTTTTTTGTTTGGTGGCTGCCGTCGAAGATCGGCATGATCTATTTGCGACTATGTCTTAGCTGGGCGCCGCATGTGCCATTCGCCGAACAGGGCCGATATCGCGATACGCGCGCGTGGCGCTTCTACGGCGGGATGGGAACCTGGAACGTGCTGACGATGGGCATGCAGTACCACATCGTCCATCACCTTCACCCTGCAATCCCGCTGTTCCGCAACGGGCCCGCCTATTGGGAGATGCGGGACATTCTAACCGCGCGCGGCATCCGCAACGACGGGCTCTAGCTCGGCTTGGGCGAAGGCAACACAAGGAGGTACCGCATGACAAAGCGTTCGGCACCAATCCTCGAACCGCCACGCCGGAAAGGGTGACATGTGTGGACGGCCCCACTGGTGCAAGAAGAATCTGATCGTCGAAGCAGTGCGCGTGGTCGGGTGCTGACATGTGTCCGGCCTCTGTTGAAGCGGGACGATGCCCGCGGGCCCGTATGGGAGTTCGATGGATCGGATCCACATCACACCGACGCGCTCGAAGGCGCGCATGTCACCGCTGGTTTTTCCGATCCCGTCTCACGACCGTTGCGCCATACCTTTCCGTGTCTGACCTTGAAACGGGCCTTGAAACGGGGAAACGGGGAAACGGGGACAGTCACCATTAATAATCGTAAACTTTCGCGCGGTTTCGCCGACTATCTGGTTATGGTCTCAGTGCTTGCCTTCGGCTTCGTGTGTTTCCTCTGCGGCTTCTGTCTTAGAAACGCCCGCATGCACCTCGGCTCGCGGAAGCGCACCCTAGTCGCACGCCAGGCCCGGGGCCGGATCGCCTCATGCCTTGTCGGCGGCGGCCTGCACCGCAGCTACACCCGCATCGCCCTGAAATGAGGTTTTCGGAAGGGACAGGTTTTCAGTCGCGTCCTTCCTCGGCGTTTCGATCAATGTCCGACTCAACCCACTGATCGTACGTGAGTTCTTGCTTGGTTCCGTCCACTTTCAACATCTCGACAGTCGCGCGGGCCGGATCGAAAGATGACCACGTATAACCTTGCTCATTGATCAGACGACTCGCGCCTGGCCCCACATATTCAAACTTGTTGACCGACCTCCAATTCTCGCCCAGCCACGCTTTGATCTGAGTGAAAGCCCTCCCGATCGCAGCGAAATCCTCACCCTCCTTGGTCATATAGGAATGGTGGCGAAGGAAACCAGCGACGATCACCTTCCCTGTGAAACGAGTGACATCCCACTTGATCAATGGCGCCACGACACAGTTATAGTGAAGAAATGGTTTGGTATCCAACTGCACCTGCTCAATCGGCTTAAGCGACAGGAAGCGGTTGCGGTTCATCTCGATCTCTTCGTCAGACAGACCGCTAGGATATTCCGGTCGGGCAGGCAGTACGAAAAGACCAAGTGTCTTGAGGTGCTCGCGGAACACTGCCTCGTCCTCTGCGCTCGCGACATAGTAAAGATCATCGTACATCTTCAACTCATCCACCATCGGCTCGACGCAGAGTCACAGGTACAATCTCAACCGCCCGGTTGGTGTACCGCTGCAAAAACGGAAACGGGGACAGTCACCATTAATAATCGTATTGACGCAAAAGCATGCCACACACACATTGATCCCGGAATCCGTGACACACCGAAAGCGCGCCCCACCTCGCTTGTCCCTAACTCACCTGGAACGCCCGCTCGCCGGGCCTCGGCTCCCGCGGCTGCAGCGCCTTGAAGACGCCGCTGCCGGTGAGGATGAGCCGGTCGCCGACCCAGACCTTGCCTGACACCGTGAACACGTCGTCGACGATGCCGAGCACCTCGCCGCCGCCCTCGACCCACTCGCCGAGGCGCGCCGACGACAGGAACTCGCAGGTGAGCTTGACCGTCACCCAGAAACTCGACCGCTCCACCGAGACCGTATTGCCCCACGCCACATCCGCGAAGGTCATCAGCATGCCGCCGTGCGCGGCCTTCATGCCGTTGGTGTGGTGCGGTTCGACGCGGAACCCCATGATCCGGCGGAAGTCCGGAAACTGCTTGTTGTAGAGCGGCCCGCACTGGCCGCCGAAACCGCGCCGCCAGCCCCAGTCGATGAAGCCGTCAGGAATGGGCGTTGGGGCTGCATCGATATCGTCGGACATGAGTCTTCCTTGGGAGCTTCCTTAGGGGCGTTTCTCAATTTGCCGCACGCTGGCGCCGCTACGGAATGGGCGCAAGGCGCTTGGCCGCGCGGCGGCGAAGGTGGATCATGCCCCCAACAAGACGGGAGGAACGCATGGCTGGCAGACTGGACGGCAAGGTCGCGGTGATCACGGGCGCGGCGAGCGGCATCGGCCTCGGCGCCGTGGAGCGCTTCATCGAGGACGGCGCGCTGGTGCTGGCCGCCGACATCCAGGACGAAAAAGGCAAAAACCTCGAAGCGCGCTTCAAGGGCAAGCTGCGCTACATGCACTGCGACGTGACGCAGGAAGCCGAGATCAAGGCCGCGATCGACGGCGCCGTGGCGGCGTTCGGCGGGCTCGACATCGTGTTCAACAACGCCGGTGGCGGCGGCGCGGGCAATGGCGTCGAGGACGCCGATCTCGCCGGCTGGAAATCCACCTACGACCTGCTGCTCTTTTCCGTCGTCGCCGGGACGAAATATGCGACGCCGCACCTGAAAGCGCGCGGCGGCGGCGCGATCATCAACACCTCCTCGATCACCGCGCTGCAGGCAGGCTATGGCCCCATCGCCTATTCGACCGCGAAGGCGGCGGTGATGCACTTCTCGCGGCTCGCGGCGGCCGAGCTTTCGCAGCACAAGATCCGCATCAACGCGATCCTCCCGGGCTTCATCGCCACATCCATCTTCGGCGCGAGCCTCGGCATGGAACGCCCCGTAGCGGACCAGATGGCCGCGCTGCTCGCGGAGAAAGGCGGCAACGTGCAGCCCATCGGCCGCGTCGGCGAACCGCGCGATATCGCCGCGATGGCGGCCTTCCTCGCGAGCGACGACGCGAGCTTCATCACCGGATCGCACTTCGTCGTCGACGGCGGCATCACCATCGGGCCGCGTAGCGCATGGGATACGTCCGCGCCGTCAGCGTTGCTCGATGCGCTGGGCATTTCGCCGGAGCAGGCCGAAGCGATGCGCGCCGCGCAGAGCGCCAAGGGCTAGAGCATTTTCCGACGAAGTGGGCGCCGGTTCGTCGCCAGAAAATGCGTTCAAACAAGAGGCTAGAGCCCCGATCCGATTCAATCGGATCGGAAATGGCTCTAGATCGACGCCGCCAGTGCGCGCAATTGCACCTCGCCATGGGCGCATCCGGCGCCTACGGTGGCGGCCTCGTGAGTCCCCCCATCATCCTTTCGCCCAACGCCCTTTCGTCCAACGCACGGGGCGCGTTGTGGATGCTCGCTTCGGCGGGCTGCTTCACGGTCATGGCGATCCTGCTGAAGCTGCTCAATCAGGCGCACTATCCGGAAAGCCAGATGATCTTCTTCCGCTGTGCGGCGGGGGTCGTCGCGATCGTTCCGTTCGTCATGCGCGCCGGTTCGAGCGCCTTCGCGATGAAGCGCCCCTGGGTCGTAGCACGGCGGTGTTTTTTCTCCACGCTCGGCTTCTTCGCGAGCTTCTACGCCTTCGCCCATTTGCCGCTCGCCGACGCGCAGGCGATCAGCTTTTCGCGGGTGCTGTTCATCACCGTGCTCGCGGTCTGGCTTCTGAAAGAGCATGTCGGCGTGCGCCGGTGGGCGGCCGTGGGCATCGGATTTGTTGGCGTGCTCATCATGCTGCGCCCGACGGGCGATGCGCCGCCCGACATCGCCACGCTGGCGGCTCTGGCGTCCGCCTTCCTGTTTGGTGTGACGATCGTGACCGTCAAGGACCTCACGCGAGATCACTCGTCGCTCACGCTGGTGGCGTACACGAACGTCTTCACGACGCTGGTCGGGCTGCCGTTCGCCTTTCTGGCATGGGTGCAGCCGACGTGGATTGATCTGCTGCTTTTTCTGGGGATGGGTTTCGCTGGCGTGGGGGCGCAGAGCTGCTACGTGCGGGCGCTTTCGTCGGCCGATGCGTCTCTCATGGGACTGATCGACTATGTGCGCCTGCCGCTGGCGATCTTCTTCGGCTGGCTGATCTTCAACGAGCGGCCCGACGCCTGGATGCTCACCGGGGCCGCGATCATCATCGCTTCGACCGTTTACATCACCTGGCGCGAAGCCAGAAACAAAGCCGTCACTTCGTCGGATACAGGAAACCCGCCGTAATGGCGGCCTGCCCTCCCCAGTAGAGGATCCACACCGCCGGCGTCGTCCAGCGCCGGGCGGGACTGTCGGCGGGCAGTTTGAACATCTCTCCCGCCAGCAGTGCGTCCGACGTCAGGAACATCAGCGCGCCCACGGTCACCAGCCACAGGCTCGACGGCAGTCCGAGCGCAAGCAGCGTCATCAGCGCCACAACGACCACATATCCGGCCACCGGCATGCGCATCGCGCCGAGCGAGGGCCACAGCCAGCGCGCGAGACCGCCCGCCGCCAGCACGACGCCGACCTGCAGCGCCATCCGCAACGGGTCCGCGCCGATGCCGCCGCCGAGGTTCAGGAACAGCGCGACATAGACAAGGTGCCCCGCCGCGAACGCGCCCATGCCGGCCTTCAGCGGCCCTTCCCCCGTCCGTGACAGGAACCCGTCGCCAACCGCGCACAGTATCAGCGCAATCACCAGCAGGATGAACCCGCCCCCCACGAGCGCCACGAACGCGAGCGCCAGCACCGACAGCGTCTTCAGCATCGTGCGGGTGCGCCCCGGCGGATCGCCCACGCGCGGCAGATAGAGGAGGGCCAGCGCGGCGGCGACGAGCCAGTAGATCGGCGTGAGGGTCATGGACTGGTTGTTAATCGAAGTGCAGGCCGCCCTGCTACCCCTGCGGGACGCTTCCCTTCCGGCAGGACTTTCGCGGGGCACGCCGGAGTGCTTCAACGTCGCCATCATTCCCGCAGCCCCCAAGCACCCCCAAGGGAGACCGTCATGCAGCTCGACTCGTCCATTTCCGCCGTCATCACAGGGGGCGCTTCCGGCCTCGGCGAAGCCACCGCGCGCGCGCTCGCGGCGCAAGGCGTGAAGGTCGCGCTGTTCGACATGAACGCCGAGAAGGGCGAGAAGGTCGCCAAGGAACTGGGCGGCGTGTTCTGCCAGATGAACGTCACCGACGAAGCCAGCGTGGACGCTGCGTTCGCGAAGTCGCGCGCGGCCATCGGCCAGGAGCGCATCCTGGTGAACTGCGCGGGCACCGGCAACGCGGTGAAAACCGCCTCGCGCTCGAAGGATACCGGCGAAATCAAGCACTTCCCGCTCAACCAGTTCGACCTGATCATCCAGATCAACCTCGTCGGCACCTTTCGCTGCATCGCGAAGTCCGCCGCCGGCATGCTGACCCTGCCCGTGCTCGCCGACGGCGATCGCGGCGCGATCGTCAACACGGCCTCGGTCGCGGCGGTGGATGGCCAGATCGGCCAGGCGGCGTATTCGGCGTCGAAGGGCGGCGTCGTCGGCATGACCCTGCCGATCGCGCGCGATCTCTCCAGCGAGAACATCCGCGTCAACACCATCCTGCCGGGCATCTTCAACACGCCGCTGCTGGCCGCCGCACCGCAGAACGTGAAGGACGCGCTCGGCGCCTCGGTGCCGTTCCCGAAGCGTCTCGGCGATCCGGCGGAATACGCATCGCTCGCGCTGCAGATGATCACCAACGGCTACTTCAACGGCGAGTGCGTGCGTCTCGACGGCGCGATCCGCATGGCGCCGCGCTGATATTTCGACGTTAAAGGAGAACACCCATGGCCATTTCGCTCTATGACGCCAGCGTCGTCAGCTTCCTGCAGGTGCTCGGGGGCGTCGCGGGCGTTCTGGACCGTGGGCTTTCCCACTGCACCGACAACAACATCGACACCAATGAAATCGTCGAGACGCGCCTGTTTCCGGACATGCTGCCGTTTCGCTATCAGGTGCTCTCGACGGTGCATCACTCCATCGGCGCCATCGAGGCCGTGAAGGTCGGAACCTTCACGCCGCCGACCACGATGGAGCCGCTCGATTACGCCGGCCTGCAGAAGTATGTCGCCGACGGGATCGCGAAGCTGAAGGCGCTCAAGCCCGACGAGGTCAACGCGCTCGAAGGCCGAGACATGCTGTTCCAGATGCGCGATTTCAAGATTCCGTTCACGGCCGAGGGCTTCCTGCTCTCCTTCTCGCTGCCGAACCTGCACTTCCACGCCACCACCGCCTACGACATCCTGCGTACGAAGGGCGCGCCGCTTGGCAAGCGGGACTATCTGGGACAAATGCGGATTAAGGGCTGAGAGGTCGGCGAGTGGGACCGCGGGCCTCCCGGTGCGCATACGCCTGCGGCGCCAGACTCCGTGGAATCTCGCGTGAACTCAATACTGATTGCGGGCCCCCAATGGATTCTGGGGCCCGCGGTCCTGTTTCGATACTCATGACGTGTCTGCGCCTTCGGGCGCGGGTGTGGGCGCGGTGACGAGGGGAATCTATCCCCGCATTTCCCGCCTGCATTTCCCGGCAAGCTCACCTTTCCCTCCCCTCAATGGGGAGGGTGGCGCGAAGCGCCGGGTGGGGTGCGCGCGTGATGCTGGGCGAAGATCACGGATGGCTCGATGCGTTCGTCGCCTCGCGTGAATTTCCTTCAAAATTGAGCCCGCACCCCACCCGACCTTCGCTGCGCTCAGGCCACCCTCCCCATGGAGGGGAGGGAGAGCGCTGGCAGGTGTTCGATCCGCAGTTCAGTCATCGCGCGGCGGTTCGTGAAAATGCAATTCGACCAGTTCGTAGATGAACTCAGTCATGTTCTTATCGCACGCGCTGCAACGGATGACGCCGACTTCGCTTTCCGTGGCTTCAACCCCGCATCCCGGACAATACCAGGTTCCGCCTATGCGCTGTTTGTGGCAGACTTCGCTCGGGGCTACCGTCGTGCCTGTGGCATAGACGTCTTGCAGGCGCTGCGAGACGCGCTTCGACAACTCCATGTTGCAGAAAGTGCATGACAACAGTCCTGTTGAAGCCGACACCGCGAGCGTGAATCCGCATCGAGGGCAGTACACTTCGGCCGCCCCCTCACGCCCCCTGCTGCCCGATGATCGCCACCGAGCAAACATTGGTGGAAGGCGAGCCGCCGAGATTGTGGGTGAGACCGAGTTTCGGATTCGCAAGCTGGCGATCTCCCGCGCGGCCTTTGAGTTGCAGGTACATCTCGTAGAGCATGCGCAATCCTGATGCCCCGATCGGGTGGCCGAAGCACTTCAGGCCGCCGTCGATCTGGCAGGGTACCTTGCCATCGGCGTCGTAGAAGCCGTTGAGCACGTCGCTCCAGCCCTTGCCTTCCTCGGAGATGAAGAGATCCTCCATCGTCACGAGTTCGGTGATCGAGAAGCAGTCGTGCACCTCGATCATCGAGATCTGTTCACGCGGCTTTTCCACGCCGGCTTCCTTGTAGGCCTTCTTCGCCGCGATGCGCGCGGTGTGGAAGTAGCTGCCGTCCCAGGAATTATGCTGGCTTTCGAGGCCGTTCGACACCGACAGCTGCAGCGCCTTCACGGTGACGAGATCCTTGTGGCCGAGGGCGGCCGCGATCTCGGGCGTGGTGACGATGGCGGCGGCCGCACCGTCCGACACGCCGCAGCAGTCGAACAGGCCAAGCGGTTCGGCGATCATCGGCGCGTTGAGCACCTGTTCTTCCGTGACGACGTTGCGCAGGTGCGCCTTCGGGTTCTTCGAGCCGTTGGCGTGGCTTTTCACCGACACGTGCGCGATGGCGCGTTTGAGATCTTCCTTCGATACGCCGTGCTTGGTGCGATAGGCGCTGGCGAGTTGCGCGAAGTTGCCGGGCGCGGAGCCGTTCGGCGAGGTTTGCGGAATGAGCGTGCCCATGTTGCCGACGGGAAGCCCGCCGTAGCCGGTGTCCTTCAGCTTCTCGACGCCCACCGCGACGGCGATGTCTGCGGCGCCGGCGGCGACGGCGTACACTGCGCCGCGAAACGCTTCGGAGCCCGATGCGCAGAAGTTTTCAACGCGCGTCACCGCGATGTTCGGCAGGCGCAGCGCAAGCGACATCGGCGTGCCGCCCTTGCCCGTGCCGATCTCGTCGATGTGCGTGGAGAACCATGCCGCGTCGAGCTGGCTCGGCTCGATGCCGGCCTCGCCCATGGCCTCAAGATAGGCCTCGACCATCAGGTCGTCGGGACCGGCGTCCCAACGCTCGCCGAATTTCGAGCAACCCATGCCGATGATCGCGACCTTGTCCCGGATGCCTGCAGCCATGTACGCCTCCTCGTGTGTCTCTTCGCGTTGTCGTTGTGTCTTCGGTGATTATTCGGCTGCGGCCTTGGCCGACGCCTTGCGGCGCTTGTCCGGTTGAGCTTTCCAGAAGTAGCGGGTGAAGCCGCGCCGGTCGTCCCACTCCTTCACGCGGAACACCATGCGCACCGGCGTGCCGCTGTCGACGTCGCCCGGATCGACGTCGGTGATGTCCATGAAGATGCGCCCGCCGCCGTCGAACACCATCATGCCGTAGTGGTTCGGCGGGCTCATGGCGTAGGTGAGGTTGTCGGCCGACCACGACAGGATGGACGCCGGCTTCTCGGCGAACTTGTAGGGCTCCTGCGTGTCGACAGCGGCGTTGTTCGGGTTCACCGAGATGCGCGTGCGCGGGAACTGCACCGTGCCCGTCTCCGTGCAGCGGCCGCCGACGAGGCCGAGGATCATGTCGTTGTTGCGGTAGAGCGTGGTGAGCGCGGTCTTGTTGTCCTTCTCCGCGCGCATGCCCTTTTCCCACTCGACGAGGCCGTTGAAGACGAGCCACTTCATGTAGTTCGTCTCTTGCTTGCCGTCGGCGAGCCAGCCGGAGACGCCGCGCTCGGGCTTCCAGCTTTCGATTTTCCTGGTCGTCTTGAAGACGTGCGCCTCGCAGCCCTGGCCGAACTGCGCGACGACGATCACCTGGCCGGCCTTCGCGGTTTCCAGCGCGTGCGCGAGCAGCACCAGTGCGTGCGCGGCGCCTGAATCGCCCACCTGCGCGCCGAGCTGGTCCTTCACGGATTCAGGCTTGAGCCCCGCCTTCTTCGCCACGCTTTCGGCGACGCCCTTGAACGTCGTCGGCAGGATGAAGACATCGACGGCGGCGGCTTCGATCTTCGCGTTCGCGAGCGCGGCCTTGATCACCGGCGGGACGATCTTCGCGAAGCCCTCGTCACGGATCCAGCGCTCTTCCCACGCGTAGTCGAACTCCTCGCCCGATCCGCGGAAGTGATCGACGAAATCCGCCGTCGTCACCGCAGAGCCGATGTGGTCGGCGAGCGTGTCTTTCGTTCCGACGAGAATCGCCGCGCCCGCGTCGCCGCCGTCCATTTCCTGCGCCGAAGCCGCGCGCGCCTTGCGCCGTTCGCCGGTCACCGCGAGCGCTTCGCCGACGCCCGCCTTCGCCGCATTCAGCGCGTTCGCCAGCGCAGACAGCCCCGCGCGCTGCGTGCCCGTCACATCGAAGCACGCGGTGTCGGGCTCGAGCGTGAGCGCGGCCTGGATGATGCCGGCGTTGAGACGGTCGCTGAAGGCCGCCGTGGTGGTGCCGAAGAAGAGCGCCTTCACGCGGCTGCGGTCGTCGCCGGTGCCGAGCGCATCGCGCGCGGCTTCCACCGCCATCGTGATCGCGTCCTCGTCCCAGTTGGCCATGGCGCGTTCGCCCTTGGACTTGCCCATGAGGCCGGGATTGAGCCAGGCGTTCGCTTTCGCAGCGGCCGCGCGCTGCAGCCGCAGACGCGGCACATATCCGCCATAGCCCGTGATGCCGACCATCGCTTCTCTCCCTGCGCATCTTTCCGGGGAGACTAGGCAGGCCGCGAGGAGCGGGCAACGGGTCGCGCAGCGTCAACCACCCGCAGCTCAGACGTAAGGATCTTCCTGAGCCAGATACTCCCGCACATACGCGCCGACGCCCGCCTCGATCGAGGTGAACTGCCTGTCGTAGCCGAGCGCGCGCAGGCGGGTGAGATCGGCTTCGGTGAAGTACTGGTAGTTGCGGCGGATGTCCGGCGGCGTATCGACGAACTCCACGACAGGCTTTGAACCGAGCGCGATGTGCAGCGCCTCGGCGAGTTCGAGGAACGTCCGCGCGCGCCCGCTGCCGACGTTGACGACGCCCGCGCTCTTGTCGCTGGTCAGCAGCCATTCGGCGACATCGACGCAATCGTCCACGTACACGAAATCACGCTTCTGACCGCCGTCGGGATAGTCGGGATGATGTGACTTGAAGAGCCGCGTCACCTCGCCGGCCGCGGCCTTCGGATACATGTGCGCGACGACGCTCTTCTGCCCGCCCTTGTGGTATTCGTTCGGGCCATAGACGTTGAAGAAGCGCAGCCCCGACCAGCGCGGCGGCGCATTTCCGCGGGCCGCCGCGCGCAGCGCATAGAGATCGAACAGCTTCTTCGACCAGCCGTAGGCGTTGAGCGGACGCTGCGCGAGCACGGCGCCGAAGGCGTTGTCGTCGACGAACCCTAGCGCGCCGTCGCCGTAGGTCGCGGCTGACGAGGCGTAGACGAGCGGCTTGGCCTCCGCGGCACACCAGTCCCACACGCGCTTCGACAACCGGAAATTCGTATCGGCGATGAGATCGGCGTCCGGCTCGGTGGTCGACGAGATGGCGCCCATGTGGACCACGCCCGCCACCCGCGCCGCGTTTCCGGAAAGCCACGCATCGAGCTGCTCGGGCGCGACGAGATCAGCCACGTCATGCCTGGCGATGTTCTTCCACTTGCCGTCGGCGGCGTCGCCCAGCCGGTCGCAGACGACGATGTCGGCATCGCCGCGCCTGGCCAGTCGCGCGACGATGTTGGAGCCAATGAACCCGGCGCCGCCCGTCACCAAGATCGCCGGTCCGCTCACATCCATCTCCCTCGGGACCGGGCTTGATCCGCGCGCCGGTCTCACGCGCATGATCGCGGTCGCATAGGATCGGCGTCGGGGCAAGAACTGCGGGGTGTCCGGGACACGACGGGAGGAGGGATGATCGCCGCGACCGGCCCCCAGAGAGCCCCGTTGCGGCCGCCTCCAGCCCGCCGCCGCGCCGGGCGTTGTGGTTCCGCCGGCGTGGACCTCATCGTGTGCGCAAGCGACGCGGGCGTTGAATATCGGCCTGCACGGGGCCACATGACTTCCAGCGCGCGCCACCCGCCAGATGGCGGGTCATTTGCGATCCCGGGCGCGCCACGCGCCCGCGCGTTGACGACATGAACATGAAAACCGGCGACATTTCTCCCGTGAAGCGGACGAACGAGCGCGCGACGCCCGCTCTCGTCGCCGGCCTCAAGGCGCCCGCGCGTTTCAAGGCTGTGTGCATGGCCGCCCTCAACCTTCGCGACGGCTGGCTCGTGATGGTTCTGCCCGATGGTCGCCGCCTCGCTTTCGGCGACGGGGACGGCCCCGAAGCGACGCTCGTCGTGAAGTCCTGGGCCTTCGCCTATCGCCTCGTCCGCAATGGCGATATCGGCCTCGCGGAAGGTTACATGGCCGGTGAGTGGGACACGCCCGATCTTTCCGTGCTGCTCACCTTCCTTTCGGGCAATGCCGATCGCGTCGTCCGCATCCTCCGTGGCAATCCCATGATGCAGATGATGAACCTTTTCCGCAATCTCGGCCGCGAAAACACCCGCGCGGGATCGAGGAGGAACATCCTCGCCCACTACGACCTCGGCAACCGCTTCTATGCAGCGTGGCTCGACCGTACGATGACCTATTCGGCGGCGCGCTTCGACGAGAAGCCGGGCGCCGACCTCGCGAATGCGCAACTTGCAAAGTACCGATCTCTGGCGCACTCGATGCGCCTGAAACCCGGCGAGCACGTTCTGGAAATCGGCTGCGGCTGGGGCGGATTCGCCGAAGTGGCGGCCAAGGAGTTCGGCGCCCGCGTCACGGGCCTCACGATCTCCGACGAGCAATTCAACTTCGCCAGAGCGCGCATGCAGCGCGAGGGTTTGTCCGACAGGGTCGACCTCCGGATGCTCGATTACCGCGACGTGTCCGGGCAGTTCGACAAGGTCGCCTCCATCGAGATGTTCGAGGCGGTCGGTGAGAAATACTGGCCCGCCTACTTCGCCAAAATCTCCGAGGTCCTGAAACCCGGCGGGACGGCGGGCCTGCAGATCATCACCATCCGCGACGATCTCTTCGACGCCTACAGGAAGCGCGTCGACTTCATCCAGCAGTACGTGTTTCCTGGCGGCATGCTCCCCAGCCGTGCGCGCCTCGGTGAGGAAACCGCCCGGGCCGGCCTCACGCTGGAGCAGGTCCAGGCGTTTGGCGTCAGCTACGCTGACACGCTTGCCGAATGGGGTCGCCGGTTCCGCCGCGCCTGGGGCGAGATCAACCAGCTCGGCTTCGACGAGCGCTTCAGGCGCCTCTGGCAATTCTACCTGAGCTACTGCGAAGCGGGCTTCCGCTCGGGGCGCACGGACGTCGTGCAGATCGCACTGACGAAGGCTTAGCGTTTCCTCGGCGCGGGCGGTCCACGGTCGCTCCCTGGCCGCCGCGCGCCGGGCGCCGGCGTGCGGCGTCTGATCGTATTCTCCATGCGATCTGTCGGTGTTACGGCTGCGTCACTCCGCCGGATCAGCGGTTGAACCCCCCGACCGGCGCGCACTAGGGTGCAGGCATGACAGATCATCCCGCCGATCCTCTCGTGGACGCCGCCTGGCTCGCCGCCCATCTCGGCGCCCCCGACATCCGCATCATCGACGCGACGTGGTTCATGCCGGGCGATCCGCGCGATGCGCGTCTACTGCACGTCGAGGGACGCATACCCGGCGCGATTTTCTTCGACATCGACGAGATCGCCGACACCTCGTCGCCGCTGCCGCACATGCTGCCGTCGCCGGAGAAGTTCGCCTCGCGCATGCGCAAGCTCGGCGTCGGCGATGGCGCCCGCATCGTCGTCTACGATGCACACGGCGTGTTTTCCGCCGCACGCGCGTGGTGGATGTTCCGTGTGATGGGCAAGGATGACGTGGTCGTCCTGGACGGCGGCCTGCCCGCGTGGGTCGCGGCCGGCGGCGAGACCGAGGACGGTCCGCCGACGAAGCCGTCGGAGCGTCACTTCACGGCGCAGTTCCGCCGTGACCTCGTGCGCGACCTCCCCGACATGCGCGCGGCGGTCGGCGGTGCGGCTGCGATCCTCGACGCCCGGCCGCGCGGGCGTTTCGAAGGTCGTGACCCCGAGCCTCGCGCCGGTCTGAAGTCCGGATGCATGCCCGGCGCGGTCAACGTGCCGTTCGGCGACCTGCTCACCGAAGACAAGCGCATGAAACCGCGCGACGCGCTCGCCGCGCTTTTCGCCGCGACGCCGGTCGATCCGCGCCAGCCGCCGATCGTGACCTGCGGCTCCGGCATCACGGCGGCGGTCATCGCGCTCGCGCTCGCGCGCACGGGACGCTGGGATGCGGCGGTCTACGACGGGTCGTGGGCCGAATGGGGGGCGCTTGACGACGCGCCGATCGTCACGGGTGCGCAAGGTGAATGACCGCGGGGACCCGACGTGGCGCCTTTCCACGCGTCTGATGCGCGCCGGACGTGCGCAGGGGCGTGAGAGCGGCGCGGTGAATCCGCCGATACAGCGCGGATCCACCGTGCTGTTTCCCGACATCGAGGCTCTGCATGGCCCCGGGAAGAGCTACGGTCTCGAAGGGTTCGGGATTCACGACGCGCTGACCGAGGCGCTTGCCGACATTTCCGGCGCCACGGGGGCCGTGCTGGCGCCATCCGGCCTCGCGGCCGTCACCACGGCGCTGCTCAGTTTCACACGCGCAGGTGGCGAGGTGCTCGTGACCGACTCCGTCTACGCGCCGACGCGGCGCTTCTGCGACGGCCTGCTCACACGCCACGGCGTCACGACGCGCTACTTCGATCCGCGCATCGGCGCCGGCATCGAGGCGATGATTTCGCCGAGCACACAGATCATCTTCCTTGAATCCCCGGGCTCGCTCACCCTCGAAATCCAGGACGCGCCGGCGATCACGCGTATCGCGAAGGCGCGCGGGATAGCGACGATCATCGACGATACCTGGTCCGCCGGACTTCACTTCAAGCCGTTCGATCACGGGGTAGACGTCTCGGTGCAGGCGCTGACGAAATATCAGGCGGGCCATGCCGACGTGCTGCTCGGCGCGACGCTCGCGCTTGACCCCGCCCATGTCGCGCGCCTGAAGCAGACGGTGAAGGAGCTCGGGCTCGGCTGCGGTGCGGCGGAGGACGCCTATCTCACGCTGCGCGGGCTGCGGACGATGCCACTGCGCATCGAACGCCAGTCCGCTTCGGGGCTCGCTGTAGCAGAGTGGCTTTCACGCCGCCCGGAGGTCGCGCGCGTGCTCCATCCGGCGCTGGCGTCGCATCCAGACCACGCGCTGTTCCAGCGCGACTTCACCGGCGCCGCCGGCGTCTTCTCCATCGTGCTCAAGCCGGTTGCGAAGGCGCGCCTCGCCGCAATGCTCGACGGACTCGCGCTGTTCGGGCTGGGCTTTTCCTGGGGCGGCTACGAGAGCCTCGTCATCAACTGCACCGAACAGGAAACCCGCAAGGTCGCACGGTGGACGGAGCCGGGCGCGCTGCTGCGCTTCTCCATCGGCCTCGAAGACCCCGCCGATCTCATCGCGGATCTCGATGCGGGATTTGCACGCCTGGCTGGCTGAATTTAGAGCGGTGGCGACCCCGGCGTGACTCGAACACGCAACCGTCCGCTTAGAAGGCGGATGCTCTATCCAGTTGAGCTACGGGGCCTATTTCCTGACCGGGCCGTTCGGCCGTGAACGGCGTGCTATCACAGACCGGCCACAGGGCTCCATGCCCACGGCGTCAGTGCGACCACGGCTCCTTGCGGCGGAACGCGAAGTTGTCTGCGTAGGCGCGCAGCACCCGGCGCGGCTCTCTCGGCTCGACGACCTGATGCGGGATGGCGTTGCGGCGGGCGAAATCGATCGCCTCCTCGCGCGTCTCGAAGGCCAGACGCACCTGCCCGCTCGTGTCGGCGGTGCTCTGCCAGCCCATGAGCGCCTCGGGCGCCACGGCGCCCGCTTCAAACTCAAGCAGCCAGTCGTGCGACTTGGCGCGACCGGACTGCATGGCCGTCTTGGCCGGGCGATAGATGCGAGCGAGCATGAAGCCTCCTAGGCAGTTCCTACACATGATCGCCCGCACACGGAACCCCGCCTCGCCGCGACATCGGCGCCAGCAAACCGGACAAACAAAAACAGGGCAAAACAAAACGGGCGGCCGGTTGCCCGGTCGCCCGTTCCTGTCTTCGATGCCCTGCGCCTAGACGCTGGCGCGGGCGCCGGCCTTGGCCGCTTCCAGCGCTTCCTTCAGCGCCTTGCCCGGCTTGAACCGTGCGCGCCGACCGGCCGGCACGATCACTTCCTGGTTCGTCTGCGGATTACGCGCCTTGCGCGCAGCCGTCGTCACGACAGCGAAGGCGCCGAAGCTCGGCAGCTTCACTTCATCGCCCTTCGTGAGTGCGTCGGTGACGACTTCGAAGACCGCGTCCACGAGTTCTCCGGCCTTCGCCTTCGACTCGCCGGTGCGCTCGGCGACGGCCGTGATGAGTTCCGCTTTGTTCATTTCCTTGAGCCCCCTTTGGCTATGAGATCGACGATAAGGGCGCCGAGGCGAAGGCTTGTCAAAACCTTTGGCGCACAAGGCCCTTACAATGAAGTAATGCGAATCACAGGTGCATAAGACCTGTGGATTAATGCGGTCTGGCGTCGTCGCGATCATCCCCTTCGGCTTTCGCGGCGAGCTTTCCGCGACGGTCTTCAGCCTGTTCGTCTTCCTCTGTCCAGACAATCGGCGTCAGCTGTTTCGTCAGCGCATGCTTGAGCACGTCTTCCGCGCTGCTGACGGGAATGATCTTGAGGCCGGACTTCACGTTGTCGGGAATATCGGCGAGATCCTTTTCGTTTTCGCTGGGGATCAGCACTGTCTTCACGCCGCCGCGCAGCGCTGCGAGGAGTTTTTCCTTGAGGCCGCCGATCGGCAGCACGCGCCCGCGCAGCGTGACCTCGCCAGTCATCGCGATGTCCTTACGGACAGGAATGCCCGTGAGCACCGACACGATCGCTGTCACCATCGCCACGCCCGCGGACGGCCCGTCCTTCGGTGTCGCGCCTTCCGGCACGTGCACGTGGATGTCGCGCGCGCGGAAGATCGGCGGCTTGATACCGTACTGAACAGCGCGCGAGCGCACGAACGAATTGGCCGCCGAGATGGATTCCTTCATCACGTCGCGCAGGTTCCCGGTTACGGTCATGGCCCCGCGCCCCGGCATCGACACCGCTTCGATCGTCAGCAGGTCGCCGCCCGCTTCCGTCCATGCCAGGCCGGTGACCATGCCGACCTGGTCTTCAAGGTCGGTCTCGCCGAAGCGGTATTTCCACACGCCCGCATAATCCGGGAGACTGGCCGCCGTGATCTTCACGGTTTTCTTTTTCTTCTGCTCGATCTCGCGCACCGACTTGCGGCAGAGATTGGCGAGTTCGCGTTCGAGGCTGCGCACGCCCGCTTCACGAGTGTAGCGGCGGATCAGGTCGCGGATCGCCTCGTCGGTCGCGGAGAATTCCCCGGCCTTCAGGCCGTTCGCCTCGACCTGCTTGGGCAGTAGGTATTTCTTTGCGATCTCGAGTTTCTCATCCTCGGTGTAGCCGGGGATGCGGATGATCTCCATCCGGTCCAGCAACGGCTGCGGCATGTTCAGGCTATTGGCCGTGGTGATGAACAGCACGTCCGAAAGATCGTAGTCAACTTCGAGATAGTGATCGTTGAACGTCGCGTTCTGTTCGGGATCGAGCACTTCCAGCAGCGCGGCTGACGGATCGCCGCGATAGTCGGCGCCGAGCTTGTCGATCTCGTCGAGGAGGAAGAGTGGGTTGGCGCTCTTGGCCTTCTTCATCGACTGGATGACGCGGCCCGGCATGGAGCCGATATAGGTGCGGCGGTGGCCGCGGATTTCCGCTTCGTCGCGCACGCCGCCAAGCGAGAGGCGCACGAAATCGCGTCCCGTCGCCTGTGCGATCGACTTGCCGAGCGAGGTCTTGCCGACGCCGGGCGGGCCGACGAGACACAGGATCGGTCCCTTCACCTTGGTCGTGCGCGCCTGCACGGCGAGATATTCGAGGATGCGCTCCTTGACCTTCTCGAGCCCGTAGTGATCGGCGTCGAGGATTTCCTCGGCCTTCTTGAGGTCCTTCTTGACCGGCTTCTTCTTGCCCCAGGGCAGCGACAGCAGCCAGTCCAGATAGTTCCGTACGACGGTGGACTCCGCCGACATCGGGCTCATCTGGCGCAGCTTCTTCAGCTCCGCCTCCGCCTTCGTCAGTGCCTCCTTCGAGAGCTTGGCCTTGCGGATGCGATCCTCGATCTCGGCGAGATCGTCACGGCCGTCATCCGTCTCGCCCAGCTCGCGCTGGATCGCCTTCATCTGCTCGTTGAGATAGTATTCGCGCTGCGTCTTCTCCATCTGGCGCTTCACGCGGTTGCGGATGCGCTTGTCCATCTGGAGCACCGACAGCTCGCCTTCGATGAGCGCGAGGATCTTCTCCAGCCGCTGTGTCGTGGCGACGGTTTCAAGCAGGGTCTGCTTGTCGGCGATCTTGATGGTGAGATGCGCGGCGACGGAATCCGCAAGACGGCTCGGATCGGCGATGCCGGCGATCGACTGCACGACTTCCGCCGGCGTCTTGCGCGACAGTTTGGAAAACTGCTCGAACTGTTCCGTGACGGCGCGCGCCATCGCGCGCGCTTCCGGCGTGTCGGCGCCTTCGTCCTCGACGGCCTCCACGTCTGCCAGGAAGAAGTCCGGGTTTTCCTGGAACTTCACGATCCGCGCACGGTGTCCGCCTTCCACAAGCACGCGCACCGTGCCGTCGGGCAGCTTCAGAAGCTGCACCACGGTCGCAACGGTGCCGATGCGGTAGATGCGGTCGGCGACAGGGTCGTCCTCGGACGCATCCATCTGCGCGGCAAGCAGGATCTGCTTGTCGTTGCGCATCACCTCTTCGAGCGCTCGCACCGACTTCTCGCGACCCACGAACAACGGCGCCGCCATATGCGGAAAAACGACTATGTCGCGCAGCGGCAGGACCGGAAGCAGCTTGGTCGCCATGGGAAAGACTCCTCTCGGCGGCCCGTCCGAGGCCCGCCCGTTCCGATTAGGGGGATTCGCAGATGAATGGCCGCCCACGCCATTTGGCGCTCGGCGGGCGGCCGTTCAAGGCTGGAATTGCAAGCGGAACGAGCCAGGGCGCCCGGTCGCGGGCCGCCGCGAGGTCAGCCTGCGGACTGCTGCCCGTTCCGGCCGCCTTCGGCGTAGATCAGCAGCGGCTGGGCGCGGCCCTCGACCACGTCCGCGGAGACCACGGCCTCCTGGACACCCACCATGCCAGGCAGTTCGAACATGGTGTCGAGCAGGATCGATTCGAGGATGGACCGCAGCCCCCGGGCGCCGGTCTTGCGCAGGATCGCCTTGCGGGAGATCGCGCGCAGCGCATCGTCCGGGAATGTCAGACGGACATTCTCCATGTCGAACATGCGCTGGTACTGCTTCACGAGCGCGTTCTTCGGCTCGGTGAGGATCTGCATCAGCGCCGGTTCGTCGAGGTCTTCGAGCGTCGCCAGGACCGGCAGGCGGCCGACGAATTCCGGGATGAGGCCGAACTTGAGGAGATCGTCCGGCTCCACCGCGCGGAGCACTTCGCCGGTGCGGCGATCTTCGGGATCGCGCACCGTGGCGCCGAAACCGATCGCCGAACCCTTGCCGCGCGACTGGATGATCTTGTCGATGCCGGCGAAGGCGCCGCCGCAGATAAACAGGATGTTGGTCGTGTCGACCTGCAGGAATTCCTGCTGCGGATGCTTGCGGCCACCCTGCGGCGGCACGGAAGCAACCGTGCCTTCCATGATCTTCAGCAGCGCCTGCTGCACGCCCTCGCCCGACACGTCGCGCGTGATCGACGGATTGTCCGACTTGCGGCTGATCTTGTCGATTTCGTCGATGTAGACGATGCCCCGCTGCGCGCGCTCTACGTTGTAGTCGGCCGCCTGCAGCAGCTTCAGCACGATGTTCTCGACGTCTTCGCCGACGTATCCGGCTTCGGTCAGCGTCGTGGCGTCGGCCATCGTGAACGGCACGTCGATGATGCGCGCCAGCGTCTGCGCGAGCAGCGTCTTGCCGCAGCCCGTCGGGCCCATCAGCAGGATATTGGACTTCGCGAGTTCGACGTCGTTGTTCTTCGCTGCGTGGTTCAGCCGCTTGTAGTGGTTGTGGACCGCAACCGAGAGCACGCGCTTGGCGTGTTCCTGGCCAATCACGTAGTCGTCGAGGACTTCCTTGATCTCGCGGGGGCTGGGCACGCCCTCCTTGGACTTCACCAGCGAGGTCTTGTGCTCCTCCCGGATGATATCCATGCACAGCTCGACGCATTCATCGCAGATGAACACGGTCGGCCCGGCGATAAGCTTGCGCACCTCGTGCTGGCTCTTGCCGCAGAACGAGCAGTACAGGGTGTTCTTGGAGTCACCGCCGGTTGTGCTCTTGCTCATGTGCGCTCCTTGACGGGCCGCGACCGCGCCGTGATGGCGCTCCGGGACCCGTACGGATGGCGAAGACCAGCAACCCCGATCACCCGCATGCGCCCCCAGACTGGCGCGCCATCCCTTACAAAACTGTTCACCAACTTGCCGAACGAAACCCTTTCACGGCCTTCGCGGATACGAGCATAGCAAGAAGCGAGCCGCAAGCGACCGACTCCCTGGGTCTGCAGGCGGCCCTGATTCAGTGCCCGCCCGCCCCCTCGGCCGCCTCGCGCTTCTCGTAGACCCGGTCGACGATCCCGAAGGCCTGCGCCTCCTCGGCGGTCATGAAGTAGTCGCGATCCAGCGTTTTCTCGACCAGTTCGTACCGCTGGCCGGTGTGCTTCACGTAGATTTCGTTCAGCCGCTTCTTGGTGGCGATGATGTCCTCGGCGTGGCGCTCGATGTCGGAGGCCTGCCCGCGGAACCCGCCGGACGGCTGGTGAACCATTACACGCGCGTTAGGAAGGCAGATCCGGAGCCCCTTTTCGCCCGCCGCCAGCAGCAGCGACCCCATCGACGCCGCCTGCCCGGTGCACACGGTCGAGACCGGGCTGCGGATGTATTGCATGGTGTCGTAGATCGCGAGCCCGGACGTCACGACGCCTCCGGGGCTGTTGATATACATGGCGATTTCGCGCTTCGGGTTCTCGGATTCGAGAAACAGGAGCTGGGCGGTCACAAGGCTCGCCATGCCGTCCTCGACCGGGCCGGTCACGAAGATGATCCGCTCCTTGAGCAGTCGGGAGAAGATGTCGAAGGCGCGCTCGCCCCGGCTCGTCTGCTCCACCACCATGGGCACGAGCTGCATGTACCGTTCGATCGGATCGCGCATGTCTGTCCTTCGCACGCTTCTTGGGCGGCCCCGCGACTCGGAACCGCCGTTATTTGCATATTTGACTGCCCGAGGCCGACCGCAAGGTCCGCGCCAGGGACTTGTGTAGGCGCGCCGTCAGTCTTCGGGGTCGGCGAAGAGCGTTTCCCGGTCCACCGTCTTGTTGGACACCTTGGCCAGTTCGAGGATGTAGTCGACGGTTTTTTCCTCGAAGATCGGCGCCCGGAGCTGGGCGAGCAGCTGCGGGTTTTTCTGATAGATTTCAAAAATTTGCCGTTCCTGACCGGGGTACTGGCGGGCCTGCTGCATGACCGCCTGCGACACTTCTTCATTGGTCACGTCGATGCTGCTGCGGCGGCCGATCTCGGCCAGCACCAGCCCCAGCTTCACCCGGCGCTCGGCGATCTTGCGGTATTCGGCCCTCAGTTCGTCGTCGGATTTGCCCACGTCGGAGGAATCCAGCGAGCCCGCCGCCTTGTCGGCCTCGATCTGACGCCAGATCTGCTGGAACTCCTGCTCCACCATGGCCGGCGGCAGCGGGAACTCGTGCGCAGCCTCGAGCTGGTCGAACAGCGCGCGCTTGGCCCGGGTGCGGGACTGGGCGGTGTGCTCGGACTCGATGCGGCCGCGCAGGGCCGTCTTCACCGCGTCGATGCTCTCCATGCCCAGCTTCTTGGCGAGCTCGTCGTCAATGACGGTCTCCTTCGGCGCACGTACTTCATGAACCACGATGTCGAAGGTCGCGTCCTTCCCCTTGAGGTTTTCGGCGGCGTAGGCCTCCGGGAATTTGACCGAAATGACCTTCTCGTCGCCCTTCTTGAGGCCCTTCAAGCCGTCCTCGAAGCCGGGGATGAACTGGTTGGAGCCGATGACGACGGAGGCCTTTTCCGCCTGACCGCCTTCGAATGCCACGCCGTCAATCTTGCCGAGGAAGTCGATCGTCAGCGCGTCGCCGTCTTCGGCAGCGGCGTCCTTTTCCTCGAATGTCCGGTTCGCCTTGGCGATCTGTTCGAGCGCCTCGTCGACCTGCGAGTCCGCCACCGGCGCGACCAGACGCTCCATCGAGATGGTGGCGGGATCGACCGGCTCGAACTCCGGGATCAGTTCCACGTTCAGGTTGAAGGCGAAATCCGCCTGCCCGGCGAACACCTTTTCCATGTCGGATTCGAGCTGCAGGTCGGGCTGCGACGCCACCCGGAGCGCCCCGTCCTGAAGCGCTTTCTTGGTCGCGGCGTCCACTTCCCCGTTGATGATCTCCTGCAGCATCGAGGGGCCATAGAGCTTGCGGACGTGGCTCGCGGGCACCTTGCCGGGGCGGAACCCGTTGATGCGCATGCGCGGACGCACTTCCTCGATCTTGGCGTCAAGGCGCTGCTGGAGTTCGGCAGCCGGTACGACGATCTTGAAGACCCGCTGCAAGCCTTCGGAATGGGTCTCGGTGAACTGCATGGTGAACAAGGTCCTTCGGAGGGTACGGGGCGCCGGCAAGCGCGACAGCAAACGCTGCGCCTCGCCGAAATATTAAGCGGGCGCTTATGCACCCCGCTCCTGCGCCTGTAAACCGACACTGTCTTCGCCGGCAGCCCTTCGGACGCACCCGGGGGCCGACGGTTGTGGCGGCTGCGGAGGCGATCTAGATGTCGGCGCGGGCCCGTCTGGCGAAACTGGTAGACGCACCAGATTTAGGTTCTGACGCCGCAAGGTGTGCCGGTTCGAGTCCGGCGGCGGGCACCATTCTCACTCAACGACGCTTCAGGTGCGCGGGCGCGAGGTCGTCGAGCAGAGCCGGCAGCGCTTCCGGCATGTCCTCGGCGATGAGCCCGGCGCCCAGCCGCTCGCCCAGACGGCCGTGCAGCCAGGCCCCGGCGCACGCCGCCTCGAACGACGTCATGCCCTGCGACACAAGTCCGCCGATCAACCCCGCGAGCACGTCGCCGGATCCGGCGGTTGCGAGAAAGGGCGTGCCGGCCGTGTTCACCGCCACGCGCCCGTCCGGCGCGGCGATCACGGTGTCGGGCCCCTTGAGGAGCACAACACAACCTGCGCGCTGCGCCGCTGTTCGCGTGCGCTCGATCTTCAGGGCCTCGCCGTCGGCGAGATCGGGAAACAGGCGCGCGAACTCGCCCACATGCGGCGTCGCCACGCAGTTGTCGTGCAGCGCCTCGAACAACGTCTCCGGCTCCTTCGCGAAAACCGTGAGCGCGTCTGCATCCAGCACGACCGGCTTTCCGTCGGCGGCCAGCGCAAGCACCGTGTCACGCGTCCGCGGGGTGAGCCCTGCGGCCGGTCCGACCACTGTCGCTGACGCGGCTGCCGTGATGTCGCGCACCTGTTCGACGCCCTTTGCGGGCGCAAGCATGATGGCCGTGAGCTGGGCCGCATTTTCAGGCATCGCCGCGACCGGCGAAACCAGCGTTACGAGGCCGGCTCCGACGCGCAGCGCCGCCCGCGCTGCGAGACGCGCTGCGCCGGTGCGCCCGGCTTCGCCGCTCACGACCATCGCATGACCGCGCGCGTGCTTGTGCATCTCCGCGTGCGGCCACGGCAGTGTCCACAGGTGCGGGCCGTTCTCGACAGGCGCATCGCGGATCTGATCGAAGGCCTCTGGCGGCGCGCCTATATCGGCGACGACGACTTCGCCGCACAGCGACCGCGACGGCTCAAGGACATGAGCAAATTTCTTACGCAGGAACGTCACGGTCACGTCGGCGCGGAAGGTGACGCCTTCGGGCGGCGCCCCATCGCCGGGAACGCCGCTTGGAAGATCGATGGCGACCGTATCGGAGCCGCGACAGGCGCGGGCGATCTCGCTCGCCGTCGCATCGAGCGGCCTTGCGAGACCCGCACCGAACAGGGCGTCCACGATCAGCGACCCGGGTTCGACCAACGCGGCGGACGCGGGATCGACCCACCCCATCCACGCCGACGAGGCATCGGCGGCGTCTCCCTTCAACGCCGACCGGTCGCCGAGAAATCCCACGCGCACGGGCCAGCCGGCTTCAGCGAGCTTGCGCGCGACGACGAAGCCGTCGCCGCCATTGGCGCCGGGTCCGCAGAAGATGACGGTCGGTCGCGGCGCCCATCGCGCCTGTATTTCCCTTGCTGCGGCGGCCCCGGCGTTTTCCATCAGCACGCGTGTCGGCACGCCGAGTTCAGCGGCGCGCGCATCGATCGCGCGCATCTGCGCGACCGTGATGATCTCGCGCCCCGCGGTCACAGTGCGTCAATCGCGGGTGATTCCGCGCCGAGTTCGACGAGCCGCAAGCCGCCCTCCCGATTTTCGAGGATCGTCACCGATGCGTGGCCCGGCTTGAATACCGCGACGGCATCGACCCCCGTGGCGACGGCCACCGCAGCGTTGATGGCGACGAAATGCGAGAATACCGCCGCGTCATGTGGCAGCGCGAGCAGCGTCGCGACGACGCCATCCCGGAAGCGCGCGAGGCCATGGTCGTCGCTCCAGGCGCCGCGCATGGCCGCCGCGAGCCATGCCGGCCGGTCCGCGAGCCCTTCGGGCGTGGGCACTTCGCGAACGCCGTCCGAGACGCGGGCGACGACCGCCGCCTCCATTTCAAATGCGCCGGCGGTTTCCCGGCACCGCATCAGGGGCGATGTGATGGCTGCGCCGACTTTCAGCGCCGCAAGACGCGCGGCCGTAAGACCGGCCTGCGCCTGGCCGAGGCGGCTGAGGCCCGGGTCGGGATTGGGCCCGCCCCACCCGGAGGCGGGTTCGCCGTGACGGACGAGATAGAGCAGCGGCATGGAGAACCCTCTGGATTGCGAACCTCTGGGCCGATCAGCCTGGAATGAAAAGGTTCTTCATCCCGCCGTCAGCTGAACTCACCATGCCGGGGCGCCCGACGCCCTCGCGGCTCTCCAGGTCGAGCAGCGTCGCATCGTCGTCGGGCGTGTTGGCCACGAAACGGCGGCCGTTGGCGTCGCGGCCGATGACGATGCCCATGCGCAGGCGATCGCGACCGTGGATCACGGTGTAGGTTTCAGTTGTCGCGGGTCCGGAGGGCTCGCGCACGATCTCGGGCGATGACAACGCGTCGATCTGCTTCTGGTAGCCCTTGGGATTCTCACGCGCCCAGGCGCCTTGCACGGGTTCCGTCGAGTACACGCCCATGGCGTGCTTGGTCAGGAACCAGCCGTTCGCCGTGACGAGACCGAAGGCGCCGGGCTTCGCCCGCAGCCCCTCCCTCATCGAAACGATGGCGTGCATCGAGTAGTTGTTCCCGGGGCCCCCGAAATAGGGGAGACCGCCCGTCACCGTGAGCGGGCGCCTATCGCTGGTCTCGATGCCGATCTCGGCGCAGGCGATCTGCACAGCTGACGGAAAGCAGGAATAGATGTCGAACAGCGCCATGTCGGCCGGCGCCTTGCGGGCCATGGCGAACGCCTTCTCGGCGCAGAGCCCGATGGCGGGCGAACTCCAGTAGTTCACACGGTCGAGCGGGTTCCACCGCTCGGCCACGTCTGCGCAGCCGTGAAGATAGACGCGTTTGTCCTGCGACACGCCGAGTTCGTCGGCCTTCGCCGCAGACGCCAGGATCACCGCCGCCGACTGATCGACCTGGATTATGGCGTTGAGGTACTTCGTGTAGGGAAAACCGACCATCCGGTTTTCAGGGCTTTCATTGGCGATTTCGTCTGCGGACCGCTCCGTGGGAAACCAGGCGTAGGGGTTGGCCGCCGCCACGGCGCTGAAACGCGAAAACAGGTCGCCCATCTTGCGCTGGTGCTCACCGATGGAGCGCCCGAGTTTTGCGCGCAGTGCGTTCTCGAAAAGCGGATAGGTGTTCGCCGGCAGCGAGAGTCCGTGCGCGGACTCCTGCGCCGACTGCCCATCCCGCCCATCGCCCCAGCGGACAGGATCTGTGTCGGGACCGCCGGTGAATAACTTCGTGTCGCCGCCGGACGCCAGCGTCTTCATCAGGCTGCCGAGGAATTCCGCGCCGGCCAGGACGACGAGGTCGGACTCGCCGGATGCAATCCGTTCGCTCGCCCAGTTGACCAGCGCCTGCGGCGTGTTTCCGCCCATGTGGCTGTAGACCGCCGTGTGCGGCTTGGCCCCGAGATCCTCCGCCAGCGCCGCCGGCGGATTGGCCATGCGTGGCGGCTTCAAACGATCGGCCGTCCCCGGCGCATCGATCGTGAAGCCGACGAGACCGATCGTGTCGGCGCCGGCAAGCACCGCCAGATCGAGCCCGGCGTCGGCCGCCGCCCGCGAAACGGCCTCGAGAACCATGGCGCGGGGGCCGGGCGGCGCGGCTTTGCGCCATGTCGCCTGGCCGCCGCCAATGAGGACGGGCATTCTTGGGTCAGTCATGGGAGCCCCTTTGAAGCCCCAAGGTCTTTCCCGATGCGAGGCCGGCTGTCCATCGGCGCCGCAACGGCAGGACGCACCGCGGGACGCCCGTACTGTGGGCGCCGGCGCCCGCGAAAACGGCGCCGCCCGGATGGCCTCGGCGCGCGCCGAAGGAGCCTGTTGACGGGGGCTCCGGATTGTCCTTTGGCCTGTCTTCGGACGCGCGGGCCGCAACTTCCGCGAAGAGCTGCAAGGGAAGGCGTCAAGCCATGAAGAAGATCGAAGCCATCATCAAACCCTTCAAGCTCGATGAGGTGAAGGAAGCGCTGCAGGAAATTGGCCTGCAGGGCATGACCGTCGTGGAGGCCAAGGGTTTCGGTCGCCAGAAGGGTCACACGGAACTCTACCGCGGCGCTGAATACGTGGTCGACTTCCTGCCGAAGCTGAAAATCGAGGTTGTCGTGGACGACGCCCAGCTGGACGGCGCGCTGGAAGCGATCCAGAAGGCCGCAAAGACGGGCAAGATCGGCGACGGCAAGATCTTTGTCCTTGATGTCTCGAATGTCATCCGCATCCGCACCGGCGAGACCGGCTCGCAGGCGGTCTGAAGACTTGTGATTTCGTAGAAGACTTGAACGGGCGGACCGGAGAAGTCCGTACCGAGGAGGATGGTGAAAGATGTCTGCCACTAGCGACGTGATGAAGTTGATCAAGGAGAAGGAGGTCGAATTCGTCGACCTCCGCTTCAACGACATGCGCGGGAAAATGCATCACGTCACGTTCGACGTGGACATGTTTGAAGAAAACTACTTCACCGAAGGCACGATGTTCGACGGCTCGTCGATCGCAGGCTGGAAGGCGATCAACGAGAGCGACATGGTGATGCGCCCCGACACGGCGGGCGCCCACATCGATCCCTTCTTCCAGCAGACGACGCTGGCGCTTTTCTGCGACATCCTCGAGCCGGGCACGCTGCAGCCCTACAACCGCGACCCGCGTTCGATCTCGAAGAAGGCCGAGACCTACGTGAAGTCGGGCGGCTTCGGCGACACGGCCTATTTCGGCCCCGAGGCTGAATTCTTCGTGTTCGACGACGTGCGCTGGAATACCGAACCGAACAACACCGGCTACAGTTTCGATTCCACCGAACTGCCGATGAACACCGGCAAGGTCTACGAATCCGGCAACATGGGCCACCGCCCCGGCCCGAAGGGCGGCTACTTCCCCGTCCCGCCGATCGACTCGCTGCAGGACATGCGCGGCGAAATGCTGGCGGTGATGAAGGAAATCGGCCTCGCGGTGGAAAAGCACCACCACGAAGTCGCGCCTGCCCAGCACGAACTCGGCCTGAAGTTCAACACGCTCGTCCACATGGCCGACGCGATGAACCTCTACAAGTACGTGATCCACAACGTCGCGCAGAGCTACGGCAAGACCGCGACGTTCATGCCGAAGCCCTACTACAAGGACAACGGCTCGGGCATGCACGTGCACCAGTCGATCTGGAAGGGCGGACAGAATACCTTCGCGGGTGATCGCTACGCGGGTCTCTCGGAAGCCTGCCTGTTCTACATCGGCGGCATCATCAAGCACGCGAAGGCGATCAACGCGTTCGCGAACTCGACCACGAACTCGTACAAGCGTCTGGTGCCGGGCTATGAAGCTCCCGTGCTTCTCGCCTATTCGGCGCGCAACCGCTCGGCGTCGTGCCGCATTCCGCACGGCACCGGCGCCAAGGCCAAGCGCGTGGAAGTCCGCTTCCCCGATCCGGCCGGCAACATGTACCTCACCTACACAGCGCTGCTCATGGCCGGCCTCGACGGCATCCAGAAGAAGATCCATCCCGGCGAGCCGCTCGACAAGAACCTCTACGACCTGCCGCCGGAAGAACTGAAGGAAGTGCCGACGGTCTGCGGCAGCCTCGAAGAGGCGATCAATTCGCTCGATGCCGACCGCGACTTCCTGAAGAAGGGCGGCGTCATGGATGACGACTTCATCGACGCCTATCTCGACCTGAAACGGGAAGAAAACGACCGCTACCGGACCCATCCGCACCCGGTCGAGTTCGACATGTACTTCAAGGCGTAAACGCCCAAGACCCCAAATGGGGTGTCTCTGCGGGGAGATGAAAGGGCCGGAGTCGCACCATGCGGCTCCGGCCTTTTTCACACGCGGATCAGAACTTCACCACCGCCGAGGCGCTGACGGTGTCGACGCCGTCGTCCTGCCCCTCAAGCCGCGTGTAGTCGCCGCGCACGCCGAATTTCGGGGTGAGCATGTACTGGGCGCCGCCGCCGAAGGCGAAGCCGTCCTCATCGGCGGCGACATTGAACCCCGGCACCGACGCCGACGCCTTCACCTGTCCGTAGCCGACGCGGCCAAAGATTTCGAAGTTCGGCGTGACCGGCAGGATGCCCACGCCGAAAACACCCACGGCGTGGTCGAGCTCGACGTCCACGGCGCCCACGTTGTCGTCCTTGACCCCGATCGAGGCCTCTCCTTCCACAGCGAAGTTCGGGTTGAACTTGTACCCGAGCCGCCCGGTCACGCCGCCCAGCGTCACGTCGTCGGCGTCGAAGTGCGTGTAGCCGGCATTGGCGTACACGCCAGTATCCTGCGCGCTTGCCGGCGCGGCGACGCCGACGACGGCCGCCAGGGCTGCGAGAACTGCAATGGCTTTCATGGTGGTGCTCCTTGAAGCGCTCCGCCCTTTATTGGGCGGATGTGCGCCCTCCATGGACTGCAGCGGCGGCGGCCGGCGTGACCGTGCAGTCATGTCGGGCCGCCGGCTGCCGCTGTTGCGTCAAGATCACGCAATGCCCCAATCCCGCCACGCGAGCGCCCTCCCCCGCCGCAAGCCTGTGCGCGGCGTTAACGGTTGGCACACCGAACCATGGCGCAGTCCCCGGACTCGTGCCAAAGGGCCCTCCCATGTCGAAATCGAACGCTGTGAGGCAGAACGCCTTGGAATTCGCCCCGAACGCCTATTCGGCCAAGGACATCGAGGTCCTTGAAGGGCTTGAGCCCGTACGGCGGCGACCGGGGATGTATGTCGGCGGGACCGACGAGCGCGCGCTCCATCACCTGTTCGCCGAAGTGCTCGACAACTCGATGGATGAAGCCGTCGCGGGCCACGCGGACCGCATCGAGGTCGAACTGATGGCCGACGGCTCGCTGTCGGTGACCGACAACGGGCGCGGCATTCCCGTCGATCCACACCCGAAATTTCCAAAGAAATCTGCGCTCGAAGTGATTCTCACGACGCTGCACGCGGGCGGCAAGTTTTCTGACAAGGCGTATCAGACGTCCGGCGGCCTGCACGGCGTCGGCGTGTCGGTGGTGAACGCGCTTTCCGATACCCTGTACGTGGAAGTCGCGCGCGATCGCCGCCTCTTCGCGCAGAGCTATTCTCGCGGGCTGCCGCAAGGCGCGCTCAAAGAGATCGGCACGGCTCATAACCGCCGCGGCACCACCGTTCGTTTCCATCCCGACCCGGACATCTTCGGCGCCAACGCCGCGTTCAAGCCGGCGCGTCTCTTCCAGATGGCGCGATCGAAAGCCTACCTGCAACGCGGCGTGGAAATCCGCTGGAAGTGCGCGCCCGAACGTCTGCGCGACGGCGACGCGACGCCGGCCGAGGCCGTCCTGAAGTTCCCGAACGGGATCAAGGATTTTCTGACCGAGATCATCAAGGACAAGCGTGTCGTCACCAATGAGCCGTTCTTCGGGCGGACGGTGAAGGACATCGGCCACGGCAAGGTCGAATGGGCGGTCGCCTGGGTCGAGGACGGCTTCGGCGAAGCGGATGGCATGTTGCGATCCTACTGCAACACCATTCCCACCGCCGACGGCGGCGCGCACGAGAATGGCCTGCGCGCGGCGCTCACGAAGGGTCTGCGCGCCTACGCCGAACTCAAGAAGGAAAAGAAGGCCGACCTCATCACGCAGGACGACGTGATGAACACGAGCGCCGCGCTCGTGTCGGTCTTCATCCATGATCCGCAGTTCGAGGGACAGACCAAAGGCCGCCTCGTCACGACGGAAGCGGCCAAGATCGTCGAACAGGCCGTGCGCGACCCTTTCGAGCACTGGCTCACCGCCGCTCCGAAGGAGGCTGACCGGCTGCTTGAATGGGTGATCGGTCAGGCCGAAGAGCGCCTCAAGCGGCGCAAGGAAAAGGAAGTCGCGCGGCAATCCGCGACACGGCGGCTGCGGTTGCCCGGCAAGCTCGCCGACTGCGCGCGCGGCGATTCCACCGACACCGAAATCTTCATCGTCGAAGGCGACAGCGCCGGCGGCTCCGCAAAACAGGCGCGCAACCGCAACAACCAGGCGATCCTGCCGCTGCGCGGCAAGATCCTCAACGTCGCCAGCGCCGGCGGCGAGAAGGCTTCGGCCAACCTCGAACTGGCGGATCTGACGCTGGCGCTCGGCTGCGGCGTGAACGGCAAGTTCAAGCTCGACGACCTGCGCTACGAGCGCGTGATCATCATGACCGACGCCGACGTGGACGGCGCACACATCGCGTCCCTGCTGATCACGTTCTTCCACCGCTCCATGCCGGGCCTGATCCGCTCCGGCCGGCTCTACTTGGCGCTGCCGCCGCTGTTCCGTATCTCGACCGGCAAGGCGCATGTCTACGCCCGCGACGACGCCCACAAGGATGAGCTGATGCGCACGACCTTCGCCAACAAGAAGGTCGACATCGGACGCTTCAAGGGCCTCGGCGAGATGATGCCGGCGCAGCTGAAGGAAACCACGATGGACCCCAAGACCCGCACGCTCGCGCGGGTGGTCCTGGACGCCGAGGATGCGCCCGAGTTCGAGGATCTGGTGGAAACCCTGATGGGGCGAAAGCCGGAACTCCGGTTCAACTACATCCAGCAGAACGCCCGTTTCGTGGAAGAAATCGACGTCTGATGAAGACTTGTTGCGCCTCCGGATTGACTTTGGAGGCCTTCGACCGCATCTACGTTGAGTGTGACGGGCCTGCAGGGCCGCGTCCCCTTTGGCGTTGTGCGCCACTGCCTCTCAGGCGCACAGCGCCCATTTGGAAACCTTCATGACTGATACACCGGCGTCCTCCGACGCCCCAACGACCTCGAACATCACGTTCGCGGATATGGGCCTCAGCCCCGATCTCCTCCGTGCGGTCGAAGAGTCCGGCTACACTGTGCCAACCCCGATCCAGGCGCAGGCGATCCCTCACGTCCTCGCCGGCCGCGACGTGCTCGGCATCGCCCAGACGGGCACCGGCAAGACGGCCTCGTTCACCCTGCCGATGATCGAGATCCTCTCGCGCGGCCGGGCCAAGGCGCGGATGCCGCGCACGCTGATCCTCGAACCGACGCGCGAACTCGCAGCGCAGGTCGCCGAGAACTTCAACAAGTACGGCAAGTACCACCAGCTGAAGATGGCGCTGCTGATCGGCGGCGTCTCGTTCGGCGACCAGGATGCGTTGCTGACCCAGGGCGTCGATGTGCTCATCGCAACGCCGGGCCGCCTGCTCGACCACTTTGAACGCGGCAAGCTGCTGCTCAATGGCGTGCAGGTGATGGTGGTCGACGAAGCCGACCGCATGCTCGACATGGGCTTCATTCCTGACATCGAGCGCATCTTCAAGATGACGCCGTTCACGCGCCAGACGCTGTTCTTCTCCGCGACCATGCCGCCCGAAATCCAGCGCCTGACGGACCAGTTCCTGTCGAGCGCGGTGAAGGTGGAAGTCTCGCGACCTGCCTCGATGGCCTCGACAATCAACGCGCGCATCGTGCCAATCCCGAGCGGCGATCCGCGCACAAGACGCGCTGCGTTGCGCGCGGTGCTGCAGTCCCTGCCAATCAAGAACGGCATCATCTTCTGCAACCGCAAGACGGACGTGGATGTGGTCGCCAAGTCGCTTGCGCGTCACGGCTTCGACGCGGCGCCGATCCATGGCGATCTCGACCAGTCGCTCCGCACCAAGACGCTCGACCGGTTCCGCGCCGGCGATCTCAAGCTGCTGGTGGCGTCGGACGTCGCCGCCCGCGGCCTCGACATTCCCGACGTCGGCCACGTGTTCAACTTCGAGCCGCCGCGTCACGCCGAAGACTACATCCACCGCATCGGCCGCACGGGCCGGGCCGGGCGATCGGGCGAGGCCTATACCCTCGTGGGGCCCGAAGACGGTCGCACGATCGGGCCGATCGAGAAACTCATCGGCCAGAAAATTGAAACCGTGACCATTGAAGGCGTTCCGACCGAACGCCTCGGGGATTCCGGCGACACCGGTGGTCGTGGCCGCCGCGCGGAGGAACTTCGCCGCGAACGGAGTTCGCGGAAAGACCGGTTCCGCAAGCGCGATCCGGAGCGTCCGATGGCGTCGACCGAGCCGGTCGAGCAAACCGACGACGGCGAGGCGGTAGCTGCCGCCGCCCCGGTTGAGCAACCCGCTCGCAGGGAACGCCGCCCGCGCGCCGAGCGCGCGCCGCGTGAAGACCGTCCGCCGCGGGAGGAGCGCCCCGCGCGCGAGCCCGCCGAAGCGAACGAGCCGCGCGAGGAACGCCAGCCCCGTGAGGCGCGCGAGCCCCGCGAGGAACGTCGCCCGCGTGAGCCGCGTGAGCCGCGCGCCAGAGAGCCCAGAGAACGCGACAATCGTGAGCGCGAGGATCGCGGCGACCGGGGTGAGCGCGCGCCGGTGCTCGGCTTTGGCGACGCGATGCCCGCCTTCCTGACCCGCAGCGCGCCGCGCCGCGAGCCCACGGAAAGCTGACCTACTTTTTCGTGCGCGCCGCGACCTGCTTGCGGAACGCCGCGCCGTAGGGCGGCCGCATCATGGCGACGACCTCGCTCTTGATCTGCTTGTAGATCGCCTTCTTGTGCGAGAATTCGTAGAACCCGTCGCGACCGTGGTAGGCGCCCATGCCCGCAGGCCCGACGCCGCCGAACGGCAGGTCTTCCTGCGCCACGTGAAAGATCACGTCATTGATCGTCACGCCGCCTGACGTGGTGCTGTTGAGCACCTTCTCCTGCTCCGCCTCATCGTCGCCGAAGAAGTAAAGACCCAGCGGACGCGGATGGGCGTTCACATACGCAACCGCGTCATCCATGGCCTTGTAGGTTTTCACCGGCATCACCGGGCCGAAGATCTCGTCCTGCATGATCTTCATGTCGTCGGTGGCGTCGAGCACGAGCGTGGGCGGAATGCGGCGGTGCTCCTGCTGGCTGAAGTCCTCGTTGGCGGGATTGATCTCGACAACCGTGGCCCCCTTGGCCCTGGCGTCAGCCACCAGCCCGCGGATGCGATCGTAGTGCCGCTGGTTGATGATCGCCGTGTAGTCCGGGTTGTCCTTGATGGTCGGGAACATCTTGCTCACCGCGCCGGTCGCCGCCTGGACAAACGCGTCGCGTTGCTCCTCGGCCACCATGACATAGTCGGGGGCGAGACATATCTGCCCCGCATTCAAGGTCTTTCCCGCCATGATGCGCGCTGCGGATTTCGCCATGTCGGCGGACTTGCTGACAAACACCGGGCTTTTGCCGCCCAGTTCGAGCGTCAGCGGCGTGAGGTTTTCGGCAGCCGCGCGCATGACGTGATAGGCGATCGAGGTGCCGCCGGTGAACACGAGGTGGTCGAACGCCAAACCGGCGAAGGCGCCGCCCACATCCGGCCCGCCCACGATCACAGCGATCTCTTCCTCGTCGAAGTAGAGATCGAACAGGCGCGCCATGGCGTCGGATGTGGCGGGCGTGAGTTCGCTGGGCTTGATCATCGCGCGGTTGCCCGCTGCAAGAACGCCCGCCAGCGGCGCGAAGGTGAGATTGACCGGGAAATTCCATGGACTGATCACGCCGATCACGCCCTTCGGCTGGAAGCGCACCTCCGCCTTCGCGCCGAGCAGATTGAGGGGCGCCTCCACCTTGCGCCTGTCGGGCCGCATCCACTTGGCGAGATTGTCCCGTGCGAACTTCAGCGGGCCAATCGAGCTGGCGATGTCGGTGAGGCGACTGGCGTCCTTCGACCGGGCGCCGAAGTCTGCGTTGAGCGTCTCGACGAATTCCTCGCCGTGATCGACCAGAAGCGCGATGCAGCGGTTGAGCCGGTCGATCCGCGTAGCCAGTGTCGGCGCTCCCTCACGGACATGAGCGGCCTTCTGGCGCGCCAGTACATCGGTCATGCGCCGCTTGGCGTCTTCGCCGGTCACACTGGTCATTGCGTTCATCGGACACCCTCCTGGACAGAAACTCAGCCCTTGCCCACCAAGTTTTGGGCCCACCACGTTTAGGCCGGTCAGGCGGCGGACTGCAAACGGATCAGGCCCCTCCCGCTAGGGCATTTGGCCTACGTTGTTTACCTCTCATGCACCAACTCCAGCCTACAGTGCGCCCAGCATCAATAGTCCGGTAGGACCCATCGCCGTGACCAACTGCCTGTCGAGTCTGAAAGTACCTGAGGCGCTGGCGCTTGGGCATGACACGATCAACATCATGGGCGCACATGAGGTCAGACCCTCAGCGCAGAACTATGAGGTCTGGCTCGCATACCGGCTCGGGGCCCTCTCCGAACTCCGCCAGGAAATCGATTCGCGGATCGGCAAGGGCGAGGTATTCACCGACGAGGCGAACCGGCAACTCCACGACAAGTATTTCTCGAACGCCCGTTTGACCGCCCAGATGGTCGAGACCGGCGAGCGCATCGCCAGGGAGCTCAATGGAGTCATCGCCACCATCAGTTCGGCCGGCGAGCACGCATCAGACTATGGCGCCGAACTGGATTCGGCTGCGAAGCGACTGGAACACGACGTTGGCGCCGATGTGCTGCGTGAGGTCATCTCGGGGATAGCGAACGCGACCGTGAAAATGTCCGAGCAGAACCGCGAGTTGACGGCGCAGCTCCAGAAATCAAGCGCCGAGATGGACGGCATGCGACGCACGCTCCGTCAGGTGCGCGCGGAGGCCATGACGGACGGCCTGACCGGCCTCGCCAACCGGAAGTTGTTCGACGAGACGCTGCGGTCCAGGCTGCGCGAGTCGACCGTCGAGCGCACGCCGTTGTGCTTGCTGCTGTGCGATATCGATCACTTCAAGCGCTTCAACGATACCTGGGGTCATCAGACTGGCGACCAGATCATCCGTTTCGTCGCGACGACCCTGCAGCGCTTTGCGCCGCCCGGAGGTCTGGCCGCCAGATACGGCGGTGAGGAATTCGCGCTTGTCATGCCCCGCATGGCGCTTGGCCCCGCCCGGGCGCTGGCCGAACGCATCCGTCAGATGATCGAGTCCAAGACGCTGGTCCGTAAATCTACGGGCGAGGACCTCGGCCGCATCACGGTGTCCACGGGTATCGCGCAGGCGCGCATTGATGAGACGCCGACGTCGCTCATCGAACGGTCCGACGCTTGCCTCTACGTGTCCAAGAGGACTGGCCGCAATCGTGTGACCACCGAGGCCGACCAGGCCGCGCTTGACGCGGCGTGACCACTAGGCCCCCGGCGCGGGACGCCTTAGTCTCCCTTTGAACAGGGAGACTGCCATGACACTGGTTCGTTATGCGCTCGAAGATGGCGTCGCCGTCGTCACAATGGCCGACCCCGCGACCATGAACGCTGCCGGCGTCGACATGGCCGTAGAACTCACAACGGCGTTCAAGAAGGCTGCGGATGAAGCGCGGGCCGCCGTCCTGACCGGCGAAGGGCGAGGCTTTTGCTCAGGCGCCAATCTTTCCGGCGGCGGCCCTCTCAGCCGCAAGACCGACGAGCCTCTCGACGCAGGCGCCGCGCTGGAGAGCACCTACAACCCGCTTGTAACGATGCTGCGGGATCTGCCCATTCCCTTCGTGACGGCCGTCAACGGCGCGGCCGCCGGGGTCGGTTGTTCGTTTGCGCTTATGGGCGATCTGATCGTCGCCGGCGAAAGCGCCTACTTCCTTCAGGCCTTTCGTCGCATCGGCCTCGTCCCGGATGGCGGCTCCACCTACCTGCTGCCACGCATGATCGGCCGCGCGCGCGCAATGGAGATGATGCTTCTCGGTGAAAAGGTGCCGGCGAAGACCGCCCTCGACTGGGGTATGGTCAATCGCTGCGTGCCTGACGCCGACCTTCTGCCGACCGCGAAAGCGCTCGCCAGGGAACTCGCCAACGGCCCTGCGTCCATCGCCATGATTCGCCGTATCGCATGGGCGTCGCTCGACAACGACTGGAAGGCCCAGCTCCACCTGGAGCGCATGACCCAGCGCGAGGCCGGACGCACGAGCGACTTCGTCGAGGGTGTCACGGCCTTCGCGCAGAAGCGCCCGGCGAAATTCACGGGCGCCTGACGGGATCGCAATCGCTTCGGGGCGATATCCTGGCCCAGCCTGGTCCGGAGGAAGCCTGATCGCGCTTGGAGTCGGCCCGCACTATTGGGGCGAGACGCCGGCGCCGCCGAACATCCGCTTGATCGTCACCGGCCGCAGCCGGCCAGCAGATCGATGATGAACGCATGCGTTCCGTTCGGATCAGCAGCCACTGCGCGGCTCCGTCATGCGTCTTGCTTCGCCGGTGTGATGGTTACGCTTTCACCGCAGCCGCACGCATCCGTCTGGTTCGGGTTACGGAAGACAAACTTTGACGCGAGTTTCGTCGTCTCATGGTCAAGCGTCGAGCCGATCAGGAACAGGACCGCGTTCGCCTTGATGAGTATCTTCACGTCCTTGTCCTCGACGATCTCGTCGAGCGGCTCCGGCGCATCGGCGTACTCCATGACGTACTCCATCCCGGCGCAGCCGCCGTTCTTCACGCCGACGCGAAGGTAGGGCTTCTGTGACGCAGACATGATCGCCTTCACGCGCTCCGCGGCGGCGTCCGTCAAGGTTACGACTTTCGGTCTTGCGCGCGCCATCACGAGCCTCTCACAGCATGTTCAGTTCAAGTTTCGCCTCGTCGCTCATTCGCGCAGGCGTCCATGGCGGATCGAAAACCAGATTCACCTTCGCGGATGTCACGCCCTCGACGCGGAGCGCGGCTTCCTCGACCCAGCCCGGCATTTCGCCGGCGACCGGACAACCTGGCGCAGTCAGCGTCATCTCGATGTCCACATGTCGGTTGTCGTCGACATCGACCTTGTAGATGAGGCCCAGCTCGTAGACGTCGACCGGTATCTCGGGATCGAACACGGTCTTGAACTGGGCGATGAGCTCATCCGTGAGGCGGTCCAGTTCCGCCTTCGGAAGAGTAGTCTCTGTCTCGGTCATCGTCATGTCTCAGGCCAGCATCTTGCGCGCTTTCACCAGCGCATCGAGGAATACATCTACGTCTTCAGCGGTATTGTAGAGTGCGAGGCTCGCGCGCGCCGTTGCGCTCACGCCCAGGCGCGTCATCAAGGGCTGCGCACAATGGTGCCCCGCGCGGATGGCGACGCCATGTCGATCCACAATCTGCGCCACATCATGTGGGTGTGCGCCCTCCATGTTGAAGGCCACGATCGCCCCCGTGTCAGGCGCATCACCGTAGAGCGTGATCCAGTTGAGATTGCGCAGCCCCGCGACCAGGCGGTCACGCAGGCCGTGTTCGTGCGCGGCGATAGCGGCTCCATCCTGCGAAGCCAGCCAGTCGATCGCGGCCCTCAGGCCAACTGCCTCGATGATCGGCGGCGTGCCGGCCTCGAAACGATGAGGCGGCGCATTGTAGGTGACCCGATCCCGCGTCACCGTCTCGATCATTTCTCCGCCGCCCTCGAACGGCGCCAGCGCAGCAAGGCGTTCGGGTTTGCCGTAGAGGACGCCGATCCCCGTGGGGCCATAAAGCTTGTGCGACGAGAAGGCGTAGAAGTCCGCTTCCAGCGCCTGTACGTCCACCGTCCCGTGAACGACGGCCTGACAGCCGTCCAGCAGAACAGGGACCCCTTTCGCATGCGCGATCCTGACGGCTTCCGCGCCCCGTGTCCTGACGCCGAGCACATTGGACATGTGCGTCAGCGCAAGCATGCAGGTGCGCGGTCCGATCAGCGCATCGAGCGCGTCAAGGTCAATTTCGCCATCGTCACCCACGTCGAGCCACTTCAGCACGGCGCCCTTGCGCTCGCGAAGGAAGTGCCACGGTACGATGTTGGAATGGTGCTCCATCACCGACAGAACGATCTCGTCGCCCGCACGGACATCAAGGCCCGCTGCAACAATGTTGATCGCCGCCGTCGCGCCTCTGGTGAATACGATCGTCTCTGGCGAAGGCGCATTGATGAAGCGCGCCACGGTCGAGCGGGCCGCCTCGAATGCCTCGGTCGCCTCGTTCGCCAGCGCGTGCAGCCCGCGATGGACGTTTGCATAGGAATGGCGCATCGCGCCTGCCATGGCGTCGATCACGGCGTCCGGCTTCTGCGCGGATGCCGCGTTGTCGAGGTAGACCAGCGGCCTTCCGTGAACCTTGCGAGAGAGAATCGGAAACTGCTCGCGCACCGCGTGGACATCAAAGCTCATGACGTCGCCCCAAGCCATGCGCGGATGCGATCAAGGATTTCGCGCTGCAGGTCTTCGGGCAAGCCGTCGCTGATGGCCTCGCCGAGAAACGCTTCCACAAGGAGCGCGCGCGCCTCGCTTTCAGGGACGCCGCGCTGCCGGATGTAGAAGAGCGCTTCAGCGTCCAGGCCGCCAACGGTGTTGCCATGCGCGCACTGCACGTCGTCAGCATGGATTTCGAGCTCGGGCTTCGCGAACACCTCAGCGCCATCCTCAAGCAGAAGTGCGTGATGGTTCTGCCGAGCATCGGTCTTCTGGGCGTACGGCGCGACCAATATCCTGCCCTGGAACACGCCGCGCCCGCCCGCCCGCGCCACACCTTTCACGAGTTGGCGGGTGACGCCGCCGGCGCACGCGTGGTGAATTGTGCTCGTCAGATCGGCATGCAGTCCGCGACCGACCATGTAGACGCCGTTCAGTTCGACCGTCGCGCCCTCGCCCTCTACGGAGACATGGGTCTCGATACGCGCGAGCCGTGCGCCTTCGGCGAGAACGAACTGCCTGTATGTTGCGCCCGCCGCAAGCCGTACGCGAACGGTCGACAACGGGACGCCGCCGGATCGCGCCTGGATGACGATCCGTGTCAACATGGCGCCCTGGCCGACGTCTGCAGAGAACGCCCTGGCGTCCAGAGCAGCATCTCCATAGCGATCAATCTCGGTCGCCTGCGCTCCCGGCGGGACGGTCATCGACTTAGCGCCGCCCGAAAGCCCCTCGATTATGTCGACGCCTTCGCGTACGGTCGGCAGGACAACATTGCTCAGGGCAGCCGAAAGATCGGAGTATTTCCAGGCCTCGACGCGCCGCGTCGGCAGAACGGTGGCGGACGACATCTTCAAGCCGCGGCGAGGTACTTGTCGTACCCCTCCTTTTCCAGCCTGAGAGCGAGTTCCGGACCGCCGGTATCAACGATGCGTCCGCTCACGAGGACGTGCACCTTGTCGGGGCGAATGTAGTCGAGCAGGCGTTGATAGTGGGTGATGACCAGCATTGCGCGATCCGGCGCGCGCAGTGCATTGACGCCGTCCGCCACGATGCGCAAGGCATCGATATCCAGACCGGAGTCGGTTTCGTCGAGGATCGCGAAGCGCGGCTCCAGCACCATCATCTGCAGAATTTCCATGCGTTTCTTCTCGCCGCCGGAGAAACCGACGTTGAGCGGGCGCTTGAGCATTTCCGCGCTGATGCGCAATTCGCCGGCCCGCGCGCGCACGCGCTTCAGGATTTCCGTGGCGCCCAGTTCCGGTTCACCGCGCGCCTTGGCCTGCGCATTGAGCGCCGCCTTCAGGAACGTCATCGTGGGCACGCCCGGAATCTCGAGCGGATACTGGAAAGACAGGAAAAGGCCGGCGGCGGCGCGTTCCTCCGGCGTCATCGCCAGGAGGTCCCTGCCTTCGAGCGTGACGGCGCCTTGCGTCGCCTCGTATCCCTCCCGCCCCGTCAGGGCGTAGGACAGCGTGGACTTGCCGGCTCCGTTCGGGCCCATGATCGCATGGACCTCGCCGGCCGGCACACTCAGCGTCAGGCCCTTGAGAATCTCGGCGGCTCCGACGGATACGTGAAGATCAGATACGGACAGCACTAGCCCACGCTCCCCTCAAGGCTCACTGCGACGAGTTTCTGCGCTTCCACCGCGAACTCCATCGGCAACTGCTGCAGGACCTCCCGCACGAAGCCATTCACCAGAAGCGCCACCGCTTCCTCTTCCGGTATTCCGCGCTGGCGCATGTAGAAGAGCTGGTCCTCCGACAGCTTCGTCGTCGTCGCCTCGTGTTCCAGCTTGGCGCTCACATTGCGCGCCTCGACGTAAGGGATGGTGTGGGCCCCACACTTGTCGCCGATGAGCAGCGAATCGCACTGGGTGAAGTTGCGCGCGTTGGCGGCCTTGCCATGGATCGAGACGAGCCCGCGATAGGTGTTCTGCGCGCGCCCGGCGGAAATGCCCTTCGAGATGATCCGGGACTTCGTGTTGCGCCCGAGGTGAATCATCTTGGAACCGGTATCGGCTTGCTGGCGACCATTGGTGATGGCGATGGAATAGAACTCGCCGCTGGAGTCGTCGCCGCGCAGGATGCAACTGGGGTATTTCCAGGTAATCGCGGAGCCCGTCTCCACTTGCGTCCAGGAAATCCTGGAGCGCGCGCCGCGGCAGTCCCCGCGCTTGGTGACGAAATTGTAGACGCCGCCTTTGCCGTCAACGTCTCCGGGCCACCAGTTCTGGACGGTCGAATACTTGATCTCGGCGTCTTCGAGCGCCACGAGTTCCACCACGGCCGCATGCAGCTGGTTCTCTTCACGCATCGGCGCGGTGCAGCCTTCAAGGTAGGAAACATGGCCTCCCTTGTCGACGATGATGAGCGTGCGTTCGAATTGGCCGGAACCCTGAGCGTTCATCCGGAAGTAGGTCGACAACTCCATGGGACAACGCACACCCTGCGGCACGTAGACAAAGGAGCCATCGGAGAACACCGCGCTGTTGAGCGTCGCGAAGAAATTGTCTGTCGTCGGCACCACCGAGCCCAGATACTTTTTCACGAGATCCGGGTGCTCACGCACCGCTTCGGAAATCGAGCAGAAAATCACGCCCGCCTGCGCCAGCTCCTTCTTGAACGTCGTCAGGACCGAGACGCTATCGAACACCGCATCCACCGCAATGCGCGGCGCGCCCGCAACCCCCAGCAGCGTTTCCTGCTCGCGGAGCGGAATGCCGAGCTTCTTGTAGGTCTCAAGGATTTCCGGGTCGACCTCATCGAGACTCTTGTACTTGGCGGCGTTCTTTGGCGCGGCGTAGTAGGTCGCGTCCTGATAGTCGATCGGCGGATAGCGGACCATTGCCCACGAAGGCTCTTCCATGGTTTGCCAGCGGCGAAACGCCTCAAGTCGCCAGTCCAGCATCCATTGCGGCTCGTCCTTCTTGGCCGAAATGAAGCGCACGGTGTCTTCGCTCAGGCCCTTCGGAGCAAATTCCTGTTCGATGTCGGTCGTGAAGCCGGCCGTGTACTTGCCCGCTTCCAGCGCCCTCACGGCGTCGACCGTGGAGAGATCGATCCCTTCCCTGGCCATCACACGCTCTCCTGAAGCGCGCCGAACCGCGCGCGAACCTTTGTGAGGGCCGCAAGCAGTCGCTCCACATCATGTTCGCTCGATGCCCAGCCAAAGCTCGCGCGCAAAGCGCATCTAGCCGTCGCCGACTCCACGCCCATCGCCAGGAGCACCCGGCTCGACTTCACCTTGCCTGACGAGCAGGCTGAACCGGAACTGAGCGCGACGCCTTCGAGATCAAGGGCGATGAGCGCCAGCTCCGCGGGCGTGCCCGGGAGTGCGAAAAGCGATGTATTTGGCAGACGCGGCGCCTCCGCACCGAAAATGACCACGTCCGCATGGTCCCGCCGCAGCCGCTTCTCGAAAAGCTCGCGCAGCTGTTGCACCCGCGAGGTTTCGATGGTCGCGGCAGCTTCCATGGCTGCACCGAAGCCCGCAAGCGCAGGGACGTTCTCTGTCCCCGGCCGGCGTCCCTGTTCCTGCCCCCCGCCACGACGCGTGATGGCGAACGGCGCCCCTGGAGCAAGGACCAGGGCGCCTGCGCCGGGCGGCCCGCCGGTCTTGTGGCTCGACATCACCAGATAGGAGGCGTCCAGAACGCCGATATCTACCGGGATGCGCCCAACCGCCTGCGAGGCGTCGACCAGCAACAACCCGCCAGCCTCACGCACGCGCGCCGCCACCTGCGCGACCGGCTGCACGACGCCGGTTTCATTGTTGGCGAGCATGACCGCCACAAGTGGGTGACTTGCCGCCGCCAGGAGATCGCCGAGATGCCCGAGATCGACGAGGCCGTCCCCGTCGACACGCAGCGGCGACATCTCGTCCATCGTAGCGGTCGCTTCCCACAGGGCATCGTGTTCGATCTCGGAAATGATGAGATCGTCATATGTATCGCGCGCCGCCTCGAGCGCGAGTTGGAGCGCCTCGGTCGCTCCGCCGGTGAAAATCACGTCGCGCGCCCGTGCGCCGACGCCTTTCGCGACAGCCTCGCGTGCATTCTCCAGAAGCGCCTTGGCCGCGCGGCCGGCCGCATGCACAGACGACGGGTTGCCGCCGATCGCGAGCGCACGCGTGACCGCCTCCGCGGCTTCAGGGCGGACCGGCGTTGTGGCGTTGTAGTCGCAGTAGGCGATGTCGGCGTTCATATGAGGTCGGCCCTGCTCATTCGGCCGGCGTCAGGCAAGCGAGTCCCGGCGCCCCGGCGCGACCGCGCACCCGACTGGTGATGACGTCTTCAAGCGTCACGGCGTCGAGGAACACATGAATTTGCCGACCGAGTTCGTCCCACAGATCGTGTGCGATGCACCGGCCGACCTTGCCCTGGCAACTCTTGAGCGAACCGTCCCGGCAGCGCGTCGTCTTGATCGGCTCATCGACCGCCGCGATCACCTCGGAGATCGCAATTTCGGCCGCCCGGCGCGCAAGCTTATAGCCTCCGCCCGGCCCTCTGACGCCCCCGACCAGCCCCGCCCGCCGCAGTCGCGCGAAGAGCTGCTCCAGATAGGACAGCGAGATTTCCTGACGCTCGGAAATTTCCTGGAGCGGCACGGCGCGCTCCGCCCCGCCATTGGCGGCGAGGTCGGCGAGCGCCATGACCGCATAGCGGCCCTTGGATGTCAGTCTCATGTGACGGGTCCTGATCTTGCCCGTCCGGCGGCCTGCCGTGCGGGAAAACCTCGCTTCGCGCGGGGGCATTGTGTTAAGGCACGCGCTTTCACGATCAGACCCTGAGGTAGGATGTCCTACTAAAAAGGTCAACAATTCCCCCGGGGAAATACCGCGCCGCGCGGTCCCGTGGCGCAGAGAGGTTCCAAGGGCATGCCTGAAGTGATTTTCGCCGGACCCGCCGGTCGTGTTGAAGGCCGATACGCGGAGCCCAAGCGCGAGAACGCGCCGATCGCCCTCATTCTCCACGCCCACCCCCGGGCGGGCGGTTCGATGCAGGATCGGGTCACGGTCCAGCTCTACCAGATATTCACGCGGTTCGGCTTCGCCACGCTGCGGTTCAACTTCCGCGGCATTGGACGCAGCCAGGGCGTGTTCGACAACGGCATGGGCGAACTGTCGGACGCGGCGCAGGCGCTCGACTACCTGCAGAGCATGAATCCGAACGCCGAACAGTGCTGGGTCGCGGGCTACTCCTTCGGCGCATGGATCGGGCTCCAGCTCCTCATGCGGCGGCCTGAGATTGACGGTTTCATCGCCATCTCGCCGCCAGCGAACCACTACGATCTGTCCTTCCTCGCGCCGTGCCCGGCGTCGGGCCTCATCGTGTACGGCACCAAGGACGGCGTATCGCCCGCCTCCGATGTCGAGCGCGTGGTGTCGAAGATCCGCACGCAGAAGAACATCAAGGTCGATCACCAGTCCGTGGAAGGCGCCGACCACTTCTATCGCAACCCGGCAGACAAATCCGTCGATTATCTCGCGGAAGTTGAAGCCAAGGTGAGCGCCTACCTCGAACGCCGGCTGGCGCCGGATGCGATCAAGCGACAGGGGTAGGAACGGCTAGGCCGACACCGGAAATGTCGGCCAGACGCCTGTGATGTTTTCGCCGTCGAACAGCGCAATATCGCCGAATTGCAAGAAAATCGCTTCGCTCTGCGTGGGGCGAAGGAAAACGTAGTCGTCCGGCTGCAGATCGATCGCATCCGATCCTGTGAGCAGTTCCTGATTGCTCGAGCGCCCGAACAGCGCGCTGTACTCCAGCCCCGGCGGCGACTCTGGCTTTGCCAGCCAGTGACCGCCATGAATGAAGAACGCCCGTTTCGTGTTCGGATCAAAGAAGGCGAAAATGCCCGACGCGGATTCGATCGTGGGGATTTCCGTCCGCGCGAGCGCCTTGATGACCGGCGTCGCGATGAAGGCGGCCGCCGTGTGGTGGACCAGCGTCTTGAGATCGAAATCGGCCGGCTTCACGAAAGCCGATCCGATCGCGACCTCGTTCGCGGCCGTGCCCTTCGCGTGCAGCGCGTAGGTCGGACTTCCGGCCGAGTTCAACGTGAGCGATGCGGGATCAACCTTCAGTCGTTCGATGAGCACCGCCTTGGCCGCCTCGTAGGCCTTCTGCACGGAGGCATAAGCGCGTTCGGGATTCGCCGCCTTGGGCACGTGCGGGTCGTAGCCCATAAGGCCCGTCACCGTGACGCCGGCGTCGCGCGCAAAGTCCAACGCGCGCGCCAGCTCTTCGAGATCGACAAACCCGCCTCTATGCAGGCCGACGTCGATCTCGAAATTGGCCCTCAACGCTACGCCACGCGATTTCGCCAGCTCCGCGTACTGTGCAAGGCGCGCCGGCGTATCGATGAGCCACTGTGGCGACACCGGGCCGATTGTTTCAAGCACGTGCGCAGCTTCTGCAACCGGCAACGGCTTGCCGAGCAGGAGATCGGCGCCCTGTTTCGCGCGGACCAGCTCCGTCAGCATCGGCCCGTTGAAGACCATGTAACGATTGGTTCCCACACCGTTCGCCACCGCGTCCAGAAGGTCGTGCGCCGGCAGCGATTTCACAACGATGCGCGTCGCGAGCCCCGTCCCTGCCAAAGTCTCCTTCACCGCCCTGATATTCGCATCGAGCCGCACGCGATCGACAACCAGCGTCGGCCTGGAATGGCCAGCGGCATGCAGTGCGAGCGAGAGCTTCTGGAAATACGCACTGTGCGGACCGCCGCGATCGGATTTCCGTGCCGCCATGACGCCTCCTCCTGCCAACACCAGCGCGCCGCCGCCCCACATCGCTGCACGCCGGGTCCAGCCTCGCGCTTCAACCATCTTGGAACACCGCGCGCAGGTGATCGTTCAGCATTCGCCCATCCGGGTCCAGCATGTCGCGCACGGCGACAGCATCCTTGAACCGCGGATACAGGGACACGAAATCGGCATGCTTGAGCGAATGGAGTTTACCCCAGTGCGGTCGCCCGCCGTGCTTGCGCAGGATTGGCTCAACAAGATCGAAGAAAAAGCGGTAGTCGTCCTTGTAGTAGGCGTGGACCGCTATGGAGCCCGAGACGCGCTCATGAAATGGCGAAAGCCACGCATCGTCCGCGTCGATCACGCGCGCCTCGATCGGAAAGAAGACATCTGACCGATGTTTCTCGATCGCAGCAATCACATCGCGCAACGCCGCCATCTGCGTCTCAAGCGGCAGATGATACTCCATTTCGTTGAAACGCACCGGCCGTTCGTTCGACAGGAGCTTCCACCCCTCATCAACGGCTTCGTCGGGCGGCGCATCCTTGAACGCCGCTTGCGCAAGGCTGCGGCGTACGCCCGGCAGGAAGCCCGCAACATCGCGCAGCTTCTTCAGTTCCATCACCGCATCGACATCGGTGTCCGGCCCGCGGGGCGAGACCGGCTTGTCCGTTTCATCGACGGTGATCAGCGCCGCGAGCCCCGTGAACGGGATCGCGTAGAACTCGACGTTGCGGTGTTGCGCAATCAGGCTGGGCCACTCCTCGATGACCTCATCGAGCTGGCGGCCGACAGTGCGTTTCAACACCCGCTTCAACGGCCGGTTCTGAAGGGTGATTTCGCTGATGACGCCGAACGCGCCGAGATTGACTCGGGCCGCATGGAACACGTCTGCATTCGTCGTGCGATCGCAGGCGAGCACGTCGCCCCGGGGGGTCGCAATACGAAACGCCGTGACATCGCCATGGATCGCCTTGAAGGCGCGCCCTGTACCGTGCGTGCCGGTTCCCAGAGCGCCGCCGAGCGACTGCTTGTTGATGTCCGGCAGATTCGGCATTTCCTGGCCGATCGCGGCAAGCGCGGGCCCCAGATCTCCAAGGCGCGTTCCTGCGCGCACCGTCGCCTGTTGCGTGGCCGCGTCGTGGCTCACCAACCCGCTCATGCGGTCAAGCGTGAGCAACGTGCCGCCGGTCGGCACAAGTGCGGTGAAGGAATGCCCAGCTCCGACCGGACGGATCGGTCCTGGCGAGGACTTCAGGATGCCAGCGAGCGCTTCTTCGCCATCCGGCGCGGCGCGTTCCTTCGGATAGGCGTTCTGGATCCCGGACCAGTTGCGCCAGAGCAGTCGCCCCTGGTCGTCCTGCGAGGGCGGCGAGGCGGGCTCCCTGTCACGCCAGACTCGATAGCCTGCCGCGCCGCCCGTAGCGGCGATGCCGGCGCCTACACCTCCCACGACAACAGCGCGTCTCGAAACCATGTTGGCTTACCTCAGTTCTCGTGATCGGCCATGAAGCGGATCAGCGCCTCGTAGTCCTGCGGCGTGCAGGAAAAACACTGCCCGCCCGCCGGCATGCCGTTGAGACCGCCCACAGTGCTCGAAAGCAACGCAGGCATGCCCTTCTTCCAGCGCGGCTCCCACGACGCCCGGTCCCCCGCCAGCGGCGCGCCGGTATCCACCACCGTGTGGCACGTCCGGCAGGATTGGGCATAGAGGTCGGAGAGCCGCGGACCGGCCGGGACGAGGGTGAGCGCGTACGCCGCAGCTTCGGCCGGCGAGCGCTTTGGCGCAGCCGGAGCGCATGCGGCGAGCATCAGCGCGACCGCCAGAACAATCCACTTCATTCCGTCCTCCCTCCTGCCAGTGTGCGAAAGGACGGGCGGCTTGGCTAGTCCCGCCTAACGAGGGCGCGCGTGCTCCACGAGGTGGCCGTCCTTCAGCGTCACCACACGGTCCATGTACGAAGCCAGTTCAAGATTGTGGGTCGCGATGAGCGCGCCCACGCCTTCGCGCCGCGCGACATCGAACAGACTCTGGAAAACCGCGCCCGAGGTCGTCGGGTCAAGGTTGCCGGTCGGTTCGTCTGCGAGAAGCAGCCGCGGGCGGTTTGCCAGCGCACGTGCGATCGCCACGCGCTGCTGTTCGCCGCCGGACAGCTGAGCCGGTTGATGATGCAGACGCGCGCCGAGTCCCATGAGGGTCAGAAGCCTCTCAGCCTCCACACGCGCATCGCGACGCCTGCGTCCCGCAATGAGTTGTGGCAGCGCCACGTTGTCGAGTGCGTCGAATTCCGCGAGCAGATGGTGGAACTGGTAGACAAAACCGATATAGCGCCGCCGCAACGCCGTTCGCGCGTCATCGCCGAGCGCCCACGCATCGACGCCGTCGATCAGAACCGTTCCGCCCGTCGGACGTTCGAGCAGGCCGGCGGCGTGCAACAGCGACGACTTGCCGGATCCTGACGGCCCGACAAGGCCCACCATTTCACCCGGCTGCACGTCGAGATCGACGCCCGACAGGATCACGAGTTCGCCATCGCCCGATGCAAAGCGCCGTTCGAGACCACGAATAGAGAGCGCCGGCTCACTCATAGCGAAGCGCCTCCACGGGATCGAGACGCGAGGCGCGCCAGGCCGGCGGCAGCGTCGCGAGGAACGACATGAGCAACGCCCAGACGGTCACGATGCCAACTTCCCCCCAGTCGAGTTTCGCGGGCAGGCGCGAAAGGGAATAGACTTCCGGATTGAAGATCTGTGTGCGCGTCACGAACTCGATCGCGGCCTGGATTGCGCTGATGTTCAGGCACATGAGCGTGCCCAGCACGAGCCCCGCGATTGTGCCGAGCACGCCGATGGATGCCCCGGACAGGAAGAAGATGCGCAGGATCGCGCCGCGCGTGGCCCCCATCGTGCGCAGGATCGCGATGTCGCGCCCCTTGTTCTTCACCAGCATCACGAGACCGGTGATGATGTTCATCGCCGTGATGGCCACCAGGATCATCAGCACGATGCGCATCATGTTTCGCTCGACGATAAGCGCCGTGACGAGGCTCTGGTGCATGTCCTTCCAGTCGGTGATGATCACGTCGGGCGGGAGGCTGGCGCGCAGGGCCTGCTTCACCGGCAGCGGATCGGTCGGATCATCGATACGGACTTCCAGCCGGTCCACGCTGTCACCGCGCCCGAAAAAGAGCTGCGCCTGATCGAGCGGCATGAAAACCAGTGTCGCATCGAACTCGGCGGCGCCGACGGTGAACAGGCCGGCGACGGTGAAGCTCTTGCGTCGCGGCACCATGCCGAACGGCGTCGCGGACCCGTTGGGCGAAAGAAGCGTGACGGTATCGCCCTCGAAAGCGCCAAGTTGCGCCGCCAGCCGCGACCCGAGAAGCACCTTGGGATCTTCCTGGTCGTCGAACGCGTCGAGTGAGCTTCCGGGCGCCATCTGCCGGGACACGATGGTCAGCGACTTGAGATCGGTCTCGCGGATACCGCGGACATAAACGCCAGATGCGCCGCCTTCCACGCTGGCCAGCGCCTGCCCGTCGATCATCGGCGCCACATGATTGACGCCCGGCGTCGCTCTCGTCCGCTCAATCGCCGTATCGACTTCGTTGGGTGATCGCCCCCGCACGTCGACATAGACATGCCCGCTGACGCCGAGAATGCGCGACAGCAGCGTTTCGCGGAAACCGTTCATGATCGACATGACGACAATGAGCGCGGTCACGGCCAGCATGATGCCGGCGAACGAAATGATCGAGATGAGGGCGACCCCCCCCTGCTGGCGTTTCGCGCGCAGATAGCGCGACGCGAGCGATCTCTCGAAGGCCCCAAAGGGCGGCGCAGACGTCGGTTCGCTCAACACGGTTCTCCGGAGATCAACGGCTGTAGTAGACCGCGTTGAGGACCAAAATCAGGCCGATCCACAAGACCGTCGCCAGCCCCGCAGCCCACAGCGCCTTCCTGCCCAGGTTCGGGCGTGAGGGAGCGCCGCGCTCGTGCCCGGGGGTCATCTCGCCAGTCTCCTCGAGATTGCGCACCCCGATCGGCAACATGATGAAGAAGGAGAGCCACCACAGGATGAGCCAGGCGGCGGCGGCGAGAAGCGGATCCATGGCTCAGTGCCCTTTCGGGGTCTCCATCAACTCGATCAGTACGCCGTTCGAGTTCTTCGGATGCACGAAGATCACCAGCGTTCCGTGCGCGCCGATGCGCGGTTCGCCGAGAACGGTGGCGCCGCGGGCCGCCATCTCCGCCTTGGCGACGTGAATATCCGCCACCTCGAAACATACATGGTGTTGGCCGCCCTGCGGGTTCTTCTCGAGAAACTTGATGATGGGCGAGGTTTCACCGAGCGGCTCGATCAGTTCGATCTGACTGTTTGGTACGTTCACGAACGCGACGCGGACTCCCTGTGTCGGCATATCCTTCGTTTCGGTGATATCGGCGTCGCTGACGCCGTAGAGGTCGCGATAGGTCGCCTTTGCCGCCTCGATCGAGGGAACTGCAACGCCGACGTGATTGAGCCGACCGATCATGTGCGCACTCCCTTATCTCAGGCTTCCAGAATGATGGCTTCGACAATCGGGCGCTTGCCCCAGGCGCGTTCGGCCGCGCGGCGCACCGCCTTCATGACCGAATCCTCAGCAATTTCGGTGTCGGCGCGGTCGGCGGCGCTCAGCCGGTTGAACGCGGCCTCAGCGATGCTGGCCATGTCCTCCAGCATCGTCTCAAGGTCTTCCTCGTCGGCCGCAGAAAGCCCCCGCACGCGAATATCGGGGCCGGACGTGATCGTGTGCTTCTTGGCTGAGACAACCATCGCGACAGTGAGAAAGCCTTCCGTTCCGAGGCGTTGGCGGTCTTTGAGCGCCTCGTCGTCGGATTCGATCATCACCACGCCGTCGAGATAGAGCCGCCCCGACGGCACCTCATCGATGATCGATGGCCCGTTCGGCGCCAGCAGGATCATCTCGCCATTGCGGCCAGGGATGGCCTGCGGCGTCTGGAGTTCGCGGGCGAGTTTGGCGTGCTCGATGAGATGGCGCCGCTCACCGTGAACCGGCACCGAGATCTGCGGACGCGCCCACTGGTACATCTGGCGCAATTCATCGCGCGCAGGGTGCCCCGACACGTGGATCGGCGCCTGCTTGTCGGTAATGACTTCCACGCCGCGTTCGGTGAACCGGTTCCAGAGCGCGTAGATTGCGGTTTCGTTGCCGGGAATGACGCGGGAGGAAAACAGGACGCTGTCGCCTTCGCCGAGCTTCACGTTGCGGTGCTCGCCAGAGGCGATGCGCGCGAGCGCCGCGCGCGGTTCGCCCTGACTGCCGGTACAGAGATACAGCACGTTTTCAGGCGGCAGCTTGGTGGATTCATCCTCGGTGATGAACGGCTGGACATCGGTGAGCAGCCCGACCGACCGCGCCGCGCCGACGACACGGTGCATCGAACGGCCGACTAGGCACACGGATCGCCCCGCAGATTCCGCCGCCTTGATCACGCTCTCGACGCGCGCGACGTTTGAGGCGAACGCGGTCACTGCAACCTTGCCGGAAAGGCCGCGAATGACTTCGGCGAGCGTCTCACGCACGCCTTCCTCAGATCCGGCTTCACCTTCCACGAACACGTTGGTGGAATCGCACACCATCGCAAGGACGCCGTGATCCCCGAGCGCGCGAACGGAAGCCGAATCCGTGGGCGCTCCAATCTGCGGTTCGTCGTCGAGTTTCCAGTCGCCAGTGTGCCAGATCATCCCGAGCGGCGTGTTGATCGCCAGGCCGTTCGGCTCCGGGATCGAGTGCGTCAGCGTGATGTAGCGCACATCGAACGGCCCGATCTCGATGCGGCCTTCCAGCGGCACCACCGTCACAGGGGCCTTCTTCTCAAGGCCCTTCTCCTTCAGCTTTTCACGCACGAGATAGGCGGTGAAGGGCGTCGCATAGATCGGCGTCTTGAAGCGCGGCCAGAGGTGCGCGATGGCGCCGATGTGATCCTCGTGCGCATGGGTGAGCACAATGGCGAGCACGTTCTCGCGTTGCTCGGCGAGGAATGTCGGGTCCGGCAGGATGAGATCGATGCCGGGCGTATCCTGCCCGCCGAACGTCACGCCGATGTCGACGATGATCCACTTGCGATTGTCCGGCGGGCCGTAGCCGTAGGCGTTGAGATTCATCCCGATCTCGCCGGAACCGCCGAGCGGAAGGAATACGAGTTCGTCGGTCGCGTGGGCCGGGTTCAAATCACTCCGCCGTTCCGTTTGAAGATTTCCAGAAGGCCACGGGATGTGAGCTCGTCGTCATAGGTATCGATCATTCTGGACGAACCTTCGAAGAGCGAGGCGACGCCGCCTGTGGCGATCACTTTCATCGGTCCGCCCAACCGCGGCTCCAGTTCGCGCTTGAGGCGCGTGACGAGGCCATCAATGAGCTCCACATAGCCGTAGAAGATGCCTGACTGCATCGCGTGGATCGTGTTCTTGCCGAGCGCGCCGTTCGGCGGTTCGCGAATCTCGATGCGCGGCAGGCGTGCTGCAGCAGTGTGCAACGCCTGCAGCGAGAGGTTGATGCCCGGCGCGATGATCACGCCCTCCAGTCCGCCGTCCGCGGCGACCACATCGAACGTGGTGGCGGTGCCGGAGTCGATCACGATGGCCGGTCCGCCATGTTCGATGAAGGCGCCCACGGCGTTCACGAGCCGGTCGGCGCCGGCCTCGCGCGGGTTGTCGATGCGCAGCGGAATGCCGAGGCTGACGCCGGGTTCGCCGACGACGAGGGGCTCGGTGTTCATGTAGCGGCGGATGAGATTGCGCAGGTTGAACAGCGCCTGCGGCACCACAGTGGATATGACGCCCGCATGCACGTCAGCGAAGGACAGCCCTTGAAACCCGAGGAGCGACGACAGCCACGGCGCGTACTCGTCGGCGGTGCGTCCGGAGTTCGTCGAGACACGCCATTGACCGCGCCACGTCACGCCATCGTACAGCGCGAACTTGGTGTTGGTGTTGCCGACGTCGATGGCGAGGAGCATGGGATCAGGCCGCTTTCGGTGCACCGAAGAACACTTCTCCGGCCGTGATCAAGCGCGTTCGTCCGTCAGGAAGTTCCAGCTCAAGGGCGCCCTCGCTGCTGAGACCGCGGATCACGCCGGAAACCTCCTCCTGCCCGACCCGCGCAACGGCGGGCGCCTGCAGACCATGCGCCCGGGCGAGCCAGGCATCGCGCAGCGGCGCGAAGCCCTCACGTTCGTAGCGCCCAGCCCAGAACCCCAACCGCCGCCGCAGGATCTGCTCGACTGAATCGACCGAGATAGCCTTGCCGTCCGCGAAGGACGCGAGCGCGGCGATAGGTTGATCGACGCCGTCTGGAACGGAGGCGATGTTGATGCCGACGCCGACGGCGATCCAGGTGCGGCCGTCGCCGAGTGCGCCCGATTCCAGCAGGATGCCGGAGACTTTCCGACCGAGAACCATCACGTCGTTCGGCCATTTCACCAATGCAACGGGGCGTCCGATGACGCTGTCGGCCACATCCGCAACGGCGAGCGCCGCAGCGAAGCTCAGCAGCGCGATCTCGCCCGGCGGGTGCGCTGATGCGCCGAGATAGGTGATGAAGAGATTGCCCGGCTCGGACGTCCATGTGCGGCCGCGACGACCGCGCCCAGCGCTCTGGCGCGTCGCGCGCAGCCAGTACGGACCAGCATCGCCACCGGCTGCGCGGCGCGCGGCTTCGGCGTTGGTGGAATCGATCTCGTCGAACGTGACTCGCGGTGCGTTGGGATCGATCACGGGAAACTGCTCGACGCTGCAAACAGCGCCGCTTGCTCGATCCAGCCGAACCCGACAACGAGCACCGGGAACACGAGCAACGTCGCGAGACCAGCGGTGACCGCAATCGTCGGCCCCGAAGACTGGAACGCCGGCGCCGGCGCGTTCACCCACATCACCTTGATGATATTGAGATAGTACGCCGCCGAGATCACCGTCGCGAGCGCGGCCACGACCGCCAGCGGCCACAGGCCGCCGTCCACCGCCGCCTGGAATGTCACCAACTTGCCGAAGAAGCCTGCCAGCGGCGGAATGCCCGCCACCGAGAAGAAGAGCACCGTCAGCAACATCGCGAGCCACGGCTTGCGCGATGCGAGACCGGCGAGATCATCGATGGTCTCCACGTCCTTGCCATCGCGGCGCATCGCGAGGATCCCTGCAAATGCGCCGATGGTCGTGGGCAGGTAGATCGTCATGTAGATGAGCGCGGCGCTCATGCCCTTCTCGGTCCCCGCCGCCAGCGCCATGAGCGCAAAGCCCATGTTGTGGATCGAGGAATATGCCATCAGGCGTTTGATGTTGGTCTGCGCCAGCGCGATGAAGGCGCCGACAAGCAGCGAGATGCCGGACAGTGCGATGATGACCTGCTGCCATTGAGCTTCAAGGCCCGCGAACGGCCCGTAGAGCACGCGCGCCAACAGCGCCACGGCGGCAAGCTTGGGCGCGGCGGCGAAGAAGGCCGTGACCGGCGTCGGCGCGCCTTCATAGACGTCCGGCGTCCACATGTGGAACGGCGCCGCCGACATCTTGAATGCGAGACCGCAAACCAGGAACACGAGCCCGAAGATCAGTCCCACGCCGCCCTGGCCGGCCGCGGTGGCGATCTCGTCGAACCGTACCGAGCCCGCGAACCCGTAGATGAGCGAGGAGCCGTAGAGCAGCAGCCCCGACGCCAGCGCGCCGAGCACGAAATACTTGAGGCCCGCTTCAGAGGAGCGCGCGTCGTCACGCCGGAACGCCGCCAGCACATACGCCGCCAGACTTTGCAGCTCGAGGCCTACGTAGAGCGTGATGAGATCGTTGGCCGAAACCATCACGAACATGCCGACAGCCGAAAGCGCGATCAGCACAGGGAACTCGAAGCGCCGCTCGTTGCGGCGCGCGAAATGGTCGGCGCCGAGCAGCAGCGTCGCTGCCGCAGCAAGTGCAATCACCGTCTTCGCGTAAGCGCTGAAACCGTCGATGCTGAGCGCGCCGTTGAAAACTGTGTGCGGTTCGGCAGGACGCACCTGCCACGCGAAATATGCAGCGACCACGAGCGCGATCGCGCACAGGCCCGAGAGCAGCCCGCTGGCGCGATCGCCCATCCAGGCGCCGACGAGCGTCCCGAGCAGGGCGAATCCCGCAAGCAGCAGTTCCGGCCGGATCCAGGCGAGGTCCGCTGTCAGTCGGGCGAGAAGTTCCGCTTCCATGGTGCCTCAGCGCGCAGCGAAGACGTCATAGCCGGCGAGGATCGCCTGCGTGGACGCTTTGGTGAAATCGAGGGCGATCATCGGCGCAAAGCCGAGCACGAGTGTGGCGACCACAAGCGGTACGAAGATCACCCACTCGCGCGCGTTAAGATCGGCGATGGACGCGAGCGCCGGATTTTCGAGCTTCCCGAACGCAACCTTGCGGTAGAGCGTCAGCGCGTAGACTGCCGACAGGATTACCCCTGTCGCCGCGCCTGCCGTGACCCACGCATTGACCGGGAACGTGCCAGTCATGGTGAGGATTTCTCCTATGAACCCGCTGGTGCCCGGCAGCCCCACGTTCCCCATCGTGAAGAGCAGGAAGATCGCCGCGTAAACCGGCATGCGGTGCACAAGACCGCCATAGGCCGCGATCTCGCGGGTGTGCATGCGGTCGTAAATGACGCCCACAACGAGGAAGAGCGCGCTGGCGATGACGCCGTGGGAGAGCATCTGGAAGATCGCGCCCTGCACGCCCTGCTCGGTGCCCGCGAAGATGCCCATGGTGACGAAGCCCATGTGCGCGACGGACGAGTAGGCGATCAGCTTCTTGATGTCGGTCTGCCGGAAGGCCACCAGCGAGGCGTAGATGATGGCGATCACCGACATGACGAACACGAGCGGCGTGAAGTAGGCGCTGGCATCCGGGAACATCGGCAAGGAGAACCGCAGGAAGCCGTAGCCGCCCATCTTCAGCAACACGCCGGCGAGGATCACCGAGCCCGCGGTGGGCGCCTCTACGTGCGCATCCGGCAGCCAGGTGTGGACCGGCCACATCGGCATCTTCACCGCGAACGACGAGAAGAACGCGAGCCACAGCCATATCTGCAGGTTCTTAGAGAAGCCCCCCTGCTGGGCGAACGCCGTGATCTCCGGAATGCTCGTCGTCTTGGCCATGATGGCCATGAGGATGAGCGCCACGAGCATCAGAACCGAGCCGATCAGCGTGTAGAGGAAGAACTTGAACGCCGCATAGACGCGGTTCTTGCCGCCCCAGACCCCAATGAGAATGAACATCGGAATGAGGCCGCCTTCAAAGAAGACATAGAACAGCACGATGTCCATCGCCGCGAAGACGCCTTGCATGAGCGTCTGGAGCGCGAGGAAGAGCATCATGTAGGCCGACACCTGCTTCTCGATGGACCAGCTCGCGAGAATGCAGAGCGGCATCAGGAAGTTGGTGAGGAGCAGAAGCGCCATGGACATCTGGTCCACGCCCATGTGGTATTCCAGTCCCGCGCCCCATGGGACGCGTTCGACAAGCTGGAAGCCGGGCTGATGCGCATCGAACTGAGATAGCGCCACGAGATTGAGCGCCAGCGTCGCCAGCGTGACGATGAACGCGATCCATTTCACGCCGGTGTCGTGGCCGGCATGTTGCCCGGAACTCGACCAGCGCGCGGCGAGAATGAGAAGCGCCCCTGCCGCCGGCAGGAACGTCATCAGCGAAAGGATGGGCCAACCGCTCACGGCATGCCTCCGCCCGCCCAGATGGCGTAGGCGCCGACGGCGGCCACCGCGATGAGCATGAAGAAGCTATAGTGGTAGACGAAGCCCGTCTGGGTCTTGCGCATCTGTCTCGCCGTGAACTTGGACATCCAGGCGAAGCCGTCCGGCCCGAGGCCGTCGATCACCTTCTTGTCGCCTGTCTTCCAGAAGAAGTCGCCCAGCGCGCGCGCGCCCTTCACGAAGACGAAGTCATAGAGTTCGTCGAAATACCATTTGTGCGACAGGAAAGCGTTGATCGGGGCGAAGGCCCGCGCGAGCGCCCCGCCGAGGGCGCTGCTGAAGAAGTAGATCGGCATCGCCAGCACAAAGCCCGCGAGGGTGACGAAGAACGGCGCCCACATCACCCATTGCGGCACGTGATGGCCGCCTTCGCCGTGACCGCCCTCAGCAGCGTGCGCGGCGACCGACGGATTGAGCGGATCGTTTACGCGCTCGATGGCGGTCCGCCAGAAGTCACCGTGGTTCTGCAGGAAGTACGGCGCGAAAATCACGCCTGCCAGAACCGCTCCCGCCGCAAGCGCCATCAGCGGAATGGTCATCACCGCGGGAGACTCGTGGGCCGGCGCGACGCCATCGGCGGGTTTGGCGTGGCCATGGTCGTGCGCGTCGTGGTGCGTATCCGCGTGGGCGTCATGGTGTGCGTGCGGGTTCGGACGGAACTTGCCTTCGAACGCCATGAACATGAGGCGCCACGAATAGAACGATGTCAGGAACGCCGCGCTGATCCCGCACCAGAATGCGATCTCGCCGAACAGGCGGCCCTTCTCGCTGGCGGCGAAGGCGCTCTCGATGATGGCGTCCTTGGAGAAGAAGCCGGCGAAACCGATCTGCGTGCCCGGGATGCCGACGCCGGTGAGCGCCAGCGTGCCTATGAGCATCATCGCCCAGGTCAGCACCATGGGTTTGCGCACGCCGCCCATGAAACGGAGGTCCTGTTCGTGGTGCAGGCCGTGGATCACCGAGCCCGCGCCGAGGAAGAGAAGCGCCTTGAAGAAGGCGTGCGTGAAGAGGTGGAACATCGCCGCGCCGTAAGCGCCCACGCCCGCCGCGAAGAACATGTAGCCGAGTTGCGAGCAGGTCGAATACGCGACCACCCGCTTGATGTCGTTCTGTGCGAGGCCGACCGTGGCGGCGAAGAGCGCCGTCACCGCGCCGGTGATCGTGACGAAAGCGGCCGCGTATGGCGCCATCTCGTAGAGCGGCGAGCAGCGGCAGACCATAAACACGCCCGCGGTCACCATGGTTGCGGCGTGGATCAGCGCGGAGACCGGCGTCGGGCCTTCCATCGCGTCCGGCAACCAGACGTGGAGGAAGAATTGCGCCGACTTGCCCATCGCGCCGATGAACAGGAGCCCGGCGATGGTCTCGACGGCTGGCAGCTGGAAGAGCTTGAAATCGAACGCGAGCGCCGGGTTGGCGGCGGCGGCCTGGAACACCTCGTCGAAGCGGATCGTTCCGTAGGCGAAGAAGCACGCCATGACGCCGAGCGCAAAGCCGAAGTCTCCGACGCGGTTGACGACGAACGCCTTGATCGCCGCGTCGTTCGCCGAGCGCTTGTCGTACCAGAAGCCGATCAGCAGGTAGGATGCGACGCCCACCCCTTCCCAGCCGAAGAACATCTGCAGGAAGTCATTGGCCGTCACGAGCGCGAGCATCGCGAACGTGAAGAACGACAGATACGCAAAGAACCGCGCGCGGTGCGGATCCTCGGCCATGTACCCCCAAGAATAGAGGTGCACGAGGAAAGAGACGCTGGTGACCACGACGAGCATGATCACCGACATCGTGTCGATGCGCACCGACCAGGTCGACTTGAAGCCGCCCACATCGAGGAAGGTGAACAGCTCGATGAGGCGCCGCTCGCCGCCCAGCCAGACATAGTCTGCGAAGGTGTAGAGCGAGAGCGCCAGTGCGAGGCCGACGGCGCCCGTTGTGAGCGCCATCGCCGGCTTGTCGCCGAGGAAGCGCTGCCCGAGGCCCGCGATGACGGCCGCGAAGAGCGGCGCGAGGACGATGATCGGCTCGAAGCCCATTGTGGCGTCAGCCCTTCATCAGGTTGAGGTCTTCCACGGCGATGTCGCCGCGGTTGCGGAAATAGGTGACGAGGATGGCGAGGCCGACGGCGGCTTCGGCCGCCGCTACGGTCAGCACGAACATCGCGAAGATCTGGCCCTCGATGTTGCCGAGGAAGCTTGAGAACGCCACGAGGTTGACGTTCACGGAGAGCAGGACGAGTTCGATCGACATCAGGATGATGATGATGTTCTTGCGGTTCACGAAGATGCCGAAGACGCCGATCGTGAAGAGCGCCGCGGCCACCGCGAGATAGTGTTCCAGTCCGATCTGCATCAGCCCAACCCCTGCCCAGGACGGACGTCCTTCAGTTCCACGCCCTGTTTGCGCGTGCGCCCGACCTGCTTTGACACGTCCTGACGCTTGATGCCGTCGCGTTTGCGCAGCGTCAGCACGATCGCGCCGATCATCGCCACGAAGAGAACAAGCCCCGCGAGCTGGAACAGGAAGAGGTAGTCCGTGTAGAGCACGCGCCCGATCCGCTCGGCGTTGGTGACGCCCTCGGGCAACGCAGTCGGGCGATCGCTGAAGGCGCCGCTCGTCCGCACTGCGCTGGTGACCAGCAGCATTTCACCCAGCAGTACAACGCCAACAAGCCCGCCCAGCGGCATGTAGCTAAGGAAGCCCTGCTTGAGCTCCACGAAATCGACGTCGAGCATCATCACGACGAACAGGAACAGCACAGCCACCGCGCCGACATAGACGACGACCAGCAGCATCGCGAGAAACTCCGCGCCCAGCAGCACGAACAACCCCGCCGCGTTGAAGAACGTCAGGATCAGGAACAAGACGGAGTGCACGGGGTTGCGCGCAGACACGACCGCGAAGGCCGAGAGGACCGCCACGCTAGCCAGCACATAGAAGGCGATCGCCTCCAGCATAGTTCCGTCTCCGTACCGCCGGCTTCAGCCGGCTTGTTCAAAATGCGCCGGCTGTAGCCGGCGTTACCTGTAGGGCGCGTCCAGTTCCAGGTTCTTGGCGATCTCGCGCTCCCAGCGATCCCCGTTCGCGAGCAGCTTTTCCTTGTCGTAGAACAGCTCTTCACGGGTTTCGGTGGCGAACTCGAAGTTCGGTCCTTCCACGATCGCATCCACCGGGCACGCCTCCTGGCAGAAGCCGCAGTAGATGCACTTGGTCATGTCGATGTCGTAGCGGGTCGTGCGCCGCGAACCATCCTCGCGCGGCTCCGCCTCGATGACGATGCACTGCGCCGGACAGATCGCCTCGCACAGCTTGCACGCGATGCAGCGCTCCTCGCCGTTGGCGTAGCGGCGCAGCGCGTGCTCGCCACGGAACCGCGGGCTGAGCGGCCCCTTCTCGAAGGGGTAGTTCACGGTCGGCTTGCGCTTGAAATAGTACTTCATGGCCAGCGCGAACCCGCCGATCATGTCGAGCATCAAAGCGCCCTTGGCGGCCTGAAGGATGCGGGACATCGTCAGCTCCTCAACCGCCCGCGACGGCGGCGATGGCCGGCCGACCGAAATACGCGACATACCCCGCCGCCACAGCCACCGCGACGAGCGACGTGGGCAGGAAGATCTTCCAGCCGATGCGCATCAGCTGATCGTAGCGGTAGCGCGGCACGATCGCCTTCACCATCGCGAACATGAAGAACATCACCCAGAGCTTCGCGTAGAAGACGGCGAATCCGGCGATAGGCGTCGCCCAGTCGGGCAGCCCCAGGCTTTCGATCGGTCCCCAGGGCAGGTGCCATCCGCCGAGGAACAGGATGTTGATCATCGCGCACATGAGCGTGATGTTCAGGTACTCGCCGATCATGAAGAGCAGGTACGGGGTCGAGGAATACTCGACCTGGTAACCCGCCACGAGTTCCGATTCCGCTTCCGGCAGGTCGAACGGCGGACGGTTCGTTTCCGCCAGCGCGGAGATGAAGAACATCACCAGCATCGGGAACATGACGAAGACGGTCGGCCACGCGAAGGCGTGCCAGCGAAGGATCGATCCGCGCTGGTTTTCCACGATGTCCGTGATGTTCAGCGAGCCCACCAGCACCAGCACCGTGATGAGGATGAAGCCGATCGAGACTTCGTAGCTCACCATCTGCGCGGCGGAACGCAGCCCGCCGAGGAAGGGGTACTTCGAGTTCGACGCCCACCCGCCCATGATGATGCCGTAGACGCCCAGCGAGGAGATCGCGAACAGATAGAGAATGCCGACGTTGAGGTTGGCGATCACCCATCCGGGCGCGATCGGGATCACCGCCCAGGCCGCGAAAGCAAGCGTGAAGGTGATGAGCGGCGCGAGGATGAACACCGTCTTGTTCGCGCCGGCGGGAATGACGATTTCCTTCAGCACGAACTTCAGGAAGTCCGCGAACGACTGGAACAGCCCGAACGGGCCCACGACGTTCGGCCCCTTGCGCAACTGCACCGCCGCCCAGACCTTGCGGTCGAAGAGCAAGAGGAACGCCAGCGACAGCAGCAGCATGATCATGATCAGAAGGATCTGACCGACGCCGGCCCAGAAGCCCCAGACCGGACCGAATTCAGCGATAAGCGGCCCCATGCCCTACTCCGCCGCCACGTGCGCCGCGGACGTCGCGCCAGCGGCCTTGGAACACTCCGCCATCGTGCGGCTCGCGCGGGCGATGGCGTTGGTGAAATAGAAGTCGCGCACCGGCGAGCGGAACGGCTCGTTCGAGACCGCCCCTTCTGCACCGAGCACTGCAGGATTGAACGACGTCGCGTCCGCCCCGCCCGGTGCATAGTCGACGGCGCCGAACGTCGGGTGATCGGCGATCATCTTTGCGCGCAACGCAACCAGCGAATCATACGGCAACGTCCTGCCCATCACCGCCGACAGCGCCCGCAGGATCGACCAGTCCTCGCGCGCATCGCCCTTCGGATACGCGGCGCGCCTGCCGTACTGCACGCGGCCCTCGGTGTTCACCCAGGTCGCACTCTTTTCCGCGTAGGCGGCGCCCGGCAGGATGATGTCGGCAATATGGGCGCCGGCGTCGCCGTGAGATCCAAGATAGACGACCGTGGCCTTGCCTCTTTCGGGCAGCGGTCCGTCATCGGCGCCGAGCAGGAAGAGCGTGTCGAGTCTGCCTTCGTTGGCCGCCTTCACCATGCCTGCGGCATCGAGACCGCCGTCGCCCGGCAGGAAGCCGAGATCAAGGCCGCCGACGCGCGAGGCGGCTGTGTGCAGCACGCTCCAGCCGTTCCAGTTCTCTTCCGGCTTCACGACGCCGACCGCAGCTGCAAGCCTGCCCGCTGCCCGCAGCACCTGCGCGCCGTCCGGCCGTGCGAGCGCGCCCGATCCGACGATGATCAGCGGCTTCTTCGCGCCCTTGAGCGCATCGAAGAAGTCGCCGCCCTTGGCGAGTTCGTTGAGTGACTGCGGCCCCGCTCCGAGATGGTCGTAGCCGTATGTGAGATCAACCCGCTCACCGATCACACCGATCCGCACGGCGCCTCTGAGCCACACCTTGCGCAGCCGCGCGTTCAGCACTGCGGCTTCGACACGCGGGTTTGCGCCGATCAACAGGATCACATCCGCGTCCTCGATGCCGAGGATCGTCGCGTTGAACAGCCAGCCCTGGCGCGGTCCGACGCCGATGGCCTGGCCGTCCGCGCGGCAGTCGGTGTTCTTCACTCCGAGCCCGCGCAGCAGATCGAGCGTCGCCTTCATGCTCTCCGCGCACGCCAGGTCGCCGGCGATGGCGCCGATGCGGTCCGGCGCGGCGCGCAATGCCTGTGCGGTAGCGGTCAGCGCTTCGTCCCACGTCACCGCCACAAGCTTGCCGCCGCGACGGACATAGGGGCGATCGAGGCGCTGGCGCTTCAGGCCGTCGACGCAGTAGCGCGTCTTGTCGGAGATCCACTCCTCGTTGATCTCTTCGTTCACCCGCGGCAGCACGCGCAGCACTTCGTCGCCACGGACGTCGATGCGGATGTTGGAGCCGAGCGCATCCATGACGTCGACGGATTCGGTTTTCTTCAACTCCCACGGCCGCGCATTGAAGGCGTATGGCTTCGACGTCAGCGCGCCTACCGGGCAGAGATCGATCACGTTCGCGGAGAGCTCGGAGGTGAGCGATTTCTCCAGATAGGTGGTGATTTCCATGTCCTCGCCGCGCCCCGTCGCGCCGATTTCCGGCACGCCGGCGACCTCGGTGACGAAACGGACGCAGCGCGTGCACTGGATGCACCGCGTCATCACGGTCTTCACCAGCGGGCCCATGTGCTTTTCTTCGACCGCGCGCTTGTTTTCGTCGTAGCGCGTGGCCGAGCGGCCGTACGCGAGCGACTGGTCTTGCAGGTCGCACTCGCCGCCCTGGTCGCAGATCGGGCAGTCGAGCGGGTGATTGATGAGCAGGAACTCCATCACCCCTTCGCGCGCCTTTTTCACCAGCGGCGATTTCGTGATGACGGCGGGCGGTTCGCCGTTCGGTCCGGGGCGCTGGTCCTTCACCTGCTGAGCGCACGACGCCACAGGCTTGGGCGCGCCCTTCACCTCCACGAGACACATCCGGCAGTTGCCCGCCACGGACAGGCGTTCGTGGTAGCAGAAGCGCGGAATCTCCGCGCCGGCCGCTTCGCAGGCCTGCAGCAGAGAGTAATCGGGAGGGACGTCGACTTCGACGCCGTCGATGAGAATCTTGGTCATGAAATGCCCGAATGCCCGGGACGGTTGAGCCTATTTGCTGCGTCGCATCAAGGGGTCGCGACGGCGCAGGCCGCCGCCACGTTTCCCTCCGTGCGACTCGCTCGCAACAAGTGATTCCCGCGACGGAAATCCGGCCGCCCGGCGTGGTAACCTGAGCAAGGGACTCCAACCGCAAGCACCACACGGGGAACTCATGACCGGATCCATCCGCAAGGGCCTGACCCTTTTCGCAGCCCTCGCGCTGCTCGCCGCGACCGCCGCCTGCGCCACGGATCACGACGGCAATCCGCCCGGCCCCCGCGGCGGCCCCGGCACCAACTGGGAGAACCCTCCCGGACCGCGCGGCGGCCCCGGCGCCTCCCCCGACCGTCACTGGCGGCGCACCCACGTCGATGGCGTCGTCTGGGTCTGGCATCCGTCCAACGCCTGCTGGTACCGCGACCACGACCAGAACCCGCCCGGACGGCGCGGCGGACGCGGCACCAACTGGGAAAATCCCCGCGGCCCCATCGGCGGCCCCGGCGCGTCGCCCGACCGGCGGGCCTGCTAGACCTTCGTGCCGTCAGACTTTGGTCAGGGCGTCCGGGCCGATCACGGTCATCCACGGACGCACCCGCCATGACCGCACGAGGCCGTTGGCCACATAGGGATCGGCGGCGGCGAAAGCCGCCGCCGCTTCCGGCCCCTCGCCCTTGAACAGCAGCACCGACTGGTCCGACGGCTCGACCAGAGCGCCGCCAAGGATGAGTTCGCCCCGCGCTACCGCGTCGCGTGCGAGACCCAGATGCGCGCCCCGGAATTCGCCCCGCCGTTCGAGGTAGTCGGGCGAGAGTTCGTAGAACAACAGGAAGTGCTTCTCGGCCATCTGGGATCCTCGCTCGCATAGTGTCTCCTGATCCGTACCGCACGACGTCACGGCTTGGAACTCGGCAGCCGAAACAGGACCGCCGGCGCCCTCGCCGGCATGCGGCCGCGGCGCCAGACTCAGCAGAATCTCGCGTTGCTTTGAGACTGTGTGCCGGCGAGGGCGCCGGCGGTCCGGCATGAATACTCATGATGTGTCCGCGCCTTCGGGCGCGTGTGTGGGAGCGGCGATGCGGAGCGCATCCGCCACCGCCGCGACCATCACGGTCGACGTCCGCGTGATGCGAACCGGCAACCGCGCCAGCGCGCGGGTGACGACCCCGTCCAGATCAGCAATCACGCGTTGCATCTCGCGTAGGTTTTTCAGTGCGATACTGCGCGTAAACAGGCGCAAACGTCTGCCAGTGCGCGTTTGCACCGCGAAACCCGGCGGTGCAGAACAGTATCCATACCCTGTCGCCAATCTGCGCCCGGTATGGATACGCAACCTCAATCCCATGTTCAGCGCGATCAGAACTCGGATGTCCTGTCGCGCCTCGATGATGAGGTGTTGAAGTTGAATTCGTCCTGCCCTGCTCTCCATCAACGCCACAAGCCACACGGCAAGTTCGAGCAGCCAGAGTCTGAGACTCTGGGCGAAGGCGTCGATGCTCGCTCTGTGGGGGTGAAGGGGGTTGAGGATCTGCATGGGACTGCGCTGGCTCCGTCGCCTGTTGAATACGGCGCGATTGTCCCATGGCCCGGAGTCCGGTCGGATAGATTGCGGAACGCGATGGCCATTTCCTCCCCCTGAAAGGGGGAGGCAGGAGGGGGTCGGCGCCGTTTCCGGTGATTGAATCGCCTTGTCCTGCAACACTTTTAGCGCCCCGTACAACCCTCAGGCAGACCCCCACCCGACCTCCCCCTTGCAGGGGGAGGAGATGAGAAATATGTGGCAAGAGGTGTGGTGACGCGGGGAATCTGTCCCCGCATTTTCAAACAAGGCGACGTCGGGGACCGCGCGTCTTCAGACGCGCAGAGGCGCCCGTCAGGCCAAAGCAGGCGTCTGGACTTTCGATCCATGCGCGTCTGAAGACGCGCGGTCCCGGCAACGATGCGGGCAGGCATCTCGGAGCGGCGGCGGGGCGCCGCCGCTCCGTCCCTGCTTCTTTTTCATCGCGCCCCGCGCCGACGCCGCGTAGCCTCGCGGATGAATCACCTGCCAGGGAGCACGCCGTACATGGGCCTATCGAGACATCTCGCGCTTTCGGCGTTCGCCGTCCTGCTCGCTCTCGCGCCGTCCCTCGCCCGCGCGCAGCCGACTTCAAGCGAACGGCGCAACATCGAGACCGGCTTCATCTGGACCCAGTCGGAAGCCGAGGAGAAATGCCCGCGGGTTGCGGCCGAGGCGCACGGACGCTGGACCGGACAATGGCGCATGTCCGTGCCGGGACAGACCTCCTTCTGCGAAGTCACCGACTTCGCCCCTCCGCGCGTCCAGCGCCCCACCCCGCACACCACGCCGCCGCGCGCGCAGCGCACGCGCGCCATCGAGGCGGGGCCGATCTGGAACCAGTCGGACGCCGAAGTGAAATGCCGTCGGGTGGCCGCCGAGGCGCGCGGCGAATGGACCGGACAATGGCGCACCGTGACGCCGGGCCGGATGTCGGTGTGCGACATCGCCGATGTCGCGCCGCGATCGACGCCGTGGCCGCGCTACGTGGAAGCGGGGCCAATCCGCGACCAGCAGGACGCCGAAACCAAATGCCCCGTCGTCGCCGCCGCCGTGCGCGGCCAGTGGTCCGGGCAATGGATGACGACCATGGAGGGGCAGATGTCGGCATGCGCGATCACCGACATGGCGCCGCCGCAGCCACGCACCGTGGAAGCCGGTCCGATATGGGACCAGTCGGACGCCAACGTGAAATGCCCGGTAGCCGCGACCGCAGTGCGCGCGCGCTGGACCGGACAATGGATGACGACACGCCAAGGTGAAATGTCGGTGTGTGAGGTCGTCGACTAGAAAACACGGACGCCTTCTCCCTGAACCTGCGGGAGGGGATCTCTGCGAAACACCCGATGTCAGCCCTCATCCTGAGCTTGTCGAAGGAGGAGGGCATCGCGGGCATGTCGACGCCAAACGCCCTCGCCCTTCGACAAGCTCAGGGTGAGGACGTGAGGTGTTTGCGCACATTTCCCACGAAGGGAGAGAAGGCGTCGTCGCCTCTGCTACTTCTTCGCCTTCACGTCCTGCTCGGCGTTGTGCTTGGCGATGGTGGCCATCGCGGCGTTCATCGACGCCTGCATGTATTCCGCGCCGTGGCCGGTGGCCCAGTCGAAACTTGTCTGACGCTGGTCGTTCATGCCGTTGATCGCGGGATTGACGTGCCTGCGCCACAGTTCGTAGCTCGCCTTCGTCTTGTCGAAGTCCGCCCAGTTGTGCGCGAGTTGCAGGAACACGCCGAAATCGCCCTGCTTTTCGCGCAGGCGCCTGATCTGGGCGATGGCGTCGTCGGGCGTGCCGATGACGGCGATGCCGTCTTCGACCATGTGCTTGAGCGGATCGCCTTCACGCGTCATCAGCTGGCCCGCCGGATTGATGCGCTGGAAATAATCGAGCCATTTGCGCGCGCCGAACTCGACGTTCGCCCACGCCTCCTCGCGCGTCGGCGCGAGGTGCACGGGGCCAACGAGGCGCAGCTTTTCCGGGTTCATCGTCTTGCCGTTGGCGGCGGCGGTGTCGTTGGCGATCTTCCAGTTGATGCCGAGCGCGTCGTAGCCGCCGGCCTGGGTTGCGGCCACGCACAACATGCCGAAGCCGTGCTTGCCCGCGAGCTTGCCGCCCGACGGCGTCACAGATGAGGCCACCGCGATTTCCGGATGCGGCCATGTGTAGGGTTTAAGCTGGCAGGTCGCGTCCTGCAGCGTGAACCAGTCGGACTTGTGCGTGACGCGCTCGCCCTTGAACAGGCGCAAGATCACCTCGACGGCCTCGACCATGCGATCGCGCTGCGTCGACGGATCGATGCCCATCTGGAACGCGTCCGACGGCAGGAGCCCCGGCCCCACGCCGAACATCACGCGGCCCCGGGTCTGGTGATCGAGCTGCAGGATGCGGTTCGCGGCGGTCAGCGGGTGGTGGTACGGCAGCGACACCACGCCCGTGCCGAGGCGGATGCGCTTGGTGCGCTCCGCGGCCGCAGCGATGAACAGCTCCGGCGACGCGATGATCTCGAAGCCGGCGGAGTGGTGTTCGCCCACCCATGCTTCTTCGTAGCCGAGACGGTCGAGGTGCTCGATGAGTTCGAGATCGCGCTGGATCGCGAGCGTGGGGTCTTCATCGAGCGGATGGAACGGCGCGAGAAAAATGCCGTCCTTCAGGCGCATGCTCATGTGGTGGTTCCTTCGTTTGCGAAGTTTTGAGTTCTTCCTCCCCCTGAAAGGGGGAGGTTGAAGGGGGTCGGCGCCGTGTTGGGGGGAAGCGCGCTCACGCGAAGTCGCTTGGTTCCGCGGGATCTTTGGACACCCCACCTGACCCCCACCCGGCCTCCCCCTTTCAGGGGGAGGAGAAATTGTGCGACGCTCACGACTGCGCGCCCGCAAAAATCTCTTTTGCGACCGCATAGTCGGCCTTGCCGTTCGGCGCGCGCGGCGTGACGGGGGCGAACACGATCTTCTTCGGCGCCTTGTAGGCCGCGAGTTGGTTGCGCACGTGGGCGATGACGTCGACTTCGCTGGCGCTCTGCCCCTGCTTGAAACTCGCCACCGCCGCCACCGTCTGGCCGAAGCGCGGATCGGGCATGCCGAACACGAGCGCATCGAACACCGCCGGGTGTGTCTTGATCGCCTCCTCCACTTCCTCGGGATAGATCTTCTCGCCGGCGGAATTGATGCAGTGGCTGCCGCGCCCGAGCAGCTTGATCGCGCCGTCGGCCTCGATGGTGGCGTGGTCGCCGCTGATGAGGTGGCGCTCGCCGCCGATCATCACATAGGTTTTCTCGGTGCGCGCGTCGTCCTTGTAATAGCCGAGCGGCAGATCGCCCTTCTTGGCGACAAGGCCGACCTCGCCGGTGCCGGGCGGAATGATCTCGAACGTATCGGCGCGCACGATCACCGTGTTCGGCGCGAGGAAACGCGCTTCGGCGGGCGGGGCGTCCTTCGACACCAGCGAAAGCCCGAGCCCCGTGCCTTCCGACGATCCGAAACTGTCGGCGAGGATTGCCTCCGGCATGAATTCGAGCAGACCCGATTTCACTTCAGGGCTCCACATCATGCCGCTCGACGTCATGCCGCGCACATGGCTCACGTCGTACTTGCCCTTCGTCGCGCGCAGCACGTCGAGCAAGGGCCGCGCGAACGCGTCGCCGACGATGATGATCGCGCCGCACTTGTGGCGGTCCACGGCCGCGATGCACTCCTCGGGATTGAAATGGTGGTTGTAGGTGACGACCACCGTGCCGCCCTTCGTCAGCGCGGTGATCGCGCTGAAGAGCCCCGTGCCGTGCATGAGCGGCGGGCCGACATAAACCGGCAGCCGGCCGACGCCCGCACGTATCTGGTCCATGAGCGCATCGACATCGGCCGGCGGTTCAGCGCCGAAGACCGGCGCGCGTCCCGGCGCATTCGCCGCCCAGAACGCCGACGACGGCCACATCACGCCTTTCGGCAGTCCCGTCGTGCCGCCGGTGTAGAGCAGGAAGATGTCGTCGGGACTGCGTTCGATGCCGAGCGGCGCGCCGTCGCCCGACGCCAGCGCATCGAAGCCCCGCGCGCCCGCGATGGGCGTCCCGCCGACCTGCGCCCACAGCTTCACGCGTTTCGCGCGCGCCATGAGCGCGGCGGCCTGCTGCGCGAACTCATCGCCGAACACGACCGCTTCGGCGTCCGAGTTTTCAAGAATGTAGAGAAGTTCGTCGACGCCGTACCGATAATTCACGTTCACATGCGCGAGGCGGCCCTTGAACGTCGCCGCGAGGCTTTCAAGGTAGGCCGGCCCGTTGCGCATATAGAGCGCGACCTTCGCATCCGCCTTCAGACCCGCCGCGATCAGCGCCCGCGCGACCGAATTCGAGCGCCGGTCGAAGGCGGCCCATGTCGTTACGGCGCCGTCGCAGATCACCGCCGGATCGCCCGGCGCCACGGTGCGCGCAACCCGGTCCAGCACATCGCCCAGATTGACCGTCACGCTTCCTCCATCCGCCGTTTGAACACGGCGATTGTTCTTTGGCGGCAACCTTGGCAGGCTCACGGCAAAACGAAAAGGGAGATGAGGGTCATGCGCGCTGCGGTGTTCAAGGAAGTCGGGCGGCCGCTGACGGTGGAAACGTTGGAGACGCCGACGCCAGGCCCCCGCGACCTCATCCTGAAAGTGCGCGCTTGCGGGATTTGCGGGTCGGACCTGCACATGAGCGAGGCGGGCACGATGATGCCTTTGCCGTCCGGCGCCGTGATGGGGCATGAATTTTCCGGCGAGGTCGTCGCCATCGGCTCCGCGATCAAGGGAGAATGGAAGGAAGGCGCGCGCGTGGCGGGATTCCCGTATCTGTGCTGCGGCGACGCCTCACCTTGCGTCAATGTCGGCTACGGCGCGGCGGCGTGCGCGAAAGGCATGCCGATCGGCCTCGGCCAGAGCCACGGCGCGTACGCCGAGTACGTCCGCATCGGCGCATCGGGCGCGCACCGCCTGCCGGATGTCGTTTCCTTCGAGGAAGGCGCGCTGGTGGAGCCGCTCGCGGTCGGCCTGCACGCCGTGGACAAGGGCCGCGTCACGCGCGGCGAAACGGTGCTGATCATTGGCGCGGGGCCTGTGGGACTTGCGGTCGCGCTGTGGGCGAAGTTCTCCGGCGCGCGGCATGTGATCGTTTCCGAACGCGCGCCCGCGCGCATCAAGATGGCCGCGCAGTTCGGCGCAACGGACGTGATCGATCCCGCCCGCCCGCTCACCGACCAGGTCGAGAAGATCGCCGGCAAGGGTCCGGACGTGATCTTCGAATGCGTCGGCAACCCCGGCATGCTGAACGAGGCGATGATGGCTGCGCCGCGCCATGCGCGCATCGTCGTCGCCGGCGTCTGCCAGGGCATGGATGCGATCATGCCGCTCATCGGCATCCTGAAGGAACTGAACGTGCAGTTCGTGCTCGGCTACACAGCGCAGGAATTTGCGTTCGTGCTCGACATGATCGCCAAGGACCGCATCGAGGCGATGGCCATGGTGACGGACCGCATCTCCCTCGATGCGTTGCCCGACGCCTTCGAGGCGCTGCGCAAACCATCCACGCAATGCAAGGTCATGATAGGGTTTTGAAGCCATGAACATGCCTGATTTCGCCGACCACGACGGCCTCGCCCTCGCGGAACTCGTCAAGAAGCGCGCGGTGACTCCGCTTGAACTCGTGGACGCCTGCATCGAACGCATCGAGCGCCACAACGGCAAGCTCAACGCCGTCGTCCACACCGCGTTCGAGGAAGCGCGCAGGGTGGCGCAGGGACCGCTGCCGACAGGCCCCTTCGAGGGCGTGCCGTTCCTGATCAAGGATCTTGGCCTCAAGGTGAAGGGCTGGCCGCGCACATCCGGCAGCATCTACGCGGCGCTGGACGCAGACGACGCCGACAGCGAACTCGTGCGCCGTTATCGCCAGACAGGCGTCGTGCTCGTGGGCAAGACCAACACACCGGAGTTCGGCATTCCCGGCGTGACACATTCAGAAAAACTCGGCGCGTGCCGCAATCCTTGGAACACCGATCACGTCTCTGGCGGTTCCTCCGGCGGTGCGGCGTCCGCAACAGCCGCCGGCATCGTGCCGCTGGCGCACGCGAGCGACGGCCTCGGCTCCATCCGCATTCCCGCCGCGTGCTGCGGGCTCGTCGGCATGAAAGTCACCCGCGACCGCAACCCGAACGGCGGCGACGACACCGACCGCGCCATCGGTTTCAGCGTCGATCACGTGGTCAGCCGCACCGTGCGCGACAGCGCAGCGATGCTCGATGCGACGGGTTATCCCGAAGCCGCGAGCCCCTATGCGCCGGCGCCGAAACTCGGGCCCTATCTCGAAGAAGTCTCGAAGAGCCCCGGCAGGATGCGCATTGCGTGGAGTGCGGCGACGCCGAGCGGGCGACCCTTCGATCCGGAAATGCTGGCCGCGCTCCATCGCACCGTCGAGCTGCTGAAGAAACTCGGCCACGAGGTCATCGAACGCGATTTCGACATCGACTGGCGCATGTTCTATCGCGCACAGAGCGTGGTTTCCGCATCGAACTTCGCCGCCGGCATGTTGCGCTGGGCCGAACGGATCGGACGCGAGCCGCGCGACGGCGAGATCGGCCCGCTGGCGCGGCGCGGTTACGAGGCGGGCAAGGCGATCACCGGCCAGCAGGCCATGTGGGGCTGGCAGCAGCTGCGCGTGATGAACCGTAAAATTCTCGCGGCGTTCGAGGACATCGACGTCCATCTCTGCCCCGTTCTCGGCGGCCCGCCGCCGCGCGTGGACCACGTCGATCCCGTCAATGTGGACCTCAAGGAATACGACCGCCGATCCAGCGCGGCCTTTCCCTTCACGCCGCCGTTCAACATCACCGGGCAACCGTCGCTGTCGCTGCCGCTCTGGCAGTCGGCGTCCAACCTGCCGATGGCGATGATGTTTACGGGCCGCTACGGCGACGAGGCGACGCTCTACCGCCTCGCGGGGCAGCTGGAGAAGGAATGCCCGTGGAAGGATCGCAAGCCGCCGGTGTGGAATTGAGCACAGCCTCGCCCGCACAACGTGCCGTCATCAAGTCAGTGCGTGGCGATTGTCATTGGCTTTGAGCAGGGCGTTGGCGAAGACGACGAGTTTTCGCGCGACGGCGGCGAGAGCGAGACGTT
>WRPF01000088.1 GCA_009773335.1 Caulobacteraceae bacterium
CTACGCGGCGAAACTCTGCGTGTTTCTCAAAGCCATCTACCGCTGCGATGAGCGCGGACGCGGGTTCGCGCGCAAGCACTGGCGCGGCGCGGCGCCGGGTTTTCGTTACAGGTTCAAACGCGGACAGCTCCGTGCGTTCACGCGTGTCGTGAAAATTCGCGGCGTGCAGCAGTTGCGTGCGCTGCTCGACGACATGGAGCCCGCCATCACGCGGGTGGTGCGACAGCTGAAGAAGCAAAGCATCCACACCCATCTCGTGCCCGTCGCGCCCCGCGCGGATGCGTGCATCGCCGCCATCGCGCACATCGCGCCCGAAAGCGCCGACACGTCATGACAAGCACCGACGAAGGGACCGCGCGTCTTCAGACGCGCACCTGCCATTTCATGACACGCGAGATTCCCCGGAGTCTGGCGCCGCAGGCCCATGCGCGTCTGACCCGGCTGCGCCGTAGCGAAGCTACAGCTTCGCCGAGGCGAGAGACGCGCGGTCCAACTCGCCGCGCCCCTTGGCCATTTCCGGCGCACTCGACGATGACCGGCGGATCGGGTTCAATGCGCGCCGACATGCCCATGCCCTGGATCCTGTCGCTGGTCGCGACCGGCTACGCCCTTTTGCTGTTCTACCTGGCGTGGCGCGTGGAGGGCACGCCGCGGGGACAACACTGGGTCGACCGGTCGCTCGCCTACGCGCTTTCCCTCGCCGTCTACTGCACGTCATGGACGTTCTTCGGCGCGGTCGGCACGGCCGCCACCGCCGGATGGACCTATCTGCCGATCTATCTCGGGCCGGCGGTGCTGTTCCTGTTCGGGCGCGATTTCCTGCGCCGGCTCGCCGAGGCGGTGCGGCGCGAGAACCTGACGTCCATCGCCGACTACATCTCGTCGCGCTACGGCAAGAGCCGCGGGCTGGCGGCGCTCGTCACCGTCATCGCGACGCTGGCGGCGCTGCCCTACATCGCGCTCCAGCTGAAATCCCTCGGCATGAGCTCGGCGGCGGTGCTGACGGCGGACGTGATCTCGCCGCCGACGCCGTCCCACACTGTCGTTGCGTTCATGGCCGCGGTGCTGGCGGTGTTTGCAATCATATTCGGCGCGCGCCGCTACGAGGCGACCGGCAGCAACCGGGGTCTTATCGCCGCGCTGGCGGTGGAGGGCGTGGTGAAGCTCGCCGCGCTCACGTTGCTCGGCGGCTACGCGATCGTGCTGCTCGTGAACGCCGAACCGGGCGCGCGCGCCGCCGGTCTCGACCAGTACGGCGCGCTCTTCTCGATCGGCGCGCTGCGACCGGATTTTTTCACGGTCATGCTCCTGTCGATGTGCGCGATCGTCTGTCTGCCCCGGCAGTTCTATGTGGGTTTCGTGGAGTATCGCGGGCCGGGCGACCTGCGCACGTCGCACTGGGCGTTTCCAGTCTACCTGCTGGTCACCGCGCTCGTCGTCATCCCGATCACCGTCGCGGGACTCGCGCTCCTTCCCTCCGGCGCGACGCCCGATCTCTACGTGCTCGACCTGCCGCTGGCGCATGGCGCGGACTGGCTGGCGGTGCTTGCGTTCGTCGGCGGCTTTTCGGCCGCGACGGGGATGGTCGTCGCGGAGTGCGTCGCACTGTCGACGATGATCTCGAACGATCTGGTCGCGCCGTTCCTCCTGCGCCGGGCCGCGATCACGCCCGACGGCGATTTCGGCGCGCGCATGTTGCTGACGCGCCGCATCGCCATCGTCGCCATCCTGGTCCTGGCCTTCGGCGCGTATCTGGCGATCGACCGGAGCGAAACGCTCGCCAGCATCGGCCTCGTCGCCTTTGCTGCGGTGGCGCAATTCGCTCCCGCCGTGATCGGTTCTCTGTACTGGACAAAGGGCAGCCAGAGCGGCGTGCGCTGGGGGCTGCTCGCGGGCGGCGCGGTGTGGACCTACACGCTGTTCTTGCCGACGTTGCTGGGCGTTCCCGCCCTCGAGGCTGCGGGCCTGACCGGGATGCTCGGCGGCTTGCTGCATCCACAGGCGCTGTTGGGACTGCGCGGCCTCGATCCCCTGACCCACGGCGTCGTGTGGAGCGTGGGCCTCAACACGCTGGTGTTCGTGATCGGATCGCGCGCGGCGCCGGCGGCGATCGCAGACAGGCTGCGCGCCGCCGTGTTCACGCCTGGCGTTGCGGTGGGCGGAGCCGGCGGCGCCCGCACCGTCGGCGACCTGCTTGCGCTGGTGGAGCGTTTCGTCGGGGCCGAAGAAGCGCAGCGCGCCTTTTCCTCGCAGCTTTCCGCGTACGTCGCCAACGCGCCGGTCACGCGCGAGAGCGCCCTGCTCGCCGAACGCCTCGTCGCGCAGGTGATCGGCGCGCCCTCCGCGCGGGTGATCGTGGGATCGGCGCTGACCCGCGGCAGTCTGGACGTGGCCGACGTCGTCAGCCTCATCGACGAGACCAAGCAGCGCCTGCAGTTCTCGCGCGAACTGCTCGCCTCGACGCTCGACAACATCAGCCAGGGCGTCAGCGTGGTGGACCAGGACCTGCGCCTGATCGCGTGGAACGAGCGCTATCTCGACCTGTTCGAATTTCCACCCGGCTTCATCCAGATCGGACGCCCGATTGCGGAGGTCATCCGGTTCAACGCACTTCGCGGCGAATGCGGGCCGGGCGAAGTCGATGCGCATGTGGAGCGGCGGCTGGCGGCGATGCGCCGGCGCGCGCCGCACACCTACGAACGCCTCAGACCCAACGGCGCCACGCTCAAGAGCACCGGCAACCCGATGCCCGGCGGCGGTTACGTCACCAGCTTCACCGACATCACCGCCGAAAAGAATGCGCAGGAAGCACTGCGCACGGCCAACGAACAGCTCGAGGCGCGCGTCGCCGAACGCACCGCCAAGCTGAGCGCGCTCAACAAGGAGCTTGCCGCCGCCAAGACGGCCGCCGAGCAGGCGACGCTCGGCAAGACGAAGTTCCTCGCCGCGGCGAGCCACGACCTCCTGCAGCCGCTCAACGCCGCGCGCCTGTTCAGCGCTGCGCTCGACGACGCGCTGCAATCGCACACGCCGGCGACGCAAGGGCTTGCGCGATCGATCGATCGCTCGATCGCAGCCGCCGACAGCCTGCTGCGCGCGCTGCTCGACATCTCCAAGCTCGATGCGGGCGGCGTCGTCGCCGACGACACGACATTCCCGATCGATCCGCTGCTGCAGGATCTCACCGCGCAGTTTGCGCCGCAGGCGGCGTCCAGGGGCCTGAAGCTGCGATGTGTCGAGAGCGGCGCGTGGATAAGGACCGATCGCAATCTGCTCCGGTCGGCGCTGCAGAACTTCCTCGCCAACGCGGTGCGTTACACGGTCCGCGGCGGCGTGCTGGTCGGCTGCAGGGTGCGCGGCGACCGCGTCGTCATCGAAGTCTGGGACACAGGTCCGGGCATTCCCGAAGCGCATCGCCAGGCGATCTTCGAGGAATTCCGCCGCTTCCACCAGGGCGGTCAGGAAAGCGCCGCCGGTCTCGGGCTCGCAATCGTCGACCGCATCGCGCGCATCCTGCACGCGCGCGTCGACCTGCGATCGCAGACCGGCAAGGGCAGCGTCTTCTCCATCGATGCGCCGCGCGCGCCGCCCGGAGTCGCTGCGGAGACCGCGCCCGCGCCGGTTGCGCGCGCGCTGCCGCTGCGCGTGCTGTGCGTGGACAACGAGGCGGAAATTCTCGCCGGACTGCGGGCGCTCCTGAACGGCTGGGGCGCTGCGCCCGTCTGCGCGAGCAGCGCCGCAGACGCCGTCGCGGCGATGGGACGCGGCACGTTCGACGCCGCGCTTGTCGATTTCCATCTGGGCGAAGACCGCGACGGTCTCGATGTCATCGACGCCTGGCTCGCCCGGTACAGCGGCAGTCCGTTCGCGCTCATCACCGCAAGCACCTCGCCGCAGCTGGAAGCCGATGTGGCCGCGCGGGGCGGCATCGTGCTGCACAAGCCCGTGGCGCCCGACGACCTGCGCCGCTTTCTCGGCGACGCGCTGATCGTCGCGCAGATCGGCGTCTCCTAGATCAGCGCCGGCATATCGAGTTCCAGCGCCCGCATCGCGAGCGCGGCCTGCGTGCGATTGAGCACATTCAGCTTGCGCAGGATCGCCGTCATGTGCGCCTTCACGGTCGCTTCCGCGATACTCAGCTCGAAGGCGATCTGCTTGTTCAGCTTGCCCGAAAGGACGCCCAGCAGGACCTTGAGCTGCATCGGCGTGAGGCTTGCGATGCGCGCAGCGGCGGCCTGCAGTTCGGGATCGTCCGGCGCCTCGGGCTCGACTGCGCTCTCTCCGGCCAGCGCCCGCGAGATCGCCGCCGAGATCGCGCCCAGATCCTGCGCCTTGCGGATGAAACCGACCGCGCCGAACTGGCGCGCCCGTTGCGGCGCGTCCGGCTGCTCCACGCCGGTCACCACGAGGATGGGCGTGTCCGGACGCTCCGCGTGCAGCTGGGCGAGACCTGCGAAGCCTTGCGAATCCGACATGCACAGGTCCAGCAGCACGAGTTTCAGGTCCGGCTCGGATGCCGCGATGTTGAGCGCGTCCGCGAGGCTGGCGGCCTCGATCGCGCGTGCGGAAGAGTCCGCCCGCATCAGCGCCAGTTTCAGCGCCTCGCGGAACAGCGGATGGTCATCCGCAATCATCACGGTCGGCCCGGTTGGCCCGGTCACGGCGTTTTCTCCCGTCTGACGACACGATAGCGCAGGTCGGCGACGGACCAAAGGCAATCCCGCAATCCGCGCCGTGCGTGGATCAGGCAGGCGCCGGCGCGCGAACTCTGTTGCTCAGCAGATCGTCCACCACGCCGGGATCGGCGAGTGTGGACGTGTCGCCGATGGCGCCAATGTCGTCCTCGGCGATCTTGCGCAGGATGCGGCGCATGATCTTGCCGGACCGGGTCTTGGGCAGACCGTGGGCGAACTGGATGCGGTCCGGCGTTGCGATCGGGCCGATCTCCTTGCGCACCCAGTGGACGAGATCGCGGCGCAAGACCTCGTCGCCGGTCTCGCCGACGTTCAGCGTCACGAACGCATAGATGCCCTGGCCCTTGATGTCGTGCGGCATGCCGACGACAGCGGCTTCCGCCACTTTCGGGTGCGCGACGAGAGCGCTCTCTACTTCGGCCGTGCCCATGCGATGACCCGAGACGTTGATCACATCATCGACGCGTCCGGTGATCCAGAAGTACCCGTCTTCGTCACGGCGGCAGCCATCGCCGGTAAAGAACAGGCCCTTGTAGACCGAGAAGTAAGTCTGGAAGAACCGTGCGTGATCGTTGTGGACCGTGCGCGCCTGCCCGGGCCAGGAATCCAGCAGCACGAGGTTTCCGCTGGTCGCGCCTTCGAGAAACTCGCCCTTGTCGTCGACAAGCGCGGGCTTCACGCCGAAGAAGGGACGCGTCGCCGAACCCGGCTTCAGCGGCGTGGCGCCGGGCAGCGGGGCGATCAGCGCGCCGCCTGTCTCTGTCTGCCACCACATGTCGATGATCGGGCAACGCCCCTCCCCGACGACGTTGTGGTACCAGAGCCAGGCTTCGGGATTGATCGGTTCGCCGACGGTGGTCAGCAGCCGCAGGCTCTTGCGCGACGTCGCCAGCACAGGCGCATCGCCTTCGCGCATCAGCGCGCGGATCGCCGTCGGCGCGGTGATGAACGTGTTGACCTGATGCTTGTCGATCACCTGCCAGAAGCGCGAGGCGTCGGGGTGGGTCGGCACGCCCTCGTACATCAGCGTGATCGCGCCGTTCGAGAGGGGGCCGTACACGACATAGGTGTGGCCGGTGACCCAGCCGACATCGGCGGCGCACCAGAACACGTCGCCGTCACGATAGTCCCAGAGGTACTGGTGGGTGATGCTGGCGTAGACGAGATATCCGCCGGTCGTGTGCAGCACGCCCTTCGGCTTTCCTGTCGAGCCCGACGTGTAGAGGATGAACAGCGGATCTTCCGCGCCCATCGGTTCGCACGGGCACTCGGCGGCGGCGTACATCGCCTCGGTCTCGTAGCGATGGTCGCGTCCCGGCGTCATGATCACGTCGGCGCCGGTGCGGGTGACGACAAGCACGGTCTCGACGCTGGGCGCGTGCGGCAACGCCTCGTCGACGTTCGCCTTGAGCGGGATCTTCTTGCCGCCGCGCAGGCCTTCATCGGCGGTGATGACGACCTTCGAGTCGCAGTCCTGGATGCGGTTGGCGAGCGCCTCGGGAGAGAACCCGCCGAACACGACGGAATGGATCGCACCGATCCGCGCGCACGCGAGCATTGCGTAGGCGACCTCCGGAATCATCGGCAGATAGATCGTGACCGTCGAGCCCTTCTGGACGCCGTGCGCCTTCAGGACGTTGGCGAACCTGCAGACTTCCTCATGCAGCTCGCGGTAGGTGATCGTCCTGCTGTCGGCGGGCTCGTCGCCTTCCCAGATGATCGCCGTCTGGTCGGCGCGCGTTGCGAGGTGGCGGTCGATGCAATTGTAAGCGACGTTCAGGACGCCGTCGCCGAACCAGCGGATGCGGAAGTCCTCCTCATTGAACGAGACGTCCTTGACCGTTGTGTACGGCGTCATCCAGTCGATCCGCTTTGCCTGTTCGCCCCAGAACCGGTCCGGGTCGGCGCATGCGGCGGCGTGCATCGCCTCGTAGGTCGCTTCATCGGCGTAGGCGCGCTGCGCCCATTCTTCGGGCACGGGAAAGACGAGCGGTCCGGACATTTTTTCCTCCCTTGTCGTTGGAGGAACCGTCGCCAAAAGCCGCGCGCGCCTCAAGCTGCGACGCCTACGACTTTAGTCTGAAAATCGGCGGCGACGGGCCGGAATCGACCAAGGTCTAGGTTCTCGGCGCGCGACGGCGCGCACCAATCTCCGCTGCGATGCACGACGAACTGGCGACTGACCGGCTTCGCGTTGCGACACGGAGGAACAGACCATGGGGCGGAACACAACATTGAAGGCGTGCCTGATCACCAGCGCCGCCATCGCTTTCGCCATGCCGGCGCCGGCATCCGCACAGACCAGCGCCGAGCTGGCCGAACGCGTGCGCCAGCTTGAGGCGACGCTCACCAGCGTCCAGGCGGAGCTGCAGCAACTGCAGACGCGCGAGGCCCAGCAGAGCGCCGACATCGTCCGCATCCAGCAGGCGCCCGCCGCTGCGCCTGCAGCGCCCGCGGCGCCCACGGACGGATTCCGCGTCGGGCCGACCACCTTCCGCCTCGGCGGCTACGTGAAGGCCGAAGCGCTCTATTCGGACTATTCCGCCGGCGATATCGCGACGGGAACGGGGCGCGATTTCTTCGTGCCGGGCGTCATTCCGGTCGGCGGCGCCAGCGAGGACGCGGCGCTAGACCTGCACGCCAAACAGACCCGCCTCAGCTTCACCGCCACGCGCGCGGTCGAGGGCCACACCCTGACCGCCTATGTGGAAGCCGACTTCCAGTCCTCGCCCGGAACCGGCAACGAGAACGTCACCAACGCCTACAACTTCGCCGTGCGCCGCGCGACGGTGACCTACGATCGCTGGCTCTTCGGCCAGGACTGGACGACGTTCCAGAATGTCGGCGCGCTGCCGGAAACGACCGATTTCATCGGACCGTCCGACGGCACCGTGTTCGCCCGTCAGGCGCTCGTGCGCTACACGCATCCGCTGGGCGCGCATCTCGGACTGGCGGTCGCGCTTGAAAATCCGGAGACCACCGCCTACGCCGTCGCCGCGCCGACGATCGCCGCGTACGATGACGATTCAGTTCCCGACGTCGTCGCGCGGCTGAACTGGACTCCGGGCAAGCACCAGTTCTCGCTCGCCGCCATCGGCCGGCAGCTCTCCGTGCAGGACGCGGGCGTGACCCGCGAGGCGTCCGGCTGGGGCGTCTCGGCGTCCGGCAAGGTCGCGGTGGGCGCGCGCGACGATGTCCGTTTCATGCTCAGCACGGGCGAAGGCATCGGGCGGTACATGGGCCTCGGCTTTGCCCCGGACGGCGCATTCTCGGGAACCGGTCTTGAGCCCGTCTCGGTCACCGGCGGGTTCGTCGCCTACCGTCACGTGTGGACGCCGCGGCTGCGCTCGACGCTCTCGTACTCCTACCTCAACGTCGACAACCAGGCCGGCATTACGCCGGCCGGCGCCAACGATTCCTCGCTGAGCTGGGCGGGAAACCTGTTCTTCTCTCCCGTCGCCGGCCTCGATCTCGGCATCGAGTACCGTCACGCCGAACGTGAACTCTTCAGCGGCGCGTCCGGCGACATGGACAGGCTGCATTTCGTGGCCAAGCAGAGCTTCTGACCTTCGGGAACGACGCGGATCCGGGCCCGCCCGGTCCGATTGAATGCAACAGGCTGAAGGGGCGACCGCTTGGTCGCCCCTTCTTTGTCTTCAGGGCTCCAGCATCAAGGCCGTCTCATACCAAAGTCGCCCTGCCTGCACGCATTTTCCGACGCTAGTGTTCAGTGAGGAGCGCCCCGCGCTCTCAAGAAGCGCCCGCATCTCCAAAGGCGTCAAAAGGGAGGCAAACATGACCGACATTACGGCCAATGCGCTGCCGAAGCATCACAAGGCGACCTCCGGCGAGAAGCTGGTCATCGGCGCCTCTTCGCTCGGCACCGTTTTCGAGTGGTACGATTTCTATCTGTACGGCTCGCTCGCAAGCTACATCGCAGCGCACTTCTTCTCGGGCGTGAACGAGACGACGGGCTTCATCTTCGCGCTCGCGGCGTTCGCCGCTGGCTTCTTCGTGCGTCCGTTCGGCGCGATCTTCTTCGGCCGCATCGGCGATCTCGTGGGCCGCAAGAACACCTTCCTCGTGACGATGGCGATCATGGGCCTGTCGACCTTCGTCGTTGGCCTCCTGCCGGGCTTCGCGCAGATCGGCGTCGCGGCGCCGATCCTGCTCGTTCTCATGCGCCTGCTGCAGGGCCTCGCGCTCGGCGGCGAATACGGCGGCGCGGCCACGTACGTCGCCGAACATGCGCCGAACAACAAGCGCGGCCTCTACACCGCCTGGATCCAGACCACCGCGACGCTCGGCCTCTTCATGTCGCTGCTGGTGATCATGGCCACGCGCGCGTTGCTGACGCCCGACCAGTTCGCGGAGTGGGGATGGCGCGTGCCGTTCGTGGTTTCGATCTTCCTGCTCGGCGTGTCTCTGTGGATTCGCATGCAGCTGAATGAAAGCCCCGTCTTCCAGAAGATGAAAGACGAAGGCACGACCTCCAAGGCGCCGTTGGCCGAAGCGTTCGGCAAGTGGGGCAATGCGAAGATCGCCATCCTTGCGCTCCTTGGCGCGGTCGCGGGCCAGGCCGTCGTCTGGTACACGGGCCAGTTCTACGCGCTCTTCTTCCTCGAGAAGACGCTGAAGGTCGAAGGCTTCACGGCCAACACGCTCATCGCGCTGGCCCTGCTCATCGGAACGCCCTTCTTCATCGTGTTCGGCTGGCTCTCCGACAAGATCGGCCGCAAGCCGATCATCATGGCGGGTTGCGCGCTGGCGGCGCTGACATACTTCCCGCTGTTCAACATGCTGACCGTCGCGGCAAACCCGGCGCTCGCCGCAGCGCAGAGCAAGGCGCCGGTCATCGTCCACTCCGACCCGGCCGCCTGCTCGTTCCAGTTCGACCCCGTGGGCAAGAACAAGTTCGACAGCCAGTCGTGCGACGTCGCACGCGCATTCCTCTCGCGCGCCGGCGTGAGCTACAACAACGAAACGCTGGCGCCGGGCTCGGTCGCGGAGATCCACATCGGCTCCACGGTGATCACCGCCCCGGACACAGCAAGGCTGTCAGGCCCGGCGCGCGCCGACGCCATCAAGGCGTTCCAGACCGAGGCGCGCGCAGCGCTCGACGCCGTCGGCTATCCCGCCGCAGCGAACCCCGACGAGATCAACAAGCCGCTGGTCGTGGGCATCCTGGCGTTGCTGGTGATCTACGTGACGATGGTCTACGGACCGATCGCGGCGATGCTGGTGGAGCTCTTCCCGAGCCGCATCCGCTACACCTCGATGTCGCTGCCCTACCACATCGGCAACGGCTGGTTCGGCGGCTTCCTGCCGACCACCGCCTTCGCGATCGTCGCCGGCACCGGCAACATCTACAACGGGCTCTGGTATCCGATCATCATCGCAAGCGCGACACTGGTGATCGGCATGCTGTTCCTGCCCGAGACCTACAAGAACAACATCGACCGGTGATCCACCCACGACCCTGACTGCGCCGCGCGGCTCACCCCGCGCGGCGTTTTTCTTTTGGCGAACCAGCCCGTGGAGGGAGCGAGAAGGTCAGAACCCAGGAGTTCGAGGCGGTGCGCGAACACTCTGGCCCCAACGACGGGAACATCAGGGGGAACGCGCGCGCGCGTCACCACACCGATCACCACACATTTTGCGCCTCCTCCCCCTGCAAGGAGGAGGTCGGGCGTGGGTCTGACGGGGCGACGAAAGCCTTGCAGGACAAGGCGATTTAACAAGCGCGCCACGCGCCGCCCCCTCCTGCCTCCCGCTTCCAGGGGGAGGCAAGTGCGATTTCTTTCCACAATCTATCCGACCGGACTCCGGCCCGTGAGATCATGGCGTCTTCACATCAGGTGAAGGAGCCATGAAACACATCGTCCGCAAGAAACCCGACATCGCCAGAGTGAACGCCATCGCCCAGTCGCTTCGA
>WRPF01000146.1 GCA_009773335.1 Caulobacteraceae bacterium
CGAAACGAGGAGGGGATCGGCAGCGGGCGATCACGCAGACGCCGCGCGCGTAGGCGACACCAGGGCGCACGCTGGCGATCCCCAGTTGGACAGAGCCGCTGGCGCCTCGGACCGCCTATGGGGAAATCGGCAACCCCCTCGATCGAGGGTGGCGATCGCGATCAGCAGGGGCCGGCGCTGAAGGCACAGCGCGGTCCACATTCGGTGTGGGCGAGGGACTCGTGAGGGCTGGAACGGTGTAGGAATCGACGTGAGCGAGCATCATGGGCGCACCTCTCCGACCGACCGCATCGCGGCGACGTCGTGATTAACGATGTCATCGACGAATCGAATCATGAAGTGTCCGGTGGGCGGGCCATGAACATCGCGACGATGGCCTTCATGCTGCCGCGCGCGATCTCGATCACGACGAGCCGCCCGCCGCATTCGGGGCAGCGACTCCTCTCGTCGTCAGAATCCTCGGCGGCCGCTGGCGCCTCGCAAGCGGCCTGGGAGGGCTGCTCGCGTTCGAGGATGGCGCGTGCCGTGGGCAGCTTCGCGTTCACGTTGGCGCTCGCATACAGGCCGTAGTGGCGGATCTTGTGGTACCCGGACGGAAGGACGTGGAGCAGGAAGCGACGGATGAACTCGTCGCACGACACGGTGATGCGGCCGCTTCCGCGCGTGCGGAACGTCACGGTGTCGTTGGTGATCGCGACGACACGGTGGTCGGAGATGGCGACGCGGTGCGTGTACTGGCCGAGGTAGCGGAACACGTGCTCCGGGCCCGCGAACGGGGCCTTCGCGTAGACGACCCACTTCTTGCGATGCAGGCTGCGCAGGAACCGGGTGAACGCGCGCGGCTCGACGAGGTTGGCGCAGTCGCCCCCGAGGTCGAACTCGCCGCCCTGGTAGGCAGCGATGAGGTGCTTTCGAACGACGGCGTGGAACACCTTGCGCATCGCGGCGATCGGGAACAGGAAGTGCCGGGGCGTGTGGACCCAGGCACCCACGTCGGTGAGGCCGCCGGCCGTTACGACGCAGTGCAGATGCGGGTGGTAGAGCATCGCGCGCGTCCAGGTGTGCAGCACGACGGTCGCTCCGAGCGACGCGTTGAGGCGGCTCCGCGCGAGCGACTGCAGCGTCTCCGACGCTGCCACGAACATCGCGGTGTACACGATGCGCCCGTTGCGCAGCGCCAAGGGTCGCAACTCGGAAGGCAGCGTGAACACGACGTGGAAGTGCCGCACGGGCAGCACACGCACCTCGCGTTGCGCGATCCACTCGCCCTGAGCGTTGGCCTGGCACGACGGGCAGTGCCGGTCTCGGCACGAATGGAAGACCTGTCGCGTGAAGCCGCAGGCGGGGCAGACGTCGACGAAGCCGCCGAGCTCGGCGGTGCGGCAGACGCGGATGGCCGCGAGTACGCGGGCCTGCTCGGGCGTGAGGACGTGCGCGTCGCGGTAGGCGACGCCGTGGCGGCGGAACACGTCGGGCAGGCGCAGCGCGCGCGCAGACGGCTCCGCCGCCGCCACAGGCGGCGGCGTTGGGGCGCACATCCGTTGGGGCGCACATCGGTCACGCCGCCTTCGTCGTCGTCCTCGGCTCCTTCAACCGCTCCAGAGGGCTCGTGACGCGCTCGAGATGATCGACGCGAACATGCAGGTAGCGCAGCGTCGTGACGATGCTCGCGTGCCCGAGCAGGGCCTGGATCGTCACGACGTCAACGCCGTCCTCGAGCATGTGGGTCGCGAAGGCATGCCGCAACGAGTGGAACGTCATCCGCGTGGTGATACCCGCGCGCGCCCGCGCCGCGTTGAACCGCTTGGCGATCCCACCGGCCGTGATCGGCCGCCCCGGCACGGCGCCTGGGAAGAAGTGCGGACCCGGCGGTCGAGCAGCGCGCCAGTAGGCCTCCATCGCGGTCAGCGCCGTCGGAGGCAGCAGCGTGAAGCGGTCCTTGCGACCCTTGCCGCCCCGAACATGCAGCAGTCCCTTGTTCCGCACGACCTGATCGATCGTCAGCGCTGAGACCTCCGACAACCGCAGCCCTGAACCGTACGCCAGCATCAGCATGA
>WRPF01000147.1 GCA_009773335.1 Caulobacteraceae bacterium
CTCGTCTCTTCGCCGGCCTCTTTCCGAGACGTTCTCCCGCTTGTTTCCAGCCGCCGGAGTCGCGCGTCGCCGCGCGCCGCCCAAACTCACCATTGGGCGACAGCCGTTCCCTGAGGAGGAATCTCGAACCGAGCGCCGACCTCGCTGCCTCGAGGCTCCGGCGAACGTCACCTGAAGAGCATCGAGGCCGCGACAACTCGCGGCCACGCCGCGCGCGGTCGATGCGCACTCGCGCGACCCAGTTCGCCGATCGGCGGCGGCACCACTTCGCGTTTCGCCTGGAACGTGTTGCGCGCGCGTTTTCGCGCGCCCCGTCACCTCGAATCGCGCGGTCGCTGCGTTCTCGCGCCGCGACCGCGGAGGCTTCGGCCCTCTTCGACAAGCCCCGAGGACGCGCGTTCTTCCGCGCGTACGTCGCGTCCCCTCAAGCCTCTCTCGCGCGCGTCCACGACTCCTCTCTGCCTGCATCGCGCGCTACCTCACTTCGCGTCCCCTCTGCGTGAGCGCGCGTACTCCAGCGAACCACGCGACGAGCCCGGAGCCGTGACGGGAGACCTCTCGACCATCTCCTCCGCGCGCGTCCTCCCCGAACCTGCGCACCCGCGCGCCGACCATCGAGGCTTCCAAGGAGGCGATGCGACCGCGATACCCGCGCGCCGTACTTCGCGTCCACGCGCGCGCTCGGTTTCCCCTCCCTCGCGCGCGCCTTCCGCTCCCTGCTCCCCCTCGCGCACCTGGTCCCGCGCGCGCACTCGCCGTACTTCGCGCCGGTTCCTGCAAATCACGCGACCACCCTTTGAGCATCACTTCGACGAAGGACGAGGCCGCACGGCCACTGCGTCCGCGAGCGCGCGCGCGCACTCAACGCCACTCCCACTGCCGTGCTTCCCGCTTGCCCACTCGCGCGCGAGGGAGCTGGCGCAGAACGCCAGCACGTCGTGCGACCGACGCGGAGACGTCTCGACCGCGCACTGTATACCCCACTGCGCCCTTGGCTGTCGCCCAACCAAGTTTGGGTGCAGCGCTCCGGCGCAGCCGCTGAGTTCGATGAAATCCCGTTTTCCCCACTGCGCCGGAGTCACGCGTCGCCGCGTGACACCCAAACTAAACATTGGGCGCCTGGGAGCGCGTTGTTCCAGACTGCGTGCTCATCCGCCGTCAGCCCTCGGCGGGACGCGGAACGTATCCGGTCGCCGCTCGGTCTCCGCTCGCGCGTTCGCTCGCAAGCAGGCCCGAGGTCGCGCTCGCGCGCTCTCCCCCGCGGGGCCTCGGCAGAACCTCGGCCCTAGCTCCTACGGCATCCCGGAGTGTCCGTGGTGTCGCGCGCCGAGCCACCTTCCTTCCTCGCCCCTCGGTCTCCTCTCGCGCGTTCGCTCCCGCCAGCCGGGACCACGGCGCGCCGAGGCGCGCCGTTCCGCCGCGCCTCGGCAGAACCTCGCCGCCGGCTACGCGCGAAACTCCCTGACGTCCCTCTTGTCGCGCGCCACACCACCTTCCCGGCGACTGATTCCCCGACATCGAACTGGGA
>WRPF01000148.1 GCA_009773335.1 Caulobacteraceae bacterium
TGCGCTCTCGCGTTCCGGTGACCACGATGGCGGCGCCGAGCCGTCCGCGCGCGCGGGCGCGCAGCAGGCGAGGGTGGACGGATCCTATGGCGGAGCCGCCGAGCCGGCCGACCCGCGCGCACAAGAGCGGAGTGCCGCCGCTCCGAACGCGAGCGAAGAGAGCACACGCACCGCGCCTGACAGCCCGAGCAACACAGAGACACCAGATCGCGGCGGTTCAACTGCCCCAACCCAGCGCTCCGACGCGAGCGCAAGGCGCTCCGCGGCCGATGCGGCGACAGGATCCCTCCCGAGCACGAGCAGTCCAGCCGGCGCATTCGCGCAAGCTCCGAGCGCCGTGCAGAGCGCACCGGCAATGACCGCCGGATCGCCCATGGCGAGCTCCGCCGCGTCGACGACCGCCCCTGCGCCGCGATCGACCGTGCCGACCGGCGCGCTCGCGGCGGCGATTCGAGCCGCCGCATCGCCGGCGGAGATCCCGTTCTCGATCGCAACGACCGGCGATGCAGTGAAGGCATCAGCTGCGTCTCCGCCTCTAGCCGCTGAGCCTTCGGATCGAGCGGATCTTCCGGCCGCGTACAGCCAACAAACCTCCATGGACGTCGAGGCGGAAGTCGCGGCGTTCCGGGACAGGGATTGATGTGTTGCGCGCGCCGGCGCTGGCGTTCCTGCTCGTTGCGACCACCGCTCGAGCCGAGACGTTGCATAGGGAAGTCACGTCACATCGGCGTGAGCGCGTGACCTGCTCCATCGCTGCCGCACTGAAGTTCGGCATACCCGCGAACATCATGCTGGCGGTCGCGGAGATGGAGGGCGGACGCCCGGGCCAGCGAGTGCGCAATCGGAACGGGTCGCTCGACGTCGGTCCCATGCAGTTCAACACGCGCTACCTGGAACACCTCGAGCGCCGCTACGGGATCACCGCCGCGGATGTCGCCGCCGCCGGCTGCTACCCGTACGAGCTGGCTGCCTGGCGGTTGCGAAAGCATATCGAGCTCGATGCCGGCGATGTTTGGGCCCGGGCGGCGAACTACCATTCGCGTAGCCCGGCCCATAACAGCAAGTATCGCCGCAAGCTGATCGCGAAGGCCGCCGCCTGGGCGCGCCGACTGTCAGCTCGCGAGCTGACCTACGAAGCGCGGATCCCGAGCACGGGCGGGAGCGGCTCCAACAAGCAGTCGCGACGCGAACGCAAGCCGAAGCGGCCGACCGACAGCGCTGGCGACCTCGTACCAGAGGTAGAAGACAACGGCGCGGATCTCGTGTTGCTGTTGAAATTGTTGAGCGACGAGGAGGGCATGCACCCGGTCATGGCGCTTGACTCGGGTTCGGTCGGCTCGGCGCACGCCGGCTCACTGCGAGCAGCAGTGCAGCTCCCTGGTCATGGCGGGTACGTGCTGCGCGATCCGTCGCGCGCGTGGGGAACCGCCGACACGATCACGCGGCTCACGTCCGCGTTCGACGAGGTCGTCCGGGCCGACCCCTTCGCGCCCCGAGTGCGCGTGCACGACTTGAGCCTCCAGC
>WRPF01000089.1 GCA_009773335.1 Caulobacteraceae bacterium
CCGCGCGCGCGGCGGGCGTCACCGGCTGGCGCGCCGAGATCCGCCCTGCGGAAAAGGTCGCGCACCTTGAGGCGCTGCGCGCGGCGGGCCGCAAGGTGCTGATGGTCGGCGACGGCCTCAACGATGCGGCGGCGCTCGCGGCGGCGCACGCGTCCGCCTCGCCAGGCACGGCGGTGGAAGTGAGCCAGGCCGCTTCGGATATCGTCTTCACCGGCGCGCGCCTCGCCCCGCTCGTGGACGCCATCGACACCGCCCGCGCCGCGCAGAAGCGCATCACGGAAAACCTCGCCTTCTCGGCGCTCTACAACGTGGTCGCCGTGCCGGTGGCGGCGCTCGGCTATGTCACGCCGCTGATCGCCGCGCTCGCCATGGCGGGCTCGTCGCTCATCGTGACGCTCAATGCGCTGCGGCTGCAGGGGATGCGCTCATGGACATCATAGCCTTCCTCATTCCCGCCGCCGTGGCGCTGGGCGCGATGGGGCTCGGCGCGTTCCTGTGGAGCCTGCGGGCCAACCAGTACGAAGACCTCGACGGCGCCGCGCACCGCATCCTGCTTGATGACGATGATTTGCCGCCACCGCGCGGCTAATTTCCGAGAGCCGCCTCCAGCGCGTCGAGGATGCGCTGGCGTTCGCCATCGTCCTTCGCCGCCGAAAGCCGCGCATTGAGCGCCGACAAGAATCCTGCGCGCGCATTGTGCCAGTCGGGTTGCGCAACCGCCTCGCGCGCGATGCGAGGTTCCGACAGCGCGCCCGCGTCGGCGCCGCCCGGCCGCAGGCGATAGGACTCGTCGAGCTTTGCGGTGATGACGTTGTCCGCGTCGAAGCCCGCAGCAGCGAGGCGTTTCGACAGACCACGCTGGTTCGGCGGCTCGCCGTGCACGAGGAACACCTTGCCCGACACCGGGCCCCGCGCCTTCGCCCAGTTCACGAGCCCGCCCGCATCCGCGTGCCCGGAATACACGTCGATCTCGCGCACGGCGGCGCGCACCTTGATGACCTCGCCCTGGATGCGCACTTCGCGGCGGCCTTCGAGGAGAAAGCGCCCCAGCGTGCCCACCGCCTGGTAACCGACGATCAGCACCGTCGCATCGGCCTTCCACAACAGACGTTTGAGATGGTGACGGATGCGTCCCGCGTCGCACATGCCGCTGGCGGCGATGATCACGTGCCAGCCCTTCATGCGCTCGATCTCGCGGCTCTCCGCAACGGACTCAGTGAAGCGCAGCAGGCGCGACTCGCGCAGGGAGCGGTACGGATTGTCCGCGCCGTCGGCCTGACCGTGGCGAAAGAAGACATCGCTCGCGCGGATCGCCAGCGGACTATCGAGAAAGATCGGCCCCGGCGGCGCCTTGTTGCCTTCCATCAGGTCGAGCAGATCGACGATCAGCTCTTGCGTGCGTTCGACGGCAAAGGCTGGAATGAGCAGCGGGCCACCGGTCTGATAGGCGCGCGACATCTCCGCCGCGAGGATGCTGCGTCGCTCCTCTGAGGACACCGACGCGCGCTCCACATCGCCGTAGGTGCTTTCAAGAATGAGGTGATCCACGCCCGACGGGCCTTGCGGATCGTCCATGAGATCGCGCCCGCCCGGCCCGAGATCGCCGGAGAAGAGGAGCCGCATCGCCGCCTTGCCGCCTTCGGCGCATTCCACTTCGATGGACGCGGCGCCGAGGATGTGGCCCGCATGCCACCACCGCGCGCTCACGTCCTCCGCCACCTCCACCATGTCGCCGAGGCGCACGACGCGGAACTGGGACATGACTTCCCGGGCGTCCTTGACCGTGAAGATCGGCTCGACTCTCTCGCCGCCGCGCCGCTCGTTGCGGCGGTTGAGGGACTCCACTTCCATCTCCTGGATCGCGCCGGCGTCCGGCAGCATCACCGCGCACAGGTCCCGCGTGCCGGCGGTGGCGAAAATCGGCCCCTTGAAGCCGCCGATCATCAGCTTCGGCAGCAACCCGCTGTGATCGATATGCGCGTGCGTGAGCAGCACGGCATCGATGCTGCGCGGATCGAAGGGAAATTTCTCGTAGTTGAGCGACTTCAGCGTCTTCGAGCCCTGGAACAGGCCGCAGTCGACGAGGATGCGGCTCTCCTTGGTCTCCAGCAACGCGCACGAGCCGGTGACGCAGCCGGCCGCGCCGTGGAAATGCAGAAGCGCGCTCATGAGGTCCATTCCTTTCGCACAGCGTCCGCGAGGAGCGCCGCCAACGATATCGCATTTGTCGGGTGCGGACAGGAGTCGCACGAGCGGATGCTGCGCAGGCCCGCCGCCGCGAGGCGTGCGCCTGCATCCGGCGAGAAAAGCGCGTGGGTGACGATGGCGTCCACTGTCGTTGCGCCGCGCGCCCTGAGTTCCCTCGTCGCCGTCGCGAGCGTGCCGCCGCTGGTGCAGATGTCGTCGAGCAGCAGGACAGGCCGCCCCGCGATGGCGGCATCTTCCGGCAGCGCGATAGAGACCTCATGATCGCCATGGCGGGTCTTCGACAGCACCGCGCCTTCCCTGCCGATGCGATGTGCGAGACCTTCGACCCATGGTGCGGATTCCACATCGGGGCCGAGCACGAGAAGATTTTCCGGCAGCGTCTCCGCACGCAGGTGCGCAGCGATCGCATCCGCGCCGCGGAGATTGTCGCAGTCCACCCCGGGAAACACATCCTCCAGCCGGGGCGTTCGGTGCAGGTGGGCATCGACGGTGACGATACGCTCGAAGCGCTCGCCGAGAAGTCTGCCGATCACCTGCTGGCTCAGCGGCTCGCCCGGCGAGAACACAGCGTCCTGACGCATGTAGCAGAGGTAGGGCGCCACGAGCACGAGGCGCTCGACGCCCGCGCGGCGCCACGCATCACAGGCGAGCAGGAGCTCCACCAGCTTTGCGTTCGGCTGCGCCAGCGAACGATAGACGACCACCGTGCGCGCCGCGGCGGGCGTGCGCGGAACGATCTCGCCATCGTCGAACACGTGCGTGTCCACAAACAGCGGCGCGACGCCGAGCGCGTCCGCGAAGGCCTGCGCCTGCAGTATGTCATCGTGAAACGCATGAACGCTGACGTCGCTCACGACGGCGACACCACGACGCCGCAGTCGTGGGCGGCGGCTTCGACGGCCGTTCGGAAATCGGATTCCTCTTCCCCGTGGATGCGGAAGAGCGGTTCGCCCGCGCGCACCGCTTCGCCGTTGCGTTTCAGGAGATCGAGCCCCGCGCCGGGATCGGTCGGCGCGCCTGCGAGCCGTGCGAGCCGCGCGATGCGGAAGCAGTCCATCGACGTCACCCGACCGTTGCGCGGCGCGACAACTTCGGACACGAGATGACCCGGCGCCGCCACACGCGGCGGCGGCCCCTGTGCCTCGATCATCGCATCCATCGCGCGGCGCGCAGCGCCATTGTCCAGCAGCTCCTGCGCGCGCGCGCGTCCCTGCCCGCCACGCAAGCCGGGATCGAACTCGAGCAGGCGGCCCGCGAGATCGAGCGACTTCTCGCGCAGGTCCATCGGCGCATCGGGCGCCGCCTCCAGCACCGCGCGCACGTCGCGCGCCTCCAGCACCGGCCCCACGCCACGGCCGATGGGCGCTGAGGCCTCGGTCACCATCACGTCGACGACGATCCCCACGCGCGCGCCGACGAACTCGAACAGCTTGCGCACGCGTTGCGCGTAGGCGCCGGAGCGGATCTTCGCCGTCGGCCCGATGGGCATGTCCACCAGAAGGTGCGTCGAGCCCGCCGCGAGCTTCTTCGAGAGAATCGAGGCGACCATCTGTTCCGGCGTGTCGATGGCCAGCGGCCGCTCCACCGAGATCAGCACGTCATCGGCCGGCGAGAGATTGACGTGCCCGCCCCAGACGATGCACGCGCCGCACTTCTGCACGACCGCATGCATCTCGTCGACGTTGAGATCGACGCGCGCGAGAACTTCCATCGTATCGGCCGTGCCCGCCGGCGAGGTGATCGCACGCGAGGATGTCTTCGGCATCGTCAGGCCATGCGCGGCGACGATGGGCGCGACGATCATCGTCGTGCGGTTGCCCGGAATGCCGCCGATGCAGTGCTTGTCGACGATGAGATCGCGATCCCATTTCAGGCGCGTGCCAACGTCGGCCATCGCGCGCGTCAGCGCGAGCACTTCCTCCGCCGTCATGAAGCTCGCCGACGCGATCAGGAACGCCGCGATCTCCATGTCGGAATAGCGGTGGCCCGCGAGGTCGCGGACGATGGCGGAGATTGCATCGTCTGGAAGGGTTTCGCCGCGGATCTTGGCGCGCACGTAGTCGAGGCTTTCAGGCGAGGCGGCAGGACCGATGTGCACGTCGTCGCCGTCCGCAGCGCACAGGCGATCAAGCGCCGGGCGCGTCAGGCCGACCTCAGTCTCCGACACGAGGCTGGGATCGTCCACGATGAGAATGTTGGCGACGATCGCGCGTCCATTCAACCGCAGCTCCACCTTGCGCGAGCCCTTGAAACGTTCCGGCCGCAGCGCATGGCAATCGCGCGCGAGCATCACGACGTTCTCGCGCAGCGTATCGACGGGCAGCGCCTTCACGCGCAACAAGGTGAGGGCCTCAAGCGTGGCCGTCTGATCGCGATGACTGCGGCTTTTCTTCACACGGCGCTCCACGATCCAGCAAATCGACCTGCGCGGCGATCGCCTTGAGCCGCGTCAAGAAGTACGGGCCGGGAAGTGTTGCGGTGTCAAATCGTGGGCCGGATGCGGCGCCGGTCAGGGCTTTCCGCGGCACGCGTTGATCAGTCGCGTCACGAGGCCCTGCACGGGTCTGGCTTGGCCGTTCTCGTAGTGCGCGCGGTTGGCGGCGAGGATGGCGTCCATGAGCAACGGCTCGTCGATGGGGCCTTCGGAGCCGGCCGAGCGCACATAGCGCGCGGAGGCCTCGATGATCTCGGGCCAGTGGCGGTGGCCCTCGCGCCGGCCCTTCCTGGCGAGCGCCTCGAGCGTATGCACATAGCGCGCGCGATGATCGCGGTCGGCGCTTGCCACGCCGGTCCACAGGCTGACGCGGCGCAGCAGCGTTTCCAGCGCTTCCGTATCGGCGCTCTCGGGCACCGAAGCGTCATCGAGACGGACCTTGCGGCGCGTGAACCAGCTCATGCGGAAACGGCGGTTCGGCCCCTCGTACTGGCGGCTCACGACCCAGCTCTCGTCGCCTTCCGGCGGAACGGTCGCATCGACGGGGCCGGACCGTACGCTCACCGCTTCTCAACTCCTGGCGCCTGCGGAGGCATGGCGCGATCCATCCGCTTACGCCGGGAGCCGTTAAGGCTGCGTTCGCCGGTATCGTGAACGGCGCGTTTTGCATGTCTGCGGGCGGCCTCCCTTGCATAAGCGGGCGGGCGCCGTCTTGATGGCCCCCATGGTCGCCGCCGACACACGTACCCTCATCGAACGCGCGGCGCTGCGGCTCTTCGTGCGCGACGGCTTCGACGCCGCCACCACGCGCTCCATCGCCGCCGAGGCGGGCATTTCCGAAGGCGCGATCTACCGCCACTTCAAGAGCAAGGACGAACTGGCCGGCGCGCTCTTCCTCGCGATCCACCGCCGTCTCACCGACGTGATCGAGAACGCTGCCGCCAATGCGAAAGGCATCGACGCGCAGGTGGACGCCGCCGTGCGCGCCTACTGCGCCGTCGCCGACGATGACTGGCTGCTCTACTCCTTCCACCTGCTCGGCCTGCACCGCTTCCTGCCGCTGTGGGAGGAAACCGGCCGCGACCCGGTGAGCGCCGTGGAGCGGATCATCGCGCAGGCGATCAAGGCGAAGGAAATCCCCAGGGGCGACCCCGCCGTGCTCGCCGCCATGGCGCTGGGCATCGTCAGCCAGACCGCGCAGAACATCGCCTACGGCCGCATCAAGCCGCCGCTGGGTGCGCACGCGGGGGCATTCGTGACCGCGATCCGCGCGGTGTTCAGGGCGCGGTGAGGCGCGCGCTCCGTCGTCAGTCCACCCCCACCGTCACGCGCAGGAACGTCGCGGGAATGGATGTGGCGTCGGCGCTTGTGTTGCAGCGGTTGAACAGCGCGTCGAGCTCGCTCTGGAGCGCGTCGGCGCGGCCGTCTTTCTCCGCGGCGTCGAACGCATTCATGGTCGGCCCATAGTAGCGGCGGAAGTCATCGAGGAACGCCGACGGCTTGCCCGGAGACTGGAAGGTGTAGGTGTCCTTCAGGAACGAGATGTTTCCGGCGGGAACGCCGGCGGCGGCGAAGCGCGCGATGACATTCTCCTCCACGCCCCATGTCATGGGACTGATGAACCCTTCGGGCGGCGGCGGCGTGTAGGCGGCGCTCGTCTTGAGGATCTGCGCGACCAGCGTGGGGTCGCCGGGAATCCAGTTGCCCATCACGATCCGCCCGCCCGGCGCCGTCACGCGCACCATTTCGCTGGCGACGTCGAACGGACGCGGTGCGAACATGGCGCCGAACATGCTCACCACGAGATCGAAGGATTTGTCGGCCAGCGGCTGCAGGGCGGAGGCGTCGCCCTGCTGGAACACAATGTTCGCAAGCCCGAGCGCCTCGGCGCGCCGGGCGCCCGCGGCGACGAGATTTTCCGCAATGTCGACGCCCGTCACGTCGGCGCCGCGCTGTGCCGCAGGGATGGCGGTTGTGCCGTCGCCGCACCCGAGATCGAGAACGCGCATGCCGCGCGTGATCCCGATGGAGTCTGCCAGCGCATCGCCGCTCTGGCGCATGCACGCGGCGATGCGGGTGAAATCGCCCTTTTCCCAGAGCGCCTTGTTCAGATTCGGAGTCACGCTTGAACTCATGGTCGGTCTCCTCGACATCGACCGCGAAACAGCGGCGGCGCGCACGCTCCGCGCGACGGGCCGCCGAGTCAAGACGTGAACCCTACCGCGCGTAGCTCACGATCTTCACCAGCTCGCCGGCCCGCAGCGGCGTACCTGCGTCGCGGCCGTTGAGCGCGAGGAAGCGTTCGGCCTGATAGTCCGTGAACGCCATCCGCTGCGCGAGGGACTGCACCGTGTCGCGCGACGTGACCTCGACGATCTCCACGCTGCGTGCGCGCAGCGCGGCGGCCTGTGCATCCGTCAGCACGCGGAACGAGCCGAGCATCGGCGCCATCGGCTGCGCGGCGCCCGCGGGCGCGAGCGTGACGAAGTGATACGCCTGGGCGCCGACGCGATAGGCCGACACCGCGATGTCCACCACCTGCCCCGACTGCGTCTGCGCGCGCGCCGGCAGCAGCGATGTCTCCAGCCCGTTGGTGGCGCTGCGCTGGACCTGACCGGTCTGCACCGGCGACTGCCCGACGAGCTGCCGCAGCACGCCCGCCGCATACGCATCGAGCCCGCCCTGCGCCGGCAGCGGGCCGCCGGCGAACTGCGCCTTCAGGTTGTTCGGGCCGGCGACGAGCACCGCCGTCGTCGTGTTCGTCAGCGTGAAGCCCTGCGGCGCGTCGAAGGCGATCTTGAGTTTCGGATGCGCGAAGGTGCGGCCGTTGACGAAGCCCTGCTCGGGATCGTCGCCGTAGATGAGGCCGGAGATGGATTGCAGATAAGGCCGCGTTTTCTCCACCGGCGTCGCGCGCGATGCGCCGGCGCGCTGCGCGAGGGCCGCCGCGCGCGTGACGCGATCCTGCGTCATCGGGTGACTGCGCGCCCATGCGGGGATTTCGCTGCCGGCGGTGCGGTTGGTGGTCTTGGCGGCCAGCGCGTCGTTGACGCCGAGCGCCTGCAGCATGTCGGACGCCGCGAAGGGATTGTAGCCGGAGGTGATGAGGTAGCTCACGCCGCGGTCGTCGGCCTCGAACTCCTGCCCGCGCGAATAGCTGAGCGTGTAGAGTTGTCCCGCCTGGCTGGCGAGCTGCGCGAGCTGTCCGTTCTTGGTGAGGATGCCCACCGCGATGGCGCCGATGCCGGCGATCGTGCCGCGCGTCTGGCGCGCGGAGGAATGCTCGGCGGTGATGTGGCCGACCTCGTGGCCGAGCACGGAAGCAAGCTCGTCCTCGGAGTTCATGATCGCGAGCAGGCCGCGCGTGATGTAGATGTAGCAGCCCGGGACCGCGAACGCGTTGACCACCTCCGAGCTGATCACCGTGAACGTGCACTGCCCCGGCAGGCCGGCGGCGGTCGCGATTTTCTGGCCGACGCCGTCGACATAGGTCTGCGTCGGGCCGCCGACCGCGCCGCCGAACTGGGCCACGATCTGGGGATGCTGCTGGGCGGCGCTTGCGCGGTCGCGCGGGCTCACCCGCGGCGCCCGCGCCCAGGAATCGTCCACCGCCGACGCCCCGATGGCGAGCGAGAAGACGGCGGCGAGCAGGGCGCCGGAGAGGCGACGTGGCACGCCGCCGTTCGTGTGGGCGTCACTTTTCGCGTCATGGGTCATCAAGGCCAAGGTCCCCTCCGGTCATCCGAGGCGGGGAATGTACGGGCTGCGCGGCGAATGGAAAGGGCGCCTTGATCGCCCGCGCAATCCGGGGAGAGTGCGCGCGAAAAGGAACACACGACGATGACCGCGATCACCCCCCTCCCCGACACCGCAAAAACGCAGGCCCAGGGCTGGTTCGCCGCCTTGCGCGACACGATCTGCGCGGCGTTCGAGCAGCTGGAGGACGAGGCTCCCGCCGCTCTCTACCCCGGCGCGCCGGGCCGGTTCGGGCGCACGCCGTGGGCGCGCGGCGACGGTAAAGAAGATCTCGGCGGCGGCGTCGCGTCGATGATGCGCGGGCGCTTCTTCGAGAAGGTGGGCGTCCACATCTCCACCGTGCACGGCGCCTTCAGCCCGGAGTTCGCGCAGAACGTGCGCGGCGCGAGCGAGGACCCGCGCTTCTGGGCCAGCGGCATCAGCCTCATCGCGCACATGCGCAACCCGCACTGCCCCGCCGCACACATGAACACGCGCATGCTGGTGACGACGGACTGGTGGTTCGGCGGTGGCGGCGACCTCAACCCGACCCAGGATTACCAGCGCGACCAGTCGTTCGAGGATGCGCAGCACTTCCACGCGGCCTACAAGAGCCGCTGCAACAACCACGGCGCCGACTACTTCCCGAAGTACAAAAAGTGGGCCGACGAGTATTTCTGGCTGCCGCACCGCAACGAGCATCGCGGCGTCGGCGGTATCTTCTACGACCATCACAACACCGGCGACTGGGGCGCCGACTTCGCCTTCACGCAGGACGTGGGCCGCGCCTTCCTGGAGGCCTACAGGCCGCTCCTGCAGAAACGCATGGCGCAGCCATGGACGGACGCCGACCGCGACGAGCAGCTGCGCCGACGCGGCCGCTACGTGGAATTCAACCTGCTCTACGATCGCGGCACGATCTTCGGCCTGAAAACCGGCGGGAATGTCGAGAGCATCCTCTCCTCCATGCCGCCAGAGGCAAAGTGGTGAGCCGAGGCGGTGAGGCATATTGGTGGAGCGACATTCCGGCGCTGGACGGGACGTGAATGCACGCGGTAGTGATCGCCGGAGACGCGCGCAAGGCGCGCGAAAAGACCCTGGAGCGATCATGAAACGCGTATCGACCATTGCGGGCGCAACGACCGCGCTGATCCTTCTCGCCGCCCTTGCGGCGTGCTCGCCGCCCGCCGAGAAAGCGGAAACCGCCGCCCCTGTCGCGAGCGCGCCGGCGGCGCCGGCGGTGACCGCTGAAGCGAAAGAAGAGGAAGCCGATGAGGATGACGTCCCGGTCCCTCTCGACGTCAAGGACGCTGCGGGAACCCAGCTCTCCGGCAACCTGGAGAACGGCGAACGCGTCTTTCGCCAGTGCGCCTCGTGCCACGTCGTCACCGACGGCGTGAACCGCGTCGGCCCGTCGCTGCACGCCATCATCGGCCGCACCGCAGGAACCGTCGCCGGGTTCAAGTATTCCGACGCCAACAAGAATTCCGGCGTCACCTGGACCGAGCAGGAGCTCTACACCTACCTCGAAAATCCGCGCGCGAAGATTCCGGGCACGACGATGGCCTTCGTCGGCCTGCGCGACTCGCAGCAGCGCGCGGACGTGATCGCCTACCTGAAGGAAAAGACGAAGTAGACGCTGCTTCGCAACGACGCTGAATCAGCCGCCGGGCCCGATGGGTCCGGCGGTTTTTTCTTGCGCCTGACAAAGGGCGCAGGGTGGCCGCAGCGCAATCCGCCATCGGGGCCGCCAGGGCGCCCTCGCCCTTCGACAGGCTCAGGGTGAGCGCTTTTGCAGATGTCCCCTCGCGGGAGCGAAGGGTTTGCGTTGGAAGTGCGGGGAACGCGGGCGCGCGTCACCGCAAAATTGCGGGGATAGATTCACGCCCGTTTGTTGGCGCGCATCGCCTGCGCGCACGCAAAGTGCGGGAACGAAAAAAATCTGTC
>WRPF01000149.1 GCA_009773335.1 Caulobacteraceae bacterium
CCCTCACGCACCGAATATGAAATCGTTTGCTGCGATGTTTGTGGCGCTGATGCCGATGAGGAGGATCGTTTCGCCGCCTGTGAGAGTGACGAGGGCGTCGGCCCCGCTTTGGACAATGGTTGTGTTGGCGAAAGTGGCTCCGGCATAGAGCGACAGGTCGATACGATCGAGACCGTCCTCGAAATCGGCGATCGCATCAGCGCCCGAGCCTGCCGTGAATGCGAAGCGATCATTGCCCGCTTCGCCATAAAGCGTGTCCCCGCCCGCACCGCCGACGATGTAGTCTGCACCCGCACCACCGTACAGCGTGTCTGCCCCGCCCTCACCATACAGGCTGTCGCCGCCGCCGCCGCCAGCCACGTAGTCGTTCTCCGATCCCGCATACACCGTGTCGTTGTCGTCGCCCGCGTCGATCGCGTCCGCGCCCGTACCGCCGTAGAGGCTGTCGAGACCCGCTCCGCCGATCAAAACATCCGCGCCGTCGCCACCCGACACATAGTCGTTGCCGTCGCCGGCATAGACCGTGTCATTGTCGATCCCCGCATCGATCGCATCGCCGCCTGCCTCGCCGTCCAGGCGGTCCGCACCCGCCTGGCCGATCAGCACATCAGCTCCGTCCCCGCCGCGCGCAAAGTCCGCGCCATCGCCGCCGTAGATCGTGTCGTTGTCGATCCCGCCATCCATGGAATCGTCGCCCGCATCGCCATCGATGCGATCAGCGCCAGCGCCTGAAACAATGACGTCATTGCCAAGACCGCCACGCGCATAATCGCCATCTGCGTCCGAGTAGACGATATCGTTGTCGTCACCGCCGTCGATCGCATCCGCGCCATCGCCGCCATAGATCAGGTCGTTGCCCGCCTCACCGCCAAGAAAATCCACGCCAAGACCGCCGTCGAGGCCATCTGCGCCCGCACCGCCATAAAGCGAATCCGCACCGCCCTGGCCCACAAGTACGTCCGCATCGCCAAGACCAAACGCATAGTCGTTGCCCTCGCCGCCATAGAACGTGTCGTTGCCAGCCCCACCGTCAGCGCCATCGTCGCCGTCATCGCCATAGAGCTGGTCGTCGCCGCCCTCGCCGATCAGGATGTCGGAGCCAAGACCCCCGCGGGCAAAATCGGAGCCCGCACCCGCATAGACGATGTCGTCTTCCGATCCGCCGTCGATTGAATCCCCGCCATCGCCGCCATACAGCTGGTCGTTGCCCCCCTCGCCAATCAACACGTCGTCGCCGAGACCGCCGGCCGCATAGTCCGCTCCGGCGCCAGCGTACACCGTGTCATTCTCGCTGCCCGCATCGATGCTGTCGGCGCCATCGCCCCCGTAGAGCGAATCCATTCCGCCCTCGCCGATCAGGACATCGTCACCCGCATCGCCAAGCACCGTGTCATTGTCCAGACCCGCATAGATCGTATCGTTGTCCAATCCGCCATCGAGCGTGTCAGAGCCAGACCCGCCATAAAGCGAATCCAAACCAACAAAACCGTATAGAAAATCATCACCCGACGAACCGCT
>WRPF01000150.1 GCA_009773335.1 Caulobacteraceae bacterium
GTACCGCCTGCGCCAGCACAGGCGCTTCCAGGACGCCCATCGCGAGTAGCTGCGTCACATCGCCGTCCGACGGATCTTCGCCCGCTGCGTAGGCGCTTAACACACGCACGGCGACGGAGTTTTCCCGGTCCCGCGCCGGTCCCGTTTGGCCGAATTGTGGTATGATTTCTAGTGCGGACGGGCGGTCTACGGAACCGAATGTCAGAGGTTCGAATCCTCTCGGCCGCGCCACTCGAATACATGTAATCACGCGCTCTTGCGGATCACGGCGTGGTGAGCGCTAGGACCGCGTGTTGTAGCCAGACTGTAGCCGCTCTCAAACGGCTTGTTTGGGGAACAACTCGTCGAGATTTGCTGCCGCAGTCTTCTGTGGCACGGACGGGTCCGGTTGGTGCCCGACAGCGCGCATGGACTCCGTCGCTTCCGGATCTGCGTGGCCGGCAATGACGGTGCCGATAGGTCCATGCTGGGGTCTCGAATCCCCGCGGGCGCGGTGTTAGGGCCATCCCTTTCAAGATCGTAACCCACTGATTTCAGATCGGTTTTTGTGATGACCGGCCTCGACGATCGACCCGAAGGGCGGTTTTGTGATCGACTCACCCAGGGGTGATCCATGGACGCGATGCTGGAGCGTTTTGCAGAACGGGCGCCGGTGGCGGTCATGGCACGACTCGGGCTGCAGCGGGCGATCAGCGCCGAGTGGGTCAATGAAGTGTTCGAGCGGCATAGCGACACGCAGTACACCCGCGAGTTGTTGTTTTCGACGGTCGTCGATCTGATGTCGCTGGTCGCGCTGGGACTGCGACCCTCGCTGCACGCCGCCGCACAGAAGGCGTACGACTTGCCGGTCTCGATCACGGCGCTGTACGACAAGGTCAATCGCGTGGAGCCGGCTGTCGTGCAGGCGCTGGTACGAGGGGGCGCGGAACGACTCGCACCCGTGATGGCGCCCTTGCGCAAGGGGGTGGCGCCGTCGCTGCCCGGTTGGCGCGTGCGGATTGTCGACGGCAACCATCTACCCGCGAGCGAGAAGCGGCTCGCGCCGTTGCGTGGCTTCCGCGGTGCAGCGTTGCCAGGGCATTCGCTCGTCGTGTTCGACCCTGACGCGGGGCTGGTGACCGACCTGGTGCCGTGTGAGGATGGACACGCCAGTGAGCGCGGACTGCTTGCGCCACTTCTCGCTGCGTCGCAGCCGGGCGAGCTGTGGATCGGTGACCGGCTTTTTTGCACGCGTGGCGCGATCCTGTCCGCGCACGCGCGCGGTGCAGCCGTGCTGTTTCGCGAGACCAGCGTGAACCCCAACCCGACGCCCGTCGGCCGCCGTCGCCGCATTGGGCGCATCGAGACGGGCGTCGTCTACGAGCAGCGCGTGACGATCCCGACCGCAGACGGCGCAGACGTGCTCGAGCTACGGCGCATTGAGCTGGTGCTCGACACGCCGACCACCGGCGATGAGACCGTGATCCGGCTGCTCACGACGTTGCCCGCGACGGTGCGGGCGCCTGTGATCGCGCGCCTGTATCGCAAGCGCTGGACGATCGAAGGTCTGTTCGGTCGGTTGGAAGCGGCGTTGCACAGCGAGATACGCACCCTGGGCTACCCGCGCGCTGCACTGTTGGCGTTTGGTCTCGCCGTCGTCGCATTCAATGTGCTGACCGTCATCGAAGCCGCCATCGCTGCCGCGCACGACTTGGAGGCGGCCAATATCCAGGTGTCGACGTACTATGTCGCCGACGACGTGCGCTGCGATTACCACGGCATGCTCATCGCCATCGCGGCATCGGCCTGGGCGGCGTTCGATGACCAATCACCGACAACTCTGGCACGCACGCTTCGCGCCGTCGCCGCACACGTCAACCCGCGCACCCTACGCAAGCACCCCCGCGGGCCGAAAAAGAAACCGCGCAAGGGCTACGCATCCGGCGCCGCCGTCCGACGTCACGTCGCGACCGCCCGCGTCCTGCGCGACGGACGGATCTCATGAGCACCTTGAAAGGGATGG
>WRPF01000151.1 GCA_009773335.1 Caulobacteraceae bacterium
CAAGACCGAGATCAGCTCGAAGGGCACCATGCCGCCGCGGTAGAGTTCGCGCGAAAAGGCATCCACACCGCCGAACGGCGCGCACTCGGGGCCGGCGTCCTGGGCACATCCCGCGATGACCGGCCGCGCCGGCGAAAAGGGCGCGAGCGCCGCGGCAAGACCGAACGTCAGCAGACCGACGAGCGCGGCCGCCGTGGCCTTGACCACCCACCCGCGATCGGGCGGCGGCTCGGGCACACGCGCGCCGATCAGCATGATCACGAACACGAACAGCACCACGACCGCGCCCGCGTACACCAGCACCTGCAACGCGGCGAGCAAGTGCGCGTGCAGCGTGAGGAACAGGCCCGCGAGCGCGACGATGTGCGCGAGCAGCGACATCGCCGCGCGGATGGGGCTGCGCATGGCGACCACGCCGACGGCGGACAGGAGCGCGACCAGCGCGCACAAGCCGAAGAGAACGTTGCCCGCGAAGCTCATGTCGCGCCCCCGACGATGCGTGCACGCGTGGTGTCGCCGAGCGGTTGCCCCGGGACGCCGCGGCGCGCGGCCTCGACGAACTCGTCGCGGAACTTCTGCACGAAGCCGAGCATCGGCATCGCGGTACCGTCGGCGAACGCGCAGATCGTGTTGCCCATCATCTGGTTGGACACCTCGACCAGGAGGTCGACGTCCTCCACCCTGCCCTTGCCGCGGCAAAGGTTGTCGAGGATCTCCTTCAGCCACCCGGTGCCTTCGCGGGACGGCGTGCACTGACCGCACGATTCGTGCGCGTAGAACGCCATCAGGTTGCGCGCCGCTTCCACCATGCTCACGGAGCTGTCCATCACGATCGCGCAGCACGTGCCGAGCATGCCGCCCAGCGCGCGGAACGTGTCGACGCCCATCGGCACGTCCAGGTGGCTCTTGCCGTGCCAGCGGTGGAGCGGGTGTTTCGGGTCGGGCGCGTCGACGACGTGTTCGGGGCGGATCACGGGCGTCGACGAGCCGCCGGGAATCACTGCCTTGAGGGGCCGATCGTCGTGCAGCATCCCGCCGCCAAACTCGTAGATCAGTTCGCGCAGCGTGAGCCCGACGGGCGCCTCGTAGACGCCAGGCTTCTTCACGTGACCGCTGATGCCGTACAGGCGCACGCCGCCGTCGCCTTCGAGGCGACTCAACGCCGCCCACGCCTTGCCGCCCATCTGCACGATGTCGGGCACCGCCGCGATCGTCTCGACGTTGTTCACCACGGTGGGCGCGCCGAACGCGCCGGACACCGCCGGGAACGGGGGCTTCAGCCGCGGGTCGCCGCGCTTGCCTTCCAGCGAGTTGAGCAGCGACGTCTCCTCGCCGCAGATGTACGCGCCGGCGCCGATGTGCACGTACATCTCGCACGCGTGGTTGGTGCCGAACGGACGCGGACCCAGGTAGCCGCGCACGCGTGCTTCCTCGATGGCCGCTTCGACACGCTGAATCGATTCGACCAACTCGCAGCGGATGTAGATGTAGCAGACGTGCGCATCG
>WRPF01000152.1 GCA_009773335.1 Caulobacteraceae bacterium
ATGCGCGGCGCGAAGCATTGTTCTCTGGCGAAGTCATCAACAACACCGAAAGGCGCGCCGCCATGCATATGGCGCTGCGCGATCTCTCGGCGCGGCCGCTCCTCGTCGGCGGCGAAAACATGCGGCCGCTGATCGAAGCCGAACGCGAAAAGGTTTTCGCCTTCGCGCGCGCGGTGCGCTCCGGCGACATCCGCGGCGCGACAGGCGCGCCGTTCAGCGATGTGATCAATATCGGCATCGGCGGCTCGGACCTTGGCCCGGCGATGGCGTCGCGCGCGCTCTCGCCCTATCGCGGCGAGGGGCCGCGCCTGCATTTCGTCGCCAATGTCGACGGCGCCGATCTCGCCGATACGCTGCAAAATCTCGATCTGGCGCGCACGCTATTCATCATCTCGTCGAAGACGTTTACGACGCAGGAGACGATGGCGAATGCGAGAAGCGCGCGCGCCCGAGTCGTCGCCGCGCTCGGCGAAGCTGCGGTGAAATCGCATTTCGCAGCTGTTTCGACGCGGCTCGATAAGGTCGCCGAATTCGGAATCGATTCGGCGCGCGTCTTCGGCTTCTGGGATTGGGTCGGCGGGCGCTACTCGCTGTGGTCGTCGATCGGCCTTGCGCTCGCGATCGGCGTGGGACCGGAACACTTCCTGCAGTTTCTGCAGGGGGGACACGACATCGACACGCACTTCCTCGAAGCGCCGCTTGAGCAAAACATTCCCGTGCTGATGGGACTTCTCGGCGTCTGGCACAGAAACGTGATGGAATGCGCCGCGCATGCGGTCATCCCCTATGATCAGCGCCTCGCGCGGTTTCCCGCCTATCTGCAACAGCTCGATATGGAGTCGAACGGCAAGTCGGTGACGCGCGAAGGCGCGCCTGTCGATTATGAAACTGGGCCGGTGATTTTCGGCGAGCCCGGCACGAATGGCCAGCACGCATTCTTTCAGCTGCTGCATCAGGGAACGGACGTCGTCCCGATCGACTTCCTGGTTGCGGCCGAGCCGACAGCGGCCGACGAACATCATCACGAACTGCTGTTCGCCAACTGCCTGGCGCAAGCCGAAGCTTTTATGCGCGGCAGAACGCTTCAAGAGGCGAAGGCGCAGTTGCGCGGGCAGGGGCTGAGCGAGGAGGAGGTCGAACGCCTTGCGCCGCATAAGACATTTCCGGGCGATCGCCCGTCCAGCGTTCTGCTTTACCAACATCTTGATCCGCGCACGCTCGGACGCCTCGTCGCGCTTTACGAACACAAGGTCTTCGTTCAGTCGGTGATCTGGGACATCAATCCATTTGACCAATGGGGCGTCGAGCTTGGCAAGGAGCTCGCCAACCGTTTGGCGCCAATCATCGAGAATAAGGACGAATCTACGCAAGGGCTGGACGGATCGACGGCCGGTCTGATTGCGTGGAGAAGGTCGCATTGAGTCGAGTGTGATGTGCGCGCCTTTTCGCGCGCCTTTGCTCTGGATTCCCGATCAGGCCTTCGGCCTGTCGGGAATGACAT
>WRPF01000153.1 GCA_009773335.1 Caulobacteraceae bacterium
GGTGACGTGCGTGTAGATCTGCGTGGTGCTGATGTCGGCGTGGCCGAGCATCGTCTGCACCGCACGCAGGTCGGCTCCGCCCTGGAGCAGATGCGTCGCAAACGAGTGGCGCAATGTGTGCGGCGAAACCCGGCGCCGAATCCCGGCGCCGCGCGCGTAGCGCCCGACGATCTTCCAGAACGACTGCCGCGTCATCGGCCCGCCGTGCGAGGTGACGAAGAGTGCGCGCTCGCCCCGGTCCGCCCACAGGGGGCGCACTTCGACGAGATAACGCTTCACGCGCTCGCTCGCGACCTCGCCCATCGGCACCAGGCGCCGCTTGCCACCCTTCCCGAACGCCGCCACGTAGCCACCCGCGGGGTCGAGGTCCCCGAGCGCGAGCCCGGTCAACTCCGACACGCGCAGGCCCGCCGCGTACATGGTGAACAGCATCGCACCGTCGCGAATGCCGCGTGGCTGGTCGGCGGGCGGCGCCGCGAGCAACGCCTCCACATCCGTACTCGTCAGCAACCCGGGAAGCTTGCGCTGCGAGCGAGGTGCCTCGACCAGGTCCATCGGGTTGCGCGGGAGGCCACCGTCCTGATGCACGTGCCTGAACAGTCCGCGCAAGCTGGAGACGAAACGCGCCTGCGACCGTACGCCCATCCCGCCGCGCGCAAGCGCGACGATCACCCGCGTGATGTCGCCGGCGTCGATCGCGGCCAAGCCCACGCCGGCGTCGTCCATGGCGCTCGCGAAGCGTGCCAGATCCGACGCGTACGCGGACAGCGTGGCCGGGCGCAGTCCGCGCTCCACGCGCAAGTGGGCGAGATAACGATCGATCCACGTATCGAGATCGTCCACGCGCACGTCCACTTCCCCACCTGGTACCACGCGACCGCCAAACTCCGAAAGAAACACGAGTCACGCGTGATCCACGTCATTCCTTCGCTTCATGAGAACAGACGACATCGCTCGAACGTCGTAGAATACAGGCGGTACCGTCGACGGTTGCCATCGATCGGCTATACTTCGCAACGTCCCAAATGCAGCGCATGGGCCACCTGCTCGCAGCGATGATCAGCCGGGAGGACCTCCTCGCCGAAGCGATGTTGCACGAGCTGGAAGTGATGGAGCGCGCGCCGGTCGAGGACGCCGACGGCTGGGGCGTGGGCTTCTACCAGGGCGGCGAGGTCCTGCACCGCAAGCGTCCGCACGCGACGGCGGGAACGCTGCAATGGCCCACGGTCATCGAGGATCTGCGCTCGCACGTCGCCATCGTCCACGTGCGAAAGGCGACGACGGGCGACCGTCGCGCGGACAACACGCATCCATTCCGCATGCGACAATGGCTGCTCGCGCACATCGGGGAAGTCGGCGGCTACCAGGCCCTGCGCGGACGCATCGTGGAGTCGTTGCCGGACTTCCTGCGCCGCAACATCCGCGGCGATACCGACAGCGAGCACCTGTTTCACGTGTTTCTGTCGTTCCTGCACGACGCC
>WRPF01000090.1 GCA_009773335.1 Caulobacteraceae bacterium
GCCGCCAGCGCGCCGCTGTCGTCGGCCGCGAAGTACCGCGCCCTGCAGGCCGAGCGCCAGCGCAAGGACCGCCTGAAGGCGGCCGCCCTCGCCTGGACCGTCACGGGCGTCGCGCTCGCCGCGACCACCACGTCCGCTGTGGCCTTCCGCGAGGACGTGGCCCGCATCTGGCCGAAGACCGCCAGCGCCTACGCCGCAGTCGGCCTCGACGTGAACATCTTCGGCCTCGAATTCGTCGACCTGCAGGTCGAGCACGTGTTCGACGGTCCGCAGCCGGTGCTCGTGGTGCGCGGCGCGGTGACCAATATCGGCCACACCGACCGTCCCGCGCCGGTGTTGCGCTTCGGCCTGCGCGACGGCCAGTCGACCGAGATCCAGCACGTGCTCGCGCGCATGATTTCTCCTGACATCCCGGCGGGCGGAGCGGCGCCGTTCGAGGTGCGCATCGAGAACGCCTCACCCGACGCTCAGGACCTCGAGGCGACATTCGCGGCCTACGGCGAAGGCGATCATCTGCCGCCGGTGGCGTCGAATCTCGCGCCGCCCGCGCCGCTCCTCGATCCGCCCACGGTCGAAGGCGCCTTGACGCTGGACACCGTGGCCCCCAGTCAGGGCGCATCTGCGTCGCATGACGGGTTGGCGCCGCGGCTCGACGAGCCATGGCCCGCGGGGTTGCCTGAGGAACATGGCTGAACGGTTTCCTGTACTCGTTTCGGAACAAGACATCGCCGCGCGGATAGAGTCGCTTGCTGACGAGCTTGCGCCGCTGATCGACGACGAATGGCGCGTGGTGCAACTCATGCAGGGCGCGGGGCCGTTCGCGACGGACCTGATGCGCGCGCTGGCGCGGCGCAACCTCCACCCCATCCTCGATTCACTGTGGCTGGAGAGCTACCGCGACGAGCACGTCTCCTCGGGACGCGTGGTCGTGCGCGCCGACCTCTCGCGGCGCCTTGAGGGCAAACGCGCGCTGATCCTGGATGACGTGTTCGACAGCGGCCGCACCATCGCCTTCGCGCGGACGCACCTCGTGGCGAAAGGCGCCATCGAGACGCGCGCCTGCGCCTTCATCCGGAAGCCCGCCGCCGGCGACGCGCCGATCGAGCATGTCGGGTTCGACTGTCCTGATCGTTACCTGATCGGCTACGGCATGGATGACGCGGGACGCTATCGCGGCCTGCCGTATGTGGGCGCGCTGGACTAGAGCGGTTCCCGAAAAGTGTTACGCGGTTTTCGGACGAGAACCGCTCTAAGCATAAGTGTAGACCCGTTCCCGATTGGATTGATTCAATCCAATCGGGAACGGGTCTAGGCTTTCAGCCGGTACCCCGTGCGGAAGATCCACCACACCGCGCCCATGCAGAGCGAGAGGAACACCGCCGTCATTGCGAGGCTCACGCCGACGCCGACGTCGGAAATGCCGTAGAACGCCCAGCGGAAGCCGCTGACGAGATACACGACCGGATTGAACAGGGTCACCTTCTGCCAGAATTCCGGCAACATGCTGATGGAGTAGAAACTGCCGCCGAGGAACGTGAGCGGCGTGACGATCAGCAACGGCACGATCTGCAGCTTTTCAAAGCCGTCCGCCCACACGCCGATGATGAAGCCGAACAGGCTGAACGTCACGGCGGTGAGCACCAGGAACACGAGCATCACCAGCGGGTGTTCGATCTCGTAGGGCACGAAGAGGCGCGCGGTCGCCATGATGAGCAGACCGAGCAACACCGATTTCGTCGCCGCCGCGCCGACATAGCCGATCACGATCTCGATCCACGACACCGGCGCCGACAGCACCTCGTAGATCGTGCCCGCCCACTTCGGCATGTAGATGCCGAACGACGCGTTGGAGATGCTCTCCGTCAGGATCGACAACATGATGAGGCCCGGCACGATGAACGCGCCGTAGCTCACACCGTCGATGCTGGTCATGCGGTTGCCGATCGCCGAGCCGAACACCACGAAATAGAGCGACGTGGAGATGACGGGCGAGAGGATGCTCTGGAACAGCGTGCGGAACCAGCGCCCGAGCTCGAAATTGAAGATGGCGGCGATGGCGTTGGCGTTCATGTGCGCGTGCTCACGAGAGAGACGAAAATTTCCTCAAGCGAGGACTGGTCGGTGTGGAGATCCTTGAAGTCGACGCCCTGGTCGGCGAGCGCCTTCATCAGGCCCGCGATGCCGGTCTCTTCGCCCTGCGTGTCGAAGGTGTAGACAAGTTCGCCGCCATCCTTGGCGAGGTCGAGCTGGTAGCCCGCGAGCGGGGCGGGCACGGCGGCGAGCGGCGTCTGCAGCTGGATCGTGAGCTGTTTTTTGCCCAGCTTCTGCATCAGCGCGTGCTTGTCCTCCACGAGGATGAGTTCGCCTTTCGAGATCACGCCGATGCGGTCGGCCATGTCCTCGGCTTCCTCGATGTAGTGCGTGGTGAGGATGATGGTGACGCCCGCCTCGCGCAGCCGTCGCACCATCTCCCACATGTCGCGCCGCAACTCGACGTCGACGCCGGCGGTCGGTTCGTCGAGGAAGAGGATCTTCGGTTCGTGGCTGAGCGCCTTGGCGATCATGACGCGTCGCTTCATGCCGCCCGAAAGCGTCCGGATCTGGTCGTCGCGCTTGTCCCACAAGGAGAGATCGCGCAGCACCTTCTCGATGTGCGCATCGTCCTTCGGCTTGCCAAAGAGCCCGCGCGAGAAACGCACCGTGGCGATCACCTTCTCGAACGCGTCGGTGTGCAGCTCCTGCGGCACGAGGCCAATCTTGGCGCGCGCTGAGCGGTAGTCCTTGACGATGTCATGGCCGTCGGCGGTGACGGTTCCCGTGCTCGGATTGACGATGCCGCAGATGATGGAGATCAGCGTCGTCTTGCCGGCGCCGTTGGGGCCGAGCAGGGCGAAGATCTCGCCCCTGCGGATATCGAGGTCGATGCGCTTGAGCGCCTGGAAACCAGACGCGTAGGTCTTGGTCAGCCCCTGAACGGAAATGATCGACTGCAAGCGCTCGCCCCTGGTCCAGCTTGTGCGTGATGGGGCGCGTGATGCACGCCGCGCGGACAAGGAGGTTCGCGCAGGCCCCGGCCCGACATAGGGTGCTGGGGCATGCGGCGCCAGAGCGTGGAAGAATTTAGCGGTGAAGCAGCGCTAATCCGTGCCTGCGCCGCCGGTTGCGGCGCGCCGCGCTAATCCGCGAGCGTTTCGTCGGCAGGCGCCGGCTCGTGCAACTGGGCGTCAGTCCAGGCGTCCATACCGTCGTCCTCCTGGGCCTCGACATCATCGCGATGGATATCGCCGCCGTCCGCGCGGATGGCCTCCACCTCCGTCGCCAGCGCGTCCGCGCGCGCCGTCATGTCCGTGAGGTCGGTTTCGAGGTCCGTGAGATCGGCGCGTGCGTCGATCACGCCCTCCGCCAGGTCAATGAGGTCGCCGCGCACGCCTTCAGCGCCTTCGCCGACAATCGCCATGATTTCCCCGGCATCGTCGGTGTCGGCGACGATCGGCCCGTTCTGCAGATCCATGGCGCCGGATTCCTGGACAACGAGATCGAACACCCGGTCGTCGAGGTCGCGGACCTCCCGCTCCAGGCCGCTGACGTCGCGACCAAGATCATCGAGCCGATCCTTCGCGTCGTTCGCGTCCGAACGGAGGTCATTGAACGCGTCCGTGGCGTCGGCTTCGCGTTCGGCGAGGGTGCGGGTGTCGGCTGGCTCGTCGTTCATGGCGTGGGCGCTTTCCTGATGACGAGGAAAAAGGCGCGGCCCGCGCCGAAACCGGGTCAGGCGGGGATTCAGGCGGGGATCACGACCCGGTAAAGCGATCCAGCAGGCGCTTCAGGTATTCGCGTTCCGCTTCGGGGCGGGTTGTGTCCTGGGCGCGGCGGCGCAGTTCGTCGAGGATTTCGCGCGCGCGCTGGCGTTCGGTCTGGCTGGGGACGGCGGTCTCGTCGCCGGCTTCGGCCGTGCCGCTCATCTGGCGGCCGAGAGGGTCTTCCTCGCCGCTGTCGCCTTCCTCGCGGCCGTCGCGACCGTCGCGCTGCGCCATCGCCTCGTTCGACAGCTTTTCCGCGCCGCTGCGCAGGCGTCGCAGCGCCTCGTCCTGCTGGCGGCCTGCTTCGCCGGCATCGCCGCGTTTCAGCGCCTGTGCGGCGCGATCCATCGCATCGCCCGCCTGCGAGAGATCCTTTTCGCCTTCCGTGCCGCCGGCGCCGCGGGCCTTCTGCTCAGCGGCGCGCAGATCTTCGCGCAGCTGCTCCTGACGTTCGCCGAGCTGCTGTTCGGTCTGATTGCCGGGTTGCGGCTCCTGTTCTTCCCGGGCCGTGTCGTCGCGCAGGGAGCGCTGTTTGCCGATCTGTTCGGACAGTCCGTCCACGGCCTGTTCGAGTTCGGTGGGCTTGCCGTCCTCGCCCTGGCCCTCGCCGCCGTCGGCGAGCTTGATCTCGAGATTGTTCAGCAGCTGGGAAAGCTGCTGCAACAGCGCCTGCGCGCCGGCCTGGTCGCCCGCCTCGGCGCGTCGCTGGATTTCGTCGAGCATCTCCTGGATGTCGCGCTGGCTCATCTGCGATTGTTGCTCGGCGTCCTCGGAGGTCTCCGCACGTTCGCCCTTGCGCACCGCTTCCTGCACCAGCGCTTGAAGGTAATTGTCCGTGGCCTGCTGCAGCGCCTGCGAGAGCCGGGCGATCTCGTCGGCGTCCGCGCCGCGCTGGATCGCATCTGACAATGCCTGTTGCGCGGCCATCAGCGCGCGTTTGGCGTCAGCGGCGTCGCCGTATTCCGCGCGCAGCGCCACCTGCCACAGGATATCAGCGGCGTAATCGGTCTCGGCGATCTCGCGGGCAGTGTCGAGCGTGGCGCGTGCGAGCCTGAAGCCTGCGAACACGGCGGGGTCGCGGAAGTAGCCGTCCTGCGGATGCAGGGTGAGCGCGTCGATCATGCGGCCCGCGCGACGGATCGCTGACGGTGCGCGGGTGATGCGCGGATCCTCGTCGTCGGTGCGGATGCCGAAGAGATCGTCGACGCCGGCGATGCGCGGCGAGCGATACGGCGCATGCTTCGCGTAGGCGCGGCGCTCGCGCAGGATGAGCTTGCGGATTTCCACCGCCGCGCGCGCGAGCGGCTGCAGGAAGATCTTTTCCGGCACGCGCAGGGGCGCCGCTTCGCTCGCGCCTTTCTGGCCGATCGCATCGACGATCACGAGCTGCGCGTCGACCTTCATGCCCGCATAGGGATGCATGGAGAGATCGACACTGGCCTTGCCCGTGGCGGTCTTCGGGTCGCCGGCGGGGGCTTCGATCGGCATGTCGACAGGCGCGGCGCCGACGAGACCGGGCGGCGGATTGACCGGTGTCAGCCGCAGCGCGAGGCCGCGCACGCCGTAGTCGTCGCTCGCGCTCCATTCAAACGCGATGCGGTCGTTCTCGCCGACGACGGGCGCGCTGGTGAACTTGCCCTTGGGCGCCGCGTCCGGCGTCGGTGCGATGCGCCAGCGCGCTTTCGTGTGGAACCGCACGACGCGCAGCGTCCCAGCTCCCGGCAGCGCGTATTTCGCCTCGTAGGCGCCGTCAGCGCCGCGCACGAAGCGCATCTTGCGATGCACGTGTCGGCCGTCAACGCGCCCGTCATAGACAAGCCACGGCGCGGCGGCCGGGCCGGTGACGCGGATCGTGGCCTCGGGCTGTGGCGGGGTTTCGATCCTGTCGCCGATGCGATCCGACAGGCTCACCGGCGCGCCGCCGGTGTAGGCGCCGGGCGTCACCCACGCCTCGATGGCCATGGGATGATCGCCGACCAGCGGACCGGGATCGGGGATGAAGGCGCGCGCCAGCCGGTCGGGTCCGGCGGCGCCCGCGAAGATCGCGGCCGCAAGCAGTGCGACGGGGAGAATGTATCTGAGCCGCCACGGATCGGCGCGGCCGAAATCGGGCCGTGCGGGGCCCGCCTTTGCGCGGCTCGCGATCTCGACGGTGCGTTCCTGCTCGCGCCGCCAGAGCGCCAGCGCGCCGGCGTCGAGGGTCACGGGGCTGTCGCCGAGCGATTCCAGCGCGCCGAGCGCGAGGCCTGCGTCCTGCGTCAGGCGGGTTCGCACCTCCGTCGGCGTCGGCGGCTTCCAACGCCGCGCCGCGCGCAGGACGAACCAGGCAAGCCCGGCAAGGACCACGATGGCGAGCAGCGTCCCGGTCAGCGGCGGCAGGACCTCCTGACCGCCCGCCATAGCGACCGTCATCCACGCCGCCAGCGCCAGGAGCGGCGGTGTCGCTACGAGCGTCGCGCGTTCAATCGTCAGCGCCCGGCGGGAGCGGGCGCCTTCCCGGGCGAGGGCGGCGATGGCGTCTCTGTGCAACATGCGTCGTCAGCGTAACAGCGGGCGCCGCACCCGGCCATGACAATGCAGCTGGAATGCGGCGGCGGCGGCGCGCTTGTCAGTGCTCCCCGCTGCACCTACTCCTGCGGCCCTCAGAGGAGTTCTCCCGTCATGGTTGCGCCGTACCGTCTCTATGGGGCGGATCTTTCGCCCTATTCCGTCAAGATCCGCCAGCTGCTTCGCTTCAAGGGCATCGAGCACGAGTGGTTGCCGCGGAGCCAGGCGCGCCAGGCCGAATTCGCGCGCTACGCGAAGCTGCCGCTGATTCCGGTGCTCGTGGGCGCCGACGACTATTCGCTGCAGGATTCCACGCCGATCGCCGAGACGCTGGAGCGGCGCTATCCCGAGCCGTCGATCACGCCGGACGATCCCGCGCTCGCGTTCATCTCGGCGATGCTGGAAGACTACGCCGACGAGTGGGTGAACAAGGCCATGTTCCACTACCGCTGGACCTATCCGGCGGACCAGGAAAGCGCCGCGCGCCGCATCGTCGACACCATGCTCGACGGAGCGACCGTGCCGGACCGCGCGAGCGTCGAAGCGTCGGTGCGTTCGCGCATGACTGAGCGGCTGCATTTCGTCGGATCGAGCGCTGAGACAGCGCCGGTGATTGAGGCCTCCTATGAGCGCCTGTTGCGGCTTCTCGAGGCTCATCTGCAGGGACGTTCGTACCTCTTTGGCGCGCGACCTGCGCTGGCGGACTTCGGTCTGTCGGGCCAGCTCGGACAGCTCGCGTCGGACCCGACGCCGGGCGCACTGCTGACGAAGCGTGCGCCGAATGTGGCGGCGTGGCTGAAGCGGATGGACGACGCCACCGTCGAGGGGCCGTTTGAAACCTTCGAGCAGCTGTCGGCGACGCTCGCGCCGCTGCTGCGCGAGGAAATCGCTGGCGCCTATCTGCCGTGGATGGCGGCCAATGCGATGGCGGCTTCGGAAGGAACCGACGTTTCGGTCGACCTGCCGGGCGGACACTTCACGCAGAAGCCGCAGAAGTATGCCGCCCGCGCGTTCACTGAAGTGCGCGGCCGCCGCGCGATGGTCGCCGACGACGCCTCGCTCGCCGCGTTGCTGGGCGAGACGGGATGCGACCGCTGGCTCGAACCGCCGACGACACCCGCGGTGTCAAACGATTCAGCGCCCGATTCTTCGGATGACGTGCTGGACGAGTCTGCAGATTCCTAAGTGCTCCTCGGAATGTGACTGCCGTCCTTCCCCGCGAGGGGAAGGATTGGGTGCGTAGTTCAAAACGAAAAACCGGCGCGCCTTTCGGGGGCGCGCCGGTGAAGTCGCTTCGATGGGGGGAAGTTCAGGGACGAAAGTTACGCGGCGTCGGCCTCGATGGTCTTCGGGGTTTTTGCGGGCGCGACCTTGCCGACCGTGTCGATGGCGATGGTGCGCGGCTTCAGCGCTTCCGGGAGTTCGCGCACCAGGTCGACGGTCAGCACACCGTTCTCAAGACGCGCGCCGTGCACGCGGACGTGGTCGGCGAGGCCGAAGCGGCGCTCGAAGCTGCGTTCCGCAATGCCGCGGTGCAGGAAACGGCGTGCTTCTTCCAGCGGCGCCTTCTTGCCGGAAATCAGCAGCGTGTTTTCCTTGAACTCGATGGCGAGTTCGTCCTGCGCGAAGCCCGCCACGGCGAGTTCGATGCGGAAGCCGTCATCGCCGGTCTGCTCGACGTTGAAGGGCGGATAGCCCGGCGCCGCGTCCAGACGCATGGCGCTGTCGATCAGCGTGTTGATGCGGTCGAAACCGACGAGAGTGCGGTACAGGGGAGAGAGATCACGGGGTTGCATAGGCATGTCCTTTCCAAGCGACACGTTGCGCACGCCCGAACCCGGGGGCGGCGGCCGGGGGATGCGAAAAGCCCTTGAAAAGGCGCCATTCACATCCGGCGGACCCTCCGGAGAGCGGCCCGTGACTGTCAGCTAGGGAGTGGCGCGGGTCCGTTCAAGGCCCGGCGTGGAAGCGGTCGAACGGCGCCCCCCGAGACCGGAAACGTGGATCCGCGCATCGGGGGCCGTCTCCGCCGCATGACGCAGAAGGGCGCGCAAGGTGAGCGCCACCGCCAGCATTTCGAGACACTCTTCGACCATGGCGAGCAAGGCGAACGTGTGCGTCGGGCGTGCGTGTTCGCCGCCGCCTGCCGCGGCCGTCACGGCCGCGTCGACAACGCGGGACTCCAGGAGCTCGAGGCCCAGTGCGCCGGTAAGGAAGAGCGTCGCCGCGAGAATCAGCATGTTGCGCGTGCGCCTGGGCAGGCCGAGCAGGCCGGGCGCCAGCGCCACCACCACCGGCGTCAGCACCGCAAGATACGGCGCCCACCATGCAAAGTAGAAAATGCCCTTCTGCGGCAGGAAAAGCCTGCCGATCACCTGGAAGCCCTCGTGGATCGAGGCGGCTTCGTCAACGCTGAAGAACGCCAGAAGCAGTGCGGCGACCATCCAGAAACGTTGTGCGCGGCGCGCGCGCTCATGGCGGGCGAGATGGCCCGCGACGAGTGCCGTGGCCAGGAATCCGAGCGCCGAATAGTAGGCCGCAGGCGTGCCTTCCGAATTCAGGTCGAGGTACTGATGGAAGAACTTCTCTGCGACAGGGCCCGCATCCGCCAGCGCGAGCAGGCCCGCCAGATGCGCGAGCGCGAACAGCGCGATCGCCGCGCACTGAAGAACGAAGATCCGGTTGGGGCGAAGGTCGAGCATGGTGAACGTGCGCCTTCCTGTGACCGGGGATTTGTCACTAAACTGTCATGCAACATCGATGCAAATGCACAATCGCGGCGCGACGTCGCCCCCGGTAGCGCTCCCGATCGCGCACCTGATTTCGCCGACGGGGCGAACGCCGCACGTCTCCGGCTGCCGGAACCGTGACTTTCGCAGGTTGCGGTCCATGTGTACGGGTGGCGCCGACGCCGAGGGAGATCGAAAATGAGCCGATTCACCGCCGCGATGGCCGCTATCGCCATCGCATTCGCTGCAGGATGCGCCCATGAGGGGAAAACCGGAGCCGC
>WRPF01000154.1 GCA_009773335.1 Caulobacteraceae bacterium
CCGGAACAAGGGGGAATCGCCATGAAGACCGAACGTTTCGACATTCACCAGCACATCACCGACCAGATCGTGTCCGCCATTGAACAGGGCGCGGGCGAGTTCCGCCTGCCCTGGCACCGCACCGGCGGAAACATCATGCGCCCGGTCAACATCGCCTCCAAAAACGCCTATCGCGGCGTCAATATCCTGACCCTTTGGGCGACTGCCGACGCCAAGGGCTACGAGTCCGGCGTCTGGGGCACCTACAAACAATGGGGCGAGAGCGGCGCTCAGGTGAAAAAGGCCGAGAAAGCCGCCTATGTCGTGTTCTACAAGGAGATCACCGTCGCGGCCGAAGCCGAGAGCAGCGACGAGTCCGAAACCCGCCTTTTCGCCCGCGCGACGCCAGTTTTCGCCGCCGAGCAGGTGGATGGCTACGTTGCCCCTGCGGAAGAGCCGCCCGCAACCGTCATCGAGCCCATTGAGGCCGCCGAGACGTTCGTCTCCCGCACGGGTGCGCAGGTCGCGCATGGCGGCTCCCGCGCCTTCTACCGCCCCTCGACAGACAGCATTCAGCTCCCGCCGCGCGAGGCCTTTATTGGCACCGCGACGAGCAGCGCCGCCGAGTCCTACTACGCGACGCTTTTGCACGAGCTGACCCACTGGACGAGCGCGGAAGCCCGCTGCAATCGCCAGCTCGGCAAGCGCTTCGGCTCGGAAGCTTACGCGATGGAAGAGCTTGTCGCCGAACTTGGCGCGGCGTTTCTCTGCGCGGATCTGGGCGTTACGCCGGCGCTTCGTCCCGATCACGCGAGCTACATCGCCAACTGGCTGAGCGTCCTTAAGGCCGACAAGAAGGCGATCTTCACCGCCGCCTCGAAAGCGCAGCAGGCCGCGAATTATCTGACGTCCCTCGTCGGCGAGCGCCCATAGGGCGCCGAATCAACAATCGGCGGAATGACAACGCGGCGGCGCTCGCAGGCGTAGACCATTCGATTATTGCTCAGCGGTCTCCGCCTCCAAAGCCCTGGTCAGCGCCGCCAGATCGCCGGGCGTCGGCGTATCAATGAACAGCTCCGCTTGAACGCTTAGCGCGTCGACAAGCGCGCCGAGTTTGGCCGCGTCATCTTTCGCGGCGCGCGTCGCGGCCGACTTCGCGACTTCAGCCGCGATGTCCGATTGTCCTTTAACTTCATTCAACCGGTCCAGCATGTCGTCGCCAACGCGAACCGCCGGGCTCTCAGGCAAGCCGCTGTCACTGGACGCCGCGCCATTACCGATGGCCAGCTCAAATAACGGGCCAGAACTGGCGATGGTCGCGGCGGCGACCGGGGCTGCCGCTTTTGGCGTGGCTGCTGCGCCGATCGTCGGCGCCAATTCCGCTCGTTCATCATTCAACAACCGACGCGCCGAATAGACTTCCTGCCTTAGAGCGGCTGTCGCCGCTTCTGGAGAGGGCGCCTTTGCG
>WRPF01000091.1 GCA_009773335.1 Caulobacteraceae bacterium
CCCGGGCGCGACCCCGGCTGATCCGGCCGCGTCCGGAGCGCCCCCGGCGCCGCCGTCGCCGAGCGCCGCCGACATCGCCGCGGCGCAGAAGACCGCCGAGGAAGCCGCCAAGACGGCCGCCGGCCAAGGTGAGTCCCTCAACCTCCTCCAGCTCTTCAACAAGCTGGAGATGGTCGAGAAGGTGGTGATGATCATCTTGCTGATCGCGGCGGTCTACACGTTCGCGCTGTTGATCGAGAAGATCTGGGTCATGCGCGCCAACAACACCAAGATCAAGGAATTCTCCGCCGCGTTCCGCAAGGCCAACTCGGTCGAGGAAGCGGAAGCCATCGTCCGCAAGCTGCCCGCCTCGGGCATCAAGTCGATGTTCGACGCCGGCATGAACGAAGTCCGCAAGACGCAGGACCTCGGCCTCTACACGATGCGCGACGCCCGCGACCACACGATGCAGCGCGTCCACTCGGCCATGCAGATCAAGCAGAACGAGCACCTGGAAGACATCGGTTCGTCGATGACCTTCCTCGCATCGATCGGCTCCAACGCGCCGTTCATCGGTCTGTTCGGCACGGTCTGGGGCATCATGAACGCCTTCGTCGGCATCGTCGCCACGCAGTCGACCTCGCTGGTCGCGGTCGCCCCCGGCATCGCCGGCGCGCTGCTCGCGACGGCCGCCGGTCTCGCCGCGGCCATCCCGGCGGTGCTCACGTATAACTTCGCCGCCAAGCAGATCTCCAAGATCGGCGGCAAGTACGAGGACTTCGTGGCGGAGTTCGTCGCCCTCGTGTCGCGTGACATGGACCGTCGCGGCGCCTGATCTGAACCGCGGACGGTACTCGAGGAGCATCGCCCATGGGCGCAAAACTGGACTCCGGCGTCGGCAGCAAGCGCGGACGCCCGGACGTGAACGCCGATCCGAACGTGATCCCGTTCATCGACGTCATGCTCGTGCTGCTGATCATCTTCATGGTGACAGCGCCGATCGCGGCGGTCGACATCAAGACCGACATGCCTGACTCGAAGGTCCTGGCGTCCAAACGGCCGAACAAGCCGGTCTGGGTGACTGTGGTCGACGGCGATGACTGCCGGCAGAACGTCAAGGGCAAGGCGTTGTCTGCCTGCCCGGCGGTGTTCGTGCAGGAGGAGGAAGTCACCTTCGACGAGATCGGGTTCAAGACCCGCGAAGCCATCAAGGCCGTCGATCGCACCAAAGCGGACGACAATGACTGGATCGAAGACCAGCGCATCTACGTGCGCGCCTCGGGTTCGACGCAGTACAAGAACGTCACGCGGGTGATGAACCGCCTGCAGGACGCCCGTCTCACCAAGATCGGCCTCGTGGCCGACGACAAGCACAAGTAAGCGGGAGGACCGACAACATGGCCGGGAAACTCGCAAGCGGCGGCGGTGGCAAGGGCATGCAGCCCAACGCCGAACCGAACGTCATCCCCTTCATCGACATCATGCTTGTGCTGCTGATCATCTTCATGGTCGCAGCGCCGTTGCCGACCGTCGACATCCGGGTCGATCTGCCGCCTCCGGGCCGGCCGATCTACACCGAACCGACGGACAAACCGACGACGGTCGCGATGGACGACGTGAATGGTCTGGTTTTCTACTACATCGAAGGCGAACTGGTGCCGAAGGAACGCTTCCGTGATCGCCTCCTGCAGGTGGCGCGCGAGCGGAACCCCAGTTACGCCAGCGACCTCGGGCTACTCTTCTCCGAGGCCAAGGTGTTCGTCGATGCCGACCAGGAGAGCGCGTACAACAACGTGATCGGGCTCATCAACGAGATCGACCAGACGGGCTTCAAGAAGGTCAGTCTGCTCGTCAAAGAAGCAGCGATCTGAGGGGCCGCACCAGATGGTGAAATTTCGTCTCGCCGCCCTTGCGCTGTCCGCCCTGATCTGCGGCACGCTGGTCTTCGTCGCGTTCACGCACGAGATCCGCGGCATCGGCGATATGTTCGACTTCACGAAGGCCGTGCAGGTCGTAACCAAGAAGGCGCCTCCTCCGCCGCCTCCGCCGCCGCCGCCGCCACCGGATCGTCCTCCGCCGCCTCCGCCGCCCGCCGCACGCGCGCCGGTTTCGGAAGACGCGCCGCCGGTGTTCACGGAAATTCCGGTCGCGCCGCCGACTCCGCCAACCCCGCCTGCGCCGACGCCTCCGGCGCCGCCGCAGATCACCGCGGCCTCGTTCATCGAGCGTCCCAACGGGCGCGACTTCGCGAACGAATACCCGGCGCGGGCGATGGAGCGGGAAAAGACCGGTTCGGTCGTGCTCGACTGCACGGTCCGAGCGGATGGTCGCCTGAACTGCGTCGTGGCTTCGGAAGATCCGCCGAACTGGGGCTTCGGCGACGCGTCGCTGCGCATCGCCCGCCGGTTCAAGGTGCGTCCGCAACTCGCCAATGGCGTACCGACGGAAGGAGGCCGCATCCGCGTCCCCATCCGCTGGAACCTCGAATAGGCGAAGTCGCCGTCTCTGAAGAAAGTCAAACGCCGCGGGGCATGCACCCCGCGGCGTTTGCAGTTTCAGGCTCGGACTGATCCAAGCCTGTCTGCTCATCGGCATGCCCATAATGGGCCGCAAATGGTTGACGTAACGTAAAACCAGCGCATCCTTCCCTTACGTCAAACGCGCCACCCGTGCGCGCACGCAGGGAGGTCGAGCATGACCAACGCCGTTCCGCTTCGCGCCGCCGCCTGGACCGTCTCCGCCGCCGTCTGGTCGGCGCTGTTGATCGGGGCCTTTTCGATGGGGATGAAGCTTCCGGCCATCGACGCCCCACCGGTTGCGAACGATCCGTACCTCGTGGTGACCGAGCCCGCGCCGCCGCCAACGGTCGAGGACCCGCCCGTGGTGCGCGAAAGAGCATCCGTCCGTGACGATGGTCCGCTCGTCCTCTTGCCCCTGCCGCCTGTTTTCGATCCAGGCCCCGCCATCGCCACCACGACGATCGGCGCAACGACGGGATCGCTGGTCGCACCGGCGCCGCGCATCACGAATCCGCGATGGCTGTCGCGTCCCGGCGCGCGTGAGTTCGATCGCTTCTATCCGCCGCGCGCGCGCGAAAGGGGAAAAGAGGGACGGGTGACGCTCGACTGTCTCGTCGGCGCGACCGGCTCCATCGCCTGCGGTGTGGTCAGCGAATCACCCGAAGGCTGGGGCTTCGGCGACGCCGCCCTGAAGATCGCCCCGTCGTTCCGGCTCGCCCCGCGTCTTGAAGACGGCCGCGCGACCGAAGGCGGCGCAGTGCGCGTGGACATCGCATTCCGTCTCGGCGGCTGATCCGTGACGGCGCAGCGGCGACTGCAACAACACCCCGCTGCGCCGTGCTTTCGTCCAATTCCACCGCGACATGGGGCGCCGTGCGCTGTAAAGGGCGTCGGTCCCGAGATCCAACTGGTGGAGGAATGTCCATGAAGTACGCAATCGCCGCGGTCGCCGTGGTTGCAGCCATTGCCGGCGGCGCCATCGCACAGACGACTGAGACGCCCGGCGCGACGCCGCCGGCAGCCACGACGCCGGCGGTTCCGACGCCGCCGTCCGCGTGCCCCGCCTATCCGTCTCCGCCGACGCTCCCGGAAGTCGCCGCGCTGCGCAACCAGAAGGCCGTCAACGCCGGCACCGAAACGGTCAACGCGTGGATCACGCAGTATCAGACCGTCGGCGCGTGCCGCCGCGATGAAGTGACCAAGCTCGACGCCCAGCTTCAGGCCCGCGTCGCCGAGTTCAAGGACGGCAATGCGCGCGCGATGCAGGTCCGTGACCAGTGGCAAACCACTGTCGATGCGGTCGTTGCGCAGGGCCAGAAGAAGAAGCGCTGATCCCAACCCGGCGTCACGGTCAGCAAGGGCGGCTCCGCGAGGGGCCGCCCTTTTTCTTCGCCAGCCCTCGTCGCTCCCCAGACGCGCGCTGCTTGACCGACGCAGCGTCACACGTCTCCAGTGAGGTCTGTATTCGCGGGAGAAAATTCATGGGCAAGCGCACCGACTTCGAGACCTGTTTTCTCGACATCGCCGACGGCGTCGCCGTGCTGACGCTGAACCGGCCGGACCGCATGAACGCGTTCACCGGCCAGATGATGCTCGACATGATCGCCTCCTTCCACCAGACGGACGCCGACGACAGCGTGAAGGCCGTTATCGTCACCGGCGCGGGCCGCGCGTTCTGCGCGGGCGCCGACCTCGGCGCCGGCGCCAAGACCTTCGACTACGAGGCGCGCGACGACCGCCCCGAGCGCGGCGGCAAGGAAAGCCTCGAATATCTGCGCGACGGCGGCGGACGCGTGACGCTGCGCATCTATGAATCGCTGAAGCCGGTGATTGCCGCCGTCAATGGCGCCGCCGTCGGCATCGGCGTCACCATGCTGCTGCCGATGGACATCCGCATCGCCTCGCATGACGCGAAGTTCGGCTTCGTGTTCGCGCGCCGCGGCATCGTGCCGGAGGCGTGTTCGTCGTGGTTCCTGCCGCGTCTCGTCGGCCCGTCGACGGCGCTGGAGTGGTGCTTCTCGGGGCGGGTTTTCCCGGCGTCGGAAGCGAAGGAACGCGGCCTCGTGCGCTCGCTGCACGCGCCGGAGGACCTCCTGCCGGCCGCCCATGCCATCGCCCGCGAGATCGTCGACAACACCGCGCCGGTCTCCGTCGCGCTCACGCGGCAGATGCTGTGGCGCATGCTGGGCGCCGATCACCCGATGGAAGCCCACAAGATCGACAGCCGCGCCATCTTCGCTCGCGGCAAGCAGCCGGACGCCAAGGAAGGCGTCATGTCCTTCCTCGAGAAGCGCACGCCGAGCTATCCCGACCTCGTGTCGAAGGACATGCCGGACTTCTATCCCTGGTGGAAGGATCGCGGGTTCGAGTAGCGCGGTCGCCGGGAAGGGTAGCGGTCGCGCAGCATTGACCATTGGTTAACGGGCCTTGGCGATGGTGCCTAGATGCCCGAATCGATCCCCCCGGCGGGTGACCTCTCCGAGGTGCTGACGCAGACGCTGAAGTCGCGGACGTTCCTCATCCAGCGACTGAGCGATGTCGTCTGCTGGCCGGCCACACGCGTTCCCGCGCATGAGCGCGAGCTTGCGGCCGACGTGCTCGTCGGGCTCCTGCGCACGGCGAGTCTCGATCTGCGCGAACGGTGCGCCACGCGGCTGGCGCTTATCGTCGACGCGCCGAAAATGCTGCTTCGGTACCTTGCGCGCGACGACATTAGCGTCGCCCAACCGCTGCTTGAGAATTCGCCGGCGTTTGACGAGTCCGATCTCATTGCGACGATCCGGGGCGGCGTGCGCGCGCACTGGCTCGCCATCGCGAACCGACGCCATGTGCCGGCGCTCGTCTGCGAAGCGCTTATCGGCACCGGCGAGATGACCGTCATCCAGACGCTTCTGCGCAATACCGGCGCGAAGCTTTCCTATGGCGCGGTGGAATCCGCCGTCGCCCAGTCGCGCGAGGCCGTGCAGCTCACCGCGCTCATCGCGCGACGCAGCGAGACAAGCCCCGCGCAGGCGCTGACCATGTTCTGGTGGTCGGAACATGAAATCCGGATCCATATCCTGCGGCGCTTCGCCGTCGACCGCGCTGTGCTGTGCGAGGAGCTCGGCGATCTTTTCAAGATGGCGGCGACGGAGGACTGGGCCGACGCGGACACGCGCAAGGCGATCGCCCTCCTCGAACGACGCCAGCGCAACCGCGCCGCCGCTGCGCGCAGCCCGTTTGGTTCCCTCGAGAACGCTATCAGCGCCGGCGCGCACGGCATCGACCGGCAGCTGATCGACGAGATTTCCTACCTCTCCGGCATCCGCCCGCAGACCGGCGTAAAGATCATGTCCGACCGCGGCGGCGAGGGGATGGCGGTGCTGTGCAAGGCGACCGGCCTCAAGCGCGACTCGCTGCGCGGCCTGTGGACGGGGCTGCGCCGGCCAATCCAGGACGCGGAGGACCAGACCACCCCCTTCGGCCGCGTCCAGTACGTCTATGATCTGCTCTCCACCGCCAAGGCGCAGACGGTGCTGCGCTACTGGAACTGGTCGCTGAGCAGCGGCCTGAGCGCCGGAGAGCTTGAGACGCTTGATCCCGACGACGGCGAACTCGAATTTCTGCCCGCGCGTCGCGCCGCCGCCCTCGTCTTCGGCCGACGCAACTGAGCCGCGGCGGCCGCGACTCACGCTAGGAACCGGCTCTGACGCCGTGGCGGCGTCTGGCGGGAGTTGCTGGTGGCGCACGGCGCGGGCCTCTTCATCGGGTTTTTCGTGGTCTGGGCATGCGCCACCCTTGCGGGCGCTTGGCCCCCGGAGATCACGCTAGGCCTGGGCGCGGCGACGGCTGCTCTTGTCACCGTGTTTGCGGCGCGCATGGTCGTGTTCGACAGGGAGGCCGCGCGACACTTCACGCGCGCGGCCATGTCGCTGGCGCTCAGCGTCTCACGCTGGCCGTCGGCGCTTCTTTCCGCTCTTGGCGTGCTGGCCGCGGCATTCGGGTTGCGACGCGCGCGATCCGGTTTCGTGCGATTGAAGCTGAGTCCCCATGACGGTGCGGGTTTGGCGGCCGTCGTCGAAGCGTTGAGCGCCGCGCCGGGACTGCTGGTTGTGGATGCGGACGCGGGCAGCCTGCTGGCGCATGCGCTGGACGAGGACGCTGTGGAAGTCGCTACATTGAAGGCGCTGGAGCGCGCTGCGGACGGCGGCGCACGCGAGGCGGCCGCATGATCGCGCTCGCTTCCGCCTTGGCGCTCGCGTTCGGGTGCGTGATGCTGCTGATCCGGTTCATGCGCGGACCTGCGCCGGTGGACCGGCTGCTGGCGGCGCATGGCGTGCTGCTCTGCGCGGCGCTTCTCGCAGCCACGCTCGCCGCGCGCGATACGCGCTGGATCGACGCCGCGCTCGCGCTGGTGCTGCTTGGCGCCGTTCTCGTCGTCGCCGCTGTCAAGGCGCTCGGCAAGCAGAGCTTCCAGCCTCCGCTCGCGCCGCTGGACGAAGGGGCGGGCCGATGATCGCTGGATTTGGGATCGCTGGATTTGGGATCGCCGGAAACGGGATCGCCGGAGACGGCCTGTCGCACCTCGTCGTCGCTGGCGTGCTGGTGGGGATCGGCATGGTGTTCGTCCTCGGCGGCGCGTTCGGCGTCGTTCGCCTCGGGGACGTGTTTGCGCGGCTGCACGCACTGCGCACGGCGTCGTTCGGCGCGCCGTTCGTTCTCGCCGGGATCGCTGTGGAGATGTGGGACGCAGGCGTCGCGCTACGGCTCGCGCTGCTCGGCGCCGCGATCGCGCTGACGGGCCCTGCGCTTGCGCACCTCATGGCGCATCTCGCGCATCGCGCGGCTGTCGAACCGGCGGTGCGCCGATGAATGGCGACTGGATCGCCGCCGCCTGCGCGGTCGTTGCATGCCTCGCGGCGCTTTCGCTGGCGCTCGCGAAGACGCGCACGGCCGTGTCGCTTGCCTTCGCGCTCGTCGCCGCGTTCGCCGGCCTGACAGCCATCGCGGCGGGCGCCTTCGACGCGGGCCTCGTGCTGATCGCCGCCGGGGCGTTCATCGCGCTTCTGGCGATGGCCGCCGCGGCAGGCATCGGCGAGATCGCGGCGGTGGCCTACAGGCCTGCCTTCGCGCCGATCATCGCCGGCGCGGTTTGTCTCGGCGCGCTCGTGCTGGCGTGGCCGAACGCGCCGCCTGCGGCGTCGCTCGCGCAAGCGTCGCCCACAGTCGCGTTCGACGTCGGGCGCGGCATGGATCTGTTCGTTGCGCTTGTCGCCTTCGCCGCCATCGGCGCGGCCGTCGCGGCGCTTGCCGGTTTCGGCGAGCGCGGCGTATTTGGCCCTGACAAGGATGGTGCGCCGTGAGACCTGGAAGCCGGGCCGTCGCGCGTGGACTGGGCAAGCGCATTGCCCCGCTCCTGTTGCTGCTGGCGATCCTCGCACTCCTCGGCGATCCGCGCGGCGGGGGCGTGCAGGCGGGGCTTATCTTCGCGATCGGCGTTGCGATGCACGCGATCGTGTTCGGCGCGGCGCGCGCGATGTCGACATTTTCGCCGGCGATGCTGCGCACGGCGGGCGTCTGGGGCGTGTGCCTTGCAGCGGGCGCCGGCGTGTTCGCGGCGGCGGGACAGGCGTTCGGCTTCATCGTCGTCGACATCGCCGGCATGCCGGTTTCGATCGGCGGCGCCCTGTTGCACGTTGCTGCCTTCGTGACGATGGGCGGCGTTGCAGCGCTCGTGTTCCTCTGCCTTGCGGGGCGCGCTACGCCGCTGGACGGCGCCAGGTGATCGACATCTTGGATATGATGCAGCGCGCGCACCTGCCGCTGCTCGCCGTGGCGATCGTCGCCGGCCTCGGCGTGGCGGCTGCGTCGCGCGATCTCGGCAAGCGGTTGCTGGGCGTCTGTGTCGCTGCGCTTGCGGGGGTGACGGAACTTGCAGTGCTCACGCGCCATGATCCCGCGCTGGCGAGCGGCGCGCTTGCGGCGTGCGTGATGGTCCTCGGCGGCGCGGCGCAGGGCGTCGCGCTGCTCGTGCGCGTGCGCGAGGATTTCGGCGGCGTCGACGCAGGCGGCCTGCGCGTCGCCGAGCTGAACGATGATCGCGCGGAGCGGGGCGAATGAGCGGCGCGCTCCTGTTCCTGTGGGCGCACGCGGACGCAATTCTGGTCGTTGTCCCGATGCTGGCCGGCGTGGTGCTGACGATCCTGCCGGCGGGCCGCGTCGCATTGGGCGTTGCGATTGCTGTCTCCACCTTCGCCGCGGCGCTGGCGGCCATGCTCGTCGTGCGATTGCTCGCGGGCGCGCCGGTTTCGTCCGTCGATGCGCTCGGCGCGAGCGCGGGCGTCGTCATCGGAAGCGCGGCGGCGACGGCCTTCATCGCGTTCAGCGCGCTGGCGCCGCAGGATTATCCGCGTCGGGCCCAACCCATTGCGCTCGGCCTCGGGTTGGTTGTCACCGGCGCTGCGTTCGGCGCTGTGATCGAACGCGACGCGCTGCGCCTCGCGCTTCTGCTGCAGGTAGCGTTGCTGGCCGGCGCTGCGCTGACAGGACTTTCCGCGGCGCGTGATCGTCGCGCCGCAACCGCAGCGTTCGGCGGCGTGATTGTCGCGCTTGCCGGCGGCGCGCTCGCTGTTTCGGGCGCCGCTCTCATTTACGCCGCGACGGGCGTACTCGATCTGGGCGAAGTCGCGGCGCATGCCGCCGCGCCCGGCGCCGATCGCGGCGTATGGCTCGGCGGCGCCTCGCTGCTCGCCGGGCTTGCCGCGATGGCCGGCCTCGCGCCGTTGCATGCCGAT
>WRPF01000155.1 GCA_009773335.1 Caulobacteraceae bacterium
ACTTCGCGCGCGAACTGAAGGCCGCGGGCAAGCGCGTATTTCTCGCTCTGAAGCTTCATGACATCGGCGTCACCGTGGAGCGCGCAACCCGCCAGATCGCCCGGCTCGGCGTCGACTTTCTCACCATCCACGCCTTTCCTCAGACGATGGCGGCGGCCCGCGAGGGCGCCTCAGGCAGCGCGCTCAAGCTCCTCGCCGTGACGGTGATGACCTCCTATGACGACGCTGATCTGAAAGAAGCGGGCTACGCCTGCGGCGTCGCCGAACTCGTCGCGCGCCGCGCCAGACAAGCCAGGGAGAAGGGCGTCGACGGCCTCATCCTGTCGCCAATGGAGCTTGGCGCCATAAGGCCGCTTGTGGGCGAGGGCATGCTGCTGGTGACGCCGGGAGTGCGGCCGGAGGGCGCAGATGTCGGCGATCAGAAGCGCGTCATGACGCCGCGGCAGGCGGTCGCAGCCTCCGCCGACTATGTCGTCGTCGGCCGGCCGATCACGCGCGCATCGGATCCAGCAGCGGCGGCGCAAGCGGTGGTCAGCGAGATGACCCTCGCCTGATCGAGGGCAGTCATATGCCCTACGTGAGCAACGCCGACCTGCCCGAAAATCTCCAGCACATCCTTCCGGAGCACGCGCAGGACATCTATCGCGAAGCCTTCAACCACGCCTTCCACGCCCATCGCGGCGACCCGCGGCAGGAGGAGGCGGCGCACCGCATCGCCTGGGCCGCGGTCAAGCGATCTTACGTCAAGACCGAGGCGGGCTGGGCAAGGCGAGAGGATAGGGGGAAGGCGCGCTGGCCTGCCTAGAGCGTGAGTGATAAAAATGGGTCCTCGTCGGATCCTTACCCCGATTCGCCCATGCTCGCGATTGTCATCTCCGCCCTCGGGCTGTTCGTTTGGCTCTATCTGATCGCGCTTCGCGGCGGGTTCTGGCGGTTGACCGAACATGACCGGAACCTGGGCGGTCACGCCGCGGTTCCGGCGACCCATGTCGTGGCGATCGTTCCGGCTCGAAACGAAGCCGACGTCATCGACAAAAGCCTGGCGTCGCTGTTCGCACAACAGTTCCATGGCCACTTCGAGGTTGTTCTCGTTGATGACGAGAGCGACGACGGCACCGCCGAGGCGGCTCGCCGCTGCGCGGCCGCCAATGGCGCTTCGAGCCGCCTGACAATTCTCTCCTCGCGCGGACCCGATGCGGGCTGGACGGGAAAGTTGGCCGCGATGCAGCGCGGGTTCGATCACGTGCGGAGCTTGCCGATCGACCCGGATTTCGTCCTGTTTTGCGACGCGGATATCGAATTTTCGCCGCATGTGCTCGCCCGCCTCGCTTCGGGCGCGACGGCGCGCGGCGCGGTCCTGACCTCGCTCATGGTCAAGCTTCGTTGCGAAAGCCTGGCGGAGCGCTGGTTCGTTCCCGCCTTTATTTTCTATTTCCAGAA
>WRPF01000156.1 GCA_009773335.1 Caulobacteraceae bacterium
GTCGACGCTGGACGCGATGCGGGCCCGGAGCCCTCTCCCGGGCTGGACGCGGGTCGCGACGCGGGCATGGCGGCGACGGGCGCGTGCCGGCCGAACCCCGACAAGAACGACGAGGTGTGCCCCGAGATCTGCCCCGAGATCTGCAACGGCGAGGACGACGATTGCGATCTGCGGATCGACGAGGACGCGCACGCGAGCTGTGCGCTTGCGCATGCCACTTCCGCATGTGGCAAGGGGGCGTGCCTCGTGGCCCGCTGCGCGGCGGGCTTTCGCGATTGCGACGGACTCGATGTGACCGGCTGCGAGGCGGAACTCGCGACGGATCTGGACCACTGCGGCCGTTGCGACGACGTGTGTTTCATTCCGCACTCGACCGAAGCCTGCACCGCGGGCGCGTGCGTGGTCGACAGTTGCGAAGCCGGGTGGGGCGATTGCGATGGCGACAAGCTCGATTGCGAGGTCAAGACCAACACGGTCACGCACTGCGGCGCGTGTGACGCGCCGTGCAGCGGCCTGGCCAACGCGAGCGCCACCTGCGACACGGGAAGCTGCGCCGTGCGCGCGTGCCTCGGCAACTTCGACGACTGCAACGGCAAGCCCGAGGACGGCTGCGAAACCGCGCTCGATTCGCTCACCAATTGCGGCGGTTGCAACGTGCCATGCGCCAAGGCGAGCTGCGCCGGTGGCGTGTGTTCGGCGGCGGTGTGCACGGGAGACTTCGCCGACTGCGACGGGGATGAAATCTCGTGCGAGACCGACCTCTCCAGCGATGTCGACCACTGTGGCGGTTGCGTCACCACGTGCATGTTCGACGCTGCCGTTGTCGATGCGCACGGCATGCTGGTGTGCGCGGCGAGCGACTGCGCGGCGGTGTGCGACGCCGGCTGGGATGACTGCGACGGGGACTACACCAGCGGCTGCGAGACGGCGGTCAACACCGTGGCGCAATGCGGTGTGTGCGGTTTCGATTGCGCGGTGCAACTCGCGCATGTGTCCGTGACGACGTGCAACGCGACGACGTTCCAGTGCGAGGTCGTGGCCTGCGCGGCGGGCTTCGACGACTGCGACGGTAGCGACGCGACCGGTTGCGAGACCGACGTGCGCACGACCACCGATTGCGGCGGTTGCAGCGCGTTCGCGGCGAACGAGCCGTGCACCGGGTTGTCGCAGGTCATGACGAGCAGCTGCCCCATGGGGATTTGCGTCATTGACGCGTGCGCGGCGGGGTACGGAGACTGCGACGGCGTCGCGGCGAACGGCTGCGAGCAGGAGTTCGCGACGCTCGGTCCGTGCGAGCCCGACACCAACTGTGTCGAGCAGAGCTACGCCGGGCACGCCTACTTCTTCTGCGCGAACGAGGGCAGCTGGCTCGTGAGCCGCGACAAGTGCCGCCTGCAACTCGGCGGCGATCTGGTGAGCATCGACGACGCGGCCGAGA
>WRPF01000157.1 GCA_009773335.1 Caulobacteraceae bacterium
CAGTGCGTACGCGATCGCATCGCCGAGCGCGCCGATGCCGACCTGCAACTCGCCGCCGTCTTTGATCAGGGTGCTGGCATACAGGCCGATCATCGCGTCGGCGTCCCCCACGCTGGCCTTCGGCGGGCCGAACAGCGTGTACGACTGCGTCGGATCGTCGACCACCCAGTCGAACGCGTCCGGCGCGACGATCGCGTCGCCGTGCATGAATGGCAGACGATCGTTGATCTGCGCGACGACGGCATTGCGCTCGCCGGCCTTGCGGCGCGCGGCGAGCACGCGCATGAGATCGAGCGTGACGTCGGGGTTCGAGCTGAGGCTCAAGCGTGGTCGGCCGTCGACGACGCCCGCGCACACCGCTTGCGCCGCGACGTTCACGCCGCGCGCGGCGAGGTCTCGCGCGACGTGCGTGTAGTTGGTGTTCATGTGGTCGCGCTGCACCGTCGCGTTGCCGAGAAACTTCCCGGCGGGAAAGTAGAACTCGATCACGCGCACGTTGTCCGGCAGGTGGCCAGCGACGCGGTCGAGTTCGTAGTCGAGGTCGGGATAATCGCCGAACACACGCTCGACCAGCGGCCCAAGGAAACGCCGTTCGAGGTCGCTCTTTCCCTTCGGTCGCTCCAGCGTGAGCGCGGTGTACAGCGTGAGCGTGATCGACCGGTCGGCGCGGGCACGCCGGTAGAACGCGTTGAGCAGGTGGTTCGGCTTGCCGATCCCCAGCGGCGTCGCGAGGCGCAAGTCCTTGCCGACCTCGGCCAGGACCGCGTCCACGCAGGCATCGACGTTGGCCATCGGCTCCATCAGGCGCAGGCATACCACCGTCCCGGGCCGCGGGCAGCGCTTGCGCTGGCACGTACCGTGCCTATCTGGTACGTCGGAATCCGCGAGAGGCGACGTCGATGGGCGAGAAAAGCACGGCCACGGAAGCAGGCCAGGCGACCGCGGGGTCGTCGCGCGGCGTGCGTCGCATCTTGGTCGCGCTGGACTTCTCGCCCCATTCCGATCGCGCGCTCGATCTCGCGCTGGGGCTCGCCGCCCCGCTCGGTGCCGAAGTGCACGCGCTGCACGTGTGCGTGCTGCTCGCGCACGCGCTCCTGGAAGGCGCGCATCCGGACGCGCCGGATTTCGAGGCGAGCGTGAAGGCCGGCATCGACCAGCGCCTGGCGAACCTGCAGCGCGACACCAGCGCGCGTGGACAGAAGCTCGTCACGCACCGCGTCGATGGCAACCCGGCCGAGTGCGTCCTCTCGGAAGCGACGCGCCTGGGGGCAGACCTGATCGTGGTGGGCACACACGGCCACTCCGGCCTCGATCGCGTGCTGCTCGGCAGCGTCGCCGAACGCGTCGTGCGCCTGTCGAAAGTGCCCGTACTGACGGTGCACTGAAGATCTTGGCTGCTGGCGTCGAGAGGAGCCGGCGGGACCTGGGCGCC
>WRPF01000092.1 GCA_009773335.1 Caulobacteraceae bacterium
CAAGCCCTCGGACTCCCTGCTGCGCGAAAACGATCACGCGGGGCGCTGTGACGGCGCACTATCAGACGGTCGCAAGGCCGTCATTAAACTCGGCGTTGAAGCAGCGCCCCGTCCCTCCGGCTTGGGTGAAGCCGGGCCACCGGCGACGCCTGCGTCGACGGAGAACAAAAGCGAGGCCGCGAAGCGTGATGCTTGTGCGGGGGATGAAACGCGCCGGGACGCCGCCGTAGCGGGCGAAGGCTCTTCCGAAGCATGTACTCCGCAGGCTAGGATCGTCTGGAGGAAGAAGCAGGACGCCCTATGAAGAGCATGATCGCCGAGCACGCCGACCTCGGTCGGGCGAGCGCCTGGGCGCGCCGGGTCCACGCGGCGCTCGATGGCTGGGAAATCGCCCGCAGGGGCCGCTGGAGCACCTGGGAGGGCGGCGAGCTTCTGCTGGAGATCGAGACCGCGCCCACGGGCATTCCCTGCGAGCGCGTGTCCATCGTCGCGACCGCCGACCGCATCGGCTTCTTGACGCGGACGTTCGGACTGCAGGTTCCATTGCCCGGCCAGACCCTGGAGCGCGCGGTGGAGGACGTGAAGGCCCTCACGCGAAAATGGTTCGCCGGGGAGGTCGTGATCGCGTCGTACTGGGGCGAGGGCCAGTGGCGGGGATCGACCATGGTCGATACGCGCCAGCAGGAAGAGGGGCTGGGCGCCGCGTACCAGTCGGCGCGCGCGCACGGCGTCATAGACCGTCTCGAAATCCAGACGCCGTTTCTCGACAACGACAAGATCTTCGCGGTCGCCGTGAATGGCGTCGTCCAGGGCGGTTCGGGCGTGGCCGGTTAGCTGGAAAAAGGATCAGCACCATGTCCGCCAAGATCGCCGATCACGCCGACCTCGTCGCCGCCACCGAGTGGTCGCGCCAGTTTTACCGGGCGCTGAAGGACTGGGACCTCGCCCGGCGCGGCCGCTGGAGCACGTGGGAGGAAGGCGCGCTGATGCTCACGCTCGACACTTCCCCCAAGGGCGGCTCCTGCGAGCCGGTGAACATCCTCGCCGCCAACAACCTCATCGCCTTCACCACGCGCGGCTTTGAGGTCCAGCTGCCGCAGCCGGGGCAGTCCTTCGACGCCGCGATCGCGGCGCTGAAGGACCTGACGCGGAAATGGTTCGCCGGCGAGATCGCGCTGGCGGCCTTCTTCAAGGGCGACGCGTGGAAGGGCTCCACGCCCATCGATCCGCTCCGCCTGCAGGAGGAAATCGCCGCCGCATTCCAGTGGATCGCGCGCGAGGCGCAGGTCGACCGTGTGGAGATCCAGACGCCGAACCGCGAAACCGACCAGTTCTTCGGCCTCGCCGTGGACGGAAAGCCGCTGGCGCGTTCCTGAGAGCGGGCCTTCCGCCGACCCAGCGTCAAGCGGTAAGGTCTCCGCAATGTCCCAGAAGGAAACCCCAACCGAGCTCTTCAAGCGCGCGCTCGCCCAGTCGACGCGGGCGCTGGCGGAGGCCGAGGACCTCGAGATCACCTTCGGCGCCGAGGGGCCGAGGCTTGCGCCCGGCCGGATCGTGCTGCCGCATCCGCCGCGCAACCTCTCCGACGCCGAGGCCGGGCGTCTGCGCGGGCAGGCCGATGGCCTCGCGCTCAGGCTCGCCTACCACGACGACGCCAAGCACGCGCAGCTGCGCCCGGAAGGCGACCGCGCGCGTGCGCTCTACGACGCGGCCGAGGAGATGCGCGTGCACGCGCTCGGCGGCAACGCGATGAAGGGGGTGGAGGGCAACCTCACGGCGGCGCTCATCGAGAAGTGCGAGAAGCGCGGCTTCGCGCGGATGGAAGACCGCCAGTCCGCGCCGCTCGCCGATGCGCTGGGCCTGATCGTGCGTGAGCGTCTCACCGGCCTGCCGACGCCCGAAGTGGCGAAAGGTGTGGTCGATCTGTGGCGCGAAGAGATCGAGGCGAAGGCCGGCAAGGCGCTCGACAAGCTCACGGGCGTCGTCGACGACCAGAAGCTCTTCGCGCTCGCCTCGCGAGATCTCATCCGCGATCTTGAACTGGGCGACGAACTCGGCGGCGAACCGACCGACGATGACTCCACGCCGCCTGACGAGCCGCAGCCGCCCGAGCCGCCGCAGGACGACAACGCCAAGGAAGAGGGCCAGGACCAGACGATGATGGAAGCGGAGTCGGGCGAGTCCGATTCCGATCTCTCCGAGTCCACCGAACCCGTCGACATGGACATGGACTCCGACCAGGACGACGACGCCGACGCGGCCGAGGATGGCGAGCGCCCGTTGCGTCCGCGCCAGCGCGACGATTCCAACGATCCGAACCTGCACTACAAGGCGTTCACGCGCGCGCACGACGAAGTCATCATGGCCGAAACGCTGTGCGATGCCGACGAACTGGCGCGCCTGCGTTCCTATCTCGACCAGCAGTTGAAGCCGCTGCAGAGCGTCGTGGGCCGTCTCGCGAACCGCCTGCAGCGCCTGCTGATGGCCAAGCAGAACCGGGTCTGGACGTTCGATCTTGAGGAAGGCGTGCTCGATACCGCGCGGCTGACGCGCGTGGTCATCGATCCGACGTCGCCGCTTTCGTTCAAGCAGGAAGAAGACACCGACTTCAAGGATACGGTCGTCACACTGCTGCTCGATAATTCCGGCTCCATGCGCGGACGTCCGATCATGGTGGCAGCACTGTGCGCGGACATTCTCGCGCGCACTCTTGAGCGCTGCGGCGTGAAGGTGGAGATCCTCGGCTTCACCACGCGGGCCTGGAAGGGCGGCATGGCGAAGGAGGACTGGCTGAAGGCCGGTCGTTCCGTGCATCCGGGTCGCCTCAACGATCTGCGCCACGTGATCTACAAGTCGGCGGATGCGCCGTGGCGGCGCGCGCGGCGCAATCTGGGCCTGATGATGCGCGAAGGCCTGCTCAAGGAAAACATCGATGGCGAGGCGCTGATGTGGGCGCATGAGCGGCTCATCGGCCGGTCCGAACAGCGCCGTATCCTGATGGTGATCTCCGACGGCGCGCCGGTGGACGATTCCACGCTCTCGGCGAACCCCGGCAACTATCTGGAAAAGCATCTGCGGCAGGTGATCCAGTGGATCGAGACGCGCTCGCCGGTCGAACTCATCGCCATCGGCATCGGCCATGACGTGACGCGCTGGTATCGCCGTGCGGTGACCATCGTGGACGCCGAGCAGCTCGGCGGCGTGATGACGGAAAAACTTGCCGAACTCTTCGATGATGCGGCTGCGCCGCCCGTCGCAACATCGCGCGCCGACATGCGCGCATTGCGTCAGGGCGCGCGGGCATGAAGCTGTCGCGCCGCACGACAATCTTCGCGGGCCTCCTTGTCGCCGCGCTCGTGACTGCGTGCGCCACGCAGGGGATGCACCTGTGGACCGCGCCCGCGCCGGTGCGCGTCGAAGGCGCCTCGTTCAGCGGCTGGGGCCCCGATCCTGATGCGTGGGAGGCGGTGCGGGTCGCCGCGCGCGTGGTCGAACTTGCGCCCGAGGACCGGGCGCTGCGCACGGTCGGACAGCTCGAGTTTCGCGGCGGTCTCGAACTCGCCTCCGATGATGCGCGCTTTGGCGGTCTTTCAGGCCTGCACGTGGAGCCGGACGGACGCCTTATCGCGGTCACCGACCGCGGCGAGTGGTTCGTCGCGCGGCTGGTGCTCGGCGAGAGCGGCGAACTGAAAGGTCTCGTCGATGCGCGGATGGCCGCGATGCGCGACGCCCGCGGCGCCCCGTTCGCACGGAAGGAAGACGCCGACGCGGAGGAGGTGACGCGCACGAGCGATGGCCGTTTCGCGGTGAGCTTCGAGCGCACGCATTCGATCCGCCTCTATGATCTTGAGAAAAAGGGGCCGTCCGCGGCGCCGGACTCTGAACTGACGCTCGCGGGAACCGCGCCGCTGAAGGCGAATGAAAGTCTCGAAGCGCTCGCGCCTTTCGACGACGGCCTCATCACCGCCGGCGAAGGCGTGACGAGCCGCGGCGCGCCGTTCTGGATCGTACCGCTGGTATCGGAGACGCCGCCGCCGTCGCCGAAGGGGCGCACATCGACGCGCGACTTCCACGGGCTTTCCTCGCTCGCGCTGCTGCCGGATGGCGACTATCTCGCGATGGAGCGTTTCTTCGCGCCGATCCTCGGCCTGCGCATCCATGTGCGCCGGCTCACGCGCGCAGGCCTCGACGCCGGTCCAGCGCGTTGGGAAGGCGAAACAGTCGCGGATTTCGCGCCGCCGCTGGCGATCGACAATTTCGAAGGGCTCGCCGTGGTTCAGGGCGCCGGCGATGCGACGCGCGTCTACATGGTGTCCGACGACAACTTCAACGCCGCACAGCGCACGCTGCTGTATGCGTTCGACCTGAAGCCCCCGGCAGAGCTGACGTCAGAGCTTCCCAAGAAATAGGGTGAGAAGAGCCATCAGCGCTTGCGAGTGGGATTGCGAAGGCGCCGCAGTTCTTCAAGCGCCGCGCTAGCGATGTAGAGTCCGATTCCAGTGGCCCACAGAGCCTGTGTCGCCACCCCCGCGAGTCCGAGATAGGCGCCGATGATGAGTCCCAGCCATGCCGTGATCTTCGCGGCTTTCGATTCCTGAACGCGATAGCCAAGTGCGACGCGCAGGATGTGGCCGCCGTCGAGAGGAAACCCCGGCAATAGATTAAACGCGCCGAGCGCGAGTGATACCTGCATGAAGCGCTCAAGAAAGGAGAGGGGGTCGTCGAACCCCTCCAGGGTCGTCGCTGGCGACAGTGCGCGAAGCAAGACCCAGCCGATGGCGGCGCAACCCAGGTTGGCCGCAGGCCCCGCCGCCGAAATGAGAATGTCCTGCGATCGGTAGGCGGGTTTCCACGCCGGTTCGATGAAGCCGCCAAATCCCGTGATCACGATGCGTCGGTTCGGAATCCGGAAGGCCGCAGCAGTCGCTGCGTGTCCCATTTCGTGGATGAAAATGGCGAGAAGAATGGAAATCAGCGTGATCAGCGCAAACGGGAGCGCTGACATGCCCGCAGCAATGTTGCTTAGCACCAGAAACGCTGCGAGGATCGCCACGCTCCAGTCGAGAATGATCGGCGCGCCGGCATAAACGCCCAAGCGCAACCCGCCGAACATGCGTCAGGCGGCCTTGGCTTGCTCGCCCAGCTTCTTCTTCAGTTCGCGACGGACCTTCACGGCCTTGTCGCACATGCCGTCTTCGCTGGACTTCAGCAGGAAGGCGTCGAAGCCGCCCACGTGATCGACGGTGCGCAGGGTCGCGGCCGTGATCTTGAAGCGGAAGTTCCGGGCCAGCGCTTCGGAGTGCAGCGTGACGTTCACGAGGTTCGGACCGAACTCGCGCTTGGTCTTGATGTTCGAGTGGCTGACGCGATGGCCGATCTGGCGATCGGTTCCGGTCAGTTCGCAGCGGCGGGCCATGGTGTCGTGTCCGGGTTGTTCGGAAAAATGAAGGGCGGACGGATAGGCGATGGGGGCGTCCGGGTCAAGCGGGCGATGGGGCGCCCGCCACACTTGCGCCCGGTTCCGTTCATGCTGCAACCATCGCGATCCTGATAGATGGCCCCTCGTCCCGGCGCTACACGGCCCGGGAGAGGGTATGAGTGACGGGAGCAGCGGACATGAAGCGCATTCTGGCGGCGGCGGCGATGGCGGTCCTGACGGGCGTGGCGAGCGCCCAGACGCCCGTTCCGGCTCCCGCACCCGCACCGGCCGCGCGGTCGTTCAACGCCGTCTATTCCGTGAGCGGCAAGGGCGTTCAGGCCGGGGACTTCAATTTTGGCGTCAAGTTCGAGGGTGGGGCCTACGAGGCCAACGCCTCGCGTCGCATGACCGGTCTTGTCCGGGCGCTGGTCGGCAGCGCGCAGGACTACCGCTACTCGGCCCGCGGCCGGGTGACCCCGCAGGGCCTGCAGCCCAGCGCCTACCGCCACCAGGGCGGCAAACGGAACCGGATCGTGGAGGTCGCCTTCGACGGCGCGTCCCCGTCGACCACCGCCACCCCGGTCATGGGCATGGGCAATCCCCCAGCGACCCCGCAGCAGCGCGCAGGGGCCATCGACCAGGTCACGGCCATCGCCAGCATGGTCGCCGCCACGGGCGATCCGTGCGCGCGTACCATCCGGGTGCTGATGGACGGCCGTTCGCGGTTCGATTTCGTCATGTCCGCCAACGGCCGGGTGAACGTGAACACGCGCGCGTATCGCGGTTCGGCGATCCGCTGCAGCGTCCAGTACCGGCCCATCGCGGGTTTCCCCGACCCCCAGACCCCGGCGACGCTCACCTTCCTGTTCGCCCCCACCGCCAACGGCCTCTACGCGCCGATCCGCATCGAGATGCCCACGGATGTTGAGCAGATCGGCGTGGCGGTGCTTGAGGCGCGGAGCTTCACGGCGATCTAGTGTGCTCGCCGGACAGGAGCCGCGTGCGCAGCGGCAATCGCTGCAGGTGAACGCGCGCGACATCTGCGGCGCACTGGCCCTACCGTCGCGTTTCAGGGCGAGGGAAGTCGCATGGCCAGACGCAATCCGGAGTGGGAACAGACGCCGCTGGCCCGAATGGCGATCTGGATCGTTGCGCCGGCGCTCCTCGTGCTGATCCTCGGGCTGTTCTTCCGCCACTAGTGATGCGAGCTGGGTGCTCCGAATTCATCGTTGTGGGGGCTTGGGGAATCGGGCACAATATCTAGCGGTGAACATGCATAGAACGAATCATCCAGGGTGATTCGCGCGTAGTTCGTTCCTGATTCGGTCCCCGCTTTGATCCAGACGGAAATCTGATGGCCGCCGTGTGCGCCAAGGGTTTTGCACCGTTCGCGCACGGCGACGCGGGAACATCCATCTGATTGTGCGATTCGCGGTGCAGCGTGCGTCGCCTGTGCTTGCCTCCCGCCCGTCGGCGGGCCATCTCCGAGGGGGACGGAAGGCAGCCATGACCACGAGCAGAGCCGGCGCCAGAACCGGTGAACGGATCGTCGCCGTGCTGGGCCCCACCAACACCGGCAAGACCCACCTCGCCATCGAGCGCATGCTCGCGCACGGGTCGGGCATGATCGGGCTGCCGCTGCGCCTGCTGGCGCGGGAGGTCTACGACAAGGTGGTCAAGGCCAAGGGCGCCCGCGCGGCGGCGCTCATCACCGGCGAAGAGAAGATCATCCCCGATACGGCCCGCTACTTCGTGGGCACGGTGGAGGCGATGCCGCTGGAGCGGCAGGTGGACTTCCTCGCCGTCGACGAGATCCAGCTCGCCGCCGACCCCGACCGCGGCCACATCTTCACCGACCGCCTGATGCGCGCGCGCGGGACGAGCGAGACCATGCTGCTCGGGTCCGACACCATGCGGCCGATCGTGCGGCGTCTGGCGCCCAAGGCCGAGATCATCCGGCGCGAACGCTTCTCCACGCTGGCCTACGCCGGCGCGATGAAGCTGACGAAGCTGCCCAAACGCACGGCCATCGTCGCGTTCTCGGCGGAGGAAGTTTACGCCATCGCCGAACTCATCCGCCGCCAGCGCGGCGGGGCGGCTGTGGTGATGGGGGCGCTCAGCCCGCGTACGCGCAACGCACAGGTGGCGCTCTACCAGTCGGGCGAAGTGGATTTCCTCGTCGCCACCGACGCCATCGGCATGGGCCTGAACATGGACGTCGATCACGTGGCGTTCGCCAGCCGCGCGAAATTCGACGGCCGGCGCAACCGCGTGCTGCGGCCCGATGAAGTCGCCCAGATCGCCGGCCGCGCGGGACGATTCCGCGATGACGGCACGTTCGGCGAAACCGGCGAATGCCCGCCGTTCGACGCCGAGACAGTGCAGCGTGTGGAAGGCCACGATTTTGAATCACTTGTCGCGGTGGAATGGCGCACGCCCGATCTCGATTTCGCATCGGTGGAAAAACTCATCGCGTCGCTGGAGACGCCGCCAAACCAGCCGGGCCTCGTGCGCGTGCGCGGCGCCGTCGATGAAATCGCGTTGCGTCGTGTCTCGCTTGAACCCGAGATCACGGACCGCATCCGGCGCGGCGGCGACGTGCGGCGACTGTGGGATGTCTGCCAGACGCCGGATTTCCGCAAGGCCACGCCCGACGAGCACGCGCGTCTGCTGACGGAGTTCGCGCGCCATCTCATCGGCGGCAAGCAGCGTCTGCCGCAGGACTGGATCGCCAAGGAGATAAAGGGCCTCGACCGTATCGACGGCGATCTCGACGCGCTGCAGGCGCGGCTCGCGCATATCCGCACCTGGACCTACGTCGCCAATCGTCCCGACTGGCTCGACGACTGCGAAGGCTGGCGCGTGCGCGCGCAGGATGTGGAGAACCGCCTCTCCGATGCGTTGCACGAGGTGCTTACACAGCGTTTCATCGACCGCCGCACCAGCGCGCTCGTGCGCAGCCTGAAGCGCGACGATATCCTGCTCGCGGGTGTGACCGAGGAAGGCGAGGTGACGGTGGAAGGCCACTATGTCGGGCGCTTGCACGGCCTTGTGTTCAAGCCCGATCCGCGGGCGGGCGGGCGCGAGGCGCAGGCCGTGCGCAACGCCGCATTCCGTGCGCTGCGTCCGGAAGTGACGCGTCGCCTCCGCGTGATCGCGCAAGGCGCGGACTCGCTCTTCCGGCTTGACGCCAACGGCTGCATCGAAGCCGAAGGCGCCGCAGTCGCGCGTCTTCAAAGCGGCGCGCCGCTGTTTTCGCCGCGCGTGACCATGCTCGGCGGCGATGTGGGCGAGGATTCCATGCTGGCTGCTGCGAAGGCGAGGATCGAACTCTGGCTTTCCGAAGCCGTGGAGCGCGATCTCGGCGTGCTGGTGCGGCTGGAGGCGGCCATCGAGGCGCGCGCTCTCTCCGGGGCCGCGCGCGGGCTTGCGTTCCAGCTCATCGAGGCCGGCGGCGCGCTCGACAGGCGAGGGGCGGCGGATGCGGTCACGGCGCTCGCTAGCGAGGACCGCAAGGCGCTCGCCGCCCATGGCGTGCGCATCGGGCGCCACACCATTTTCATGCCGGCGCTGCTCAAGGCGCGACCTGCGCGGCTGCACGCGATCCTGCGCAG
>WRPF01000158.1:0-701 GCA_009773335.1 Caulobacteraceae bacterium
GCAAACAGCGTCGCCGCCAGGGTGAGCACCACGGCGGCACCTACTACGAAGGCTTCGCGGCGGCCCATCGTGAGCGCCACCAGCACGATTACCGACAGGCTGGCGAACACGAGTTTCTGGATCAGCTTGTTGGCCTTTTCGTTCGCGGTGGCGCCGTAATTGCGCGTGACATGCACGTCGACGCCGGCGGGGATCAACACGCCTTGCAGTTGCGCAACGCGCTCCAGCACGGCGTCGGCAATCTCGACGGCGTTCTCGCCCGGCTTCTTCGCCACTTCCAGCGTCACCGCCGGGGCGATGCCTCCGCCGGCTTGCGCATAGGAGACGTAGTGCGTGCTTTCCGGGGCGCCGTACTCGATGTCCGCCACGGCCTGCAGGTACACGGGACGTCCTGCGTGCATGCCCACGACGAGATCGCCGAGTTCCTCGGGGCGCGCCAGGTAGTCGCCTGCCTGCACGGCGATGGCGCGGTCGTCAGCGACGATGGCGCCGGCGTGGACAACCTGGGAATGCGCCTGCAAGGCACGGCGCAGCTCGTCGAGCGCGATGCCGTGCGCGGACAGGCGCGCCGGTGACAACAGCACGCTTACTGTGGACTGCACCGCGCCGATGGTGGCGACGTTGCGCGTGCCGGGCACGCGCTGCAATTCGGTTTCGAGCGCATGGGCCACCGTGGTGAGGTCGAGCGCGCCGCGCGCGGG
>WRPF01000158.1:713-2138 GCA_009773335.1 Caulobacteraceae bacterium
CGCGCGGGATCGGCAGTGGACAGCGTCAGCGCCACGACCGGCACATCGTCGATGCTGCGGGGTTTCACCAGCACGGGTCCGGCGCCGAGATCGGCCGGGCGCCAGTCCGCGTTCGAGTCGATGGCGTCATACAGGCGCACGAGCGCTTCGGTGCGCGGCACGCCTACTTCGAACTGCACGGTGAGCACCGCCATGCCCGGCCGGGAGGTGGAGTAAATGTGTTCGACGTCGCGGATGTCGGACAGGATCCGTTCCATCGGAGTAGCGACGAGCAACTCCACGTCGGTGACCGCCGCGCCCGGAAAGGGCACGAATACGTTGGCCATGGTGACGTCGATTTGCGGCTCTTCCTCGCGCGGTGTCACCAGTGCGGCGAAGACGCCAAGGATGAAGGCGAACAGCGCGAGCAGCGGGGTCAGCTGTGAACGCGTGGCGCGCTGCGCGATACCGCCCCACAGGCCGGGAGCTGGCTCATCGCCTGGCGCGTCCGCTTCGGGCTCACCGTTCACTGGCGCCTCCGGAATTGCGCGTCAGGGCGGTGGCGGCGGCAATCGGATCGGCGGCGATGAGTTCTCCGGCCGCGAGTCCCGCCAGCACTTCGATGCGTTCGCCGACAGTTGCGCCGGTGCGCACCTGGCGCAGCGCGGGTATTCCGTCCCGCACGACGTACACCGCGCTCACTTCGGAGCGGCGCACGACGCTTGCCTGGGGAACCAGCAGGCCCTGCCGCGCGCCCACGGTGAACTGCACCGTGACGAACTGGCCGGGGTAGAGATCGGCGACTGACGGCGGTAATTCCAGCCGCGCGCGCACCGTGCTGGTGACGCTGTCGGCCTGCGGGTACAGCAGCAGTTTTTCCGGCACGATGACAGCCGTGGCAGCGGCGCCCGCTGCGGCAAGCGGAACGATGCGCGCTTCCTGCAGTGCGCGCACGCGTTCGGCGACGAACTGCGGCAGATCCACTTCCACGCGCAGCGCGGCGGGGTCGTAGCCGGACATCAGCGGCGTGCCGGGTTGCACCAGCTCACCGGGCTCCACAAGACGCTCACTGACGATGCCGGCATAGGGCGCGCGCACTTCGGTATAGGACAACTGTTCGCGCGCGGCGCGCAGCGCGGCGTCCGCGCTGTCGACGCGCGCCTGCGCTGTGTCGAGGCGCATGGTGGCGCGGTCCATGTCAGCCTGGGAAATGAATTTTCGCGCGAACAGGTCACGCGCGCGCTGGAGCTCGGCGGTTTCCGTCAGCAGCGTGGCACGGGCTTCGGCGAGCGCGGCTTCGGCGCGCGTGAGTCCGGCGCGCTGTTCGGTGCTCGTCACCGTCAGGATCACGGTGCCGGCGGCAATCGCGTCGCCGATGTCTGCACGGATTTCCTCCACGCGGCCACTGGTCTCGGCCGATACGGTGGCCTCGCGCGCCGCTTCGAT
>WRPF01000009.1 GCA_009773335.1 Caulobacteraceae bacterium
CGCGGTGGCTGGCCGATGTGGAGGCGCTCGCGCGGCGGGTGCTGTTCGCGCACGCGGCCGCGCTGGCGAAGGGGATGGCGGCGGCGAAGAAAGCAACGCGGGCTTATGCGCCTTCACATGCGCCTGCACAGGGAGCAGGCTGGAGACGCAACGTGTTCCGCCTGCGGCTCGGCGGCCCCCGACATGGAAGCGTGGCGTCGCGCGGACGATGCGCGCCGCCGAGCTACGCAGCCGCGTTGCTGCTCGACCGCATCGACGCGCTGAACGCCGTGATCGACGATCCCGGACCGTGCGCCATGAAACTCGCGCGGCGTCTCGCGCGGCGACGCGGTCGCATTCCCGACATGCTGCACGCGCTGCGACGCAAGCGTCCGCATCCCGCGTTGCGCGAAGAGCTTAGCCCCGCGTTCACCGAGCCGCTCGAATGTCTCATCGGCAGATGCGCCGCGCCGTCGAGCGGGACCGATCCGCCGGTCATCGTGTCTGCACGTCCGTCGAAAACAACCGCGCCAGATGCGCGGCGCGAACGCGCGCCCGAACGAAAGGAGGCGACTTGATGAATTGAGGTCTCGGCGAGCAGGACCGCGGGCCTATGGCCCGCATTCGATGCTTCGATCACGCGCCGCTCCAGCCTGTTCCCGACTCGGCTGCGGGCCATAGGCCCGCGGTCCTACTCTCCGACAGTCCCACCCTCCGACAATCCTACTCGCCCACATCCCCAACCGCCGTCGGCAACCGCAGCGTCGCGCGCAGGCCTCCGAGCGCGCTCTTCGACAGCACGACATCCCCGCCGTGGCTGCGCGCCACGTCGCGGGCGATGGCGAGGCCGAGGCCCACGCCCTTGGTGTTTTTCGTGCGCGTGGCGTCGAGACGTGAGAAGGGGCGGAACGCATCCTCGTAAAGGTTTTCGGGGATGCCGGGGCCGTTGTCGTCCACGTCGACGATCACCATGTCGTTCACGCGCCGCGCGCTCACGCGGACCTTTTCGCCATGGCTCGCGGCGTTGTCGATCAGGTTCACGAGCGCGCGTTTCACTGCGCCCGCGCGCACCGGAACGGTGAGATCGCCGGTCTGCTCGAAGGTCACGTCGCCGCCTGCGCGCGCTGTCGCCGCCGTCGCATCGGCGACGATCGCGCCGATGTCGGCGGCTTCGGGGGCTTCCGACCACTGGCCCTGCGCGAAGGTGAGATACTCGTCGAGCGTCGCCTCCATGTCCGCGAGATCCTGTTTCGCCGCGTCGAGATCGGGAGAGGGCGGCATCAGCGCGAACTGCAGCTTCAGCCGCGTGAGCGGCGTGCGCAGGTCATGGCTCACGCCCGCCAGCAGTTGCCCGCGCTGGTCGACGTGTTTCCTGATGCGCCGGCGCATGTCGAAGAAGGCAAGCGTCGCGCCCCGCACCTCGCGCGCGCCGCGCAGGCCGAAGACGCCGGGGTCTTCGCCGCGCCCGAACTGCTCCATCGCGGCGGCGAGCTTTTCGATCGGACGCACCTGGTTGCGGATGAACACGATGGAGACGATCACGAGAAACGCCGTGGCGCCGAAGATCCACAGCACGAAGAGCGGACCCGAGCGCGCCTGCACCCGGTCGCGGAACGCCTTCACCGAAAGCACGCCCTCCGAGATCGGGATGCGCATCTTCACCTGCGTGCCGGGGCAGGTTGAATCGTACCAGACCGCGCGTTTCAGCTCGAGTTCGAGCGCGGTAGTCAGGTAGCGGTCGATGGCGGGGCCGGCCGCGTTGCAGCGGTCGATCTCGAGCGGGCCCGGCGGCTCCAGCGTGATATCGAGGCGCAGCGGCTGCCACGCCAGCGCGCGGATGGACTCAAACCGCGCCGGCGTCGGGTCGCGTTCGTAGAGCTGGATGACCAGCGCCACGTCCGAGGCGACCGCCTGACTCATGCGCTTGGACGTCGCCTCCCAGTGGTCGTTCAGGAAGACTATGGTGATGATCAGCTGCAGGATCGCCGCCGGCGCCGCAATGATCAGCAGCGTCCGCCAGTACAGCCCCTTGGGCAGGATGTCGCGCAGGCGCCGGTTGGCCATGGCGCATCATACCCGGTTCGGCGGCGGCGTCAGTCCAGCCGGCCGAAATCGATGACGTTGAGCACGAAGATCACGACGACAAACGTCGCGATGACGGCGATGGCGGTCATGGGTGGCCCCTCCAGAGCGTTTTCCGACGAAGTGGATACCGGTTCGTCGCCAGAAAACGCGTTCACACAAGAAACTAGAGCCCCGATCCGATTCAATCGGATCGGAAACGGCTCTAGATGTTGGTCGATGTCTAGCGGGGTTCCTGCGTGCGTGCTAGCGGCGCGGCGCCATGTCGCCACTTCGCCGCGCCCTCGAACCGTTCATCACGCCGCTGTTCCGCACCTGGTGGCGCTTCCACCGGGGCATGACGCTAGGCGTGCGGGGCCTGGCGATGGACGCGGAAGGGCGCGTCCTGTTGATCCGCCACACCTATGTGGACGGCTGGTTTTTCCCCGGCGGTGGGGTGGAGAGCGGGGAGGTCGCGGAGCATGCGTTGGCGCGGGAGATGGCGGAGGAAGGCGGCGTGGAGCCAACCGCGCCGGCGGTGCTTGTGGGCGTGTTCTCCAACGCGCCCGGATTCCGCAATGACCACGTGCTCTTCTACCGCATCGCGCAGTGGCGCCCCTGCGCGACCGCCAGCGATGGCGAGATCGCCGAACACGGGTTCTTCGCGCTCGATGCGCTGCCCGATGGCGTCAGCAAGGGCACGCAGGCCCGCCTCGACGAGCTGTTCGGCGGCGCCCCGCGCGCGACGCACTGGGTCCCTTAACGCCGGTCCTCCAGCAGCCGCGTGAGGTTCGCCACGGCGTTCGTGAGCTGGGCGATTTCCTGCTCGCGCAGGAGGTCGATCTTCTCATGCAGCGTCTCGATCTCAAGCTCGGCCTTCCGGTTGATCTCGTAGTCATCGACACTGCGGCGGCGGTCGACGTCCGACAGGCGGTTCTGGCTCATCATGATGATCGGCGCCGTGTACGCTGCCTGGAAGGACAGCATCAGGTTCAGCAGGATGAAGGGGTAAGGATCGACGCGCGCGCTGCTGAGGCTGTTGAAGACGAGCCACGCCGCCAGCAGCGTCGACTGGATCACGATGAAACGCCAGGACCCCACGACGCCTGCGATCAAGTCGGCGGCGCGCTCGGCGAACGTGCTGGGCGCTTCAGTGACCGCCGGAAGCGCGCGTTGCCGTGCGCGTTCGCGCAACGCGTCGAGATCGGATTGGGTGGGGGGCGCCATGTCATGCTCCGCGTTGCGAGGGTTCCGGCAAGGCAAGCACCGCGTGGCGTGGATGGTCAATTCGGGCGCCTGCTACATCCGGTCCGCGATGCTGCGCGCAGCCGCTTCAAAGGCGGCGGGATCGTCGCCCTCGATTCGCAGGGTCAACACGTCGCCGTTCTTGCGCGCGACGAGACCGCCCGCGAACCTGTCCTCGCCGATTGCGCCAAATCCGATTACCGCCGCGTCGCCCAGTCCGCCGAGAACGCGGGTACGCGGATAGTCCTTTTCCAGCGCATGCAGGGCGTCTTCGAACGCCCATGCGCCCGATCGCGGCGGCAGCGCGCGTTTGAGATCCCGCTCGCGCCGTATAGTCGCGCGCATGTTGCGAGGGCGTCCGTCGTCGCTCGGCGTCGACCAGACGCAGCCGCCCGACTCCATCGCGAAGGCGACCGCAACACCGTCGGGCGCGCCCAGCGCCGTGCGGACATCGGTGTCGGCCACGCCCCTGCACAGATCGTCTGGCGAGATATCGCCGCCGATCAGACTGCAGCCCGACAGGACGAGGGCGAGACCCAGCAGGGCGGCGCGACGACCGGTCACGCCGCGTTCTTGCGCCGCGTCGCCGTGGAGAAATCGCTGAGCAACGCCTCGGTTACGTGGCCGGGCTTGAACTTCATGCCGGCGATCTCGGACACCGGCGTGATTTCCGCCGCACTGCCGGTGAGGAAGACTTCGCTGAAGTTCGCCAGTTCGTTCGGCCAGATCGCGCGTTCCACAACTTCGATGCCGCGCGCGCGTGCGAGCTTGATCACCGTTTGCCGCGTCAGTCCGTTGAGGAAGCTGTCGGGGGTCGGGGTATGAAGAACGCCATCCTGCACGAAGAAGATGTTGGCGCCGGTGGCTTCGGCGATCTGGCCGCGCCAGTCGAGCATCAGCGCGTCCTGGAAGCCTGCGTTCTCGGCGGCGTGCTTGGAGAGCGTGCAGATCATGTAGAGGCCGGCGGCCTTGGCCTGACATGGGGCCGTATGCGGCGCGGGCCGCGTCCATGGCGCCATCATCAGGCGGATGCCCTTCATCTTGTCGGGGAAGTAGTCGCCCCAGTGCCATGCCGCGATGGCCACATTGATCTTGTTGGTCTGGGCGGAGACGCCCATCTTCTCCGACCCCCGCCAGGCGAAAGCGCGGACATAGGCGCTGCCGAGGCCGGACTTGTTGACCGTCTCCTGCTTGGCGCGCTCCAGCTCGTCCACCGAGTAGGGGAGTTCGAAGCCCATGAGCCGGGCGGACTTGTGCAGCCGCTCGCTGTGGTCGCGGCTCAGGAAGATCGACCCGTCATAGGCCCGCTCGCCCTCGAAGACGGTCGAGGCATAGTGCAGTCCGTGGGTAAGAACGTGCACGCTTGCGTCCCGCCAAGGCACGAATTCACCGTTTTTCCAGATCCAGCCATCGCGATCATGGTAGGGAGCTTCGCTCATCGGGATTCTCCGTGCGCTCTTGAGCTTGCGCGTTTCCGCGACCATTCTCGCGCGGCGCCATGGCTGTCAACCCGAAGCACACGCTGCCCCGCCCGGCGGAGACGCCCGGCCTGGAAGGCAGGCTTTACCTCCGCGAGGATGAACTCGATCGGGCCGCCGAACTCGTGTTCAGGGCGGCGCGGCAGTTCTGGCGTGCGGCGGAAGGTCCGTTGGCCGATCAGGAGCTTGGGCCCGCCCACTACCGGGCGCTGGCGGCGGTCCGGCGCGAAGAGGGGCTGTCGGTGAAGACGCTCCAGATTCGCCTCGGCGTGCGCAAGCAGAGCCTTCAGCGCGTGCTCAACGAACTGGAGGCGGCGCACATGCTGGCGCGCGCACCGGGCCAGCGCGACCGCCGCGAACGTCTGGTGACGCTCACGGAAGCCGGTCGCGAGGCGGAGCGCGCTGCAAGTGCCGCCTTGCGGGAACGGCTTGCCCAGGTGTTCCGTCTGGCTGGCGCAGATGCGGTGGCGGGCGCACGCGCCGTGCTCGCGGCGCTTGCGGAAACCGGCGAGGAAGGCCCATGAGCATGACGAACGCCGCTATCGACGCCCTGCATCGGCCCGCGCATATCCTCGTTGTCGACGATGACGACCGCATCCGCGAACTCCTGAAGAAGTTTCTCGTCAGCTGCGGCGCGCGCGTTTCAACCGCAGCGCACGCGGAGGCTGCGCGCAAGCTCCTTGCCTCATTTGATTTCGATCTCCTGATCATCGACGTGATGATGCCGAAGGAGGATGGTTTCTCGCTTCTTGAAAGCGTCCGCAAGGGATCGAGCGTGCCGATCCTGTTGCTCACCGCGCGCGGGCTCCCGGAGGATCGCATCAAGGGGTTAGGTCTTGGCGCCGACGACTACGTGCCCAAGCCCTTCGAGCCCGCGGAACTTGCGCTGCGGGTGAACAATATTCTCCGCCGCACGGTGGCGCGCGGCGGCGACGGGCCCGCGGAAGTGCGGTTCGGGCCGCACGCGTTTCACATGGGCCGCGGCGAGCTTACCTGCGACGGCGCCGCGGTGCGTCTTACTGAAGCCGAGGCAATGCTCCTGAAGATTCTCGCAGCGCGCGGCGGAGAGACCGTGACCCGCGAGGAACTGGCGCGGCGCACCAGCGCCGGTCTGGAGCGCAGCGTCGACGTGCAGGTCACGCGCCTGCGCCGCAAACTCGAGGTCGATCCGCGCGCGCCGGTCTATCTCCAGACGGTGCGCGGGATCGGGTACAAGCTCGCGGTGGACTAGATGTGGTCACGTGGGCGGCGGCGTCCCGTTGAGTCCAACCACATTGATGTTGAATTTCTCGATCACGACCTGGCCGCCTGACGGCGTGACGAGCGACGTCTCGACGATGAGCGCGCGATCGGCGTACTCGTAGCGGTGGGTGGTCTCGATCGACGAGATCGAATTGGTGGTTTTCTTGCTCCAGCTTTCGGTCTTTATCGACGTAGGGGTCGCTTGCGGGATCAAGCCGCGCATGGCGGTCAGTTTCTGTTGCGTCTCGACGGTCTGCATCTGCAGCGGCAGATGCGCGTAGATCGTGCCGAGATCGCCGGCGCGCATGGTGTCGAACAGGCCGCGCGTCAGCGCCTCGTCCTGCGCCGGCGCCGAGCAGGCCGCGACCGCCAGCACGACGGCCGCGAAAAGAGATGTCGTCAGTTTCCGGATCATATGCGCCTCCTCCGCCGCCCAACAAGGCCCGGGGAGAGAGGCGGCGCAGCGCACGAAATCGGGTCAGACGGTCGCGCCCGCCCGCCCGCTCCCGCAGACGGGAGGGGATTGGAACACAGGATCGATGCCCCATAATACAGGATATATATCCCCCACATCGTCTCCGCATGGAGGGCAGTCGGTACCCTGTTCTGTCGGCGCGGAGGCGAGGTGATCGAGCGTGGTCAGCGCGCATGCCGGTGGGACCGGGGAAACATGCGCGAAATCGGGGGCTCATGCGGACAGGCATTACCTGCACGTTCGTCGGAAAACTGATCCAAGGATGTGAAAAACCGCCCCGAGACAGCCCGGCGAGAAACGATCACGGGGACGCGGACATGGCTCGCATCTGTACTGGCGCCGCGACGCTTCGCGGTGCACTCATGGAGGGCCTCGCCCGCGTCTCCGGCCGCTAAAAGCGCTCCGGTCAAGCACCGCGCGCCCAAGCGCGAATTTCCGCCACGAATGCGTCGGGCTTCTCCATCGCCGCGAAGTGGCCGCCGTCGGGCATGTCGGTCCAGTGAACGAGATTGTAGGCGCGTTCGGCCCAGCTCCGCGGCGGCGGCGAGAAGATGCGCTCGCCCGGGAAGTTCGCGAACGCCGTCGGCGTCTCGCAGCGTTGCCCGGGCTTGAGTTCGACGCCGCCTTCTTCGAGGCGGGCGCGGTAGTACCAGACGCTCGTGGCGATGGAGTCCGTCGCCAGGTAGATCATCACGTTCGTGAGCAGCTGGTCCTTTGTGTAGACGCGTTCGATGTCGCCGTGATCGGCGAGATCGGACCAGCCGTGGAATTTTTCGAGGATCCAGGCGGCCGTGCCGACAGGCGAATCCATCAGGGCATGCGCCAGCGTCTGAGGTTTCGTCGATTGCTCCTGGAAATAGGCGCCTTCAGCCTGCAGGGCGGCGCCCATGCGCGCGAGCCAGGCCGTCTCTTCATCCGTGTTCGGAATCGGCGGCGAGGGGCGCAGCGCCATCATGTTGAGGTGGATGCCGCGGCAAGCGCCGCCCGTCGCAGGCCCGTGATCGAGCCCGATGGCGGAGGTGACGAGCGAACCCCAGTCGCCGCCCTGCGCGAGATAGGAGCTGTAGCCGAGCACATCGGTCATCAGCGCATTGAACAGCCGCGCTGTCGCGCGTTGCCCGAGCGGGCGCTTCGGTTTGCCGGAAAACCCGTAGCCCGGCAGTGACGGGATCACGAGGTCGAATGCGTCCTCCGCCTTGCCGCCGTGGCGCGACGGGAACGCGAGCTTCTCGATGGCGCCCCAGAACTCGTAGTGCGAGCCCGGCCAGCCATGCGTGATCAGCAGGGGCCGCTTGCCGTTCGCTTCGCCAACGACGTGTACGAAATGCACGTCAAGGCCATCGATGGTCGTGATGAACTGCGGATGCCGGTTGAGGTCGGCCTCCTGCGCGCGCCAGTCGAAACCGTCGACCCAGTAGGCGCATATCTCGCGCAGCCAGGTGGTGTTGACGCCGCGCGACCACGTGGCGCCCTCGTCGTCGGGCGCAGGGAACCACGGATAGGCGCGTACGCGCGCGGTGATGGCGTCGAGCTTCGATTGCGGCACGGTGACGCTGAAAGGTGTCATGCGCGCGAGATTGCAGGCTCTCGCCCTTGCTGTCGATGGCGCCGCGGCGGCAGCCGCTTCCGGTCTGTCCGGTTTTGACTCGGGGGGTGGCGCACGGTAACGGCGGCGCATGTCGGGACAACGCCTCATCCTCGCCGCGCTGGCGGCCGTCAGCCTCTTCCTGTCGGGTTGCGACAGGCTCGGGATCAACGCGCCGGTCGCGCCGTCGAAGAAGGCGGACCTAGCGGAAAAGCCCGCGCCGGAAATCGGCACGCTGGAATGGGCTGCGAGCGGGCCATGGCGGCTCGATCCCGAGCGCGATCGCTGGCGTCATCCTGTCGAGACACTGAAGTTCTACGGCCTCGCGCCGGGCATGACGGTCCTTGAGATCTATCCCGGGCGCGGCTGGTACACGAGCGTGCTCGCACCCTATCTCGCGAAGAATAATGGCCGTCTCATCGCGGCGTCCTTCGATCCCGCGAACGCAACCGATGCGCAGAAGCAGACGCTCGACCAGTTCCGCGAGACCTTTCTCGACAAGCCCGAGGCCTTCGGCGTGGTTGCGATGAGCACACTCTCGCCGCGAAGCGCAGGTGTCGCGGAGGAGGGCTCCGCCGACATGGTCATCGTCTCGCGCAACATCCACACGCTGCTGGGCGAAGGATATGCAGAGAAGGCGTTCGCCGATTTCTACAAAGCGCTGAAGCCAGGCGGCATTCTTGGCATCGAACAGCACCGCGCGCGCTCGACGGGACTGCAGGATCCACAGGCGTCCAACGGCTACGTGCAGGAGGCGTTCGTGAAGATGCTCGCCGAGGAAGCGGGTTTCGAGTTCGTCGGCTCCTCGGAAATCAACGCCAATCCGCGCGACGATCGGGACCACCCGTTCGGCGTCTGGACGCTGCCGCCGACGCTGCGCACCGCCCCCCTCGGGCAAGACGCCGATCCGCATTTCGACACCGCGCCCTACCGCGCCATCGGTGAAAGCGACCGCATGACGCTGAAATTCCGCAAGCCCGGCGCGCCACCGGCCCCGACCGGCGCTGCAGCGCCTCCCGAGGCGCCAGCGGAAAAGAAAAAGTGATCCGGCGGATATTGATCGGAGCGATGGCCGCGGTTGCGGCGGCGTTCGCGGCGGCGGCATTCGCCCAGGAACGTCGCGATCTCGCGGGCCGCTTCGACTACTACCTGCTGTCGTTGTCCTGGAGCCCGACCTATTGCGCCGACGCCGGCGGGCGTGATCCCGCGCAGTGCGGTCGCGATCGCCACTACGCGTTCGTCGTCCACGGACTATGGCCCCAGCACGAGCGCGGATGGCCCGCCAACTGCGCGAGCACGCAACCGCTGGATGTGCCGGCGCCGCTCAAGCGTTCCATGCTCGACATCATGCCGAGCCCCCGGCTTGTGGAGCACGAGTGGGACGACCACGGAACGTGCACGGGCCTGACGCCGCAGGCGTACTTCGGCCTGACGCGGCGGGTTCGCGACAAGGTCACGATCCCGTCCGCATATTTGGCGCTCGATCGCCGGCTCATGGTCACGGGCGCTGACGTCGAGACCGCGTTCGTGGCGGCCAATCCCGGTCTGAAACGCGACATGATCGCCGTGCAGTGCGACCGCGCGCGCCTCAGGGAAGTGCGGATCTGCACAACGAAGTCGGGCGCTTTCCGCTCCTGCGGTCGCGACGTACGCGACCGCTGCGGCCCCGAGCGCGTGGCGATGCTTCCTGTCCGCACGACGCGCTGAACCCTCCCCCGCGTCGCAGGGGAGGGCCTGCGCTCATGCCGCCGCCTTCGCCTTCTGCACGATCTCCTGCGCCTCGCGGCCCGTGAGCTCGGCCATGTGGGCGAACGCGGCTTCGTAGGTCCCGAGCCCCTGCGTGATCGAGCGCAGGTCGATGATCAGGTCGTGGCGATCCGCCTGCGGCAGGTAGGCTTCGATGCGGTCCCAGCCGGGCCAGCCGTCACGCGCGTCGAATCCGAGGATCTGGCCGCGCCGACTTGAGAGCATCGAATTGATCTTCGAGGTCGCGGTGTTCGGCGCGTAGATCGTGATTTTCTCCACAGGCTCGAGCAGGATCGGTTCGCATTGCGGCAAGCCCTCGCTCATGGCGACGCGACCGGCGGTACGGAAGGCGATTTCCGAACTGTCGACCGCGTGTGCGCTGCCGTCCGTGAGCGTCACCGCGAGATCGACGACCGGGAAGCCAAGCGGGCCCTTCTCCAGCCCGTCGCGCACGCCCGCCTCGACGGCGGGAATATACTGGCGCGGCACCACGCCGCCGTGGATTTTCTCCGTGAATTCGAAGCCGGAAGAGCGTGGACGCGCGGCGATCTCGACGACAACGTCGCCGAACTGGCCGTGGCCGCCGGACTGCTTCTTGTGACGCCCGCGCACCGTCGCGCCCTTGCGGATGGTTTCCTTGTAGGCGCTCTTCGGTCGCGACGTCGTCACCGCGACCCCATAGCGCCGCTTCATCCGGTCGAGCGCAATGCGCAGATGCACTTCGCCCTGGCCCTCAAGCACGAGTTCGTGCGTCTCCGGATTCATCGCGAACTTCAGCGTCGGGTCTTCTTCGGCGAGCTTGGCCATCGACTGGGAAAGACGCACGTCGTCCTTGCGGTCCTGCGGTGCGATGGCCAGCGCATAGACCCCGAAGCGCGCCGGCCGCGCGCTGTTGGCGGCTTGCGGGCGGGCCTCTGCGCTGAGGAAATCGCCCGGTCGCGCGCTTTCCATCCGACCCACCGCGACGACCTCGCCGACATCTGCGGTGTTCGCCTTCTTCTGCGCGGCGCCTGTCAGGTGCACGACGCCTGAGGCGCGGAGCTTTTCGCCGTCGGGCCGCAGCAGTTCGGCTCCATCCGCTACTGCGCCGCCGAAGGCGCGCGCAAAGCTCTGCTTGCCGGCCTGACCCGCGTGCGATGTCTTGAACACGAAGAGACCCGCCCCTGAAACGCCAAGACGCTTCTGCGCGGCGTCCGGCGCCGGCGTCTCGTGCCGCAGCGCCTTGAGCAGGCGATTGACGCCGCCGTCGGCCTGCGCGGAGCCGAGGAATACTGGCGCGATCAGCACTTCGCGCATCTCGTGCACGAGATCGTCGAAGACAGCGTCCACGCTCGGCGTCTGGTCGGAGAGCAGCTGCTCCATCAGCGTGTCGTCGTAGTCCGCGAGCTTTTCGAGCATTGTGAAGCGCGCTTCGTGCTCGCGGTCGAGAATGTTCTTCGGAATGTCGACGCGTTCGGACGGCTTGCCCGTCCGGTAGACATAGGCGCGCTCCAGCGCGAGATCGACGTAGCCGGTCGCCTTCTCGTTTTCCCAGATCGGAATCTGGCGCGCCACGAGCGGAATGCTGCTGACCGCCTGCAACGCCTCCAGAAGATCTCGGAGGCGACCGCGCGCGGTATCCATCTTGTTGACGAAGAGGAGACGCGGCACGCCGAGACGGTCGAGTTCGAGCAGCGTCGGCTGCAGCAGGATGGCCTTGTCGGGATCGGGGTCGCATACGACCACCGCGAGATCGACGGCGGAAAGCGTATGGTCGAGCTCGCCGGCGAATTCGTTGGAGCCGGGCAGGTCGATCAGGGCGTAGCGGTCGCCTTCGTGGGTGAAACTCGCGATCGACATCTCGACCGATTGTCCGCGTGCACGCGCCTCGGGGCTCGCATCGCCCACCGTTGTGCCCGTCAGGACCGCGCCTTGCCGTTCGATGGCGCCGGCCGAGAACAACAACGCTTCCATGAGCGTTGTCTTGCCGGCGCCGTTCGGTCCTACGAGCGCGACCGCTCTCGCGGCCGCTGATCTGCCTCTCGCCATGGTTCGCTCCTCATCGCGCCCCGCGTTTTGGGTCGTCGAGGCGCATTCGGCGCGTGCGGGGCATCCGCCCGCGCAGGCCTCAGGTCACGCCGGTTTCGCGTTTCGCGCAAGGGGGAAATGCGCGCGCGCGGCCTCCGGCATGCACCTGCAGGGCGTTTCAAGTTGTCGCGCGTGCGCGCGCTGCATCCGATAACGTATGAACGCGCAGACCTCCGCGATGAAGGCCACGATTGTGGCCGGCCTGCTTGGCGCTCTGATCGCCGTATCGCATGTCTTTTCGTCCGGCCTGATAGGCGTTTGCGGGTTGGCGGTAGCCGTGGCGGCGTGCAGCGCGCGGTCGCTTGACGTCGCCGTGACAGCCGCCGGCTGGGGGCTCGCCCTCCTCATGTTCGGACCCGCAGGGGCTGGTTGTTTTATTCTGGCGCAGGGGTTCGTCTCGTTGTCGGTCGCAATCGCGCCGCGCCCGCAGTCTCTCGGGGCGCCGTTGCTGGCTACGGTCGCCGTCGCGGCTGTCGTCGCCGTCTCGGGCGCGCCGCTGATCGAATTAGTGCTGGGCGCAGGCGGACGGACGACGGCTGAACTCGTTTGCATTTTCGCCGTCGGCGCGCCGGGGCTGCTGCTCGGTCGCCTCGCGTCCGCCGCGGCGGGCGCGGAGCGGTACGAAGCGATACAGGTGGCGGCGCTCGGTCCGCTGTTCCTGGCGATGGTGGTCGCGGCGAAGCTCGGGGGATTGAACGGCGCGGCGTCGGCGGTTTCGGTCGGCTGGCTCGCGACGCCCTTGATCGTCCTTTTGCTCGCACCTGCACAATACGCGGATCTGGCGAGGGGCGCGTTCGGGGTGCTGGCGGCGGGTCTGGTCGCCGCGGTCGCCATGGGCGCGGTCACGGCGACCGGAAACCTTCCGTTAACCATGATCGCGGGCCTGCTGGCGGGCGTCACGGCGCTCAGGGTGCATGCCCCCAACGTGGCGCAGGTGATCGGCGCGCGCGCCAGAGCGTCGATCACACATGCGTTCACCGCCAGAGCGCCGGGCGGCGAGGCGCTCTATCGGGTGAAGTCCGGCCAGCCGCGGTCCTTGTCGGAGACGAAAGCGACCGGTATCGGCCACTCGAGACCAAGGCCCGGGTCGTTGAAGCGGACGCCCCGCTCCGCCCCCGGCGCATAGGGCTGGCTGACCATGTAGGTGATCTCGGTGTCGTCCTCGAGCGACAGAAACCCGTGCGCGAAGCCGGGCGGGAGATAGAGCAGCCGTCGTTCCGACGGGTCGAGGACGTGGTGCTCTGACTGCCCGAAAGTGGGACTGCCGGGACGCATGTCGACCAGCATTTCATAGGCGCATCCCGCAATGCAGCGAACGAGCTTGGCCTCGGCGTGTCCCCCGGTCTGCCAGTGCAGCCCCTTCAACGTGCCCTTTTTCGGGGAGAAGTTGGTGTTCATCTGCGGAAAGGAGGTCTCCATTCCGTGCTTCTCGAATTCGGCTGCGCAGAAGACGCGGGCGAAGAAACCACGGTCATCGCCGCGTTTCTCGAGATCGAGCAGCCAGACTCCGTCCAGCCGACCCCTGTTGAAGATCATTGCATGCTCCTGCGGCCGCTCGCTCGCCCTTGCGTCGGCGGATGGCACGGTAATGGCAAGTAACGTGCTCGCACAGGTTGCGCCGAATTGGCACATCGGCGCCGACCGTCTCGCGCTCGCGGGGAAATCTTCCGAGATTTTTGCTGCATGCGCGAAGGTACGTGATATTAGCTGGGGCCGTCGTTATGACGCCTCTGTAATCATTTGGCGCTGCCGGCGCCCCAGAGCAGGAAGCGGGAAGACCATGAAAGTCCTCGTCACGGGCATCGACGGCTATATCGGCGCCATCCTCGGGCCATACCTGATGGAACGCGGCCTCGATGTGACGGGCTTCGACACGGGCTTCTACCGCCAGGGCTGGCTCTATCCGATGGGCGGTCCGCGCCCGCAGGTCATCACCAAGGACCTGCGCGAGGTGACCGCGAAGGATCTGGAAGGCTTCGACGCCGTCTGCCACCTCGCAGAGCTCTCCAACGACCCGATCGGCCAGCAGGACCCGGGCCTCACCCATGAGATCAACCACGGCGGGTCGGTCCGCATCGCGCAGGCGGCGAAGGAGGCCGGCGTCTCCCGCTTCGTCTACACTTCTTCGTGCAGCGTCTACGGCGCCAACCCGCCGGACGCCGAGTTCGTCGATGAATCCTCGCCGACTTCGCCGCTCACCGCCTATGCTGAATGCAAGGCCAAGGTCGAGCGGGACGTGATCCCCATGGCTGACGCGAATTTTGCGCCCTGCTTCCTGCGCAACGCGACGGCCTACGGCGCTAGCCCGCGCCAGCGTTTCGACATCGTGCTCAACGATTTCGCCGGCCTCGCTTGGACCACCCGGGCGATCAAGCTGAACAGCGACGGCTCCGCATGGCGTCCGCTCGTCCACATCGAGGACATCAGCCAGGCGATCTATCTGTCGCTGAAGGCCCCCAAGGACGTCATCTCCGGCCAGGTGTTCAACGTCGGCAGCTCCGACCAGAATTACCGCGCGATCGAGATCGCGAAGGCCGTGAAGGACGAGTTTGAAGGCTGCACGCTCGATGTTGGGGCGACCTCGGTCGACAACCGCAGCTACCGCGTGAACTTCGACAAGATCGGCAAGCTCCTGCCGGAATTCCGGTGCCAATGGACCGCGCAGAAGGGCGCCCGTCAGATGCGCGAGATGTTCGAGCACATTGGTCTGACGGAGGAAGTGTTCCGCTCCGAGCCGTACACCCGCCTCAAGATGCTGATGAAGCACCGCAAGACAGGCCTGCTGAACGACAAGCTCTACTGGCAATTTCGCTAATCTCGCGCTGCCAGTCGGTCGGGGAGACAAGACATGATCATCGTTGACAAGGCTCTCGCCGCACGCGCCGCCGAAGGTCGTCCGGTGCGGGTCGGAATCGTCGGCGCCGGTGTCATGAGCAAGGCGGTTACCCGCCAGATCAGGCGCAAGGCGCCCGGCATGCAGGTGGTCGCGATTGCGAACCGCCGCATCGAGCCGGCGATTGAGGCCTTCGAGGCCGCCGGATACGGCGCGCCGGTCGTCTGCGACACAAAGGCCGCGATCACGCGCGCCATCGAGAGCGGTCGCCCGGCGGTGACGCTCAATCACATCGCACTCGCCCAAGCCGACGGCATCGACGTGATCGTGGAAGCCACCGGCGCCTTTGAACACGCGGCGCAGGCCGTCTCCGCAGCGATCGAAGCAGGCAAGCATGTCGTGCTCGTCAACGCCGAACTCGATGGCACGGTCGGGCCGATCCTCAAGGTGAAGGCTGATCGCGCAGGCGTCTGCTACACGGCCGCCGACGGCGACCAGCCGGGCGTGCAGATGAATCTAGTGCGCCACGTGCAGGGCATGGGCATGCGCGTGGTCCTCTGTGGCAACATCAAGGGCCTGCAGGACCGCTACCGTACGCCCGAGACGCAGCGCGCCTTCGCCGAGAAATGGGGCCTCAAGCCCTACATGGTCACCTCCTTTGCGGACGGCTCCAAGATATCGTTCGAGCAGACCGTCATCGCCAACGGCATGGGCATGCGCGTGGCGAAGCGCGGCATGGTCGGCCCCGACTTCTCAAGCGGCGATGTCACCAGGCCGCTGGTGCGTATCGAAGAGTCGCTGCCGCTGCTTGGCCCGCACATCGATCCCAACGGTCCCGGAATCGTCGACTACGTCGTCGGCGCGAGCCCGGGTCCCGGCATCTTCGTCTATGCGATCGAGGACGATCCGCAGGACAGGAAACACCTCGCCTACATGAAGATGGGCGACGGCCCGTACTACTGCTTCTACGTGCCATATCACCTGTGCCACCTCGAAGTGCCCAGCTCCATCGCGCGCGCCGCCCTGTTCAGGGATGCGACGCTCGCGCCGCTCGGCGCGCCGAGCGTGGGCGTCATCACCGGCGCCAAGCGTGACCTGAAAGCGGGTGAAGAAATCGATCCGGTCGGCGGCTTCATGACCTACGGCATGTGCGAGAACGCCGACACGATCGAGGCGGAAGGCCTCTTGCCGATCGGTCTGGCCGAAGGTTGCCGCCTGAAACGCGACATCGCCAAAGATGCGGTGATCGGCGTCGCCGATGTGGAATTCCCGGCCGATCGCCTGATCGACCGGCTGTATCGCGAGCAGGCCGCCATGTTTGGCATGCGTGTTGCGGCGGAGTGAGCATGAAAGTCGTTCTGTTCGCCGGCGGGTTCGGCACGCGTCTGTCGGAAGAAACCGCAATCCGCCCGAAGCCGATGGTGGATGTGGGGCCGCGCCCCATCCTCTGGCACATCATGAAGATCTACGCCGCACACGGGCTGACGGACTTCGTCATTCTGGGCGGCTACAAGGTCGACTTCATCCGCAACTGGCTGTTCAACTATCGCCAGAGCGTGACCGATTTCGAGATCGATTTCGCGACGGGTGAGGTGAAGTATTTCCCCCGTGACGCCGAACCGTGGAAGGTCACGGTGCTCGACACCGGCCTCGATACGATGACCGGCGGCCGACTGAAACGCGCCCGCGAGGTCATCGGCGACGAAGCCTTCTGCCTGACGTATGGCGACGGCGTGAGCGACGTGAACGTCACCGAACTCGTCGACTTCCACAGGAAGTCCGGCGCAACCGCGACTGTGACCGCGGTCTATCCGCCGGGTCGCTTCGGCGTGCTTGGTCTGACCGAGGGCGACGACATGGTGACGACCTTCCGCGAGAAAGACGCCAAGGACGAGGGCCTGATCAATGGCGGCTTCTTCGTCTGCGAACCGGCGGTCTTCGACATGATCGACGGCGACGAAACGGTCTGGGAGCAAGAGCCCATGAACCGCATCGTCCACGCCGGCGGCCTTGCGGCGTATCGCCATCGCGGCTTCTGGCAGAGCATGGATACGCTTCGCGACAAGGCCGTGCTCGACAAGATGTGGGACAGCGGCAAGGCGCCGTGGAAAATCTGGAAAGACTGACATGAAAACGGCACTTGTCTGCGGCGCTGGCGGATTTATCGGCGGCCACCTTGTGAGGCGCCTGAAGCGGGAAGGCTTCTGGGTGCGCGGCGTGGACCTCAAGTTCCACGAGTACAGCGAAACCGAGGCCGATGACTTCGTGATCGCCGACCTTCGCGATCCCTACACCGTGCGCAACGTGATCGACCGGCGCTTCGATGAAGTCTACCAGCTCGCGGCCGACATGGGCGGCGCCGGCTTCATCTTCACCGGCGAAAACGACGCCGACATCATGCACAACTCGGCGACGATCAACCTGAACGTCCTCGACACCGCCTGGAAGCGCAACATCAAGCGCATCTTCTACTCTTCCTCGGCGTGCATGTATCCGGCGTACAACCAGGAAGATCCGGACAATCCCAACTGCGCCGAGGACAGCGCCTATCCGGCCGCGCCCGACAGCGAATACGGCTGGGAGAAGCTCTTCTCGGAACGCCTCTACCTGACCTACGGTCGCCGTCGGGACATGGATACGCGGGTCGCGCGTTACCACAACATCTTCGGGCCGCAGGGCACGTGGGATGGCGGTCGCGAGAAGGCGCCGGCGGCGTTGTGCCGCAAGATCGCCAGGGCCAAGCCGGTCGACACGATTGAAATGTGGGGCGACGGACTGCAGACCCGCTCCTTCCTCTACGTGGACGAATGCGTCGAAGGCACGATCCGACTGACGCGCTCGGGCGTCACGGTGCCGGTCAACATCGGCTCCGACGAGATGGTCTCGATCAACGGCCTGGCCGGCATCATCGCCGACATCGCCGGCAAAAAAATCGACATCAACCACATTCCGGGGCCGCAAGGGGTGCGGGGCCGGAACTCGGACAACCGCCTCATCAGGGAGATGCTGGGGTGGGCGCCGTCGCAGCCGCTCCGCGCGGGCCTCGAGAAGAGCTACGAGTGGATCGAGAAGCAGGTGATGCGCAACGCCGCCTGAATTGTCGCGGGATTATGAGTTCCCCATTTTGGGTACAATGATTGCAAGCTTGTCATCCCAAAGACATGTACAGTCTCGGGTGAATTCAGATGTCAGTCAGGGGAAATTCGATGGCGAGCGGGGCGACCTGGAACCGTGACAAACGTATTCCGGTCGCCGGGCCACAGATCACCGATGCGGAAGTGGCCCTCGTGGCCGACGCCGCGCGCAACGGCTGGTATGAGAACGCCAACGCCTACATCAACCAGTTCGAGCGCCTCGTGGCGGACTATTGCGGCGTGAAGCATGCGATCGCGGTTTCCCATGCCACGTCGGCGATCCATCTGGCGCTTGAGACGCTTGGCGTGACGGAAGGCGACGAAGTCATCGCGCCGGATATCACCTGGATCGCGTCTGTCGCACCCATCTACCAGACGGGCGCCGACGCCGTTCTCGTCGACATGAAGGAAGACACCTGGTGCATTGATCCGGCCGCCATCGAGCGCGCGATCACGCCGCGCACGAAGGCCATCCTCGGCGTCGATCTCTACGGCTCCATGTGCGACTGGCCGGCCATAGAGAAGATTGCGCGGGAACGCGGAATCAAGGTGATCGAGGATGCGGCGGAAGCGCTTGGATCCAGCCTCGACGGCAGGCGCGCCGGCGCCTTCGGCGACATTTCTGTCCTCAGCTTCCACGGCTCCAAGACCGTCACGACCGGCGAAGGCGGCATGCTGCTGACGAACGACGAGGCGCTCTATCGCCGCGCGCTCTTCCTTCGCGATCACGGCCGGACGAACGTCCAGGGCCGTTACCAGATGTTTTTCAACACGGAAATCGCGTTCAAGTACAAGATGAGCGCGATGCAGGCGGCGCTGGGCGTCGGCCAGATGAAGCGTATCGACGCCCTCATCGAGCACAAACGCAACACCTTCGAGTGGTACCGCAAGCGTCTCTCGGGGCTCAACGGCGTTTCGATCAATGTCGAGCCGCCGAATGTCTTCAATTGCTTCTGGATGCCGACGATCGTGCTCGATCCGAGCCTCGGCGTGACGCGCAACGACATCATGGAAGGCCTCGACGCCCGCGGCGTCGATTCGCGCCCGTTCTTCACGCCGCTGACCGACATGCCGGCGTTCGCCGAGCACAAGGCGGCGCAGCGCTTCGCGAAGGCCAACGTCGTCGGCGCGCGGATCGCCCCGTATGCTGTGAACCTGCCGTCGAGCGCGCTCACGACCGAAGATGACGTCGACTATGTCTGTGCGGCGATTCTCGAAATTCTGCGCGAGGGAGAGGTGGCGGAGCGGGCCATCGCCAGCTGATTGGCGAGACCGGATCGTCGAGCTTCACGCGGCGCCCAAATTGCGACGCCAATGTCCTGCAGAGTTCAGACTGACCCGTGGGACAAGGCCTTGTGATCACACCTCTCCGAAACAAGACGATGCAGCGTCGGCTGCGGCTATGGCGATTGTTGTCGCTTGCGATCTGCGTTTCCGCAGTTGGCTGCCTTGATGCATCACCGCAGCAGGTCGATCGTCATCATCAGAGTGGACTTCTGACAGAGACTTTCGCGCGCGGCCTCTCTTTCCCGTGGGCGCTCGCGTTCCTGCCTGATGGGCGCATGCTTGTAACGGAGCGCGAGGGGCGCCTGCGCATCGTTTCGGCCGAAGGCGTCGTGTCGGAACCGCTCGCGGGCGTGCCGGAGGTCGACAGCGGCGCCTACAGCGGACTGCTCGACGTTGCGGTCCATCCCCGTTTCCGCGATAACCACCTCGTATTCTTGGCGTTTTCGGAACCGCGAGCGCGCGGGTCCGCCATCGCGGTCGCCCGTGCGACACTTGCGGCGAACGCGTTGACGCAAGTGGAGGTCATTTTCCAGCAGACGCCGGGCTACGACTACGCTGTGCACAATGGATCGCGGCTTGCCTTCGGTCCGGACGGCGCGCTTTACGTCACGCTCGGCGACCGGAACCGGTCCAGCATGGCCCAGGATCTGGATGGCTACGGCGGCAAGATCGTGCGTATCGGCGCGGACGGAACGGCGATGTCGGACAATCCGTTCGTCGGGCGTGTCGACGCGCGACCGGAAATCTGGGCGATCGGGCTCCGCAATGCGCAAGGCCTTGCATTCGAGCCGGGCGCGAATCGCCTCTGGGCGGTGGACCACGGTCCCAACGATGGCGACGAACTGAACATCATCACCCGCGGCGCCAACTTCGGCTGGCCGCTCGTGTCTTCGGGCGGTCTGGAGCCCGATGAACAACCGACGCGCGCGCTGCAGGCGCAGGCCGCAGCGCACCCGCCCGCAACGGTCGCTCCGGTCCGAACGTGGACGCCGGCTATCGCGCCTTCTGCGGTGATGTTCTACACCGGACGCCGCTTTCAAGACTGGCGCGGGGATCTGTTTGTCGGCGCGCTTGCGGGCAAGGCCCTCATTCACCTGAAAGTGCGCGGCGGGCGCGTTGTGTCCGAGGAACGTCTGCTGGAAGCGTTGGACGAACGAATCCGTGACGTGCAGGAAGGGCCGGATGGTCTGATCTATGTGCTGACCGACAATGCGGAAGGCCGCATCCTGCGCCTCTCGCCGACATCGCGCTGACCGCCGCGGCCTGGCGTTTGCATGCCGTACAACCTGCCTGCCGTCGTCCGGGGCCATGGCTGGAATCGACCAGCGCTGCTAAGCCACGTGCTCAATTCAGGATCAGGATAACGTGCGCATGGCCTCGCTGTCGAAACTCATGTCGATCGCCGCCGAACCGCGCGCCTGGGCGCCGCTTCGCCATGGCGTCGCCGCGACGATGGATCACAAGCACGCGCTCGACCGGTTCGCGTTCAGGTCGGTGGTCGATGTCGGCGCCAACAAGGGTCAGTTCGCGGCGTTCGCAATGGCGATGTGGCCCGACGCGAAGCTCCATTGTTTCGAGCCGTTGCCGGGCCCGCGCGCGAAGCTGACCGCAGTGACTGCGGGCCGGGCGAAGATCTTCGATTGTGCGCTCGGCGTCGAGGACGGAGCCGCAGACATGCACATCGCCAGCCGCGACGATTCCTCGTCGCTCCTGCCGCTGGGCGAGAAGCAGAAAAGCCTCTTCAACATGACCGAAAGCGGCGCGCTCCGGGTGGCGGTGCGCCGTCTGGATGCGTGCGTTCCCGCCGCAGCTCTTACGCAGCCGTCGCTCCTCAAGATCGATGTGCAGGGGTTTGAACTTCAGGTGCTGAACGGCGCAACCGACACGCTGCCGGCGATCGACGTCATCTACGCCGAACTGTCGCTGGTCGAACTGTACAAGGGTCAAGCGCTGGCCAACGAGGTGATCGCGTTGCTCGAAGCCTGCGGCTTCATGCTCGCCGGCGTGTTCAACCAGTCGCTAGGCGAGGGCGGCGAAGCGGTCCAGGCGGATTTCCTGTTCACGCGGCGGGCATAGTCGCTGCGCGTCGTGCGCAAACCGATGGCGATGCGGCAGTTCAACGGCTAAGACCCGACCGGGCGGCGCAGGGCCGCCGAAACCTCCGGCGGACGATGACTGAACAGGACCAGACCTTCACGGGCGGACGCGGCGCGCGGACGCCATCGCCTTGGCGCGCGCATCTGATCTGGGCGTTCCTGCTTGTGGCGCTTGTGGCGCTGATCATCTGGGGCGGGCTGGTCGCCCAGGACCCGCTGCAGCCGTTCATCCAGAGCGACAAGACCCGCCATATCCTGGCGTTCGGATGTCTGGGATTCGCGGCGTCGCTTCACCCGCGCCCGGGATTCCGGCTGGCTGGCGTCATTGGCGTTGCAGGATTCGGCGTTGCGCTGGAGATCCTGCAGGAGGTCTTTGGTCCCGGACGCGAGATGTCGTTGAAGGATCTCTTCTTCAGCACGGTCGGCACGTTCGCAGGATTCGGCGTCGGCGCCGCAGTCGCGCTGGCGTTCGCCCCGCCGCAGACGCGCTGACCCGTTCGGATTCCACCTCTAGCGGGTTGCAGGCCTCATCGCGGGATGCGCCGTGGCGGCGGGCTTCGCCTTCGCGGATTCCGCTGCCGTCGCTGGCGCCTTCCAGGGCAACACGCCCAGCCACATGAGCAACGGGAACGCGCTCAGGTTCACGTTTCGTGGCGCGAAGAAGTACTCGATATGGCAGGCGAGCATCACGAAGCCGAGGCGGCGGTCCTGCCGGAACGCCCAGATGGTGCCGACCACAAGCATCATGTTCAGTGCGAGCCCGAAGATCAGGCCGAATTCGGCGAAATTTTTCAGATAGCCATTGTGGATCGGCAGGCCGAGGAGGGTCTTGCCGGACTGTTGCATCCCCCGGCCCGTGAGCGGGGTCGCGGTCATGTCCTGCAACGCGACGGCCCAGGTCTCGTCACGGCCCACAAAACCGCTTCCCATTCCGCGCAGCGGATTGTTGGCCATGAAGATCTTGTTGGCCACGAAATCCGTCGCCCGATCCAATGTCTGCGGCGAAAACAACAGGAGAAGACACGCCGCCACTGCGCCGGCGGCGCCGATCGCGATGAGGCGCGGCCCCAGTCCGCGTTGTCCCCACATCTCCACGCCGCCGATCACCACCAGCACCGCCAGCAGCGCGCCGCGCGCCTGCACCTGGATGAGACAGAAGATGGCCAGTGCATAGCCGAGCCAGCGCAGGGAGGGCGTCTTCATGAACGCTATCAGCATGACCGCGCCGGCCAGAAGCTCGCCGCCGTAGTTGGGGTGCAGGCCCCAGAACAGGGACCGGTCCCAGATCTTTATGGGGAAGAACTGGAGGTGGATCGCCGAGGCGATCAGGAAGAAGAGCGCCAGCGGCGAGGCGGCGCGGCCGAAGTCCTCAAAGCTCATGCGGCGCGCCATCAGGTCGAACCCGATGAAAGAGATGAGGAACTGGACCGTGAGCTGGAAGACCTCGACGTTGAATTTCGGATCGGGCCGAAGCACCAGTGTCGCAAGCTGCGTGAGGTACGCGCCCAGCAGCATGGCGGAAATGAACATCGCCGGGCCGGACAGCTTGAGATTGTGCTTGCGCATGAGCACCAGCGCGCAGCCCAGCAGGACCAGGCCGAACAGGATCTGCGTCGCCCGGTAGGGAAACTGCATCAGGCCGGCCACGGTGATCAGTTCGCCCTGCGGCCCGAGGAACACGTGGACCATGTAGGGCGTGAAGAAGAAGAACAGGACGATCCAGGGGGAATTGTCCCAGGTGAAGGCCTTGGGCACGGCTGTTCTCCTCTGCGCGACCCTCAAGGCGGCGCGTATCCATCAGGTCGTTCGCGCGGTGCATGTATCGCGCCAGCGAGCATGGTGAACAAGCCCGCCGGCAGCGCACCCTGCGGCGAAACGGCGGCCGCCTCTGGTCCGTTGTTTGCGAGGCGCGGGGCGTGATACGTCCGGCCCCGTCGGGTGATTCTGGATTAACCTCATGGACGCGCAGCAGATCAACGCAAGGCCCGCCGGCGCGCCGGCCGCCCTCCCGTATCCGACCGTGGCCTGCAAGCTGCGGGTCATCACGCTCGCGCGCAACGAGGAACGCGACCTGCCGCTCTGCTTTTCCTGCATTCCGGACGGCATCAAGGTTACGGTGATCGATTCCGGCAGCTCTGACTCCACGCCGGACATTGCGCGCGCCGCCGGGGCGGAGGTTGTCTTCCACGAGTTCACGGGCTTCGCGAACCAGCGCAATTTCGGTCTCACCGAAGCCGGCGTCACCGAGTCCTGGGCGCTCTTCATCGACGCGGACGAAGTCTACACGCGCGAGTTCTGGGAGTGGGCCGAAAAGTGGCTCGCAGACGATCCGCAGATCGATTTTGTCTACATCTCGCAATACATGGCGCTCGACGGCTACATCCTCAAGCACGCGCCGGCCTACCCGCTGTGGCACCCCCGTCTCGTGCGCACCGGCTCGCCGAAGTTCGTGCAGGGGGACGCCGGCATGCACAGCGAGAGCATTGGCGCTGACCTGCGCTGCATCAACCTCGACATTCCCTATATCCATTACTGGCAGAGCGGCTCGATGAAGGGCTGGGCTGAAAAGCACCTGCGCCTGGCGGTCGAGGATGTGACGTCGACGAACACGACCGACGGAAAGAAGACCATCCGCGCGCGGATCAACCGCATGCTGGGCGACGGCTTCATCAAGGTCGCCGGACGCTTCTTCTATCACTATCTGCTGTGCGGCGGGTTCATGGACGGCCGCGCCGGATTCCGGTTCAGCGTGATGTACTCCTGGTACGAGATGTCGAAGTGGATGCTGCGCGACGGGCCTCGCGAGTATCCGGTGGTTGTGCCGCCTGCAAACGTCATCCGTCGTTCAAAGTGACGGTCTCGCGCGCGCTCAAGCCCTTGCGCGGTTGAGGAGACCGAACGGTCGATGTTGCGGTTCCTGTCTTTCGCCACGCTCTCGCAGCTCGCGATCATCGCCAGCCAGCTCGTGCTTCTGCCGCTGCAGATCCACGTCTGGGGACACGACATCGTCGCTCTCTGGCTGTCCACGCTTGCGCTCACCGGCATACTGAATGTGTCGGATCTCGGCTTGCGCAACGCTGGCTTCGCCGCGCTCGCAGCAAACGCCCCACCCGAACGCTTCTCCACCCTGTGGACGATCATGCGCGGGCACATGGGGCTGGCCACGCTCGCGGTGCTCGCGGTCGTGGCTGCATGGCTTGCGCCGCGCGCCGGCGCGGAGGGCTCGCTGTTTCTCTTCGTGCTCGCCCTGGCAGCCACGGCGGAGGTGTTCCTTGGACTGCGCGTCACCTTCATGGAAGCAAAGGGGCTCATCGCACCGGCGGAGGCCTTGTTCTTCGCGATGGCCGCTTCGCGCGTCGTGATCGCCGGCGTGCTCATCGCGTTCTTCAACGCGGGCCCGCTTCTGGTCTCCATCGTCTGGCTCCTCTCCGCCGTGTGCGCAGTATGCGCGCAGAGTTTCTTCCGGTTCGTGCGCGAGACATCGCCCGCATTCGGGAACTGGAAGCTGGAGGATGTCGCCGCCGCCTATCGCGACGCCGCATGGTCCGCCGCCACGCCGCTGGTGCAATGGGCGCAGCTACAGGCGCCGGTCATCGCGCTTTCGGTGTTCGCTGCGCCGGCGCTCGTCTCTTCCTTCGTCGCCATCCGGGCCCTGTTCGGCACCATGCGAAGCATCCTGCAGCACGTGAGCCGGCTTGCTTCGATCAAGTTCGGCGACTGGGCGCGCGAAAAGGGCGAGAGTCGCGCCCAAGCGCTGTTGCTGCTCGTCGGCGCGTTCGCCGCCTGGATCGCGCTCGGGTTCGGGCTCGCCCTGTTTGCCGAGAACTTCACGATCACCGGCAAGCTGTTCGATCTGCCGCCGGATGACAGCGTGCGCATGATCGCTTTCGCGGTGACCTTCTCGACGGTCCTGTCGGTGCACAGCCTCTTCACGCTCGCGCTTGCGCGTTTCGGCCGTTTCGCGCTGACCGGAATCGCGAACTACGCTTACGTCACTGTCGTCGTCGTTGCATGTCTTGTTGCGGCGATGTCCGGCAGCATCCTGGTGCTGCTCGCGGGGCTTGTGATTGCCGATGCCGGCCTTCTCCTGCTCGTGGTCGGGCTGACGACGCGCCGCGACGGGGAGCCTGTCCTGCAGCACGCACGCGTCACCTTCTTCGTCGCCGTGGCGTCGTGCCTGGTTGTCGCGACCGTCTGCTGGAAGATTTTCCTGGGCCCCGATGTCCATGAGGACTTCTGGAGTCTCGCGGTGTCCGAAGCGGCGGCCCTGGTGATCTGGCTGTCGATCGGAGCGGCGCTCTGGCTTCGGACGGGGCCGACAGTGCGCGGTCTCTTGGCTTCCGCGCCCCCGGCGAATACCGGCTGAGATCAGCGCGACGCGGTCAGCATTTCGATAGCGTCGACAAACCGGGCGCTGTCGAACGCTGGCGCCGCGGCAAGTGCGCCGGCGCGCATGCGCCGCCAGAGGGCCTCATCTTCAGCAAGATGCACCATGGCCTCCGACCACGACGCGGCGTCGTTTGCGGGCAGCGTGAACCCCGACACGAAATCGCGCGTGATCAGGTCGCGCGCACCGCACACATCCGAGAGCACCGCCGGCAACCCCACACACGCGGCCTCGCCCACGACGTTGCCGAACGGCTCCATCACGCTTGGCAGGAACAGGTAGAGTGCGCGACCCATGTGCGCGACGACGTCGGGCTGGTTGGCCCACGGAATGAACGTGATGTGCTGCAGTACGCCGCGTTCCTCGGCGATGCGCTTGACGGCCGCCTCTTCCGGACCGGATCCGATCATTACGAGCGGTCGGGGAGTGTCCTTCGCCTTGGCGACATAATCCGCATATGCGGTCATGAACCCCACGGGGTTTTTCTGCTCGAGAAGACGCGCCACGAAGAGGAACGGCCGGTCGCGGAACGCGACTTCCCCCTTCGGCGCATACGACGAGATGCGGGCGACTGACCCGGTATCATAACCCTCCGCGATCGGGCCCTTGAGGCCGAGATAGCGAAGATAGGCGGTGGTGCCGGTCGTCGCGCTGATAGCGCCTGCGTACGGCCCGTAGAAGAAGGACTTGATCCACTCCGCGAGCGCGCGTCGCGGTTTATCTTCAAAGCGAGAGTCCTGCATGATGAACACGCGTGCGCCCAGCAGGCGCAGAAGCCACGCGCCGACCAGGATGTAGGGGCGTTCGTAGTGGCAGAGAAACCAGTCGTCGATGCCGCGTCCGATACGTAGCTGGACGAGAGTCCGGATGACGGAAAGGCCGTCGAAGAACGGCGAGCGACGCACTTTGCTCAGCGTGACGCTTTCAAAGCGCCGCTCGGGCGTCCAGGACCAGTCGTATTCGTGCGACTGGCCAAAGAGTTCGACGCCGAGAAGCGCGGGAAAGGTCTTCGCGACATCGTTCAGCCGGTCGACATGCTGCGGGCCAAACGTGTCCCACAGCACGGCGATCTTCTTCGGGTTTCCGGATGGCGCGCCTTCAGAAGAGGTCAATGAAGCGCTCCATCGCGTCGTTTGCGTCGATCTCGGCGCTGTGGGGCTCCGAGCTGTTTGCGAACCGGCGTTCGATCAGCCACTGGCTCGCGATCGCCTTGAAATCAGCGTCCTGGGCGACGACGAGATTCGGCGCACCGAGGTGATCCTCGCCGATGCAGCCGCGATCAATCGTGATCACCGGGACGCCGCGCGCGCGCGCTTCGGCGAGCACCAGCGGCTGGCCCTCGACCTTGTAGCGTGTCGGGAAGACGAAGAAGTCGATGTCGGTGAAGAACTTCGCCTTGTTCTCGGGTGTGGTCCTGGCGATCCATTTCAGGCGATCGGGGTGACGTGCGGTGACGACCTTGATCTTTTCCTCCAGCGCGGGGTCCGCAGTTCCGCCGGCGAGTTGCGCATAGGCATCGACGCCGGACTCAACAAGGTGTTCGAACAGGTCGAGGAATTCGCCGCTGCCTTTTTCCCACGTCAGGTTGCTGAGGTGGCCCAACGTGATCGTCGCGCTCTTGGGTAGCCGATCAGGTTCGACGCGCGGGAAAAGGATCTCGTTCTTGAGAACCGTTGTGCCAATCGGGCCGTGCACATCATGGGCGTAGCGTTCAAGAAACTGCCGCTCCATGCAGCCGCAGAGCATCACGTGCACGCCGGACTTCTCGATGGCGCGCAGGATATGTGCGATCATCGGATCGCGTTCATAAACGTACACGAACGTGTGGTGGTGCAGGATTGTCCTGTAGCCGAGCCGGTCCGCGACCATGGCGAGGAACAGCATGTAGATTTTGCCGGCCCCCGCATCGCACGGCATGTACAGCGTGCGGCCTTCCACGCGCCGGTTCGCCCACAGCAGCGCCGCGCCCTTCAGGATGCGACCGGCCTTCACCATCTGGCGCACCGCTCCGCCAACATGTGTGATCGTGAGATTGATTGTGGCGATGGTCTTGCCGCGCGCGTCGAGCGCATCCGCCACACGCGACGTGACAACGCCCATGCCGACCATCGGCGGCGCAAGGCCTCCGACTATGATGACGCGCGGCGTGTCGGCGCCCGTGCGCGGGTTGGGGGCTTGCATCATCGCGCGCGCGCCAGCGCGGCTTCGAACACTGTCTCGAAACGATCGGCGACGCGGGAGAGCACGAAATTCCGCTCGGCGTAGGCGCGTCCGGCTACGCCCGCTTCCGCGCCATCCTTCAGCAGACGATCGGCGGCCGCGACCCAGCCGGCGACATCTTCCGGTTCGCACACCAGTCCGCAGCGCTCCGCCGCGATTGTCTTGGCGGCGAGATTGGCCTGCGGCGCGGCGAGCAGGACAGGGCGGCCCGCGCAGAGATAGCTCAGCACCTTTGACGGCACGGAGAATTCTCCCGCGTCGCGTTCGATCACCGCCGCGAGCACGTCCGCCGACGCGAGCACCTCCGCGAGCCTGTCGAATGGCTGCAGCGGGAGGAGGCGAAGATTGTCCAGGCTTTCGGCGGCTTTGGCTGCTTCAAGTCGCGACACGCCGATCCCTGCGGCGACGACGACGACGACAACGTCCGGCCTGTCGCGATAGCGCCGCGCCAGTTCGATGAGGAGATCCGGGTTGTGCTTGAGGCCGAGCGTGCCCGTGTACATCAACACCGTCTTGCCGTTGAGGCCGTGTTCGGCGGCCCACGCGTTCGTCTTTGGCATGATCGGAATCTGGTCGATCGCGCCCCAGTTCGGAATCACGTGGAGTTTCGCCGGATCGACGCCCCAGGCCCGGGTTTGCGGGGCGAAATCTTCGGTGATGAGAATGACGGCGTCGGCGTCGCGCATCTGGGCGCGTTCGAGCGCGATATAGTAGAGCCCGACGCCCGCGCCGACGACGGGGATTTTCTTCGACAGGATCTTCGATACGGCGATGGAGTAGAAGTCCTGGCACCAGTAGATGAACCGCGCGCCGACCTGTCTTGCCGCCCGGTGAATATAGACCTGCGATTCAGTCGGCGTGTTGCCGGACACCACAATCTGCGGACGCGCGGCAACGATGGCCGCCGCCGCCGCGCGCCCGTAGCTCAGATCCTGGAAGCGACGCCTGGCGAACGACGTCTTGGAATATGTCTCGCCGATGCCGACAGGGGCGAACGTGAGCGATCCGGGGTCGCCGGCGGCGTGTTCAAGTGCGCCCTTCGGGCCGGCGTCGCCTTCGAAATAGGCGTGGGTGATCTGGTGGCCCCGGGCGGCGAGCGCGCGCGACAGCTCGGCCTGGAACGGGTGGCCGGCGTAGTCGTGCAGGAAGATCTTCGACAGATTCACTTTGGCCCTCGGACTGGAGATCGCCCGCCCTCAAGGGAGGCGATTGGCGGAGGGAAGAAAGCAAGAGTCGTGCTTGCCGCCCATGCTTGTGCAGGGCGGCAAACAGGCGCGCGGCATCCCGAATCAGACCGCGCCGTCGCCCTTCAGGACGGCGAGGGGCGTGCGCAGCAGGATTTCCGCATCCTGGGCATAGGACCAGCTCTCGACATAGAGACGGTCAAGTTCCACGCGGCGCGAATAGGTGGTCGAGCTGCGGCCGCTGACCTGCCACAGACCGGTGATGCCGGGACGAACAAGCAGGTAGAACCGCCGGTCCTTGCCATAGCGGTCCAGTTCGGAACGGACGATCGGACGCGGGCCGATGACGCTCATTTCGCCGAAGAGCACATTCCAGAGCTGCGGAAGCTCATCGAGGCTCGTCTTGCGGATGAACCGGCCGATCATCGTCACCCGCGGATCATCGCTGAGTTTCTGCGTGGCGATCCATTCCTTTTCGGCCTCCGGATTGGTGGCGAGGTGGGCGGCGAGAACCTCGTCGCCTTTGCGCACCATGGAGCGGAACTTCCAGCACTTGAATGTCCGGCCCTGCCGGCCGATCCGCTTGTGACCGTAGATCGCCGGGCCGCCGTCTTGCGCCCAGATCAGAAGCGCGACGGTCAGAAGCGCTGGCGACAGCACAAGAAGGCCGGCCAGGGAGCTGACGACGTCGAAAGCGCGCTTCCCGAAGCCGTTGGCTTTCTGGACCGCAGCGATGAGCGTCCGGTCGGTGATCACGTGCTCGCGCGCGCTGACGCGGCTGCCGTCCGCACGGGAGCGGCGGCGCGCGCCTGGCGACCCGGATCGGGTTGAATCTACGGACTTGGCGGCTTCAGCGCCCATGGTTCGATCCCCAACTTTCGAGACGTAAACGCTTTCTTACCAATGGCATGCGACTGTTTCGCAATGCAACAGCAATTATTGTGCAACGCAAAAAATGTCAGGCCATCAGGAGAGGCGCTGGGCGCCTTTCTGTCATGTCGATAATCCATCTGGGTGCTGTCGGTCAGACGCTGAATCGCGTCTTGAGTGTTGACGCCCCGGACGGGGCCGGGTTCCGGAACGGAGGCCGCTTGCGACACCATCGCTCACGCAGGTCAGGACATCGCGGCGCCTGGCGAATCGGCGCGGCCATTGGGGCTGTCGCTTACAGCGTGGCCGTGTGGGCGGCGCTGTTTCAGGGCGTGCCGCGGCTCGTCGCCTGGATCGGCGAGCGGCAGGCCACCGCACATGAGCGCCCGAATGCGCCCCCCCCTCCCTCGAATACGCCACAGCAGCGTCGGTGATTGACGGACGTTAACGCCTTTGATCTCTGGCTAATGCATTGATCCGGCGACCATTTGCCGCCGGCTTGGGGGCGTGCCTGGGCGCATCGGCGCGTCTTGTGATTCAGTCGACTGCAGATTCAGCGCGCGCGACACGTGCGAATCGAGAGTGATCGGTAAGCATGGCACAAATTCCGCTTCCCCAATGGTCGGCGCGCATGGCGGCGGGCAGGCGGGTCTACGCCATTGGCGACATCCACGGCCGGGCCGACCTGCTGGGCGCGCTGCTTGCGCAGATCGAGAGCGACATAGAACGCCACGTGGGGGGGGATTCGACCGCGACGCTCGTCTTCCTCGGCGACTACGTCGATTGTGGCCTTGAGTCCCGGGCCTGTCTCGACCGGTTGATCGCCCTCGGGGAAAGCGCCCGCGAGACCCACTTCCTGAAGGGTAAACACGACGCGGCGCTGCTGGCTTTCCTGGATCGTCCAGCGAAAGGCGGCGTCTGGCTCAGCAAGGGAGGGCGCGAGACCCTGTTCTCCTATGGCGTGCCCGGGCCGTCGCCGTCGGCGGGCGCAAGGGAGCTCGCCCGCGCCGCAGAGGCGCTGAGCGCGGCGATGCCGCCGGCGCATCTCGAGTTCCTCCGGTCGCTCAAGCTCCACGTGCGCTTTGGCGACTACGTGTTCGTCCACGCGGGTCTCAAGCCGGGCGTCGCCCTGGACGCCCAGCAGGAGCGGGACTTGCTGACCATTCGCGAACCGTTCCTGACTTCCCGGGAATCGTGGCCGTTTGTGGTGGTCCACGGGAACACCCCCGTCGAGCGGCTCTACCGGGACACGCGCCGCATCGGGGTGGATACCGGCGCCTACGCGACCGGGCGGCTGTCGGCGGTTTGCCTCGACGGCGGCGAAGTCCGGCTGCTGCAGACCTGACGGCGGCGGGCGCGCCATTCCAGTAGGCGTCAATCTTGCGTTCAGGAGAAATTCGGCACAGGAAGCGGCCTCCAGAGGAAACGTCATGACGCGCAAGTTCTATCGATCCTTTTCAGTGCTTTTGGCCGCATTCGCCGCCATTGTGACGCTCGGGGCGCCCGCATCGACGCTCGCGCAGACGCAACCGTTGGTGTCTCGAACCGAAACAGCCGCCCCGGCCGCGCAGACGCCGCCCGCCGCGCCCATCGCCGCCCAGCCCGCGTCTGGCGCGCCTGCCGCGGCCGGACCGAGTGCTCAACCGGGCGCCCAACCGGGGACTCAGGGCGCCAGCACGGACGGCTACGTCCTTGGCATCAATGACCGCGTGCGCGTGCTGGTGTTCGGCGAACAATCCCTCTCGGGTGAGTTTCTGGTCGACAGCACGGGCCGTATCGCCATGCCGTTCATAGGCGAAGTGCAGGCGGCCGGCCTGACCCGCCGCCAGCTTGAAGAAGACCTCGAGAAGAAGCTTTCGGCCGAAGAGATCCTGCTCGACCCCCGGGTAAGCGTCGATTTCCTCAACCTGCGCCCGTATTACATCCTCGGCGAAGTCACCAAGCCGGGCGAGTACCCCTATACCCAGGGTCTCAACGTGTTCAACGCGGTGGCGACGGCAGGCGGGTTCACCACGCTCGCCAACCAGACCCGCATCATGATCAAGCGTCAGGGCGAGGCCGTGGAAACGGAGTATTCGCTGCTGTCGCCGGTCACCGTCCAGCCCGGCGACACGATCCGGGTCATCAAGGGCGCGTTCTACATCCTCGGCGAGGTCAACCGGCCCGGCGAATACGCCTTCTCGGAAGGGCTGACGGTCCAGAACGCCGTGGCGACCGCCGGCGGCTTCACCTATCGGGCCAACACCCGTCAGGTTTTCGTGAAGCACCGCAATGAGGCCCAGGAGCGCCGGGTCCAGATGAGCGCCTCGCTGCCGGTCCAGCCGGGCGACACGATCCGCATCACCGAGCGCTTCTTCTAGGCGCTCACCCGGCGACAGCGGGGCCGCCGCCTGGCAATCAGGCGCGCGGGCCGCTGACCCGTTCGGGGGCGCATGGCGAAAAGTCCAGATTTCAGCGCCTTGTCGCGTTCCCCTATGGCGTGTAAACTAATCCTTAATGCACGAGCGTCGCGGCGAAGCGACGCCCGAAGCGTGCGCTGCTGGGGGAGAGGCGGCGAAAACTGACGGGCAGATCAGGCAGGCCGCTTTCGCCGGACGCGCGTCCGACGGATGTGTTTTTCGCTTCCCACGTGTGTTCACGTGGCGGGCGGCGTGTCTCGGCGCAGAACGAACCCGTTAGTTAACAATGTGTAAAAGGGATCGTTTCGGGGATGTCCAAAGCTCGTTTGCTCGCCTGTGCGGCGATGGTCGCGTTCTTTCCAGTCTCGCTTGCGCGCGCGCAGGAAGCCGCCCCGGAAACGGCCAGGGACGCGCCCCGGTGGGGGGCGGACCGGGGTCGCAATGAAAGTGTCGCGGAGCGCGTGCGTCCGGAATTCGCCGCGCCCGGGCTCGAACTGGGCGCCATCACCGTAAGGCCTTCCCTCGGGCTTGAGGCCGGCACGGACAGCAACATCTTCTACGAGCCCTCCGGCGAAACCGACGATGTAGTGTTCGTCAGTCGTCCGCGCATCGAGGCGGCCACGACATGGTCGCGCCACCGGATCGCGCTGGCCGCCGGGCTCGACGACTTTCGTTTCCAGGATTCAAGCTCCGAAGAACATACCGACGTCTACGCCGAGGCCGAGGGTCGCCTCGACGTCCGCCGCGGCAGCTATCTCCTTGTCGGCGGCGGTCAGTCCCGGCGGGCCGAAGCGCGCTCCGCGCCGGACACGCCGGGCGCGGCGGCCAAACCTGTGCGCGTCGAGGACCGTCACGCCTACTTGGCCGGGGTTCATGAATTCGGCCGCGCCCGCGCGACCCTGCGCCTTGAGAAGCAGGGCCTTAACTACAAGGACGCGCCGCTCATTTCCGGCGGCATCGCGGATCAGGATATCCGGGACTACACCGTGACCACCCTCACCGGACGGCTGGAATATGCCCTCAGCCCCGATACCGCCATGTTCGGCCAGGTCTCCGGCAACAAGCGCGAGTACGAGATCAAGCCGCCGCGCTCGACGTTCAACCGGGATTCCGAGGGGTCGAGCTACATGATCGGCGTCAACACCGATCTGTCGAACCTCATCCGGGGCGAAGTCAGCGTCGGTTACCTGCAGCAGAACTACGACGATCCGGGGCTGTCCTCGCCCAAGGGCCTCGCCCTTGAAGGCAAGGTGGAATATTTTGCGACACCGCTGACCACGATTACGGTGAACGGTCGCCGCCGGATCGAGGAAACGGTCGCGGCGACGGCGTCATCCTTTCTTTCGACCACCTTTGGCGCGCGCGTTGACCATGAATTGCGCCGCAACATCGTGCTCATGGCCGGCGCTGGCGCCGAAAAAAGGGAATTCGAAGGGTCCGATCGCGACGACGATCTGCTGTTCGCGGATGCAGGGGCCCGTTTCTTGCTCAACCGGCGAGTGGAGCTCGGCGCCAGGTGGCGATTCGAGCGTCAGGACTCGTCCGGCGCCGCTTCGGCGCAGGACTATGACGTTAACCGCTTCGTCGTGTCGGCGACCCTGCGCTTCTAGCGCGGGCAAGCCGGCGGAAGCGCAGGAGAGAGACCATGGCGGCGGATTTCGGCGGTCGTATTCCGGAAGGTGGAGGCAACCTGCCTCAACCCCTGCAGACCAGTGACCAGTTCGGACTGGTGCGCATCGTGGAGATGTTCCGCCGGCGCATCTGGCTCTTCGCGGCGATCCTCGCCTCGATCTTCCTGATGGTGGTGTTCGCCACCATCACCGCCACGAAACTCTACACCTCGACCGCTCAGGTCCAGATTGATCTGCGCGAGAAGCGGGTGCTGGGCGCCAACGTGCAAGGCATCTACAGCGATGTCGCGCCCGACGCCGCCACGATCGACACCGAAACCCAGATCATGAGCTCGCGCTTCCTCGCGGGCCGCGTGGTGGATTCGCTGCGCCTGCTTGAAGATTCCGAATTCAGCGAACAACCTCGCGCCGGCGTGTTCGCCTCGGTGCGTGACGCTTTCGGCGGCGCGCCGACGAAGGTCACCGAAAGTGCGGCCGCCCGCCAGAAGCGTCGCGAGAACGCGATCTCGGCCGTCCAGAGCCGCCTGCAGGTCAAGCGTCTCGGCCTGACCTACCTCGTCGAGATCAGCTTCACCTCGAAGGATCCCGCGAAGGCCGCCCGCATCGCGGACGCCTACGCCAACCACTATCTCACCCAGCAGCTGCAGACGAAGTACGACACGCTGAAGACCGCCAACGACTGGCTGTCGACGCGCCTGTCGGAACTCTCCGTCGAAGTGCAGCGCAAGGAACGCGACGTCGAAGAGTATCGCGCCCGTGAAGGCCTGCTCAACGCCGACGGCGTCCGCCTGACCGAACAGACCGCCCAGGCGCTGAACCTCCAGCGCGCCGACCGGATGCAGGAACTGTCGCGCGCGCAAGCCCGCCTCGCCAGCCTGCGCGCCAGCCTTTCTTCCGGCGGCACGGCCGACGCCTCGCGCGAAGCGCTGCAGTCGTCGACGATCTCCAGCCTGCGCACCCAGCAGGCCGAGCTCTCGCGTCGCCGTGCGGAACTGTCCGCGCAGAAGGGCCCGCGCCACCCCGACATGCTGCAGATCGACCGCCAGTACGCGAGCCTCGACGAGCAGATCCAGGCGGAAGTCCGCCGCATCGTCTCCAGCGTCGAGGACGAAGTCCGCATCGCGCGCGGCAATGTGTCGTCCATCGATGAAACGCTCGGCGTGCAGCAGTCGCAGCTCGCGGAGCAGAACATCGGCGAAGTGACGCTGCGTGAACGCAAGCGCGACGCCGACGCGAGCCGCCAGCTCTATGAAGCGCTGCTGACCCGCTACCGCGAAATCGCCGCCCAGAGCGGCATCGAGCAACCCGACGCCCGCATCGTGTCGCGCGCCGGCATCCCGACTGAACCGTCCTCGCCGAAGCCGTCGCTGAACCTCATCATCGGTCTCGTCCTGGGCGCAGCCCTTGGCGCACTCGCGGTGGTGATCGTCGAGATGCTGGAACAGTCCTTCCGCACGCCGGAAGACGTGCAGAGCCGCCTCGGCGTGGCCTGCCTCGGCCAGGTGCCGTTCCTCGACCGCCGCACGCGGATGATCGACGGCGAGCTGCTGACGCCGGAGTCCTTCGTGCTGAAGCGTCCGCTCTCGGCCTTCGGCGAATCGCTCCGCAACGTGCGCGCCGGCGTCTTCTTTTCCTCACCGGATCGCAAGGTGAAGGTGCTCGCCATCACCTCGGCGCTGCCGGACGAAGGCAAGACGACGACCTCGATCGCGCTGGCGCGCATCTCGGCGCTCGCGGGCTCCAGGACGGTGCTCGTCGACTGCGACCTTCGTCGCCGCTCGACCACGCACTGCATCGGTCTGGAAGTCGAGAAGGGCCTCACGGAAGTCCTCTTCCGCACGGCGACGCTGAACGACGTGATCCAGAAGGATCCGGGTTCGGGCGTGGACATCGTTCCGCTCGCCCAGGCCGAGTTCACGCCGCGCGATCTCTTCGGTTCGGACGCGATGCGTTCGCTGATCGAAGCGCTCAAGGCGCGCTACGACGTGATCATCCTGGACTCCGCGCCGGTGATGCCCGTGTCGGACACGCGCGTGCTCGCCTCGATCGCGGATGCGGTGCTGATGGTGGTGCGCTGGGGCAAGACGCCCACGCCGATCGTGCGCAACGCAATCGACCAGCTCCGCACGCACGGCGCCAATGTCTCCGGCGTGGTGCTCTCGGGCGTGGAATCCGGTCTGGCGTCCCGCCTGATGTACGACAAGCCCGATTATTACAGTGAACTCTATCAGACCTATTACATTCGTTGAGGCGCCTCGGGCGGCGTCCGCGACCTTCGCGGTCGCGGCGCTGGCCGTGGCGTTTCTCGGCTTCACGCAGGCGGGCGCCGCATTGCGTGATGGTTCGGCGCGGAGCGTTCTCGCCCGCGCCGAAGCCATGCCCAGGGGCATGGAGCGCGACGCAGCGCTCGCGCAGGCCATCATTGTCATCGATGACGCAGTGAAGGCCGCGCCGCAGAACTCGGGCGTGCACGCCCGCGCGGCGCGCGCCTACTACCTTCAGGCCACGACCGCCGCAGTCGACGACGTGTCGGCGCCGCTTCTGGGCGCCGCGCGCCGCGCGGCGGAGGAGTCTCTCAAGCACAGCCCCGCGAACGCCAGCGCCGCGGCCATGTCCGCGCTCGTCGATATCGCGGAAGGCGGCGTGGTGACGCCAGGCGCGGTCGATGCGGTCGCGCGTAGCTACGCCGTGCCGGCAACCGCCGAAGGCGTCAGGTGGCGCTTCGATGCGGCGATGCGGGCCTGGCCCGCGCTGTCGCTTCCCCTGCAGCGGCAGGTGATCGTCGACGCCTGCATGCAGGCTGACGCCGACCGCGCGTTTGCGGCGCATCTCGCCGACGTCGCTGCGCGCCTGCCGGACTCCGGTCTCGGGCAATGCGGCGCACCCGAGGCGGCATCCGACGCCGCGCCCTGAGGTGCGTCTTTGACACGCGACGCGACTGGCGTGATCACGACACGACAATCCGAAACGGCGGGGCGCTTCGTCCATGGAAATCACACGGCTGGCTATTCCTGAGGTGCTCGTGCTTCGCCCGCCGAAGTTCGGGGATCATCGCGGCTTTCTGTCCGAGACATTCCGCGAGAGCTGGCTGAACGAATTCGGGGTCGATTTCCGCTGGTTGCAGGAAAATCACTCCTACTCGGCCAAGCCGTTCACCGTGCGCGGCCTGCATTTCCAGACCGGCCGGCAGGGGCAGGCCAAGCTCGTGCGCGTCGTGCGCGGGGCCATATTTGACGTCGCTGTCGATGTGCGCAGCGGCTCGCCGACCTACGGCAAGCACGTCTCCGCGGTGCTGAGCGCCGACAACTGGACGCAGATGTACCTGCCCGCCGGCTTCGCGCACGGCGTCTGCACGCTCGAGCCGGAAACCAGCTTCACCTACAAGACCTCCGCCTACTTCGATCCCGCCCGCGAAGGCGGCCTGCGTTGGGATGATCCGGCGTTCGGCATCGACTGGCCGGTGAAGGCCCAAGACGCCACGCTCTCGGAGCGCGACACGAGGTGGCCGGATTTCGCGGATTTCGAGTCGCCTTTCGTGTGGAATTCCTAGTCCACGCGCCAACCGCCGGAGGCGATCTCGTCCAGACATGCTTCGAGGCCCGCGCGCCAGTCCGGCAGCGCGACGCCGTACGTCTCCCGTAGCTTCGATGAATCGAGTAGCGAGTTCCTCGGCCGCGCCGCAGCTGTAGGGAATTGGGCGCCGGCAATGGGCTCCACGGCGGCGGACGGGCCGCCACGCCTGCGTGCGCCGTCGAAGATCGCCTCGGCGAAGCCGCGCCAGGTGCAATCGCCGTCCGCTGTGGCGTGGAACACGCCGCAGATCGCCGTGTCGCGTTCCGCAACGAGACGCCGCGCGACGGCGAGGACGGCGTCAGCGAGATGCGGCGCCCAGGTCGGCGCGCCGCGCTGGTCGTCCACGACCCTGATGCGATCCTGCGTTTGCGCGAGACGCAGCATGGTGCGCACAAAGTTCGCGCCGCTCGCCGCGTAGGTCCACGATGTGCGCAAAATCGCAAAGCGCCCACCTGCGGCCGCAACCGATTGTTCGCCTGCGAGTTTGGAGCGGCCATAGGCGTTCAACGGCGCCGGGGCATCGGTCTCGACGTAGGGCGCAGGCTTTTCGCCATCGAAGACGTAGTCCGTTGAGATGTGGATCAGCGGCACGCCGCGCGCCGCGCACAGTCGCGCCAGCGCGCCGGGACCGGCTGCGTTGATCCGCATGGCTTCCTCCGGCGCGGACTCCGCGCGATCCACCTGCGTGAAGGCGCCGGCGCAAACGACGATGCTTGCATCGTGGATGCGCAGCATCGCTTCCAGTGTTTCAGGATCGGCGAGATCGGCCTGCGGGCGTCCGACGGCGATGACGCCTGCGTGCTTGGCCAGCGCGCCCGCAAGCATGCCGCCGGCGCCGCCGATGACGAGGACCGTCACGTCGCGTCCGTGAGGCCGAGCCGCGCGCGACCGTGTCCCGCCGCACGCAGCGGTCGCCACCACCAGTCGTTGTCGAGATACCAGCGCACGGTGCGTTCAAGTCCTTCCGCGAATCCGGTCTGCGGACGCCAGCCGAGTTCGACCTCGATTTTCGCGGGGTCGATCGCATAGCGGCGGTCGTGGCCGGGGCGGTCGGCGACGAAGCCGATCAGCGCGCGGCGCGGCGCATCGCCTGGCGTCATCGTGTCGAGCAGGTCGCAGATGCGGTTCACCACATCGATATTGGCATGCTCGGCGCGGGGGCCGACAGCGTAGGTTTCCCCGGGGCGTCCGTGTCGGAGGATGGTCAGCAGCGCACGTGCGTGATCGTCGACGTAAAGCCAGTCGCGACGATTGAGGCCGTCGCCGTAAACCGGCAGCGCGCTGCGTTCCAGCCCGTTGAGAATCATCAGCGGGATGAGTTTTTCCGGGAGCTGATACGGCCCGTAGTTGTTGGAACAGTTCGAGATGACGACCGGCAGACCGTATGTGTGACCCCACGCGCGCACGAGGTGATCGGACGACGCCTTGCTCGCCGCGTAGGGCGAGCGGGGATCGTAGCGCGTGGTCTCGGTGAACGCGCCTTCCGCGCCGAGGGAGCCGAAGACTTCGTCCGTGGATACGTGCAGGAACCTGAACGCGTCGTGCGCCACGGCGGGCAGACCTGCTGAATATGCGCGCGCGGCCTCCAGCATCTCGAACGTGCCGGTGATGTTGGTGCGGATGAAGTCCGCCGCGCCGTCGATGGAACGGTCCACGTGGCTTTCCGCGGCGAGGTGGGCGATGGCGTCGGGCCTGAAGTGCGTGAACGCGGCGTCGATCGCTGTGCGGTCGCAGATATCGGCCTTGAGGAACGCAAAACGCGGATTGTCCGCCACGTCGCGCAGCGACGACAGCGTGCCGGCATAGGTCAGGTTGTCGACGACAAGCACGTCGCATCCTTCGGCGATGGCTTGGCGCGCGAGCGCCGAGCCGATGAAGCCCGCGCCGCCGGTGATGAGGAGACGCATCAGCTCGCGCCGTGTTCGGCGGCGACCTTGAGCAGGTATTGCCCGTAGTCGCTGCCAGCCATGGGCGCGGCGAGGTCAACCAGCGCGCTCGCCGGAATGAAGCCCTTGTGGACCGCAATCTCCTCGAGGCACGCGATGCGCAGGCCCTGGCGGCGCTCGATCGTCTGCACGAACTGGGCGGCTTCAAGGAGGCTGTCGGGCGTGCCCGCGTCGAGCCATGCAAAGCCCCGTCCGAGCTGCACGCACGAGAGCGCGCCGCGATCCAGATAGGCCTGGTTGACGTCGGTGATCTCAAGCTCACCGCGGGCAGAAGGCTTGATCGTCGCCGCGATGTCGAGCACGGCGTTGTCGTAGAAATAGAGCCCGGTGATCGCGTAGTTCGAGACGAAGCGCTTCGGCTTTTCGTGCAGGCGCTTCGGCGCGCCCGCGCCGTCGAACTCCACCACGCCATAGCGTTCGGGATCGCGCACATGGTGGGTGAAAATGGTGGCCCCGGCGCAAGCCGCCGCAGACGCGACGAGCTGCGCTTCAAGACCCGGCCCATGGAAGATGTTGTCGCCGAGGATGAGGCAACTCGGGTCGTCCCCGACGAAATCGCGTCCGATGATGAAGGCTTGCGCGAGGCCATCGGGTTTCGGTTGCACCGCATAGGCGAGGCTGACGCCGAACCTCGATCCGTCGCCGAGGAGCGCTTCAAAGGCCGGCGCGTCGCGCGGCGTGGTGATGATCAGGATGTCGCGGATGCCCGCGAGCATCAGCACCGACAGCGGATAATAGACCAACGGCTTGTCGTAGACCGGGAGCAGCTGCTTCACCGTCGCCTGCGTGATCGGGAACAGGCGCGTGCTCGATCCGCCCGCCAGAATGATCCCCTTGCGCCGCACGCCTGGCTCCCGATGCGCCGCCGAGGGCGGCCGTCCATGCGTTGGGTTCTAGTTTGGCGGCGGCTCCTGCGCCAGCCGCGCGCCTCAGCCGAGGACGCGGGTGCGGGCGGTCGGCTTGATTTTCACCGCGTCTGCGTCGGGGTCCACATAGGCCGCCGCCAGGCCGAGGAGCCCCGCAAACAGGGCGCTGACCGCCGGGCTCGACAGCGCCGGACTTGCGAGCCCATGTACGACCACCGTCGCTGCAAGGCCGGCCGCCAGCGCAAATCCCCGGGTGGGACGCCGTCCGTGATCCTTGGCGCGCCACAGCTGGAAAAGAAGTCCGCCCAGCGCCGCGAGCGCGAGACCCAGACCCACGAGGCCCGCTTCCGCGAGCCAGCGTACGATGTCGTTGGAGGCGCCTGCACCGCCGGCGGGGAGAAGATCGTACGCGCCAAGGCCGTGGCCGAACAGCGGGCGCTCTCGCCACGACTGGAGCGCCGTTGTCGTCATCGCCGAATAGGGCGGCGTGACGGCGTCACTGGCCACGTATCGCTTCATCGCGCCGGCGCCCGACGTGGACGCGACGAAGAGCGCGATCAGCGCGACTGCGCCTGCCGCGATCGGCACGAGGCGCGGGCCGCTGCGTCCCTTGAGGCCGCGCAACCATGCGAGGGCGAAGTAGACCGCGAGCCCCACGACGCCAGCCGCGATTCCGGCGCGCGATCCGGTAAGCGCAAGGAGGTTGAGGCTGGCCAGGAAGCTGATGGCAGGCAGGAAGAGGCGCTGCGTCAATGCGGGCGGCGGCAGCGTGCCGCGCGGCGCAGGGCGGCGGGTCAGCTCATCGACAATGGCGAAGGCCGCGACGACGGCGAAGAGCGCGAACGCGGTCGCCGCTTCATTGGGCGACGGGAACGGCCCCGCGAGGCGGTTTTCCATGGGCGCCGTCGAAATGCCGAAAAAGTCGAGCTGTCCGTCGAAGCGGTCGAGGATGATGAGCAGCGTGAGCGCGACCGGCGTGACAAGCATCGCAGTGATCATGCGGTTGCGCCCGCCGGCGGTTGCGGCGCCTGCGGCGGCGACAAAGAAGAAGCCCGTTCCCGCCAGTCCGACCATCGCCTGCTCCGCGCGCCAGGGATCGCTTGCGCCGCCTACGAAGAACGCGCCGCTCATCACGGCGGCGAGCAGAAGAAGCGCCGAATAGGCCGCAGCCGGACGCGAGAAGCGCTTGAGCGTCTCGAAAATCGCCGTGCGGGAACGCGGCAGGGCGATGGCGGCGATGGCGACGGCGCCTTCCAGGGCCGCGAGCGCCCCGCGCGTGAAGTCGCGCTCCATGCCGGCCATGGCGCAACCCAGAAACATGACGGACGCGACGGCGACGAGAAGCGGCATGGGCGCAATCCGTCTGATCCGGGGGTCCAAGTCAACCGACGACGCGCCACAGCGGTAACGGCGGACGCCGGGGCGATAGCGCGCAGCCTCATTGCTGGACAAACTGCCGCCGGGAAGGCGAAACAGCGCGCATGACAAAGACGCTTCTTCTCCTACCGGGCGACGGCATCGGCCCCGAGGTCATTGATGAGGTGCGCCGGGTGGCGGGCGCGCTGTGGCCGCAGCTCGTCCTGGAGGAGGCGCCGTTCGGGGGCGCGGCCATCGATGCGGAGGGCGCGCCGATCTCGGATGCGACCGTCGCGCGGGCGAAAGCCGTCGATGCGGTGCTCATGGGCGCGGTCGGAGGGCCCAGATGGGCGGGCGTGGCGCGGGCGATCCGGCCGGAGGCGGGGCTGCTGCGGCTGCGTCAGGACATGGCGGTGTTCGCCAACCTGCGCCCGGCGCTCTGTTTTGAATCGCTGGCGGACGCGTCTCCCCTGAAACGCGAGATCGTCGCCGGCCTCGACATCATGATCGTGCGGGAGCTGACGGGCGGGGTCTATTTCGGGCAGCCGCGCGGGATTGTCGACATCGGTGACGGCGAGAAGCGTGCCGTCGATACGCAGGTCTATACGTCAGCGGAAATCCGCCGCATCGCGCGGGTGGCGTTTGAGTTGGCGCGCAAGCGTGGCGGCCGCGTGCATTCGGCGGAGAAGTCGAACGTGATGGAGACGGGCGTGCTGTGGCGCGAAGTGGTCAGCGCCGTTCACGCCGCCGAATATCCCGACGTGACGCTCGAACACATTCTTGCCGACAACTGCGCCATGCAACTCGTGAAGGCGCCGAGGCAATTCGATGTGATCGTGACGGACAATCTCTTCGGCGATCTCCTTTCCGATGAAGCCGCGATGCTGACGGGTTCCATCGGTCTTCTGCCGTCCGCGGCGCTGGGAGAGGCTGGAAAACCGGGGCTTTATGAGCCCGTGCACGGATCGGCGCCGGACATCGCGGGGCAGGGCCTCGCCAATCCGCTTGCAGCGATCCTGTCGTTCGAGATGGCGCTGCGCCTATCGCTAGATCGCGCCGATCTGGCGGATCGTCTTGCAGCGGCGTTGAAGGCGGCGCTCGATGGCGGCGCCCGCACGCGTGATCTCGGCGGAACGCTCGGCACGCGCGCGATGGGCGATGCGGTGCTGGCGAAGCTTTAGCGGTTGATCATCGCGAGGAGCGGACGCAGCGCGCCCTGAAAGAGCGTCGCGGCTTCATTCCAGCTCACCTGATAGGCGACAAACACGAGATACCCGACGCCGAAAAGGACGGGCATGGCGCGTTCCAGCGAGAAATACCGCAGGAAGCCATGACGCGGCAGCTGGCGCCATTCGCGCTGCAGGGCGTCGATGCCCAGGTCTTTTTCGATCTCGTAGATGATCTGGTATTTCGAGCCGAGCATCACCGTGTAGTAGGCGTTCGAGGATCGCCAGACGACGCAGCACAGGATGAGCGCCACAACGGCCCAGATCAGCAACGCCGGACTCTGGCCGTTGTCGGGGCCCGCCAGAAACCCGAGCGCGCCCACGCCGGCGAGGTTGAGGGTGGTGAACACGTTGGCGAGGTCGCGCCGCGCCTTGCGTGCTTCGCGCACCTCCTCGACCAGCAGCTTGTAAAGTTCGAATGTCGGCGCACCCATGGCGTCGATCTCCCCTGAAGTCCTATCCCGCTGGCAAGACCCTACCGTATGGCCCCCAAGGGCGGCAATTCCCGTTCCCTGATTGGTAAAACCCCCCGACCCATGCCATATCCAGCGCGCGCCGCCATCCCGGCCGCGCTTGGAGAAAGTCACGCACAATGGGTTTGCGCATCGCCGTCGTCGGCGCCACGGGCAATGTGGGCCGCGAGATGCTTTCGATTCTGGAAGAACGTCTGTTCCCCGCCGATGAAGTGGCGGCCGTCGCGTCGCGCAAATCGATCGGCGTCGAGGTGAGCTACGGCGACAAGACCCTGAAATGCAAAGACCTTGAGACCTTCGATTTCACCGGCTTCGACCTCTGCCTCATGTCGGCGGGCGGCGCGGTGTCGAAGGAATGGTCGCCGAAGATCGGCGCCATGGGCTGCACCGTCATCGACAATTCAAGCGCCTGGCGGATGGACCCGCGCGTGCCGCTCGTGGTGCCGGAAGTGAACCCGGACGCGGTGCTCGGCTACGACAAGCTCAACATCATCGCCAACCCGAACTGCTCGACCGCGCAACTCGTGGTCACGCTGAAGCCGCTGCATGATCTCGCGAAGATCAAGCGCGTGGTCGTCGCGACCTATCAATCGGTCTCCGGCGCCGGCAAGGAGGCGATGGAAGAACTGTGGACGCAGACGCGCGCGATCTTCGTCAACGATCCGATCGTGAAGGAGCGCTTCACCAAGCAGATCGCCTTCAACGTCATCCCGCACATCGATACGTTCATGGAGGACGGTTACACGAGGGAAGAGTGGAAGATGATGGCCGAGACGAAGAAGATCCTCGATCCGGCGATCAAGCTCACCGCGACATGCGTGCGCGTGCCGGTGTTCGTGGGCCACTCCGAGGCCGTGAACATCGAGTTTGAGAACCCGATCACGGCGGATGAAGCGCGTGATCTCCTGCGGGAATCGCCCGGCCTCATGGTCATCGACAAGCACGAGGACGAGGGCTACATCACGCCCGTCGAATGTGCGGGCGATTTCGCGACGTTCGTCTCCCGCATCCGCGAGGATTCCACCGTCGAGAACGGCCTCTCGCTATGGTGCGTCAGTGACAATCTCCGCAAGGGCGCAGCGCTCAATGCGGTGCAGATCGCTGAACTCATGCTCAACCGCGGCATGTTCCGGAAACTGGCGGCTTAGCGCTGGTTTTGAAGCTCCCCGCCCCGCGAGGGGGCGGGGAGAACGGCGTCGCGTTTTCCGCGCGCGCTCACATCGGCTTGGGCTGCCACAGCTCGATCTTCGTGCCTTCGGGATCGACGATGTGCGCGAAGCGGCCGTTCGGCTCGTCGGGGAGCACCTTCGCCTCGACACCGTGCTGCGCCGCGCGTGCGAGGATGCCGTCGAGATCGTCGACGGCGAGGTTGATCATGAACTCCTTCGTCGAGGGCTCGAAGTAGGTTGTGTCGGCTTTGAAAGCGCTGAACACGGTTGCTGCGCCCGGATGCGCCGCCATGCCTTCGGGCAGGATCAGCGCGCCGCCCCAGTCCTTGAGGTCGAGGCCCAGCGCATCGCGGTACCACGCGTTGAGCGCCGCCGGATCGCGCGCCTTGAAGAAGATGCCGCCAACACCGAGAACGCGCGCCATGATGGGCCTTGATCGAATTGCCTCGCGTGAGCATGACAGACGAGCCGTTGTCATACAAACGGTACTGTCCGCCGCCCGGGGTTCCATCGCATGACCAGCATCGCCTTCGAGCACCCGACCGCCGCCGACATGGACGTCCTGCATCCGCTGCTGCGCGAAACGTACTGGTCGCCAGGCATTCCGCGTGAGGTCGTCGAGCGGGCGTGCGCCAATTCCGTATGTGTGATCGCACGCGACGATGCCGGCGCTTTCGTCGGCTTCGCCCGCGCCGTCACCGACATGACCGTCTTCGCGTGGGTGTGCGACGTGATCGTCACGCCTGGTCGGCGCGGGGCGGGGATCGGGCGTGCGCTCGTCGCGGCGCTTCAGGCGCACCCGGACCTGCAGGGACTGCGCCGATGGATGCTCGGCACCCGCGATGCACACGGTGTCTACGCGCCGCTCGGCTTCGGACCGGTTCGCGCGCCGGACCGGCTGATGGAAATCATTCGCCCCGCGCCCTACGGCGCCGCCACCTCCTGACGCCCCGAGGCGCCATTCGCCGGCCGGGCCGCGCAGTAACGTCGCGGGCTATCGTGTTGTCTCGTCGCGCGGCATGGCGCCGAGCGCGAACTGGTCTTCCTGGCGCTGGTAGACGCGCACCCAGTCGATTTCCATCGTCCTGGGGAATGATCCGAAAAACCCCGCCGGGCCCGGCCATTTGCCGCCGATGACGTTGCTCAGCATCATGAAGAACGGTCGGTCGAACGGATATTGCGGCCGCGCCGGATCGGACGGCGGCAGGTCGCGCAGGGCGAAGTATTCCTGTCCGTCCACGAACCAGGCAAATCCGGTTTCCGTCCACTCGACGGCGAAGACATGGAAGTCCTCGTGGTAGGGCAGCGCTGCGTCCACGGTGCCGCCGCGCTGGATGCGTTCGGCGCCCTTGAAGTGCAGCGTGCCGTAGATGCGGTTGGGCTGTCGGCCAAGCTGCTCGACGATGTCTATCTCGCCGCCGAGCGGCCAGGGCTCGCTCGTGGGATCGCGGTGCATCATCCAGAATGCGGCGTTGGCGCCGCGCCCGCTCGGAACCTTGATGCGCGCCTCGAAACGACCTTGCCGCCAGGCGGCGATGTGCTGCGTCTCCACCATCGCCGAGGTGTAGCGGCCGAGAGGCGCGCGCCGCGCGACGAGCTTCAGCACGCCGCCCTCCACCCGCAGGTGGCGACGCGAATCCGAGAAATCCGTGTCCCCGAGCGGGTGATATTCCGGTGTCGTGCGCGCGCGCCATTTCGTGGCGTCCAGCGCCGTGCCGTCGAACTCGTCGTTCCAGACAAGGCGCCACTCGGGACCGGGGCCGGCATCGGCGCCGTTTTCCGTCGCGTGCGCCGCACCCCAGCCGAGAAGCAGCGTCGCCGCCGCAAGCGATGCGATGTGTGAAAAGCGCATGTCGATCGTTCCCCGGACGCATGTTTCGTGACGTCGCATCCGGTAGCATTCAATGCGCGGGCGCGTTCAGAGTCCAGATCGCGGACCCGTCTCCTTGACCCCTTGTTGCGCGATGGTGGCGCTGTCGTCCCCAACGGGGGGAACATGGTTCGGGTTGATCGCGTAGACGCGCACCCAGTCGACCTGCGCGACGACGGGGAAGGTCGTCGACCGTTTTGGCGACAGCGCCCAGTCGCCGCCCACGCACAGGCTGAGGATCAGGAAGAAGTCGCGGTCGAAGGGATGATCGGCCTTCGGCGGATAGGCGAGAGTCAGCTCTCCGTCGATGAACCAGAAAAATCCCTGCGGCGTCCACTCAAACGCGACGTCATGGAACGCGTCGCCGAAGGGCTCGTCGAACACCGTATGAACGTGGTGGCGTTCGCGATCGACGCCCTTGTAGTGGATCACGCTTTCGACGGCGTTCGGGTCGCGGCCGAGCTGTTCGATGATGTCGAGTTCGCCGCCGAGCGGCCAGCGCTCCAGCGTCGGGTCCTTGTGCATCATCCAGAAGCTCGTGAGCGTGCCGGCGCCCTGCGCGACCTTGATGCGGGCTTCAAACCGGCCATAGCGCCATGAGGCGAGGCCTTGTGTCTCCAGTCGCGCGCCGGAAAATCCGCCGGTGGGGAGCGGCGCCGCGCGCATCTCGAGGACGCCGTTGGCGACGCGGATGGTGTCGGGGCTGTCCTGGAAATAGGAGTCGCCGAAGCGTGGTCCGTCCGGTGGCGTGACGACGACGTTCCAGCGGCGGCGGTCGAGCGCGGAGCCGTCGAACTCGTCGTTCCAGGCCAGGATCCACGCGCCTTGCGGCTTGACCGCTTCGAGCACGGGCGGGGTTGGCGCGGTGGCGTCCGTCGCCAGCGCGAGGAGTGCGAACGCCCCGATCGCGCCGCGGATGGCGAGGCGGTGCGGCGCGTTCCAGACTTCGCTGAGTGTGAGCGCGGAGACGCGTTCGACCCAGGCGCCTGCGACGGCGTAACCGGCGCCCACGTCCTGCCGGAGAATGTCGAGGCACTGCCCAAGATAGCGCGCGGCCGGGGTGAGGCGCGCGACGAGGCGCGCAAGGCGCGGACGGAGGGCGTCGTCGCCGATCCGCAACGCCGCAAGGGCCACAAGGAGCGCCTGCGCGGCGCGCGCATCGAACCGGAGGGCGTCGAGGCGATGGCCAAGAGAGCGCGCGGCCATCGCGAGGCGTGCGATGAGGCGCATGAGCGGCGGCCGAAGGGCGTCGGCGCCGCGCCGCAACGCGGCTAACGCCATCAAGAGCGCTCGCGCCGCGATTCTGGCCGCGCGCCGTTCCTCCCGGAGGCAAGCCTCCAGAATGCGCTCGATCAGGATGCGCGCCCACGGCGGCATGGCGTCTTCCCTGTGCTGGCGGACAAGCCGCCTCGTTCGGGGACACGTTCCAATCCCGAACAGGTCTGGACGCCTGTTGCAAGCATTGAACCCCGATCACTCGCCCCCGGGGCGAACCTGCGGGCCTTTTCACCATTAACGTCGCGCGGTAGCGTGGCTTTGCGCGGCATGCGTGTCGGCCGGGGGACCGTAGGAACCTGCGGGCCGCGTCTGCCCCGCGCTCTGGCTGCAACCCAGGGTTTGTCCCAACCAACGCCTCCCGGCGTCCGGCGCGCAAGCGCATCCTCGGCTTCGCCCTGCGGACGCACAGTCCCCGCGATGTCGATGCGGGCGCCGGGCGGTATTACTTCCAGGCGCTGCATGAAAGAGTTCGCAGACACCGTCCTCTCGATCATTGTGCTGATCGGCGCGGCGACCGTCCTCTGGATGGTTCTCGGCGGCGGCCTGAAGGCGATGCGCGATGGCGTCGTCACCGTCTACGATTACGAAGCGGGCCTGAAGTTCGTGCGCGGCAAGCTCGTGGAGGCGCTGCCGCCCGGCCGTTACCAGACCTGGGCGCGCGACACGGTCATCGAGCGCGTGGACCTGCGCGAACAGTCTTTGACCATATCCGGCCAGGAGATGCTGTCGCAGGACAACCTGCCCGTGCGCGTCACCGTCATCGTCCGCTGGAAGATCACCGATCCGCTGCTCTACAAGCGCGCCGCCACGAACGTGAGCATGCGCCTCTACGAGGCCGCCCAGGTGCTGCTGCGCAAGCGTGTCGGCGCGCTGATGCTCGATGCGCTGCTGGCCGATCGCGGCAAGATCGACGAGGGCGCCATCGCCGCGTTGCAGGCCGAAGCGACGCGCGCCGGCATCGCCATCGCCGGCTTTGACCTGCGCGACCTTACGCTCGTGGGCGCCGCCAAGCAGGCCTTCTCCGACCTCTGGCGCGCGCAGAAGGAGGGCCTTGCGGCGCTCGAACGCGCGCGCGGCGAGCAGGCGGCGCTGCGCTCGCTCGCCAACGCCGCGCGGATGCTGAAAGGCAATCCGGAGCTGATGAACTTGCGCGTGCTGCAGGCGCTGCAGGGGCAGGCGGGCAAGACGCCGCCCACTGTCATCCTCGGCGGCGCGCCGGGGCTTGTGCCGGTGTCGAGGGATCCGGCGCCGGATTCGGATCCCGCATGAACCAGCCATCGCCGGACGTCCGCGCCGGCTTCATCGCGGCCGCGTCAGCCTATGGCGTGTGGGGCGTGCTGCCGCTCTATCTGAAACTGGTGGGTTTTGCGGGCCCGTGGGAAGTGCTGTGCGCGCGCATCCTGTGGAGCGTGCCGGCCGCGACGCTGGCGGTGCTGTTCATGGGCGGGTTCGCGGAAACGCGCGTCGCGCTCAAGCAACCCGGCGTGCTGGGTGCGCTCTTCCTCTCGTCGGTGTTCATCGCGGTCAACTGGGCGATCTATGTCTGGGCGGTCGCCAACCACCACGTCATCGAGGCCAGTCTCGCGTATTTCCTGACGCCGCTGGTCAACGTCGCGTTCGGCGTGACGCTGTTCAAGGAGCGCCTCACCGGCGCGCAGGCCGGGGCGCTCGCGCTCGCTGCGGTCGGCATCGCCGTGCAGGCCTATGCGCTCGGCGCCTTTCCGTGGGTGTCGATTGCTCTGTGCGCCACATGGTCGTGTTACGGACTCGTGCGCAAGCAGGCGCCTGTGCCGGCGGCGGGCGGCCTGCTGGCGGAAACGATGATCCTCGCGATCCCGGCCGCGCTAGGCCTGTGGTGGCTGTCGACCACGGCGAAGGGCCTCACGTTCGACGATTCCGTATCGAATGCGCTGCTGCTCGCGGCTTCGGGCCTCGCCACGGCCGTGCCGCTGATCCTGTTTTCCTTCGGGGCGCGGCGGCTGAAGTTCTCTACGCTCGGCATGCTGCAGTTCATGGCGCCGAGCATCCAGTTCTTCATCGGCTGGGCCTATGGCGAGCCGCTCACCGCGTTGCGCATCGCCAGCTTCGTGCTGATCTGGATCGGGCTCGCGCTCTTCACCGCCGACGCCATGTGGCGCGAACGTCAGCGCGTGGCGCTGTCGAGCTGAGCATCGAACACGCCCGTCTCCGCGCAGGCGTCGAGCCGCGCGGTCCACGGCGCGAGATCGAGACCCTGGCGCGCGATCCAGGCGTCATCGAAGATGGTGTCGGCGTAGCGTTCGCCCGGATCGCACAGCAGCGACACGATCGAGCCCGTCTCGCCCGCCGCACGCATCTCGCCTGCAAGCTTCAGCACGCCGATCAGGTTCGTGCCCGTCGAAGGCCCGACCTTGCGGCCCAGATGTCGCGACAGCCATCGCGTCGCCGCGATCGAGGCCGCATCCGGCACGCGCAGCATGCGATCGACGACGCCGGCGAGAAACGACGGCTCCACGCGCGGACGCCCGATGCCTTCGATGCGCCCCGGCGCCAGGCAGCCGGGGACGGCGCCTGTCGCGTAGTGGTCGAAGAAAGCCGAGTTCTCGGGATCGACCACGCACAGGCGCGTGCGCTGGGCGTAGCAGGGATTGTAGCGGATGAACCGCCCGATGGTCGCCGAGGTGCCGCCGGTGCCGGCGCCGACGACGATCCAGCGCGGCGTCGCATGCGGTTCGCGCTTCATCTGCGCGAAGATGCTTTCGGCGATGTTGTTGTTGCCGCGCCAGTCCGTCGCGCGCTCGGCGTGGGTGAACTGGTCGAGATAGTGGCCGCCGAGGCTGTCGGCGAGCGCCTGTGCTTCGGCGTAGATGCGCGATGCGTCGTCGACGAGATGGACACGGCCGCCGAGAAACCCGATCTCCTCGAGCTTCTTCGCAGCCGTCGTCTTCGGCGCCACGGCGATGAAGGGCAGGCCGAGCAGCCGCGCGAAATAGGCCTCCGAGATCGCCGTCGACCCCGACGACGCCTCGATCACCGGCGCGCCTTCGCGCACCCAGCCCGAGCAGATGCCGTAAAGCATGAGCGAGCGCGCAAGCCGGTGCTTCAGGCTGCCGGAGGGATGGGTCGATTCGTCCTTGAGATAGATGTCCGCGCCCCCGGAAGCACCGCCGTGCGACGGCAGGTCGAGGCGCAGGAGGTGGGTGTCGGCCGAGCGGTTGAAATCGGCCTCGATCTTGCCTATTGCGGCGCAGATCCAGTTTCTGTCCGGCGTCCCTGACAACATGGCGTCTTCCTTGTGCGACCGGGCAGGCGCAGGGTGAATCGATGACCGCAGAAACCATCTACTACGCGATCGGCGACGTCCACGGCATGGCGAAAAGCCTGGAGGCGCTGCACGCCCTCGTTCTCGCCGATCATGAGCGGCGCGGCGGCAAGGCGGCGGTCATCCATCTCGGCGACTACGTGGATCGCGGACCCGACAGCCGCGGCGTCATCGATCTCGTGATGAAGCTGGAGAAGAAGGCGGAAGGATCGCGGACGCTCTCGGTGCATTCGCTGCTGGGAAATCACGAGCAGATGATGCTCGACGCCTGGGACGGCGGCCCCGGCACGGCGGAAGAACACTGGCTGATGAATGGCGGTTCGGACGCGCTGAAAAGCTATACGCGCGGCCGCGACGTGGACAAGCGCGCCCAGAACAGCAAGGAGTGGCGCGCCGCCGTTGATCCCGCCCACATCGACTGGCTGCGCGAGCTGCCGACGATGCTCGTCGACGAGACGCGCAAGCTCGTGTTCGTGCACGCGGGCATCGATCCCAACACCTACCCCGACTGCAAGGACGAGATCCGCATCTGGACGCGCAGCCCGCGCTTCTTCGATCCCGACCGCTGGCCCGACCGGCCCGAGCTCGACGGCATCCGCGTCATCCACGGCCACACGCCCACCACCGATCTCGCGCCCGACGTGGGCGAGCGGCGCATCAATGTCGACACCGGCGCGGTCTACGGCGGCGCGCTGACGTGCGTGGTGCTCGCGCCCGGCGAGAAGGCGGACTTTCTGGCGGTGTGACGGCTGTTTCCCTCCCGCAAGCGGGCGAGGGAGAAATAGGGGGACAGATTGCGCGCGTTCCCCCACCTTTCGCCGCCCCAGCCCATGCGCGCCAACAAACGCATGTGAATCTATCCGACCGGGGTCCGGGCCGTGAGATCATCGCTCTGTTTTCAACAGACCCCAATGGGTCAGAAACGGAGCCGCGGACCAGTCCCATGCAGATCTTCACCCCCGTCACCCGCACCGATCTTCAAGCGCACGCCCAGAGCCTCAAACTCTGGCTGCTGGAGATCGCCGTGTGGCTGGTGGAGGCGATCGGGTTTCGTGAAGGGCGCATTGCGCTGAACAGGCATCGCATCGAAGCGCGACGTGAACTCCGCGAACTCATCTTCCTGATGATGTGCGCGCGGATGAGATTCCGCAAAACGGAAAAGCGGCGACGCTGGATGCGCCCGCCGTCGGTTCCATATGGATTCCGCTACGCGCAACGACGCATCGACATGGTGCGACTCTACACGCGCGGAATCGCGCTGAAGACGTTTGCTGAGATGCGAACAGCGCTGGATGATCTCGATGCCGTAGTGAAACGCGCCATCGCGCGCGTGCCGAGGAGCATCTCCACGGGACGCCTCGCCATCACCCGGAGCGTCGGCGCCCCCGCCGACGTAGGGTGTCTACAGGGTTACGCCGACGAGGGCGTCGGCGCTCCGGACACGTCATGATCTCCGCGAGTAGGACCGCGGGCCTCTGGTCCGCCCGGTGTTCAGATCACGCAAGATTTCCCGGAGTCTGGCGCCGCGCGCCCATGCGCGTCGCCCGGGCCACGATCTTCAAGGTAAATTGACCATGTTGGACGCCCGGAACGAACTGATATTGCACCGTTCTTTAATTCCAATGCGGCACAAGGAGCCGGTTGCCTGGACAGGACTGATGCGCGCTTCGCACCTTGCGTTCACGATTGCGGCCCGCTGTGCGGCCTTGTGTGCGGCGTTCGCGCTGGTCGCTCCCGCGCGTGCGCAGGAGCCGGAGGCGTGGGTCGCGCGCGCGGAGCATCTCGTCCGCGTGATTCATGCCGACAATCTCGTCGTCACCGACAAGGTCGAGGCCGAGCGGCGGGCCGCCGTGCATCGGCTTCGTGGCGAGGCGTGCCTGCAGGCGCTTTACGACCTCGCCGCCGACGCCCATGTCGCCTCGGACAAGGACAAGGCCGCCGCCGCCCTCGCCGCGCTCGAGCGGGTGATCGTCGCGCAGAAGAGCACGCGCTTCCTGCGCATGGCTTCGATGCTGCACGCTTACGCGCCTGTGCTCGACGGCGACTACGTCGCAGCGCGCCGGAATCTCACCGCCGCGCTCGCCGCCGAACAGGATCTCCGCGTCCGCGCAGCGGGAGAACGGTTGCTGTCCTATGTGCTGACGGACATGGGACTGTTCGGCAATGGACTGGAAGCGGCCCGGGCGGGTCTCGTGCACCTGCCGGAAGACGAGTCGACAAGCTCGCTGCGATCGGGCCTGCAGGACGCCATGTCGTACAACGCCATGAAGATCGGCGACAATGACGCGGCGGTGACCCACTTGCTGCGCTCCATCGAACTCGACGCCGCCGCCGGCCGGCCGGTCGACGGCGTGACCGCTGCGTACAATGTCGTCGGCATGCTGGCGGGATCCGGTGCGACGGATGCGGCATTGCGGCTCTACCGGACGCAGACGGAACTCGCGCGACGGTCCGGCTCGAAGGTCGAAGCCTTTTTCAGCAACCTGCTGTGCGCGCGGGTGAATTTCGCCGCCCGCAGGTACGCCACCGCCCTTGCATGCGCTGAGGCAGGCCGGCGCGTCGCCAGCGCGCCGCCGGAATACTTCGTGAGCATCCTGACCCTGCGCGTCCACGCGCTGGCGCGCCTTGGTCGCGGCCGTGAAGCGCGCCAGGCGCTCCGGGAGCTGCGCGCGCTGTCGGCGTCGCGGGCCGATCCAGGACTGATGGAACAGATCAGCGCGATCGAGCCGGACGTGCTGCGCGCGGAAGGGCGCCTGCCGGAGGCCTATGCGGCGATGCGTTCGGTCTATGAGACCTCGCAGAAGAACACGATGCATCGCTTCAACGACGGCGTGAAGGAATTGCGCGCTACGCTTGAAAGCGAAGTGGCGCAGGCAGAGGAGCACGCGGCCGCGCAGGAGGTGCGCACGGAGCTGCAGGCGCGCACGCTCGAGAAGGTGACGCTGGGCGCCGTGCTCGCCGCAGTCTGCCTCATCGGCATGGGCGTGATCGCCTTGCTGATCTACCGCAGCCGCCGCGACATGCTGCGCGCCGTGGAGCGGGCCGAACGCGTACTGGCGCGGCGCGGCGAAGGCGCTTCGCCGGAACTGGAAATCGCGGACGCTGTCGTCAGCAACAAGCAACGCCTCAACAATCTCCTCGACGAGATCGAGCGGCGCGATGTCGAGATGGAGCGCATGTTCCGCGAACTCGGGGACGCGCGCGAAGCCGCCGAGGCGGCGAACGTCGCGAAGTCGCGATTCCTGGCGACCATGAGCCATGAGCTGCGCACGCCGCTCAACGCGATCATCGGCTACAGCGAGCTGCTCATGGAAGCCGACATCGACGACGCGTCGTACGGCGCCTCCAGCGACGCGGACCTCAAACGCATCCGCAATGCCGGCACGCGGCTGTTGTGCCTCGTGAACGACGTGCTGGATCTGTCCAAGATCGAGGCGGGCGGCCTTGAGCCATTGGCCGGCACGGTGGACGTGGACGCGCTCGTCGCCGACGCGATCGCCACCGTCACGCCGCAGGCCCGCAGCAACGGCAACGTCATCTCGCTCGACGCGCCGGCGCCGGTCGGCATCGCAGAGACAGACGCCTTCAGGCTCGGCCAGTGCCTGCTCAATCTCCTGTCGAACGCCGCGAAGTTCACCAGGGACGGCCGGATTTCAGTGAGCGCGCGGCGTGTGACCGACGTCGATGCGGACTGGCTTGAGTTCCGCGTCGCCGATACCGGCATCGGCATCTCGGCGGAGACGCAGGCGCGCCTCTTCCAGCCGTTCGTGCAGGCCGATGCGTCGACCACGCGGGCGCACGGCGGCACCGGCCTTGGCCTCGCGATCACGCGGCGTCTGGCGCAGTTGCTTGGCGGCGACGTCACGCTCGAAAGCGAACTCGGGAAAGGATCGCTCTTCACGCTGCGCGTTCCGGCGATGCTGGTGAAGTGCGAACAAGACGCTGAAATCCGCGAAGCCGCCTGACAGTCGCGACGCCTACAGCGACCCGTAGACCGCCTCGATCAATCGCCGTGCGCGCGGATCGCCCTGCAGGTAGTGGTCCTGGCGGTTCATCACGTAGGCGCACGACATCTTCGCATCGGGATCGCCTAGCCCCATCGATCCGCCCCATCCGGAATGCGCGAGCGTATGGGGGTTCGGCCCGTAAACGCCGCCCACATTGCGCATCACGCCCGCCGCAAACTGCACGCGCGCGGGAAGCACGAGATCGTCGTTGTCGATCCGCGTCCTCGTCAACGCCTCGAACGCCTGCGGGCCGATCAGCGTCTCTGCATTCAGCTGTCCGCGCCCGGCGTAGACGTGATAAAGCTGCGCCACGGAAAGCGCCGTGCCGTGGCCGTTCGCGGATGGAATCTCGATGCGCCGCCACAGCGCGCCGCCGCGATCGGGCGCGGACCATCTGGTCAGGAAGGCGATCTTCTTCAGCTCGGTCAGCTCGCCGAGTTGCGGCGAGGTTTTCGGTTTCTGGATTTCCGCGCAGCGGTCGTGTTCCTCGTCGGGCAGGCCGATCCAGAAATCGATCCCGTGTGGCTCGCAGAAATCATCCGCCAGATGCTGGCCGAGAGATTTCCCTGTCGCGTGCCGCACGATCTCGCCGGCAAGGTAGCCCCAGGTCAGCGGGTGATAGCCGCTGGCGGTTCCGGGCGGCCACAACGGCGCAAGCGGCGCGAGTGCGGCCGCCAGCGCAGGCGGATCGAGCCAGAGCGCGGGATCGATCTCCTCGCGAAAGCCGCACAGCCCCGCCTGATGCGAGAGCGCCTGCGCCAGCGTGATGCCTGCTTTTCCGTTCGCCGCGAACTCGGGCCACACGTCCGCCACCGGCGCCTCGTAGTCGAGCCTGCCCTCGTCGACGAGCCGCGCGATGACCAGCGCCGCGATTCCTTTCGTCGTCGAATAAACCGGCGTCAGCGTGTCGCGATCCCACAGGCGCGACTTGCCGCGATCGGCGTAACCGCCCCAGAGTTCGACGACGGTTTCGCCATCGACGATGGCCGCGAAACTCGCACCGAGTTCGAGGCCGTCCTCGAAATTGGCGGCGAATGCCTCTGCGACCTTTTCGAACCCGGGCGCGACGGAGCCTTGCGTGAACATGATGCTCTCATGCCGGGAAGTTCGTGCGGCGCCAAGACCACAGCCGCTCCTTGCGGCGAGCGGCCCGAAGGGCCACATCGGTCCCCTCGCAGCGGGGAGAAGCCTCACCATGACCAGCACAGCGATTTCGGGCGCGTGGAAGGCCGCCGCCGTCGGCGCAGTTCTCGCGCTCGCCGCATGCGGGCCCAACGAGCGCGAGGTCGGCGGGTTCTCCAACGACCTGCTCGGCAACGAGATCAAGATCGAGGCGCTGAAGGATCCTGCCATCCCGAACGTGGTCTGCCACATGGCGTATTTCGAGCGCGGGGTCGTCGACCGGGTCAGCAAGGGCAACTGGTTCGAGGATCCGTCGAACTCGTCGGTCTCATGTCAGCGCACGGGGCCCATCGACCTCAAGGGCGTCGATCTCGGACGCAGCGGCGACGAGATCTTCAGCCAGCGCATGAGCCTCTTTTTCAAGCGCACCGCGGTTCGCCGCATCGTCGATCTGGAGAACCGCTCGATCCTCTACGTTTCGCACTCACGCGAAATCGTGGAAGGCTCCGCGAAGATGAGCATTTCCAGTGTGCCGCTCACGGAAGCGGAAGTCGCCGCCACGCGCGCGCTGCAACGCTAGCCCTTGTAGGGCGTCGCTGTCGGCCATGTGTCGGGGTGCTCAAGTTTTTCCTGCGCGTCGATGAGCGCGAGGTGCGGGCCGCCTTCGAGCGCCGAGCGTGCGATCACGTCGTGCGTCGCGCCCGCCGCAGCCTCAAGCGCCATCACGACGCTCTGGCCCAGCGCGCGACGCGCAATGAACAGCGCGGTGAAGAGATCGCCTGCGCCCTTCGGCGCACTGGCGATCTTCGGCGTCTCCACCAGCCACGTCGCTGCGGGCGAAGCGTACAGAACGCCGACGCCCTGCGCGCTCGGCGCCGAGGTGACGATCACAGGCTTCCCGAAGGAACGCGCGCCCGCGTGCGTGGTTTCCAGCGTCGGCAGCTTCGTATCGGCGAGGGTTTCAAGCTCCCAGTGGTTCGGCGTCAGGATGTCCGCAGCGGGCGCGAGGCGCTTGCGCATCGCGTCGACGATCTCGGGCTTCACGAACATGGCCCCCGCATCGCCCATGACCGGGTCGCACACGTACTGCGCGCCCGGACTGGCGGCCTTCACGCGGCGCACGGCTTCAAGGATCACCTCCGCCTGCTCGGGCAGGGCGATATAGCCGGAGAGCACGTGGCTGACGTTGGCGAGCGCCCCGTCGGCGTCGAGCGCCTCCAGCATGGTGGTCAGGACGGTGGCAGGGATCGGGCCCCCGCCGGGGGCGCCCCGGTCCGGGCGGCGTCCGAGGATGGCGGTCGGCATGGCGATCACCGGCACGCCGAGGCGCTCCATGGCGAACCCCGCGACCGAATTGCCCACACGGGCCCCGGCGACTTGCGATTGGATGGAGAGAACGGCTTTCATGGGTGCGCCGCAGCATTCGCCCGTCGCGGGAATTGTTTCAAGGGAAGCGCCGAAATGTCCGCACTGAGACCCCGCCGGTCCTGCCTCTACATGCCCGGCGCCAACGCCAAGGCCCTCGACAAGGCGCGTGGGCTTCCCGCGGACACGCTGATCTTCGACCTCGAGGACGCGGTCGCGCCCGAGGCCAAGGCCGATGCGCGCGCCGCGATCGTCGCCACCATGGCTGCCGGCGGCTACGGCAAGCGCGAGATAATCATCCGCGCCAATGCGCTCTCGACCTCCTGGGGCCATGACGACGTGAAGGCCGCGGCCCAGGCCAAGCCCGACGGCGTCCTCTTCCCGAAGATCGACGGCCCCGCCGACATCGAAGCCGCCGACAAGGCGTTGCGCGACGCCGGCGCGCCGGAAGACACCGCCATCTGGGCGATGATCGAGACGCCGAAGGCGATCCTTTCGATCGGCGAAATCGCGCGCTGCGCCGAACGCACGCGGCTCACCACCTTCGTGATGGGCACCAACGACCTCGCCAAGGACATGCGCGCCGCGCAGACGCCGGACCGCCGCGCATTTCTTGCAGCGCTTTCGCTGACGGTGATCGCGGGCCGCGCCTACGGCGTCACCCTGATCGACGGCGTGTACAACGACATCCAGAACACCGAGGGCTTCGAAGCGATCTGCCGTCAGGGCCTCGCGCTCGGCTTCGACGGCAAGACCCTCATCCACCCGAGCCAGTTAGACGCCTGCAACGCGATCTTCGCGCCGACGGCGGACGAGGTGACGTGGTCGCGCAACGTGATCGCCGCATTCGCCGATCCCGCAAACGCCGGCAAGGGCGTGCTCAAGGTCGACGGCAAGATGACGGAGCTGCTGCATCTGGAAATGGCCAAGCGCACCGTGGCGGTGGCGGACGCGATCGAGGGGATGTCGTGAAGTGCGGCGCTCTCATCCTTCGACAGGCTCAGGATGAGGAACTCAGGCCTTGAGGTGGTGGAGGCTTCGCTAGGCCCCTCATCCTGAGCCTGTCGAAGGATGAGGGAGCTCCGAAGTGCGCGTCTTCGTCTACATCCTGCGGTGCGCTGACGGCAGCTACTATACGGGCAGTCACCGTGGTGACGATCCTGGCGCACGCGTCGCGCAGCACAACGCCGGCGTGCACAGCACCGCCTACACATACACGCGCCGTCCCGTCGAGTTGATCTGGGCCCAGGACTTCGAGCGTTACGACGAGGCTGTCGCGGCTGAGCGGCAGGTCAAGGGGTGGAGTCGCGCCAAGAAGGAAGCGCTGATGAGACGCGACTGGCCGGAATTGAAACGATTGGCGAAAGGACGTAGTGGGCCGGGCGGGCCGACGCTGTTCGAACGAAATCTCGCGAAGGCGCTTGCGGAGCGACGAATGAGCACCAAATCCAACCCCGGCAACTTTTTCGAGGACTTCAGGCTCGGGCAGGTGATCCGCCACGCGACGCCGCGCACGGTGACGGGTGGGGACGTGTCGCTGTACACGGCGCTGACGGGGTCGCGTTATGCGCTGTTCTCGGCCGATACGTTCGCGCAAGGCTGCGGACTGCCGCGCGCGCCGGTCGATCCGCTGCTCGCGTTCCACATGGTGTTCGGCAAGACGGTGCCGGATGTGTCGCTGAATGCGGTCGCCAATCTCGGCTATGCGGAAGGGCGTTTCCTCACGCCCGTCTACCCGGGCGACACGCTCACCTCGTCGTCGGAAGTGATTGGCCTGAAGGAAAACGCCAACGGCAAGACCGGCGTCGTCCATGTGCGCACGACGGGCGTGAACCAGCGCGGCGAGACCGCGATGTCCTATTGCCGGTGGGTGATGGTGAACAAGCGCGATGCGGGTGCGCCAGCGCCGGAAGCGGTCGCGCCGAAACTCGCGGCTGCGGTGGATGCGAAGGATCTCGTCGTTCCTGCGGGCCTTGATTTCGGCGCTTACGATTCTGACCTGTCCGGCTCCGCGCATCTCTACGAAGACTACGCGACTGGCGAAAAGATCGATCACGTGGACGGCATGACCGTCGAGGAGGCCGAGCACCAGATCGCCACGCGCCTCTATCAGAACACCGCGAAGGTGCATTTCGATGCGCTCGCGCAGCAGGCCTCGCGCTTCGGCAAGCGGCTCATCTACGGGGGCGTGGCGATCTCGACGGCGCGCGCGCTCGCGTTCAACGGCCTCGCCAACGCCGCCTACACGCTGGCGATCAACGCGGGGCGGCACGTCAATCCGCTGTTTGCCGGCGATACGGTCTACGCGTGGTCGGAAGTCCTCGATCGCGCGGAGCTTTCACCCTGCGTCGGCGCGCTGCGCCTGCGGCTCGTGGCGACGAAGAACAAGCCGTGCGCGGACCATCCGTACAAGAACGATGACGGCGAGTACGATCCCGCCGTGATCCTCGACTTCGACTACTGGGCGGCGATTCCGCTCAGCTAGCGCGTCACGGCAGCCAGAGCTCCATCGTGCCGGCGGGCAGGTTGCGGCCCTCGCCCACATAGGTCGGCGTGACCTCGACGGTCGTCCCGGCGGCGGCGAGCGTGTGCTCGATCTCGTCGGCGAGCCGCTGCGCATCCGCCGCCTGAGTTTCGCGATAATAGCGCAGCTGCGGGGCTTCGACCTTGATCGGCACCTGCTCGATGCCCGGCGCATTGTGCCCGGCCTTGCGCAGGGACTCCTGGATTGCGGCCGCGTTGGGCCGGCTCTCTTCCGCCGAGATCTGGATATAGATTCTGTAGACGCCTTCCTGGATCTGGCGTGCGCGCGACACCGGCAGGTTCGCCATCCGGTCGTAGCGGTTGCGGAAGTAGGCGCCTGGATCAATCTGGATCGTCGGCAATTGCGCCTGTTGCTGCGCCGCGGCGTCCGGCGTCGCCCCCCCCGGCGCGCGGAGGGCGGGCGGAAGGGTAAGCGAGCGCGTCGCGGTTCCGGCCGGCGCCTGCGTCGCTGACTCTTCCGTCGCGGGAGCTGCGGCGTTCGCGGCTTGCTGTTGCTGTTGCGCAACCACCTCGACGCTGTCGCACTGATTGGCGCGTTCGCCCACGTGCTGTTCGATCTTGGTGTAGACCCGTGGATAGGTGTTCTCGATCATGCCGAGATTGAGACTGGCGAGCTGCGCATCCGTACACGGATCGAACGTCGCCTGGTTCTGCAGGTAGAACGTGACGGCCTCGAACTCACGCTGCTGCTGGTCGCGATAGTATTGCAGGCCGCCGAACGCAGCGCTGACCAGTGGTACGAGCGTGAGAATGGCGCCCAGCTGAAGGCCGCCGCTCTTGGTTTGTTCAGTCATGATTTTGTTCCCCTGATGCCCTGCAGTTTGTCGCGCGACGGCTTACACGCCGGCCGCGCCGCCCCAGATGCCCTTCGCAATGCCCAGTTTGAGCTGGCGGTCAGCCAGTCCGTTGAGACCGCCGTTGATGCGGCGCGTGATGGCGTTGATGTCGTCGGCGTCGGCGAGCTGGTTCATCGTCGTGCCGCTGCGCGTGGTGCGCTTCCAGTATTCGCAGGCGATCTTCACCGCGTTCTCCGGGATGGCGGCGAGTTCGGGATTGTTCTCGAGATCGAGGCCAAGCGCGGCGCCGTAGGCGCGGTAGTTTGCGCGGCCGGTGAGCTGGAACACGCCGCGGCCCTTGTAGCGACGGCCATCGCCGGGCTGGGTGTTGCCGAGCGCAACCCGGCCTTCATAGGCGTCGCCGCTGGCGTATTCCTGCATGGTGCGGAAGTTGTCGCACTCGTGCGCGCACTGGGCCATGAAGTGCGAGATGCGCAGCCCGGTGTTGATCTCGTAGCGCGGCAGCTCGCGCTGGAATCCGGCGACGAGGCCGGGCAGGAATTCGCGCTTCGGGTTCTTCGCCAGCTTGACGATGTCGGCCTCGGTCACGGTCAGGTCACGCCGGCCCGTCGCGGGCGGAGCATTCAGCGGCTGGATGTGCGCCGCGGCGACGTACCCCTGGAACGTCATCATGTGCAGGTCCGCCTGCACGCGGAACCAGCCATTGCCCCAGTTGCGGGCGTCGAGGCGCGTCACGAACTGGCCGCGCGGCAGGACCACGAGCACTTCGGCTGCGGCGTCCGGCAATTCCCGCATGTTCAGGCCGCTTGCGGCCACGACATAGACTTCCCCGGTCATTGGGTTCCCCTCAAGCGCATTCTGGCGTCTCACCCAAGCCTAGCATCGCGGCGATGGCAGGACGAGAGGGTGTTTTGTTCGCGTTGCGGGCGAGCAGGCGTAACCCGCGTCACTGCGCCGTCGCCGCGCCGCCGGTCGCGATCCAAGTGTCGATGCGGCGCGCGAGCAGGTCGAGTGGCAGGGCGCCCTCCGAAAGCACGGCCGTGTGGAAGTCACGCAGGTCGAACCGCTCGCCCAGCGCGGTCTGCGCTTTCGTCCGGAGCCGTCGCAACTCGATCTCGCCGATCTTGTACCCCAACGCCTGACCCGGCCATGACACATATCTTTCAAGTTCCGTCGTGATGTTGTGGGGGCTAAGCGCCGAGTTTTCCTCGAAGCACCTGCGTGCCTGCGGCAGGTCCCAGCGCTTCCAGTGAATGCCGGTGTCGGCCACGAGCCGGCACGCGCGCCACATCTCGTAAGAGAGGCGGCCGAATTTCTCGTACGGATCGCGATAGATGCCCATCTCCTCGCCGAGATACTCCGCGTAGAGCCCCCAGCCTTCGGTGAAGGCGGTCACGTCGGCATTGCGTCGGAACCATGGCAGGTCGGTGCGCTCCTGCGCGAGCGCGATCTGGATGTGGTGGCCGGGCGCGGCTTCGTGCAGCGTGAGCGCGGGCAGTTCGTAGAGCGGCCGCTGGTCGAGTTTCGTCGTGTTGACCATGTAGCCGCCCGCGATGCCCTGCTGCGGGGAGCCGCCGTTGTAGCGTCCGGTCGTGTATGTGAGCGCGATGTCGGCGGGTACGGGCCGCACGCCGTAGCTCAGGCGCGGCAGGACGCGGAACAGGCCCGGCAAACGATCATCCGCGCGCTTGGCGATCTCGGATGCGCGCATCATCAGTTCGTCGGGCGTCTGTGCATAGAAGCGCGGATCGGTGCGCAGGTAGGCGAGAAATTCCGCAAACGTGCCGTTGAATCCGGCCTCCGCCATCACCGTCTGCATGCGGGCGCGGATACGCGCGACTTCGGAGAGACCGAGCGCGTGCACCTCGTCAGGCGTCATGCGCGTCGTCGTGTGGCGGCGGATGAGATAGGCGTAGTAGGCTGCGCCATTGGGCCGGTCGCGCACGGCGAGGCTCGCAGCCGCGCGGGGCAGGTACTCGGTCTCCATGAAGCGCAGCAGCGCGCGCTGCGCCGGGATCACTCCGGTATCGAGGGCGGCGCGTGCGCGTGCGCGCAGAGCGGCTGCATCTTCGGCGGCAATGGTCGACGGGAGCGTTGCGAGCGGCGCGTAGAGCGGGCTTGCCTCCGCGTTTGCAGGAATGGCGCGGATCTGGACGAGCGCCGCCTCGACGACAGGGCGCGGCTGCACGAAGCGCGTGGCGAGCCCGCGCCGCACGTTCGCGGTGTTCTGCAAGTAGTAGCCCGGCAGCGCTTCGAGGCGCGCGATCCACGCTTCCGCGTCTGCCCTGGTGCGCACGGGCGTTGCGGCGGCGAGGTAGCCCGCGAGGCTGAAGAAGCCGCTGTCGTTCTCGAAGGGGATACGGCCAGGGTCGAACGACATGCCCTCGAGGCGATCATCGACGATCCGGGCGAGGAACTCGCGGTTGAACGCGGCGTCGGCGTCCATGCCGGTTCCGTCCAGTGCGGCGAGGCGGTTTTGGAAGCGCTGCAGCGCCGCCTTCCTTCTGGCGTCCGCCGCTGGCGAGGGATCCGGAAGAAGGGCGAGCGCCGCGCGGTCTCCCTCGAAGCCCGAGGTGATCGGGTCCTGCGCGCGCTCGTAGGCCTCGAAATCCGCGACAATCCGCGCGAATCCGGCGGGGGCCTCCGCCTGTTCCGCCAGGGCGCCTCCCGGAGCGGCGATCACGAGCGCGAAAACCAAGCCGAAACAGATGCTTCTCATGATCCGATCCCCGTAGCCGCCCGCCTCGGGCCGCGCCGGCGAGTTCGCCTCCGGGCGGCGGCGGTGTCAATTCGCGGCGCTTGAATTGACTAAGGCGCGACGCCCCCTACGATCCGCCACATTCAAATCGGCGTAATACTCCCCAGGAGCATACATGGCCGCCCCGCCAGACAACCGTCCTTTGTCGCCGCACCTGCAGGTCTGGCGACCGCACATCACGATGGTCGCCTCGATCTCGAACCGCTTCGCCGGCGCAGGACTCGTCGTTGGCGCCTTCGCGCTCGTCGCCTGGCTCTGGGCGCTGGCTGCGGGACCGGAAGACTTCGCAAACGTCTCGGCGCTGCTGAAATCAACCCTGGGTCAGATCGCACTGTTCCTCGTCGCCGTCGCCGGGGCCTACCATTTCGCGGCGGGCGTCCGGCACCTCGTATGGGACGCAGGCCGCGGGTTCAGTCCGCGCGTCGCCGACCTCACCGGCTGGGGGGCCTTCATCTTTGCGCTCGCCGCGCCTGTGGCGCTGTGGGCTCTGGCGGGAGCATGAGCCGATGAGCGCCAAATCCGCCGGCCACGGCACGGGCCATTTCATCGCCGAACGCCTGACCGCGATCCTTCTTCTGTTCCTCACGCCGTGGTTCATGATCTCGGCGGCGATGTCGCTGGATGGAACTTTCGAGGCTGCGCGCCTCTGGCTCGCCAGCCCGCTCAACGCGATCGGCGTCGGGCTCTTCCTGCTGATCTCGCTGCATCACATGCGTCTCGGCGTTCAGGTCATCGCTGAAGACTATCTGACCAAGGTCGGAACGCGTCGCCTTGTTCTCGGCGTCAACACGCTCATCACGCTTCTTGCTGCGGCGGTCGGCGTGTTCGCGCTCTACAAAATCAGTCTCGGGGGTTGAGGTCTCGTGCCAGCCTATAAATGGATCGATCACGACTATGACGTCATCGTCGTCGGCGCCGGCGGATCGGGGCTTCGCGCCGCCGTCGGTTGCGCGCAGGCGGGGCTGAAAACAGCCTGTATTTCAAAGGTGTTTCCCACGCGCTCGCATACGGTGGCGGCCCAGGGCGGCATCTCGGCCGCGCTCGGCAACATGGGCGAGGACGACTGGCGCTGGCACATGTTCGACACCGTGAAGGGATCGGACTGGCTCGGCGATCAGGACGCCATCGAATACCTGACCCGCAACGCGCCGGCGGCGGTGTACGAGCTCGAGCACTGGGGCGTGCCGTTCTCGCGCACGGCGGAAGGCAAGATCTACCAGCGCGCCTTCGGCGGCATGACGCGCAACTACGGCGAAGCGCCGGTGCAGCGCACCTGCGCGGCCGCCGACCGCACCGGTCACGCCATGCTGCACACGCTCTATGGCCAGTCGCTGCGTTATGACGTGGATTTCTTCATCGAATATGTTGCGCTCGATCTCATCATGGACGGCGAGGGCGCGTGTCGCGGCGTGACGGCATGGAAGCTCGATGACGGCACGCTCCATCGCTATCGCGCGCAGACGGTCGTGCTCGCCACCGGCGGCTATGGCCGCGCCTTCTTCTCCTGCACGTCGGCGCATACCTGCACCGGCGACGGCAACGCCATGGTCCTGCGCGCGGGCCTGCCGCTGCAGGACATGGAATTCGTGCAGTTCCACCCGACCGGCATCTACGGCGCTGGATGCCTCATCACCGAGGGCGTGCGCGGCGAGGGCGGCTATCTCACCAACTCCGAGGGCGAACGCTTCATGGAGCGCTATGCGCCGACCGTGAAGGATCTCGCGCCGCGCGACATGGTCAGCCGCGCGATGACCATCGAGATCCGCGAAGGCAGAGGCGTCGGGCCGAAGAAGGACCACATCTTCCTTCACCTCGATCACCTCGATCCGAAGATCATCCATGAGCGGCTTCCCGGCATTTCGGAAAGCGCGCGCGTGTTTGCGGGCGTGGACGTGACGCGCCAGCCGATCCCGGTGCTGCCGACCGTCCACTACAACATGGGCGGCATCCCTACGAACTATCACGGCGAAGTGCTGACCAAGCGCGACGGCAATCCCGATCACGTAGTGCAGGGGCTCATGGCCGTCGGCGAAGCGGCGTGTGTGAGCGTCCATGGCGCGAACCGTCTGGGCTCCAATTCGCTGATCGATCTCGTGGTGTTCGGCCGCGCGGTCGGCCTGCGCTGCGGGGAAATGCTCAAGAAGGGCGCCACGAAGCCGCCGCTGCCGGCGAACGCCGGGGACTCGCATCTGGCCCGCTTTGATCGGTTCCGGTTCGCCAAGGGCGCCACACCGACGGCGAAGCTGCGCGATCACATGCAGCGCGCGATGCAGGACACCTGCGCGGTCTATCGCGACGGCCCGACGCTTGAAGAAGGCGTGCGCCGCGTGGCGGACGTGTTCCGCGGCGCGTCCGACATCGGCGTCAAGGACCGCTCGCTGATCTGGAACTCCGACCTCGCCGAGACCATCGAGTTCGACAACCTCATCCAGCAGGCGGTTGTGACGGTGAACGGCGCCGCCAACCGCGCCGAGAGCCGTGGCGCCCACGCGCGGGAGGATTTCCCCGATCGCGACGACGTGAACTGGATGAAGCACACGCTGGCGTGGATCGATGAGTCCAGCGGCCGCACGACGATCGACTATCGTCCCGTGCACTCCAACACGATGACGAACGAAGTCGAATCCATCCCGCCGAGGAAGCGCGTGTATTGAGGCGATCGAAGTGAATCTCATGACATTGCGTTGGCCCACGGGCGCTATCTTCGGCGCTTTGCTTTCCGCTTGTGGGCCAACGGCGCCGGGAACTATCGCGGTTGATATCGCAAGATGCGAACAGACGGCCTCGCAGGAGGTGGCGCTTCTCGCCGCCACGCCTGACTATGTCGTGGAAACACGCGCGTTCGATGGACCGAAGCCCGCGAACATCGAGGCCGCGGCCATCCTGGCATCCAATCCCTGCGCCAACGCCACGGTGATGCTCACCGTTCGTCGCATCGAGGACGGCGCTTTCGTACACGGCTTCGTCAGTTCGATGAACCGCATGGATCTCATCGAGGGTCACGCAGGTCCGCCGTTCGACGGCGCGAAGCTCGCGACGTTTCTGGGGGAATGGGCGAAGGTGACGGTCGCAACGACCGACGCCGCGCCATCCGGCGTCGTCGCCACGACCCTCGACGCCGCCGCATATGCGGAGATGCAGGCGAAAAAGGCGCCGATGCTCTGCCACGCTGCCAACGTGCACGAGCGTGCGTGTTTCAGCATCGACGCCGAAGATCCCTACACGCTCACGCCGTTCTTCACCGAGGACCAGAGCTGAGCCGGGAGGCGGCGCCCGTGGCGCAAGGCGCGACGCGAGGGTAAGACGCGGGCATGTCGTTCTGGTCCAGCCTTGGCGAGGAATTCGCCGCCCGCCGCCGCCGCCTGCACCGTGGGCCGATGAAGTCGTGGGCCAACCCCATCGAATTTCTCGTCCTTGGCGGGCTGGTGCTGGCGGTGATCGCGCCGGTCGTCGGGCGCAACGGTCTGGCCGACGCGCCCTGGGGGCCGGGCCTGCCGCTGGCGCTGATTCTCGCCTACCTGCTGTTTGAGCGCCGTCGCCAGCAGGCGCTGTCCACAGGGGGGGAGCCTGAAACGGTGCGTGCGGCCTATGACAAGCGCGCCAACTGGCTTTTCGTGGCATGTGCGCTCGCCGGCGCCGCGACATTCGCATGGGCGCTGCTGAAACCCGTTCCCGAGACGTTTGTGCCCGAAGCGCCGCCGGAGACAGGGACGTTCGATGTGAACATCGGGCCGTGACCGATCCTGCGCGCGCACCCTGCGAAATCGCATGCGCCGGGCAGCCGGTTTTCGCCGCAATCGCGGCTGAAGATGAACTCTCCGTCATGAAAGAGGAGTGCGGTCGATGAACGACCAGCTTCGCCTGCCGACACGCTCGGTCGGCCTCAAGTTCCTGCTCGTGTGCATACTCGCCGTGCTGATGGCGCTGCCCGCCTTCGCCATCTTCGGACTGATCTACGACCGGACAAATCGCGCCGACGAGGTCGTCCGCGAAGTAGGCCAGCGCTATGGCGGCGAGCAGACCTTCACCGGGCCCATCATCGCTGCGCCATTCCGGCAGGTGATCCCCGCGCCGCCCGCAAGCCCCGACAATCCCCGTCCGACCGCTACGGTGCGCAACGGCTGGTACGTCGTGTTCGCGGGCGCCGGGAAGGGCGAAGCCGTCATCGACACGGACGTGAAGGCCCGCGGCTCGGGCGGCCTCTTCAAGGTGCGGACCTACACCGCAGACGTGGATTTCAATGGCGCGTTCGACCTCGCAGGTGAACCGTCGGCTGCGCCCGAAGGCGCCACGATCGACTGGGCGAAATCTGTCTTCCTCGTGGGAGTCTCCGATCCCCGCGGCGCTGCTGCGCCTGCAGAGCTCAAGGTTGCAGACCGCACCATTCCACTCGAACCGGGCTCCGCCTACGCAGAGGTGTTCGGCGCCTTTCAGGCGACCGGCAATCCTTATGGCGCGCCCGTCGCGGTCTCGCCGGTCGGTATGCAGTGGCTCGTTGCACAGGCAGGCGACTTCGTGCGCCCGGAGGCGAAGTTCGAGGTTCGCACAAAGCTCAAGTTCACGGGCGTGGAGACGGTCAGCCTGATCGCCTTCGCGCGCGATACGGACCTGCGCATTCGCGGTGACTGGAAAGACGTGGGCTTCTTCGGCGCGTTCCCGCCGAAGGACGGCGCCGGCGCGCCTGTTCAGTCGTCGACCGAAGCCGCCTTCGACGGCCAATGGACCGTGCCGTTCATCGCCCGCAATTTGGCAGAATCCGGCGATTCCTCGACGCTCGGCAATCTCGCGAACCTCAACGTACAGGTCCGCCTCATTGATCCCGCGAACCCCTACCAGTCCGTGACGCGCGCCCTGAAGTACGCGCTGATGTTCCTCGGCGTCGTGTTCCTCGCGTACTTCCTGATGGAATCGACCTCCAACCGGCGCGTTCACCCGGCGCAGTACATCCTCGTCGGTCTGGCGCAGCTGATCTTCTACCTGCTGCTGCTGGCCATCGCCGAGCGTGTCGGTTTCGATCTCGCGTTCCTGATCGCGGCGGGCGCCACTGTGACCCTGATCGGCGCCTACGCGGGCGGGGTGTTCCGCAGCGCGCGGCGCGGCTTCATCGCGTTCTTCGCCTTCGCCGTGCTCTACGCGCTCATCTACCTGCTGATGCGCCTTGAGGACTACGCGCTGCTGGCGGGCTCGATCGCGGCCTTCGTCTCGATCGCGGCGGTCATGTGGTTCACCCGAAACCTTGACTGGTACGGGCTTGTGCGCAGCCAGGAGGATGGCAAGGCCTGACATACCCGTCTCGCCCACCCCCACGGCGGCGAGGGGGTGGGCAGTGCGGCGTCCGGAGCGCTTGACGGTTCGGGACGAACTCGCCACGGTCCGCGCAACTTTGTTCCGGGATAGTTCATGGTCGAGCTTACGCTTCCGAAGAATTCCAGGGTCCAGAAGGGCGAGCACCACGCCGCGCCGCAGGGGGCCTCGCGCGTCCGCAACGTCAAGGTCTACCGCTACGACCCGGACACCGAACTGAATCCTCGCTGGGACACTTACGAGGTCGATCTCGACGCCTGCGGGCCGATGGTTCTCGACGTTCTCATCCACATCAAGAACGAGATCGATCCGTCGCTGACGTTCCGCCGCTCCTGCCGCGAAGGCGTGTGCGGATCGTGCGCGATGAACATCGGCGGACGCAATACGCTCGCGTGCACCAAGGGCGTGGACGAAATTCCTGGCAAGGATCTCACGATCAGCCCGCTGCCGCACATGCCGGTGGTGAAGGATCTCGTTCCGGACCTGACGAACTTCTACAAGCAGTACGCCTCGATCGAACCTTTCATGCAGGCCTCGCCGCCACCCGAGAAGGAACGCATCCAGAGCGAGGACGACCGTCGCAAGCTCGACGGCCACTACGAGTGCATCCTCTGCGCATGCTGCTCGACGAGCTGCCCCTCCTACTGGTGGAACGGCGACACGTATCTCGGTCCTGCCGCGTTGTTGCAGGCGCACCGCTGGATCGAGGACAGCCGCGACGAGGAACGTGAGCGTCGGCTTGATGCGCTCGAAGATCCCTTCAAACTCTATCGCTGCCACACGATCATGAACTGCGCGCAGGTCTGCCCGAAGGGGCTCAACCCGGCGCAGGCGATCGCGGACATCAAGCGGCAGCTTGTGGAGCGGAAGGCCTAAGGCCTTCCCGAGGCGCCGATGACCCACGACTGGGAACGCATCGCCGCATCCGAGGCGTTCTTCGGCGTGCTCACCGCCGACAAGTATCGCGCGAAGGAACTCACGCCGGAGCGGATCGCCGAGTTCTACGCGACCGGCGATGCCGACATCGGCTGGGTGATCGACACATTCAAGCGAGTGTTCGGGGCGGCTCCTTCCGGAACGATTGCGCTGGATATCGGCTGCGGCGTCGGCCGTCTCGCACGCGCCATGCGGGCCCATGCAACGCGGGTCGTCGGCTACGACGTTTCTGACTCCATGCTCGCGCTCGCGAAGCAACACGCGGGCGAGGGCGTTGACTACGTCAAGGCGCTTCCCGACGGCCCGTTCGGCTGGATCAATTCCTTTGTGGTGCTCCAGCACATCGAGTCGCGGGAGGGGCTTGCGCTGCTGAAGCGCGCGCTCGCAGGCCTCGCGCCCGGCGGCTTTGCGTCGATCCAGGTCACGGCGTGGCGCACGGCGCACCAGCTTCCGACGGGGCTGCAGAAGCTGAAGCGCGCCGCCCATTTCACCCTCGCCCGCGCCGGGATCCGCCCCGCCGAGGCGCTGATCCAGATGCACGACTACGCGCTGACCGATGTGATCCGCGCCTTCGTCGAGGCCGGGATCGAGGAGCAGCACCTCGTCCACACCGATCACGGCGGACATCATGGCGCGTGGGTGTTCGGCCGGAAACCGGTTGTCGGAAGCTAGATCGCCCGCTACGCACGCCCCATGCCCGCACGCACCGACCAGCCCATTGAGCGCCGCACCCTCGCCGTCATCGTCGACAACGAACCGGGCGTGCTCGCCCGCGTGGTCGGGCTCTTTTCGGCGCGCGGCTACAACATTGAGAGCCTGACGGTCGCCGAGACGGATCACACCTCGCACCGCTCGCGCATCACCATCGTCACCTCCGGGCAGGCGGTTATCCTCGACCAGATCAAGGCGCAGCTTGAGCGTATCGTCTCGGTGCACACGGTCGTGGACGTCACCCGCGATCCGGCCGGGGTCGAACGCGAGATGGCGCTGATCAAGGTGAAGTCCGAAGGGCAGGAGCGCATCGAGGCGCTGCGCGTTTCGGAAATCTTCCGCGCCAAGGTCATCGACACCACGCTGAAATCGCTGATCTTCGAGCTGACCGGATCGAGCCAGAAGATCGACGCGTTCATCGAACTGGTCCGCCCGCTGGGCCTCGTCGAGGTGAGCCGCACCGGCATCCTGTCGATCCAGCGTGGCGCTGAACGCACCTGACGGCTGGCGCCGGGGGACCAAGCCGGGCGATACTGGGCCCGACACTGCTTCGGGGATCTTCGCATGCACAATCGCCTCTTCGCAGCCTTTGCACTCATGGCGGGCGCCCTGTTTTCCATCGCGCCGGCGATGGCGCAGTCGAACGCGCGGACGCCGGAGTGGGCGCGGGGCATTCTCGCCAACGACGCCGAGGCGATGCGCGTCAATCGCCCTAACCTGGTCGCGCCCGAAGGCGGCGTTGCGGTGCGCCTGACCATCGCGCCGGCGCAGGGTGGGGTTGCGCGCCTTGTGCGGTACAATTCGGGCGCAGAGCGTGGCGATATCGGCCTGCGTCGCTTCACCGGCCACCTGCGCAACGGCTGGACCCTGTGGGGCGGCGAAGACCCGGTCACGACGACGCCCGCGCCGGCCCTGAAGGCCCAGCTTGACCGCCTCGCGCGCACGGCGCTGAGCGCGGGCCTGATGGGGGGCGAGGGCAACGATCTCGGCGCAGCGACGTGCGTTGACGGCGATTACGCCTGGCTCGAAGTCGCCGACAGCGCGCGCGCCGTGACCTTCGAGCGGCGATGTGCGACAAGCGGGGCTGCCGGCGCGCTGATCAAGGCCTTGTCCGATGCTGCGGGAAGTCGGGACGAGGAAGAACTGTACCAGTCCGGCCTTGCGGAAATCGTCGGCGCCGACAACGCGTTCTCGAAGACCGCCCGCGATCAGGGCGTGCCTGCGGCGATGGCGACCTTTGCGGCAGAGGACGGGCGGGTGTTTCTGTCGCGGGCGCCGATGATCGCGGGACGCGAGAATATCGAGCGCCAGTACGCCAGTTGGGACGCCCAGTCGCTGCTGCAGTGGGAGCCTGCCGGCGCCGACATTTCCGCGCGGGGCGACATGGGTTTCTCCTGGGGGCGCTGGACGCTGACGCGGGAAGGCGCAGAGCCTGCGAGCGGGAATTATGTTTCGGTCTGGCGGCGCGACGGCGAGGGCGAATGGCGCTTCCTGGCGAATATCGGCAACTGACGAACTGGGAAACCTGACTGGATCATTCAAGGCCCGTTCAGGCGCACGGGCGGACCATCCCTTGCACAAGAGGCCGGAGAGCCGGCCCGCGCACGGATGGAAGCCATGAAAAAGATCGGCGCTCTTGCGATCGCCCTGCTGCTGTCGACGGCCGTCGCCGCATATGCCGATGACGAAGGTCGTGGCCGTGGCCGTGGCGAAGGTCACACGGGCGAGCCGCAGTTCGAGAGGCCGCGCGCCGAGCGCGGCGAGGGCGAACGGATCCCGGAAGTCCGCGGCGATTCACAGCTGCACGTCCGGCCCGGTATCGCGCGCCAGCCGGCGCCTCAACC
>WRPF01000093.1 GCA_009773335.1 Caulobacteraceae bacterium
CGCCAGATCGTCCGCGTCGATCAGCATCGGCGCGAAGAACCCGCTCGCGCCTGCGGCCTTCAGCGCCTTGCCACGGCGGATCCCCTCCTCGAGCGCGGCGTCCGCCGCGACGAGCTGCTTCAGCCAGACGTCCGTGCGCGCGTTGATGAACAGATCGACGCCGGCTTTCTCCGCAGCGGCGCGGACCGCTTCGACCTTGCGCACGTGCAGTTCGTGCGGATCGCGCCCGTCTTCCAGATTGATCCCCACGGCGCCGGCGCCGATCAGCGCGGCGACGTTTTCGCCCGCCTGCCTCGGATCGTCCGCATAGCCGCCCTCGGCGTCGGCGGTGACCGGAACGGAAACGACCCGGGCGATTTCCGAGATGGTCGTCACCAGCTTGCTCACAGGAAGGTGATGGCCGTCCGCGTAGCCGTGCGCCCATGCGACGGCGGCGCTGGAGGTGGCGATGGCTTTTGCGCCGGCGCTCTCGATGACCCGCGCGGAGGCGGCGTCCCAGGCGTTGGGCAGGCGCAGCACCGCCGGCCCCCGATGCAGCGCATGAAATGCGGCGGCGTTGGACATGTGGAGCCTCCTCATCGAAACCGGCTGCATCCTACGCCGTTAACCACTGGCGCGCCCGCCAAAAACGGACCTGCTCGTCGCCGGTCCGGCGTGGACGCAACACCCGCGCCCCAAACGCAGCGGCCGGGTTGTCCGCAGGACAGGCCGCGTGTCTAAGATGCGACATTACGGGGCTGACAGAGCCCCGAGGGCATGGGGTCAGGGAATGTCGGGGGCTATCCCCATCACCGGTCCGCAGACGGACCGGGCGCGGATCGCGCCCGTGCCGGACTGGGTCGTGCACGAACCCTACGACAGCCCCGCCATGCCCGAAGAGATCTTCGTGTCGGGCGGGCGCTGCATGCTGCTCGACGACACGCAGGTGGATCTGGTCGGTCCGGAGCGCTCTTGGCACGGCCGCTATGTCGAGCGCGTGATGACCAATTCCGGCGCCGAGCGCGCCGCGCAGTTCTCCGTGCCCTTCGATCCGATCTGCGAGACGGTGGAGATCCACTTCGTGCGCGTCCACCGCGGCGCGCAGGTCATCGACCATGCGCGGCCCGAAGCCTTCGAGGTGTTTCGCCGCGAACGCAGCCTCGAACGCCTCGTGTTCGACGGTCGCCTCACCGTGCACCTCGTCATTCCGGACGTGCGCCCCGGCGACGTGGTCGAGACCAGCTACACGATCATCGGCGGCAACCCGATCCTGCGCGGCAAGCACGCGGCATGGATCGCGTTCGAGTGGGGCCAGGCGATGATGGAGACGCGCCACCGCCTGCGCACGCGCGCCGACCGGCCGATCCACTTCCGCGGCGTGAACGGCGCGCCGGCGCCGGAAGTGTTTGAGAAGGACGGGATCATCGACCGTCGCTGGCGTGCAGTGCGCCGTCCCGCAGTGGAGACGGAAGACCTCGCGCCGCCGTGGGAAATTTCGCGCGCGGAAGTCCAGTTTTCCGAGTTCGAGAGCTGGGGCGAGGTCGCCGATCTCTTCACGCCGCTCTACGAAACCGACACCGGCTTTCCCGCCGACCTGCAGGAGGCGGTGGACTTCATCGCGCAGGACGCGACGACGCCCGCCGCGCGTGCGGCTGAAGTGCTGCGCTTCGTGCAGCGCAGCCTGCGCTATCTCTCACTGTCCATGGCCGAGGGCGGCCTGCAGCCGCGCCCCCTCGAAACCGCGTGGACGAGCCGCTACGGCGACTGCAAGGACGCGGCCCGCCTCTACACCGCCATCGCGCGGCGCGTCGGCCTCGACGCCTGCCCTGCGCTCGTCAACACGCGTCAGGGCGAGGGCCTGAACGCCTGGCTGCCCACAGCGTCAGCCTTCGACCACTGCATCGTGCGGGTGATCGTCGACGGCAAGACCCACTGGCTCGATCCCACGCGGCGCAACCAGGAAGGCGCGCTGGAGCACATCTACAAGGCCTATTACGGCTGGGCGTTGCCGCTGGCGCCCGGCGTCGAGGCGCTGGAGACCATGGGGCCGGTGCCGCCGGAGCAGGCTGTCGACGTGAAGGAGCGCGTAGCGTTCGGCCCGAAGCCAAGTTCGCCTGCAACCTACGAGTGGCGCACGACCTATAGTTCGTGGCGCGCCGACGATCTGCGCGAACGCATCGCCAACGAAGGCCTCTCCGCCGTCGCGAAAACATATCTGCGCCAGTTACAGGACGTCTGGCCGGGGCTCTCGGCGCTCGAACCCATGCGCTTCGAGGACGACCCCGCGCAGAACCGCCTCACCACCATCGAGAAGTATGAAATCCCCGCGCCATGGAAACGCCTCGAGGGCGGGCGCGTGGAGTTCGCGACCAAGGACTATTTCATCAGCGCCGATCTCGCCGATCTGTCCGCCAACGGCCCGCGCAAGCGCGACGTGCATCTGGGGCGCCCGCGCGAGGCGACACGCACTGTGGAGCTGGAACTGCCGGTGAACTGGCCGTCGGACGGCTGGAACATCGCCGTGGAGGCGCCGGGCGCATTGTTCGAGACCGCGCTCATCCGCGACCGCAAGAAAAAGCGCCTGTTCACGCTCACGCAGCGCCTGCGCATAGAGCGCGACACCATGCCGGCCGCAGACGCGCACCGCTACGCCGAGCTGGTCTCGGCGATGCGCAAGGGATCGGACGTGGTGATCGCGTCGGCGACGTCGGGCGACGCGTTCGTCAAGGCCGGCGGCATGTCGCGATGGCTGGACCCGCTGCGGCTCGGCGTGATCGTCATCGCGATCCTCGCGGCGCTGGCGCGATTCATCTCCGGGTCCTGAGCGGGGCGGTCAGCCGAACAGGCGCGGCGCGATCCACAGGCCCACGGCGGTCAGGATGACGAGCGCGGCGATGTTCACGCCCGCGCCGCGTCGCATCATCTGCGCGACCGATGTCTTGCCCGTGCCGTACGCCACTGCGTTCGGGCCCGTGCCCGCCGGCATCATGAACCCGCATGACGCCGCGATCGCCGCCGGCACGATCATCGTCAGCGGATCGACTCCGGTGGCCTTCGCCAGCACGCCGAGCACCGGCAGCAGCATGGTGATGGTGGCGACGTTGGACATGAATTCCGTCAGCACGATCACGAGCGCGGTCACCGCGAGCACGATCACCACGGGCGGCGCGCCCGCGAGCACGCCGAGCTGGTCGCCCATCCATGCCGCAAGCTTGGTGCGCTCCATCGCCTCGGCAAGCGAAATGCCCCCGCCATAGAGCAGCATCACGCCCCACGGCGCGCGCTTGGCTTCATCCCACGTCAGCAGCGGCCGCCGCGGCGCCGTGCGTCCTGCGGGAATGAACATCATCGCGATGGCGCCGGCGATGACGATGCTCATGTCGGTGACGCCGGTGAGGCCGAGATTGGTGCGGAAGAACTCGCCCGACACCCACAGCGCGATCACCAGCGCAAACACCCACAGCACGCGCGCTTCGGGCGTGGTCATCGCGCCGAGATCGACAAGCTCGCGCCGGATCTCGCCCGCAGCGCCCCTGTCGGCGCCGCCCTTGAGACCCATGCGCCACGTCACCAGCAGCCACGCCGCCGGGATCAGGAACAGCATCGTCGGCACGCCGAGCGCCATCCAGTCCGCGAACGACACGGTGCGCCCGAGTTCTTCCTTCATCCAGCCCATGGCGATGAGGTTCGTCGGCGTGCCGATGGGCGTGGCCACGCCGCCGATGGAGGCCGCATACGCGACGCCGAGCACCATGGCGGCGGCGAACTTGTCGCGCGCCGCCCCGCTCGTCGCGGCGGCGGCGGTGGAGAGCGCGATGGGCATCATCATCAGCGCCGTCGACGTGTTGGAAATCCACATCGAGATGAAGGCCGTGGTCAGCATGAAGCCGAACACCATCGCGCGCGGTCGGTCGCCGACGCGCGCCAGCACATTGAGCGCGATGCGCCGGTGCAGGTTCCAGCGTTCGATGGCGAGCGCGGTGAACGACCCGCCCAGCAGCAGCATCACGATCGGATTGGCGTAGGGCGCCGCAGCCTGCTTTTCCGAGCCCGCGCCCGCGAGCGGAATGATCACCAGCGGCAGGAGCGATGTCGCCGCGATCGGGATGGCTTCGGTGGCCCACCACACCGCGACCCACGCGGCGAGACCCGCCATGCGCAACGCTTCGACGGGAAGGCCCTCGGTAGGGCGAACAGCAAATGCGATGAGCGCGAACAGCGCAGGCCCGACCCAGAAGCCGATCCGCTGCGCGAGGCTGCGCGCCTCTACGGACGAATCCGCCTCGTCAGTGATCGTGGTCACCGGCGCCGGGGGCGAGCACGAAGCGGCGGTCGCAATAGAGGCACTCCACGAAATCCGCCTCGCCCATGTCGTAAAACACGACCGGATGGCCCAGCGCCCCGCCGCCGCCGTCGCACTTCACGCGCTTCGACGACGCCGTGATGACCTCCGGCGCGGCGGGGCTCCTGGTATCGGGGGCGTAGGGCGTGGCCATTTCCGCAGAAGCTCTGTGATTGAATTCATCGCCGACGACCCGTACCTAGAGCGAGCCGCCTTGGCGCGTCAACGCGCCTCCGGCGGTCGTCTCCAGCAAGGTCCCCGCTGGTTTCCGTGCTTCCCCGCGAGGGGAAGCTGTCAGCGCGGCACGCGCTGACAGATGGGGCGGCGGCTCGCTTTCTACAGGCAGCTCACCGCCCCATCCGTCTCGCGGCCTTGCCGCGAGCCACCTTCCCCTCGCGGGGAAGGACGGAACGTCCGGCTCCAGGAAGGATTATCCATGCGCGATCCGAACCCGCCCGCACCCGACTTCGCCATCGAGGCGCGCGGGCTGGAAAAGACCTATCGCGGCGACCGCAAGAACCCGCCCAAGCAGGCGCTCAAGGGCATCGACCTCGCCATTCCGCGCGGCTCCTTCTTCGGACTGCTCGGCCCCAACGGCGCGGGCAAGTCGACGTTCATCAACATCCTTGGCGGCCTCGTGGTGAAGACCGGCGGCCGCGCCTCGATCTGGGGCGTCGATATCGACGCCGACCCGCGCAACGCCCGCGGCGCCATCGGCATCGTGCCGCAGGAACTGAACATGGATCCCTTCTTCTCGCCGTGGGAGTCGCTTGAGATGCAGGCGGGCTTTTACGGCGTGCCGAAAGCCGAGCGCCGCAGCGAGGAAATTCTCAAGGCCGTGGGGCTGTGGGACAAGAAGGACGCGTATGCGCGCACGCTGTCGGGCGGCATGAAACGCCGGCTGCTCGTGGCCAAGGCCCTGGTGCACGCGCCGCCGGTCGTCGTGCTCGACGAACCGACGGCGGGCGTGGACGTGGAACTGCGCCGCCAGCTCTGGGAGTACGTGAAGACGCTGCACGCGCAGGGCGTCACTATCGTGCTCACCACGCATTATCTCGAGGAAGCGCAGGAGCTCTGCGACACCATCGCGATCATCAACCACGGCGAGGTCATCGCGTGCGAACCGACGCCGCAGATCCTGCGCCGGCTCGACAAGCGCACGCTCGTCATTGCGCCGCAGCAGGAATTTGCGACGATGCCGAAAGGCTTCGAGGATCTCGATCCGCACCTGCGCGCCGACGGCTCGTTCGCGCTCAATTTCCGCAGCGCCGACCACACGGTGGAAAGCCTGCTCGACCGCGTGAAGGCCGCCGGCATCTCGATCCGCGACCTGAAGACCGAGGAACCCGACCTTGAGGACGTCTTCGTCTCCATGACCAGCGCGCCGCGCTGAAGCCGCGCCACATGACGCGGCGTTGACATCGCGCATTTCGTTCAATATTGAACCATCATGGTTCAACGTAGAATGAGGTGAACGCCATGCCGTCCCCCATCACTTCTCGGCGCCACGTCCTCGCCCTGCTCGCCGCCACGCCTTTCGCCGCAAGCGGCTGTGCGCCATCGAACCTTCCGGACGCCTACGCCGCCTGGCGCACGCCGGGCGCAGGCGAAGCCGATCCGCGACGCCATGCGCTTGCGCACGCGATCCTCGCGCCGAACCCGCATAACATGCAGCCTTGGCTCGTAGCGCTGCCCGGCGAGAACGAGATCGTGCTCTCGCCCGACCTGACGCGCCTCCTGCCTGCCACCGACCCGCCGAACCGCCAGATCGTCATCGGCTGCGGCGCATTTCTCGAACTCCTCGACATCGCCGCCCGCCAGAACGGCCATCGCGCTGACATCACGCTGTGGCCCGATGGCGAGCCCCAGCCCGTGCTCGACCTACGGCCCATCGCCCATATCCGCCTCACGCCCGATGCATCGATCGCGAAGGACCCGCTCTACGCCCAGATCACCCAGCGACGCACCAATCGCGAACCCTTCGACGCCGGAAAAATTCCCGAGGATGGCGCGCTGCAAACTGTGCTCGCGGCAGGGCCAGGATTCGAGAGCGGCTTCGCCAGCGCGCCGGAACGCGTCGCGAGGATGCGCGATCTTGTCTGGCGCGGCTGGTCGCGTGAGATGGCGACACCGGCGGCGCTCAAGGAAAGCGTGGACGTGATGCGCATCGGCGCTGCGGAAATCGCCAAGCACCGCGACGGACTCGCGATGGACGGCATTGCGATGGAAGCAATGAAGGCGCTGGGACTGCTCTCGCGCGAAACGATGCTCAATCCGGAGTCGACCGCCAACAGGGAAGGCGCGAAGATCTGGAAGAAGCTCGCCGACACCGCGCCCGCGTTTGTGTGGCTCAGGAGCGCCGACAACACGCGCGCCACGCAGATCGGCGTCGGCCGCGCCTATGCGCGGATGAATCTCGCCGCCACGGCGCAGGGCCTCGCCATGCATCCATGGAGCATGGCGCTGGAGGAATTCACCGAAATGGCCGATCTTTACGCGGAGCAGCAGGCGATGCTCGGCGGAACGGCGGCGGCGCCCGTGCAGATGCTCGCGCGCATCGGCTACGGCAAGACCGTGAAGCCCACGCCCCGGCGCGGACTGGACGAGCACATCAAGGCATGAAGAAGAGCGTCGCGGCGGATGCGCCCATCCGCTATCGCGAGACCGATCCCGTCGCGTTCAAGGCGCTGAACGAGATCGGCATCATCGCGCAGCTCGTGCGTACGGAACTCGAACGCGCGGCGGGCGATGCGCTTTCGGGTGCGGGCTTCAATGTGCTCAACCATCTCGCGCGCCTGCCCGGCGACTGGGCGCCGGCGCGTCTCGCGCGCGCCTTCCAGGTCACGAAAGGCGCAATGACCAACACGCTGCAGCGACTGGAGGCGGCAGGCTACGTGAAGATCGTCGGCGATCCCGCCGACGGCCGCGCCAAGCATGTCACGATTACCGCCAAGGGCCTGAAGGCGCGCAACGCGACGCTCGCGCGGCTCATGCCGGCAATCTCCGCGTTCACTGCAACGGTTGGCGAAGAGACGCTGGCGCGATTGCTGCCCGATCTCGCGCGCCTGCGCGCCGCGCTCGACGAGGCGCGTTAGCTCGCGCGGCGCACGACCCTGAGCGTGGCGCCTTCGACGGAAAGTATCGACACCGCGTCGCCCGCGCCGATCGCATCCTTGCTTTCCGCGCGCCACTCGCTGTCGCCAAGCTTCACGCGCCCGACGCCGTTCTCGAACGTCCCCGCCGCGACGCCGGACGCGCCGATCAGCATGCGGCCGCGATCGTTGAGCTCGCTGTCGCCGCCCTTGAGCCACCGGCCCTTGATGTACCGGCGACCGGCATAGGTCAGCGCGATGGTGGCGACGCCGAACGCCAGCAACTGCACGGGCAGCGGCATCGGCACGATCAGAAGCAGCAGCGCCGTGATCCACGCGGCGACGGCAGGCCAGAGCAGGTACGTCGTGCCGGTGGCCAGTTCCGCCATCAGCAGGACGAGGCCGATCCCGAACCAGTGCCAGGGCGTCACGGCGGCGAAGAAGGCGGCGAGCATGTCCATGGTGTGAAGATAGCGAGGTCCGGGCTCCGCGAAATCCCCGCGATCGACGAAATCAACCTTGTATATTACTGTCTGGTCAGTTATATATACCTCATGTCCCCCAAGCCCGCCCCCGAAGGCCGCCGGAAGCGCCGCGCCCACGCACGGCCGGACGAGATCCTCGACGCCGCGCTCGCCGCCTTCATCGAGAAGGGTTTCGACGCCACACGGATGGAGGACGTCGCCGCCCGCGCAGGGCTCTCCAAGGCGGGCGTCTATCTGTACTTCGAGAGCAAGGACGCGCTGCTGAAGGCGCTGATCGTGCGGGAAGTGGCGCCGATCGCGCAACGCGCCGAAGCGCTGGCGATCGCAGGCGCCGAAGACCCCGAAGCCACCCTGCGGGCGATCGCGACGCTCGCGCTGTCGCGGCTGTTCGATCCGCGGGTCTTCGCGGTGCCGCACCTGCTCATCTCCATCTCCAGCCGTTTCCCAGAGATCGTCGCCTTCTATCGCGCCGAGGTGATCGAGCGCGCACGCGGCGCGATCACGAGCATCATCCGCGCAGGGATCGCAAAGGGCGTCTTCCGGGACATCGATCCTGACATCGCGATGCGGCTGTTCGTGGGGCCGTTCATGTTCGAGGCGCTGTGGCGGCACGTGTTCGCTGGCGAACCCGGCATCCGCCATTCGGACGACATTCTCGACTTGATCCTGTCGATGCTCAGGAAGGAGGCCGCGCGATGAAGACGCGCCTGAACGCACGCTCGTACGCACTCCCGTTCGCTGCGCTCGCGCTGTTTGCGTGCGCGAAGCCCGCAAGCGACACGCTCGCGGGGTATGGCGAGGCGCAATACGTCTATCTCGCGGCGATGGACGGCGGACGGATCGCAAAACTCAACGTGCGCGAAGGCGATGTCGTCGCCGCAGGCGCGGTGCTCGCGGAGCTCGACACGGCGCGCGTCAACGCCGCAGCGCAGGGTGCGGGCTCGGCCGAGGCCGCACAGGCCCGCAGCGCGCGTGCGCTCGACGAAGCCGTGCGCCGCGCACAGGCCGACGCCGATCTCGCACGCGCCAACCTTTCGCGATCTCAGGCGCTGTACGAGAAAGGCT
>WRPF01000094.1 GCA_009773335.1 Caulobacteraceae bacterium
CGGCGGCGCGCGGCCGCCGGCGGACTTTTCCGCAGATCCGTTCGACTGGGACCAGGCCAAGCGCAATCCCGCCCCGCGCGGCAACACCACGCTCGCCGTGGTGGCGACGGACATCGCGCTGACCCCGGCGCAAGCCAGGCGGGTGGCCGTGATGGCCCAGGACGGCCTGTCGCGGGCGATCCGGCCGGTGCACACGCCGTTCGACGGCGACTGCGTGTTCGTCCTCTCCACAGGCGCGCGGCCGCTCGCCGATCCGGCGCCCGTCTCGCTCACGGTCGTCGGCGCCGCCGCCGCCGATTGCCTCGCCCGCGCCACCGCCCGGGGCGTTTTCGAAGCCCGCCCGCTCGCCGGCGAAAGATCATGGGCCGACCTCGCTTGAAACCGCCGGCAATGTCCTCTAGGAAGCGCCCTCCCAAACGCGCCCATAGCTCAGCTGGATAGAGCACCAGACTACGAATCTGGGGGTCGGGAGTTCGAATCTCTCTGGGCGCGCCATAAAATCAAGCATTTAGCGGTTTTCGGGAACGGCCAAAAACCTCTCTGCTACCACCCTGCTACCAGGCGGCGGTTTTGAACCGCGCCTCACGCGGTCCGCGCAACAATTCCTCGTGCTCGTCCGCCAGAATGTGACGGCGGCGCTCGCTCGAACTTCTTCTGAGTTGTGTGAGTTGGCGGACACCCCATTCGTGAAGAGGTCGCTTAGGGTAGAATGGCTTTCTCCCGTCATGGATGCACGGCGGGCCGTCCGACCGCGTCGAGAAGAGTTTGGCGAGCGTCGCCGGGCGCCTCCTCACGCCGATCGTTGCGAGGTAGGCGCACGCCTGCTCACGGTCGAGCAATTCGTCTTTGAAGCCCTCCGGAAGCTCGTCTTCAGGCATGGTTCCCACGTTCGTCTCCGAGAGGGACGTCCGCGCAAATCGCGGCGACCAGCGTGCGCAGACAAGCGGGTAGGAGGGGGCGGATCGAAAAATCGCGATCACCGATGGGTCCGCTCGCATGTGCATCTACCCGTACGGGGACCATGACGGTGGAAAAGGATATCGGCGCTGACGCGAGGCAGGTCGAGTGTACCTTGGGGTTCGCAGCGGGAGAGCGCGCTTCCGGCTTTACCGAAGTGCGTCGTCTTGCACCTCGCTCCCTACGGTCCGACAAGTGTCGCACCGAGAGCGGCGATCGGAGGTCAAGTTTTTCGCCGTACCGCGCAGGCGCGGGGAAATTGTGATCGGGACGCCCGCGCAGCTCCCACAACGCCTCGCGCTTCGACTTCAGGAATCCGGGCGCTTGCGCCGTCGTCCTCCATGCATCGGTGAAAACCATTGGCGGCTCTTCGTTCATGGCGCGCGCCTGCGCCGCGAACGCGCCGGGCGCAACGCCGCTCGGACTGATGCGGCGCGGCGCATGTGGGCGGCGGTCAATCGAAGGTAGGCGTCTCGGCAAGCCGATACTTCGACCGCGACCCGTTCGATTGCGCTGCGAACGTCGCCGTTCACGCCGCCCGCACGCCTTTCGCTGAGTAGTTGAGCGAGTACCCTGGATGCAGCGCTCGCGCCCTGACCAGCGCGATAGACTGCGATTGCTTCCTGCGTGAGCAGCGCCGGGGCCATCCGGGCCGTGATGAGCGCGGAGGTGCGCATCAGGGCCGTGATAGTGACGTCCAGTTTTGCGGCGACTGCGGCAATCTCTGCATATTCGCCGCCGGTCAGACGCACGCCGAATGTGACGTTTGACCTAGAGGCTGGTGTTGGTCGGGTGGATCGGCCGAATAAGCGGCGGAAGCCTGGAGTGGTTGTCGACTGCACGGAATGACCTCCTCGGCGAGCTTTCGTTGCTTTATGGTCGGCCGAGGCGCCCGCCTTTCGCTAGAGCCCATTTCTCCTTGTGTTCGCCGTTTTTCCCGATGCCTTAAATAGCGAAGCACCGGGCGTGCGGTTCGCCGGCCAAGCCGTCGCCGCGACGGGCCGTCAGGTTCGTCGGCATTTTGCGCAGCAGAATGCGTATCCTGCCCACCACACCTTTCTGCACATTCTGACCCCTGCTGGCCAACGTCCACGCCGACGCGGCTCAGTTACTCAGCATCGCCGGGGCCATCATTGAGTAACTCGCGCCACCAATTGAGTTGGCTCTCGAAATACTCAAAGCCGCCGCCGGTCTTGATCCAGGGCGGCGAGTTCGGGCGGTGGCGTACCGTCTCAAGCCATTTCATACGCTTGCCGAGCAAGTGCGCGGCTCGCTTTGTGTTGAGCGGCGGTTCACCAGGTAGTGGTGCGGGGGAGCGCTTGCCGAGGCAGCCAGGATGAAATTGGGGCGATGTGGAGCGGGCAGGTGCGCGACGCAGGATGATCTTGTCGCTCGTCGTCAGGCCTGCGACTGGTGCGCGCGCAGGTGAACCGCTGCTTGGCTTCTCGTCGAAGTCAAAAGTCAACTGTCCGGCTAAGATAGTCGCCGTTCCTTTCACCGACCGCCGCCTGCGTGCCATCTGGTCCTCCCACGGCGCAATGCTCCCGCCCGGGCGGGAGGCCGTCACCGGCTTCGCCCGTTGGGCGCTCTGCAAACAGTCGATCTGCCAATCGGGAGAAATCGGGAATAATCCGGAACGCGGTTCACGCCCGGGCCGTACTCCGGCTTGCAGAAAATGAGCGGTGAGGCTCGTGAACGCGGGTATTGTCTGCGACGCTGGAACTTTGCTCGGGCACTGCGGTATGTGCGGCAAAATTGAAGGCTTGGCGTACGCGGGAATTCCCACGTCGCTTGCGCTTCCATGACGATCAATGCGTCGAAGGTCCGTCGACTGCGGCTCGGTTTGGGCGCCCGGCGTGTCGTCGGGGGCGCCTGCAAGCAGCGTCCCGTCTTCGTTCGCACGCGGGCGATCGCCATCATGCTGACGTTCGCGAGATTTCTCGCGCAGCGGCGCGCGCTGCCCTGCGAGCGCACGCCACGACGCCGAGAGCAACTTGCCTCAAGCGCGAAAAAATCCGCTGGTCTCACTTGCGAAACGAAAAATTCTCGTATTTGGTGCGTTTGGGGACAGAGACATGGGCGGGCTCTACAAGATCAGTGAAACTGCAGTGCGCGCGGCGACCGACCGGGTCGACCTTGTGTCGCGCAACGTCGCGGGCATGACGGCGCCCGGCTTCAAGGGCGCGTTCGCGGTCGTCATCGATGATATGTCGGGCGCCGCGACGAACACAGGCGTCTCGCGAGTCCAGGGCCACACGCGGTTTGATCAGGGCGCGCTGCGCGCAACCGGCGCGACGCTCGACCTCGCCATTTCCGGGCGCGGCTTTTTCAAGATTCAGGGCGCAGAAACAGCGCTTTACACGAGGGACGGCCAGTTTCGACGCGATGAAACTGGGCGGATCGTCAACGCCCAGGGCATGGCGTTGCTGGGCGCGGACGGCGCCGACATTCGTCTCGGCGATGGTCATGTCGAGATATCTCCCGATGGAACGGTGCTTGAGGATGGCGCGCCGGTCGGCCAGATCGTCGTGTACGATCCCGAAGGGCTGTCACCCGCTGCGACGGGCGGCGGCGCCAATTTCGTCGCGGAAGGTCCCAATTCGGCTGCGCTCGAACGACCGCTCATTCGGCAAGGCATGCTGGAGATGTCGAATGTCGAGCTGTCGACCGAAATGATCGCGTTGATGTCGGCGGTCAGAGGCGCCGAGATCGGCGCGAAGCTGATGCAGACCTATGACGGAGCCCTTGAACAGGCCATCGCCGCATTCGGGAAAACAGGAAGATGAGCGCTGCATTCGAAATTGCTGGCGTCGGTATGCAGGCGCAGCGGCAGGCGCTCGAAGTGTCTGCAAACAACATCGCCAATATCAACACGCCCGGCTTCCGTCGCTCGACGATGCGGTTCTCCGAGATTATCGGCGCGGCGGACGCCGTGTCGCGGGCGGACCTGGGGGGTGCGGGGTTGAGCGCCGGGCTGACCGCGTCCGCGGTCGTCGACTGGGATGCGCAGGGCGAGATCGAACGAACCGGCAGGGCGCTCGATCTGGCGATCAACGGCCGCGGGTTCATTGAGCTGGTCGGGGCGGGCGGAGAGGTGCTGCTGTGGCGTGGCGGGCCGCTTGAGGTTGGCGAAGACGGCCTGTTGGCCGCGCCAAACGGCGCGATCCTGCGCGCGGGTATCTCGGTGCCCGATGACGCGCAGGCCCTGGAGATTTCCTCCGACGGGCAGGTGCGCGCGACGTTTTCAGACCGTCGAGCGTCCGTTGAGCTGGGCCACGTGCCAGTCGTCAGGGTTGCGTCCTACGCCAATGTCGAACGCCTCGACGGCGGCTATGCGCGCGTCGAGTCCGCCGCAAGCCTGATCGAGGCGACAGCGGGTCAGGAAGGCGCGGGCGTGTTCGTGCAGGGCGCGCTCGAACGCTCAAGCGTCGACCTGAATGCGGAAATGGTGCGGCTGTTGATCGTCCAGCGGGCGTATGCCGCGAACGTGCAGGTGGCTCAGGCGGCCGATCAGTTGTCGGCGCTCGCCAACAACTTGCGCAAATAGCGGGGGCCGACTTTGGGCGGGGCGATCATTGCAGCGGCGCTGTCGGTCTGTGCGGTGCGCGCGGGACCGGAGATCATGCTCGCCGATGCAGGTGCGCAGGTGCGCGTCCGTGATCTTGTCGCGCTCGACTGCATTGGTCGGGACGATCGGGACCGGATCGGGTCGCTCGTGGTTGCTGCACTGCCGTCGGCGCGCAAGGAAATGGAATTGTCGGCTGGCGCTGCGGCCGACCTCGTGCGCCGAAGGGCGCCCGGTCTCGGCGCGCTGGCGCGCGATCCGGCGGCGATGCTGCGATTGCGCGCTGCCGACATCGTACCGGTAGCCTCGTCACAACCGCGCGGGTGCGGAACGGTCACTCGCGCCATCGCCGTCGGCGAAATGATCCGCGCGACGGATGTCGACTGGGATGCATGCGATGGCGCGCATGCGCGTGCGCAGGCGTTCCTCGATTCCCGCTACGGGCTGGCGATGGCGGCGTCGACCATCCGGCCGGGCGACACGTTGGCGCCGGGATTTCGCGGGCGCCTAGTGAGCATTCGCGCCGGTGAGCGCGTGCGGGTCGTGTTCAAGGTTGGTCCGGTGCGCGTTGAGCGAGAGGCGGTCGCGGTGCGTCCGGCCCGGATCGGGCAGGCTGTGACCGTCAGGGACGCCGATGGCGGCGTTTTTGCGGTCAATCCTGGGGACTTCGAGCACGGCGCGGAGCTGCAGCAATGAGTTCGCTTTCGCGCGCCGTGGCAGTATTGGTTCTCGCGGCTCTCGTTGCGCTACACCCGGCGTTCTCGAATGCATGTCGGGCGGAAGATCTCTTCGGCGACGGGCGGCTGGCGAATCTTGCCGCAGATCCGCGCGCCAACCGCGTCGGAGACGTCCTTGTCGTGATCGTGGCGCAGACGGCCGAAGCGCGCAACGGCGCCGATTCCGCCACGGCGCGCCGAACCGGGCTGGACGGTTCTTTGCGTGCGGGCGGGCGCACGGAGTCCGGTTCGATATCTGTCGGCGGCGCATTCGGCGGGCGCGGAGAAGTGCGCCGCAGCGCGAGTTTCGACACCGAAGTGAGCGTCGCCGTCGAAGAGATCCTGCCCAACGGCGATTTTCGCGTGGCGGGGGTGCAGCGCATGAACATCAATGGAGAACGCACGCTCATCCGTATCCGCGGCCGCGTGCGTCCTGCCGATATCGAGGCGGGAAACCGCATCGTCTCCACAAGGATCGCCGACGCCGAGATCGACTATTCCGGCGACGGCCCCGTCCTTCGAGCGGCCCGGCCGGGCGTGCTCCAGCGTGTCGCGTCCCTCCTGGGGCTCGGCGGATGAAACCGATTGTGCGATCGATGGGGTGGATCGGCGCCGCGTTGGCGGCGGCGTGCGTTTTGTTGACGGCAAGCGCTGCATACGCCGCGCCGTTGAAGGCGCTGGGCCGACTGGAGGGATCGCGTGAGAACGCGTTGGTCGGGTACGGCGTGGTCGTCGGCCTGTCGGGCACAGGCGACAGCGCCCGCAGCCTCGTGACGCGCCAGTCGCTGAGCAACGTCTACAGCCGGTTCGGAGTCACGGTCTCGCCGGAAGACATCAACAGTCGCAACGCCGCAGTGGTGATGGTGGTGGCGAGCCTTCCGGCGTCCGCGCATGTCGGCGACCGGATTTCCGTGACTGTCTCATCGACCGGCGACGCGCGCAGCCTCGCGGGCGGAACCTTGCTCATGACCCCGCTGATGGGTCCGGACCGGCGCGCCTACGCGGTCGCGCAGGGGCCGTTGCTCGCGGGCGGGTACAGTATCGACCAGGATCAGAACACAAGCCGCCGCAATTATCCCACCACGGCGCGGATCGAAGACGGCGCGACTGTGGAAACGGCGGTGTCGGCGAACGTTCTCGGGGCGGACGGCGCCCTGCGGTTTCTCCTCAAGGATCCGAGTTTCACGACCGCCGTGCGGATCGCGGAGTCGATCAACACACGTTTTGGCGAACCGATCGCCGTCGCCGATGGCGCAGACTCCGTACGGATCCGCTTCGCCGCTGGACGTGATCAGCTCGCGTCGTTTGTGGCGGGCATCGAGACGCTCAATGTCGAACCCGACCAGGTTCCGCGGGTCGTGGTCAACGAACGGACAGGCACGGTGGTCGCCGGTGGCGATGTGCGCATTTCAAGCGTCGTGATCGCGCAAGGCGATATCCGCGTGACGATCTCGTCGGAGACTTCGGTCTCCCAGCCCGCGCTTGTCTCAGGCGTATTGCCGCGTGTGGCGAGCGTTCCGGTGACCAATACCGAAATCACCGTGGAGGAGGGCGACAAGGACGTCGTCGCGACCTTCCCGAGTTCAACGGTCGCCGATCTCGCACGCGGCCTGTCCGACGCGCATGTCAGCACCCGCCGCATCATCGCCATCCTGCAGGCGATGCGGGCGGCGGGCGCGCTCCACGCCGAAATCATTGTCCAGTAGGGAAAGCGCCATGGATCCGCTGTCAGTCGCACTAGTAGGCAAGGCCCTCGACGGGCTCTTCTTGCGCTCATCCTACATCGCGCAGAATCTCGCCAACGTGAACACACCGGACTACCAGTCGGTGGACGTGAATTTCGAAGCCCATTTGGCGGCTGCGGCGCAGCAGGGGGCGGGCGCGGTCCGGCGTACCGCGCCGCAGTTGCGCAACGTCGGGTCGGCTGGCGAGGAGGTGCGCATCGATCTCGAACTTGCGAAGGCGTCGGAAACCACGCTGCGCTATACGGCGTTGGTCGAAGTGCTTACCCGCCAGGCGGCGATCGCGCAGGCAGTCGCCTCCAGTCAGGGGCGTTGAGCATGGAAGCCGTCCAGATCGGCAAGTCTGCACTCGATGTCGAATGGCGCCGTCTGGAGCTCATCGCCGAAAATCTCGCCAACATGAGCTCGACCCGCGGACCGGAGGGCGAGGTCTACCACGCACAACGGCTGGTGAGCGGACCCGCATCGTCGTTTGCGGGCGCGATGTCTGCGACCGATGCTTTGTCTGGAGCCCCGACGACGGCCTCTCTTGCACCGACGGGCGTCGTCGTCCTCGGCGTCGAAAGTGACAGCGCGCCGCCGCGGCGCGTCTACGAGCCAGGCCACCCGCATGCCGATGCGGACGGCTTCGTCGAGTATCCGAACATCGATCACGCTGAACAGATGATGCAGATGATGCGTAGCGCGCGGATCTATGAAGCGAACCTGACGGCGCTCACGCTTGCGCAGCAGATGTATTCGCGAGCGCTTGATCTGGGGCGGACGTCATGACCGTGGCCGTCTCCATCGCAGCAATCGCGCGGCCCGACGCGCCCGCCGCCACCGGCGCCGCGGCCGTAGCGTCGCCCGCCGCGCCCGCCGGCGGTTTCGCAAGCTTCCTGAACGACGGCATCGGCTATGTCGAGAACAAGGTCGATCACGCCAATGCCATGGTGCGCGCGTTCGCCGTCGACGACAGCGTGCCCGTGCACCAGGTGACCATGGCGTTGGCGGACGCACGGCTGGCCGTGGAACTCGCCATGCAGGTGCGCTCGCGTCTGGTGGAGGCCTACCGCGATCTCATGACGATGCAATTGTAACGGTTGCAGATGGCAGACACCGAACTTCCGCAGAGCCAGAGTTCCTGGCGTCAGTGGCGCGCCGTCGGACTAATCGGCGTCGCCCTGTCGGCGCCATTGGCGGCGGGTTACTTCTATTTCCTGCGCCCGCAGTATGCGCCGCTCTTCTCGAATTTGCGCACAGAAGAAGCGGCGGCCATTGTCACTGAACTCAAACGCCAGTCGATCCCCTACAAACTAGCCGATGGCGGTGGGGCCGTGCTGGTGGAAAAGACGCGCGTGGACGCGGCGCGCGTCGCGCTTTCCGGCTCCGATCTTTCAATCCACGGGCTCGATGGATTCGAGTTGTTCAACGACTCCGATATGGGCCTCACTGAATTCGCCCAACGGATCCGCTATCAGCGCGCGCTGCAGGGCGAACTGGCGCGAACGATCTTGAAGATAGATGGGGTAGCGGACGTGCGCGTGCACATCTCGTTGCCCGAGCGAACCATGTTCGAGGCGGAAGCCGACCGGCCCAAGGCGGCGGTGTCGCTGACGCTGCGGGGTTCGGGGACGTCGAACGGCGATCAGGTCCTCGGCATCCAGCGGCTGGTGGCCGCGTCCGTCGATGGCCTTGCTCTGGCGGATGTGGTGGTCCTCGATTCAAGCGGGCGCGTCATCAGTCCCGCGGATCCAAGCGCGCCTTCGAACGCTGTCGCGGAAGCGCGCGCAGCCGCTCCCGTCGCGACGCCCCGGCGCGACGGCGCCGGCGAACGTGAAGCAGGGGGCGGCGTCGCGGGCTCCAAGGCCGTGAGCCCGACCGGCGAGACGGCTGGCGGACGACCCGCGGGCGAAC
>WRPF01000095.1 GCA_009773335.1 Caulobacteraceae bacterium
CGCGCGTTCGCGGCCGATCCCGACATCCTCCTGCTCGACGAGCCGACCAACCACCTCGACATCCCCGCCATCGAGGATCTTGAGGTGCGCCTGCGCGATTTCTCCGGCGCGAGCCTCATCGTCAGCCACGACCGGCGCTTCCTCGAACGCGTCTCCACCGTCTGCTACTGGCTGCGCAACGGGCGCGTGCAGAAGCTCGATCGCGGATTTTCCGCCTTCGACGACTGGGCGGCGGGCATCGAGGCGGCGGAGGCGAAGTCCCTCTCCAAGCTCGAGACGCACCTCGCGGCGGAAGAGCACTGGCTGCTGCGCGGCGTCACCGCGCGCCGCGCGCGCAACGAAGGCCGCCGCCGCAAGCTCGAAGCCATGCGCGACCAGCGCCGCAAGCAGAAGGCGCAACTGACGCGCTCCAGCGCCGAGATCGCCGCCGACAAGGGCGGTGACGGCGGCAAGCTGGTCATCGAGGCAAGACACGTCTCGAAGAGCTACGGCGGGCGCGACGTGGTGCGCGACCTCAACCTCAAGATCATGCGCGGCGACCGCGTCGGCATCGTCGGCCCCAACGGCGCCGGCAAGACGACGCTCATCGACATCCTGCTGGAAAGGCGCGCGCCGGATTCAGGCACGGTGCGCGTCGGCGCCAATCTGGAAATCGCCTATGTCGACCAGCAGCGCTCCATTCTGAAACCGGACGAGACCATCTGGGAGACGCTCTGCCCGCTCGGCGGCGACCAGGTGATGGTGGGCGGACGTCCGCGCCACGTGGCGGCCTACGCAAAGTCCTTCCTGTTTCCGCCGACGCAACTGCGCCAGCCGACGAAGGCATTGTCAGGCGGCGAGAAGAACCGCCTTGCGCTGGCGGTGTCGCTCGCCAGGCCCGCCAATCTCCTCGTCCTCGACGAACCCACCAACGACCTCGACATGGACACCCTCGACGGCCTTGAGGACATGCTCGCCGCTTATGACGGCACGGTGCTGATCGTCAGCCACGACCGCGCCTTCCTCGACGGCGTGACGACGCAGATCCTCGGCGCACTGGGCGACGGGCGCTGGGCGGAAACGCCCGGCGGCTACGCTGACTTCGAGCGCGAGTACGGCGGGTATGCGCCGAAACGGCAGGCGACGCCGCCGAAGACCTCCGCGCCCGAGCCCGTCCCGCCCAACGCATCAGCCGAGCGCCGGGTCCGCAAGCTCAGCTACAAGGACGAGCGCCGCTTCGCGGAACTGGAAGCCCGAATCCCCGCCCTCGAAGCCGAGATCGCCATGCTGGAGGCCCGCCTGGCCGACGCCGACCTCTTCGCCCGCGACCCGAAGGCGTTCAACGCCGCCATCGCCGGCCTCGACAAGGCGCGCACGGAGAAGGACGCGGCGGAAACGGAATGGCTGGAGATCGAGGAACGGCGGGCGGCCCTCGCACCCTGATGAAATGACCGGAACAGGGTCGAACTGCGCCGCCGCGCGCCAATTTCCGAAGCCCTTTGTTAACCGCCGGCCGTTAACCTGCCGGAACCGTTTCTCCAGGGGATCCCGACATGTCCGCCAACGGCGCCCGCTTCGCCAAGCTGATCGATCTCGCGCACGCGCCGTCGAGCGAAAAGCGTCGCGAACTGCTGCGCGAGGCGACCGATCTCTTCTTCGCGACGTCCGACGAGCGCACCAGCCGCGAGACCCAGCTTTTCGACGAGGTGCTGCGCACCGTCGCCAAGGAGATGCAGGAGAGCGTCCTGGCCGAACTCGCCGAGCGCTTCGCCGACGCCTACGACGCGCCCGTCCAGCTGCTCCGCGATCTGGCCTTCAACACCTTCACCGTCGCCGAACCGATCCTGAAACGCTCGCCCGTCCTCAACGAGGACGTGCTGGTGAAGCTCGTGTCCGAGCAGTCGCAGGATCACATCAGGGCGATAGCCCAGCGCGAGACGGTCAGCCCGCGCGTCTCCGACGCCATCGTGCGCGTTGGCGATGACGAGGCGCTTGAAAGCCTGCTCGGCAACGCCGGCGCCCGCATCGAACGCCCGGCCATGGAGCGCGTCATGGACCGCGCCCGCGACAACGAGCGCCTGCACGGCGGCATCATCGGCCGCCACGACATCCCGCTCGACCTGCTCAACGAGATGTATTTCGTCGTCGAACAGAAGCTGCGCAGCGCCATCCTCGAGCGCAACGCCAGCGTCGACCCGTCCGAACTCGACCAGGCGCTGGAGCGCGCGCGCCTGCGCATGCAGCAGCGTCAGGCGACGGCGATGACCGACGATTTCCGCCAGGCGCAAAAGCTCGTCGACCAGAAGAAGCGCGCGGGCGAACTGAAGCCGCCGCTGCTGGTGTCGCTCTACCGCGACAACAAGATCACCGCCTTCACCGTCGCCCTAGCCGATCTCGTGGGCCTCGACTACGAGACCGCGCACGGCATCATCGCCAAGGGCGACATGGAGGCGCTGGCGATGATCTGCCGCTCGGCCAACTTCGAGCGCCCGCTGTTCGTGACGATCGCCGTGCTGTGCGGCGGCGGCAATGACGCCATGAAGCAAGCCGAGCACTTCGGCCGCATCTACAGCGCCGTCCCCGTGGAAGCCGCCCAGCGCGCGATGCGCTTCTTCAAGGTGCGCAAAGGCGCGAGCGAGCAGATCGCGGCTTAGGGGCGTAGACACGGTCGGTGGCGAGCGGGACCGCGCACCTCCCGGTGCGCAATGATCTTTGTTCACGCACCGCCGTCACCCGGACTGGGCATCGTATGCGCACCTGGATGTGCGCGGTCCTACTCGCGGAGAGCGGCCTACCCCACCCGCTCCTTCGTCGCCGTAAAGCGCACCTTCGGGTTCTTGTCCTGCACGTAGCCGATCTCCCACGCGGTCTTGCCGAGGAACACCGGCGCGCCGTCGAGGTCTTCGGCGCTCTGGGACTTGTTCTTGTCCATGAAGGCTTCGAGATCGGCGCGGCTCTCCGCGCTGATCCAGCGCGCGGCCTGATAGGGCGACTGCTCGAACATCACCTCAAGACCGTTCTCCGCGCGCAGGCGCTCTTCCAGCACGTCGAACTGCAGCGCGCCGACCGCGCCGACGATGAGATCGGAGCCGATCACCGGCCGGAAGAGCTGCGTCACGCCCTCTTCCGCCATGCCTTCGAGCGCCTTCTTCAGGTGCTTCTGCTTCAGCGGATCGGCGACGCGGGCGCGCTTCAGGATTTCCGGCGCGAAATTGGGAATGCCGATGTAGGAGACCTGCCCGCTTTCGCTCAGTGAATCCCCCACGCGCAGCGCGCCATGGTTCGGCACGCCGATGACGTCCCCGGGGAACGCCTCGTCGAGGATCTCGCGGTCCTGCGCCATGAACATCAGCGGCGCGTGCACATTGAGCGCCTTGCCGTTCGTGGTCTTCAGCGTCATGCCGCGCCGGAACCGACCCGAGCACACGCGGAACATGGCCACGCGGTCGCGGTGCTTGGGGTCCATGTTCGCCTGGATCTTGAACACAAAGCCCGTGACCTCCGCGCGCGACGGCTCCACCACGTCTGCCGCGCCCTTCGTCACCGCCTTCTGCGTGCGCGGCGGCGGCGCGTAGGCGGCCAGACCATCGAGCAGTTCGGTGACGCCAAACTTGCGCAGCGCCGAGCCGAAGAACACCGGCGTCATGTGCCCTTCGCGATAGGACTCCAGATCAAACGTCGGCAGCCCCGCACGCGCGAGATCGGACATCTCGCGCAGCTCTTCGAGTTCCTGCGCCGACATCATGTCGGCGATGTGGTTCGACGCCATCGGCACGAGCTCGGTTTCGCGCACCTCCTTCTCGCCCGCCTCAGGGCGGCGGAAGACGTGGAATTTGTCGTCGCGCAGATCGAGCATGCCGCGGAAGCGCTGCCCCGAACCTGCCGGCCAGAACACCGGCGCCACGTCGAGTGCGAGCTTTTCATGCACCTCATCGAGCAGCGCGAACGGATCCTGCGCCTCGCGGTCGAGCTTGTTGATGAAGGTGATGATCGGGATGTCGCGCAGGCGGCACACCTCGAACAGCTTCAGCGTCTGCGGCTCGATGCCCTTCGCCGCGTCGAGCACCATCACGGCGGAATCTGCGGCCGTCAGCGTGCGATAGGTGTCTTCCGAAAAGTCCTCGTGGCCCGGCGTATCGAGCAGGTTGAACACGATCCCGTCGCGCTCGAACGTCATCACCGAGGCAGAGACCGAAATCCCCCGCTCCCGCTCGATCTTCATCCAGTCCGAGCGCGTGCGCCGCGTCTCGCCGCGCGCGCGGACTTCACCGGCGAGCCGGATCGCGCCGCCCGCGAGCAGCAGGTTTTCCGTCAGCGTGGTCTTGCCGGCGTCGGGGTGGGAGATGATCGCGAAGGTGCGGCGGCGCGCGGCTTCCGATGCAAGGTCTGAAATGGCCATGAGGGCGCGCGTGTACGCTTACGCCGCCGCTCCGGCAAGGTTCCAGACCTGCTGGTTCACGAACGCGGGATCGAGGCCGAAACGCATCTGGTAGGCCAGCAGCCGCGCGAGGGTTGTCAGCGGCGCCGACGCCAGCCGCACCGCCACCTCAGCCGGCTTGTGGACCCGCAGCGGCGTCACGAACAGCGCCGCATTGGCCTCGCTGCTCAGCGCGATTTCGGCGGCGATGGCGAACGCCACGTCCGGATGGGCGTTGGCGAAGGATCCGGCCGAGAAGAGCGCCTCCTGCCCCGTCCTGATGGCGTGATCCATCCGCGCCTTCGCGGGCGAGCCGCCGCCGACCCGCGAGAACGTGTCCGCGGGCAGGCCCAGATCAAGCACCGTATCGTTCAGGAGGAACAACATCGCTTCAGATTATCGAATACTGTTTAAGAATCGTTGCCGACGCCGGGGTCCGGCGCATCCGTGACCCGGGCGCCTGTATCCCGGGATCGCCAGCCTTGGTATTGAGGCGCCGGACAGGAGTCGTACATGCCCGACACGCCCCCCGCCGGCGCCGCGCGGTTGGTCACGCCTGCGCTGATCGCCATAGGCGTGATCGCGGCCGCGTTCCTCGTCTTCCAGTGGATCACGCCGTCATCGCCGCCGGCGGAGGCGGTCAGGGAAACGCCGGCTGCGGCTCAGGTCGGGCCGCGCGAACGCTACGGGCTGACGGCGGCGGAAGAAGCCTCTCTGTGGCCCGGGGCGCTTGCGAACCGGGCCCTGTCGTCGAGCAGCCTCGATCTCGTCGAGGCGGCCGCAGCCGAGGATCCGCTCAGCGCGGGCGTCCTGTGCGCCGCGAGGTTCAGCGGCCAGGGCGCGCCGCAAGACGACGCGGCGGCGGCGCAGGCGTGCGCGACCGCGAAGGCCCAGGGATCGACGATCGGCGCCTATGTGCTGAGCCTGCTCACGCGTGCGGGACGCGGCGGCATTCCCGCGGACGCGGTCGCCGCGGACGCATTGCTGCGCGAGGCGGCGGCGACGGACGCGCGTGCACAACACGATCTCGCGATGTCGCTGCGCGCCGCGAAACCGGCGCAAGCGCGCGGTCTCGCGGAGAAATGCGCCGCACAGGGCATGACCGACTGCACATTCCTCGTCGCGCGGATGCAGCAGACCGGCGAAGGCGGAACACTCGATACGGCGGCGGCGCTCGCGACGTACCACAGGCTCACCGAGTCCGAGTATCACCCCGCCGGCACACGCGAACTCGCGCGCATGTACCTCGCCGGCGACGGCGTGCCGCGGGATGTGGCGAAGGGCGTCGACCTGCTGAAGCGCGCCGAGGTGCTCGACGATCCGGAAGCGAGCTACCTGCTAGGCGTGCAGGCGGAAAAGGGCGAAGGCGTCGCGAAGGACGAGGCGCTCGCGCACTATCGCCGCGCCGCCGGGCTTGGATACGCGCCCGCGCAGGACGCCGTCGCGCGGCTCAGTGGCGCGAGACCCTGATCAACCCTTGTCGACCGGCTCGGTGAGGAACGTCCGGCCCGCGCGGTCCTCGATCTCGATGACCCACAGGTCGGGATCGCTTTCCGCGCGCTTTGCGGCATAGGCGTCCACGGCTTTCTCGTCCGATCCCAGCGGCCCCGCAGAAAGATCAAGCCAGATCCGCTCCCCCGCCCCGTCACGAGCAGGCGCGTAGAGACGGGCCTTGCCGTCGAGCGTGGCCACCTTCACCAGCACAGCCCCGGCATCGCCATCGCCGTGGCGCGAGACGGTCGCGAAGGCGCCCCCCGACTCCGCGCGTCGGATGAGTGCGGCGGCCCAGAATCCGGTCTTCAGCTCCATCCCTTCACCTTAACGCAAGACGGACGGGTTAGGACGGGTCATGCGCGCTTTCCTTCTTTCCTTCGCGGTCCTCTCCATCACCGGCCCCGCGGCGGCGGCCGGCATGGACCAGATCTTCGCCGAGCGGAAAGCCCTGCTCGCGGCGGACATGCGCTGCGACCTCTTCACCCCGCCGCTCCGCCAGGCGCTCGAGGCGTCGACCTTCCAGGCCCGCACCACGCTCCTGCGTTCCGGCTGGACCGCCGCCCGCGCCGACGATCTCGGCCGCCGCGCCGCTGCGGAGGTTTCCAGCCGCTCCTGCCGCGATCCCGTACTGATTCGCGCTGCATCGGACGCACGCGCGGGGTTTGCGGGCTGGACCCGGCTCATGTCGATGCGGTTCAACGGCGGCGAACGCGCCTGGCTTGCGCGCCGGGCGCCGGACCCGCAGGGCTTTTACATCCGCCAGGACGTCCCCGCCCCTCCCGGGACAAACAGGGGGGCGGCGATCTTCGGCGTGCGTCGCGACGGCCAGGGCGGCTCGCTCGTGCTCCTGCTGCCGCTGCGCGAGGGTGAACTCGCGCCGGCTTCCGCACGCATCTCGTATCGCGACACCGCGCGCGCGCCACGCTCGGCGCTGGACACGCCCGGCCGCACCGCGCGCGGGATGACGGCGGCGGTCGCCTCGCCGGCCACTGCGCGGGTCACGCTGGCGCGCACGCGTGCGATGGAGACCGGCGAACACGGCGCGCGCAGCGTGGCCTTTGTGTTCCCGGATGCCGTGCTGGCGCAGATCCAGGCGCTCGATCCGCGTGAAGCCGTCGCCATCATGATCGACGCGCGCGCGCCGGTGACGCTGCTCATCGAAGTCGGCGACCTCGCCGCCGCGCACGCCTTCCTCGCCGCCGAAGGGATCGGCTAGACCGCGCGCTGATTTGCGGCGAACGTGCCCCATGAGCACGCCGCCCGACATCGTCGCCCTCGACCCGACCACCGCGCGCATCGCGCCGTTTCGCGGCATCGGCTCGGAGATCGTGCGCTGGATCTGCGACGGCTGGCTCGCGCTTGGCGGCTGGAAGCGCGAGGGCGACTGGCCGCTGTTCGACAAGGCGGTGCTGGTGGCGGCGCCGCACACATCGAACTGGGACGGCGTCAACATGCTGGCGACGGCGGGCGCCTATCGCGTGAAGCTCTCCTTCATGGGCAAGAAAAGCCTGACCACGGGCCCGTTCGGCTGGCTGATGCTGTGGCTCGGCTGCGTGCCGGTGGACCGCTCGGCGAACCATGATCTCGTGAAATCGATGGCCGCGGCATTCGCGGAGAAAAAGCGCATGGTGCTGGCGATCCCGCCCGAAGGCACGCGCAGCCTCGCGAAGGAGTGGAAGAGCGGCTTCTACCACATCGCCCGCGGCGCCGACGCGCCGATCCTCGTCACCGTGCTCGACTACGCCAAACGCACCATCCGCCTCGCCGCCGTGCTGTACGCCAGCGGCGACTACGACAGCGACCTCGCCGCCATCAAGCGCTGCTACGCGGGCGCACAGGGGAAGCGGCCGGAGCTGTTCTCCGTCTAGCGCCGGACGAAGGACCGTCAGGCCAGCTTCTGGATTTTTCTCTCTACATCTGGACTTTTTTCCTATATCACCTCTGAAACGCCCCGACGCCCCGTCGGCGCAGAAGGAGGTTGCCCATGCCTATTCCCCACGCAGGCGAAGTCCCGGTCGCCCAGCCGGTCCCACCCGACCCACACGTCGATCCCCAGGCGGAGCCGGACGCGCTCCTCGATCCCTTCCCCTTCCGGCGTCCCCCGCCGGGCGAGTTGCCGAGCGATCCGCGCGCGCGGCTGGTGGCCGATGTCCTCGCCTACGCCACCGGGGTCGCGGCGGTGGACATCCTCGGGCGCGATCGCGGCAACGTGGGCATCGCGCGGCTCCGACATGTGGCGATGTACCTGTTCTCGACGGTCTACACCGTCTCTACGAACAACACCGCGCACGTCTTCGGCCGCGACCGCACCACGGCGCAGTACGCGATGCGCAAGATCGAGGACGCACGCGAGGCGCCCGCGTTCGACCAGTGGGTCGCCTCCCTCGAAGCCACGCTGATCTCTGCGCCGAACCTGGGAGGCCGCGCATGAAAATCACTGCAGAAGCCGCCGAGCTCTCCATCCTGCGCCGCCGCAAGGCGCTGGCGCGTCTGGCCATCGACGGCGCGCTGCTGGCGCCGGCGCGCGACGGGCGATCGCATGGCGTGTTTACGAAGGGCGACCGGCGACGGCGCGCGCTGGCGAAGCTCAGCAACGAGGAAGTGCACCTGCTGCTGGCGGAAGGCGTCATCGCGCGGGCGGCGTTCGCGGGCACGTATCGTCTCAGCGGACCGGGCCATGCGTTCCGCGCGCGCGATGCCGCCGACTTCATGCCATGGCGCGCGCAGCACGGCGTCCTCGTCGAACGGCAGGTGATGAACGATGCGGGCGTGTTCCGGCCCGTGCGCGGCGCCGATCCCGGCGGACCGTTCGCGCGGCTCCAGCGTGTTGCGGAGGGGGATTTCTTCGCGGCCCGTGAAGTCGCCGCAGCGCGCACGTTGTGGGAGGACTGGACGAAGAGTCAGCGCGGCCTCATCGCGGGCTCGAACTGGACGGCGCCGCCGCGCGGGTCGGCGTCACGCGGGCCCGGCGGCGCGCAGGAGACC